>NZ_AP021901.1:5860000-6460000 GCF_018325905.1 Pseudomonas sp. St316 | reverse complement strand
GGCCGGTTACAAAGCCGCTCTTGGTCTTGAGGTCGGCGACATAGTCCTGGCGTCCGACGTTCTTCAGCGCGGTGTCCAACGTTTCGTTTTCCTTCGTCGCTTTCGTCAGCTCGCTAGGCTTGCTGTCCTCATTTTCCTGAAAGTCGTCAAACTCCTCCTGAACCTTGAGCAACTGGTTCAGGTCAGTGGCCGCCTGGTCTCGTTCAGGCTGGGAAAGGCTCTCGTTGTTCATTGCACTGCGCGTATGCTCGATCCGGCTTTCCATGAAGGTATTCAAGCGCGTGGGCAGGTCTTGCGTCATGGCTTGCATGACGCCTTTTGCGTAACCGCGGAAGGCGTCATGACTGTTTTGCAGAGGCTGGCGATCACCTTCCGGTGTGTTGTCGATCACTTCCTGGCACAACGAATGGTAGGCGCCGAGGGTATCGCCCACGCGTGCGCAGTGTTTGTCCCAGACCGCGCCGAAGCCACCGCTGTCTTTCCTGTCCTTGTCGTTCTTGCTCAGGTACTCGTTGAAATCCTTGACGAATGCCTCGGTTTCTTCGTGGCCCGACAGCATCGGGTGCGGCGTGCCGCCGAGTTCGGTGAGATGCTTCTGTACATCTTGATAACTTGTGCCTGGCGCGTAGCCCAATATGTTGCCTTCCACGCTCATATGCTCACGTGCATAGCCGATGGGGTCGCTATCAGGGTTTTTCTTGCCGAGGCTGTTGACCAACCCTGTCAGGCGCTGCTGCCTGGTCTTGAGCGCTTGCTGGGTCTGCTCGGTCGGTTTTCCTTCGAAGTGATAAGGCACCAGCGGATTGGTGGAGGGCCGAACCTGCCCGGACAGGCTGGTCCCCACCGGCGTGATCCGATCGTCTTGCGCGTGCAACGCCGCCGAGCTGGTGCTTCGTCCTACTGATAAATCTGGCATGTCGTGCTCTCCTAGATTGACAGGGCGCTGTTGAGCCCGGTGCTACGGGGGGTGGGTTTGTGTTGGGTGGTCTTGGCGGCGTCGTTTGGGCTGGCGCCATCGAAGAAGTAGCCATCGCGCCAAATCAACGCCATGTCGGCGGCACCGCCCATCAGCCCGAGCAGGCGCTCGGCCGTAAGGGTTTCCAGGGGGACGTGGCCGATCAGGATCACCTGTTCGCTGTCGCGGTTGTAAGACAGGGAAGGACAGAACGCGCCGCTCAGCAGGTACAGGTTGGTTTCCAGCAGCCGTTGCAGGACCGCCTCCCGATTCGCCACAGGTAATGGCCCGAAGCTGCAGTAGATAAAGACGTCTCCCTCACCCACGCCGGGGGTGTGCTTGAGGGAAAAGTCCACATCCTTGACCGACAGGTTCGCCTGCTCGTAGAACGCTGACGGGGTAGGAATCATCGTGAGTGCGCAGAGCTGGTCGATCAGCTTGCAATAGGTGGGTGACGCCATGAGTGACCTCGCATTGTCATCCAGGCGCCGACGAGCGCCTGCTGCCCATGGTGAGTGACGCCTGCGGCATTTCGGTTCCAACCGACCGCCGTTGCCGCCCAATGCCGGCGCGCCGGGCGACCTGTGTGGAACCGCTGCCCTGCGATCTGCCACCCAATGGCGCCACCTCACTCAAGGTTGACCGCCCATGTCCCGATCACTTGCACCTTTGCCGGCCCTTCGATTCGTCCCCAAAGGGTTGTCCATGCTGGCCATGGGGACCTTGCTGTATGGCTGCCAGCACCTCGAACCGCAGCTGACCATCGGCGATCCGTTCGCCAACGAGCCTTACCGCTCGCAACTGCGCTGGCTTGAGCCGGCGCCTACGGACACGATCATCCAGATCGGCGAGTCATCCCCGCAAAGCGGCGGCAGCCTGTGGACGCGCATGCGCCAGGGGTTTTCCTTGCAGGCCAAGACCCAGGGGGTGGCGCGCATCGATGAGCAGCGCCGCTGGCTGATGGATCGCCCGGCTTTTCTCACCCAGACCGGGCGCGCTGGCAGCCGCTACTTGCACTTCATCGTCGGTGAACTGAACAAGCGCAACATGCCGCTGGAGCTGGCGCTGTTGCCGGCCATCGAGAGCGGGTTCAATCCGAACGCCCAATCGCCGGCCCAGGCCCTGGGCCTCTGGCAATTCATTCCCGCCACGGGGCGCCGCTATCAATTGCAGCAGCGGGGCGACTATGACGAGCGCCGGGACATTCCGTCATCGACGCGGGCCGCCCTGGACTATTTGTCCTACCTGCACGATTACTTCGACGGCGACTGGCTGCTGGCGCTGGCCGCCTACAACGCTGGGGAAGGGCGCGTACGCGACGCCATTACGCGCAATCGCGCCCGCGGCCTGGCGACCAACTATTGGAACCTGTCGTTGCCCGGCGAGACCCAGAACTATGTGCCGCGACTGCTGGCGCTGTCGCAACTGGTCAATGCGCCCGCCGACTATGGCGTGAGCCTGGCGCCCATCGCCGACCAGCCGTATTTCCAGATGGTCGCTTTGGCGCAGCCCGTGGACTTGGCGCACCTGGCACAGTTGTCCGGTGTTCATGAGCGGGAATTGCGCATGCTCAACCCTGCCGCACGTGGCCGGGCCAGGGGACGCTTGCTGATGCCCCTGGACGCGTCGCGCAGGTTGCTCGCCCAACCGGACATGATCGCCAAGGCGGCGCTGCCCCGCGTGGCCGGTAGCGAAGAACAGGTGGTTGCCGCACCCGATACCGGCGCGGCCGAGCCGCAGGTGGCGGAGGTGGGCGCGCCGCCGGGGGTGTGAGTCGATCAGCCGCCATGCTGCTGTTAGATCCATGACAGGGATTGCTCACGCTGGGCTTGTGCAGGAGCTGCCGAAGGCTGCGATCTTTTGATCTTGATCTTGATTTTTCGCTTGAGATTCAGGTGTCTGGGGGAAGATCGCAGCCTCGTTTCACTCGACAGCTCCTACAAGGCTTTTACGGGCCAGCTGGAGCAATCGCTGGGCATGAAGCAGCATTGAGCTGATCGTCTACAGGCACCCCATCGCGACATTGGCCAAGCCGCGTGCGCGGGGGTCCATCAAGACGTAGGAACCAATGGTGTTGCAGGCGAAGCCGAACGCCACGCCGCGTTCAGGGTCGGCAAACCCGATGGTGCCACCGGCGCCCATGTGGCCGAACGCCTCGTTGCCCATGCCATAACTGCCGTTCGCCACGTCCGGTTGGTTGAGCATGATGCCCAGGCCGAAACGCGTGGGTGTCTGGATGGTCGGGTCGTATTCGGCGCTGTGCTCGCGCAACATTTCGTTGAGCAGCGGTGACTCCAGCAGTTGCCCGTCGAGCAGGCCGGCGTAGAACGCCGCCAGGCTGCGGGCATTGCCGTGTCCGTTGGCCGCCGGTTGAGTCATGCGTTTCCAGCCGGCTTCGTTGCTGCGTCCCAGCACCATGGGCGGGTTGGCGAAGGCCAGTGCGCTCATGGCGGTCGGTGCGTGGAGCACGTCGTTCAGCACCCGGCCAAACGCTTCGTCGTCGATCTCGTCTTTGGTGCGCGCCATGTAGGCGCAGCGCGCGATGGTCGCGTCGTCCAGGCCGAGGTGGAAGTCCAGCCCGAGCGGCACCGCCACGCGTTGGTGAATGCTTTGCGCCGGTGTCAGGCCATCGACCCGGCGTAGCAGTTCGCCGAGGATCCAGCCGAACAGCAAGGGCGAATAGGTCTGTTGCTCCCCGGCAGCGGCCCAGGGAGTTTCCTCGGCGATCAGGTCGGTCATGGTGTGCCAGTCATAGAGGGTTTCCGGTGCCAAGGGCGTGCGCAGCGCCGGCAGCCCGGCACGGTGGCAAAGCACCTGGCGCAGGGTGATCGACGCTTTGCCGGCGTTGGCGAAGGCCGGCCAGTAGTGGCAGACCGGCGCGTCCAGGTCCAGGCGTCCTTCGCCGACCAGCTGCATGATCGCCACCGCCGTGAAGGGTTTGGTGCAGGAAAACAGATTGAGCAGCGTGTCGCGCTGCCAATGGCTGTCCGGTTCCGGCCCGGCAACGCCGGCCCACAGGTCGATGACGGTTTCGCCGTCAATCTGGATGCAAAGGGCCGCGCCGCGTTCGAAGGGGCTTTGCATCAGCCGGATAAACGCCTCTTTGACCGGTTCGAAACGAGTGTCGCATTGGCCATGGATAGCAAGTGCACGCGTCATGTCAGCTCCACGCAAGGGTTGGTGTTTTCCCTTGAGTGACCGTGACCGTGCAAACGGTTCACCGACAGGTAGACCCCCACAGGGATCTTTTTTGGCGCGCCCTGCCACTCAAGGAGCAACGATTCATACCCTTGGAGAGTGTTCATGGCTTACGAGCGTACCCTTGATTTGAACAGCGACGCGTTTCGCAGCGAGGCTTATCGGCATTATGCGGCGCTGCGCCAAGCGTCCCCGGTGTTCCTCAGCCAGGCCCAAGGGCAGTTGCCGATGTGGTACGTCACCGGTGCGCGGGAAGTCGAGGAGGTGCTGCTGGACAACGAGCGCTTCGCCCGTGACCCGTCGCGGATCGATGCGCAATTCGCCGCGATGCTCGGTGGCGAACAATCCATTGCGTTTCTTAACGACCACATGCTCAACCGTGATGGCGACAGTCATCGCCGCTTGCGTCGCCTGGTCAACAAGGCCTTCACGTTGAAGGCAGTGAACGCCCTGCGGCCGCGCATCGAACAGATCGCCGAGACGTTGCTGGAGCCCGTGCGGTCGAGCGGGCAAATGGACGTGGTGAGTCAATATGCATTCCCGTTGTCGATCACCGTCATCGCTGAGCTGCTTGGCGTTCCCGCACAGGACCGCGACGATTTCCGCCGCTGGTCCCACATGATCGTCCAGCAGGTGGGGCACGACCTGAGCGAGTTGCAGCGTTGCTACAACGAATTCGCGGGCTACATGCTCGCGTTGATCGACCTGCGTCGAGCACAGCCGGGCGATGATCTGGTTTCGGCGTTGGTGCAGGTCGAGGAAGAGGGCAGCATGCTCAGCCAAAGTGAGCTGTGCAGCATGATCGCGCTGCTGATCATCGCCGGGCACGAAACGTCGGCGTCGATGATCGGCAATGCGGTGCACATGCTCGTGCAGCATCCGAAGACGCTGGCGCGATTGCGTGACGAGCCGGCATTGATGCCTGGCGCGGTCGAGGAGTTGCTGCGCTATGACTCCTCGGTGGAGCGGGCCATGGTCCGCTTCGTCACCCGGGACACCGAACTGGCCGGGCAACGCTTGTTGCGCGGACAACTGCTGATCGCGGTGGTGGGCTCGGCCAATCGTGACGAAACGCTGTGTGCGAATCCAGACACGCTCGACATCACTCGCCCGACCTGCCCGCACATGTCGTTCGGCAAAGGCACGCACTATTGCCTGGGCGCCTCGTTGGCCCGGCAGGAATTGGAAATTGCATTGAATACACTTCTTCGGTGCTGCCCTGGGCTGCAATTGGCGGTCGATCCCGGCGCGGTACGCTGGCGCTATGTGCCCAACTTCAGGGGGCCGGAAGCGTTGCCGGTGTGCTGGTCGGTGGACTGAGGAGAATGCGTAGGAGCTGGCGAAGCCTGCGATCTTTTGATCTTTTGATCTTTCGATCTTTCGCTTGAGATTCAAGTGTCTGGGGAAAGATCGCAGCCTCGTTGCACTCGACAGCTCCTACACAGCTCCTACATAGCTCGTGCATAGCTGCTCCAGTGGGAGCACAGGGCTGTGCAAAAAATGGCATCGGCTCGAATGAGCACCGGCCCATGCCTGAAAAAGCAGCGGCTCGCCCGACGTCCAGCCGGACGAGCCGTGGGCTCACGCCAGGCTGGCCTCCTCGTTTTGCGCCAGCGCTGAAAGGGTGGCAGGTGCCGTGTCGCCTGGCGTCAGGTGCAGTCCATAGAGCACGACGTCGGCACGGTTATCCGCGAACCGGGCAATCCCTGGAAAGCGTCCCCATTGGGTCGCGCCAAGCCCTTGTACGCCGCGTTTGCTGGCCTCGTTGTGCTCGATGATCCAGGCCACCAGCGTCTCGAAACCATACTGCCTGGCCAGCACTACTGCGGCTTGGCCAAGGCGGATGCCGACGCCGCTGCCGATGTGGTCGCCGCGTACGTAGATCGACACCTCGCCGGTCAATCGACAGGCCTGGGCCCCCAACAGAAGCGGTTGACGATCAACCAGGCGACGACTTCGCCAGCGCGTTCGAGCACGTAGATGGGATCACCCTCCTTGACGAAGCATTCGACGAAAAACGTCATTTCCTTCAGGGAAAACGCTCTGAGCACCGGGGAGCTGGTACCTCCCAGAGCGCTTTCGTTGAAGATATCTGTCATCACCGGCAAGTCGTCGGGGGTGTAGCGGCGCACGCCGCGTGGCAAGTCGAGCCGGCTGTTCAAACGATTGTGGGTCATGGCCGGGCTTCTCCATAGACGCTTCGCTTGAGTTGTTCACGCGCACGAAACAACCGTGAGCGCACGGTGCCAATGGGGACGCCCAGCCGCTCGGCGGCATCGCGGTAGCTGCTCTCGGTATCCACGGCGGTCCACAGGGTATCGCGCATGTCCTTGGGCAGCGCGTCCATGGCTAACAGCGTACGGTCCAACAGCCGACGGTTGTCGCACAGTTCGCTCAGGTCAATGTCGTCACTGGACTCGCTGAACTCGCTTTCATCGAAAGTGCTCAGCGGCGGCTGCGCATAGAAGCGGCGGAAGTGGTTGCGGATCAGGTTGAGGGCGATGCCACACAACCAAGTGTCCTGCTTTGCCAGCCCCTTGAACTTCTGCTGGTTGCGCCAGGCTTCCAGGTACGTGAGCTGGATGATGTCGTCGGCGTCGTCTTGATTGAGTACACGTTTTTGCACAAACAGACGCAGCTTGCGTTCCTCGCCGAAGCAGATGTCTGGTGCGCCTGTGGGGGCAGGGGAGGTTTGCGCGGGGGCCATGAGATTCAGGCTGTTCATTAATAAATCCCTCTGGGTAGGTTCCATAGCGCCGATCCAAATATCGACGATTCCCCTATCAGCAGGACCTGTGCCAAGCCAGATTAATGATTTATCTATTTGATAAGTAAGTACTTTTATCTAGTGCTTTTGCTCTATTTGTGCAAGAGCATGCACAGCCGTCCCAAGCGCCACTGCATGAAATTGCACCGAGCGAATGCTCGGTCAGGAAACCCTTGCGGACCACTCAGAAAGAGCCATGGCCGCTGATGGAACTGAATGCTGGATCGCCGCCACCCACTGAGCGTCCGAAACCACGCTCACGGCCATCATGAAAGTAGAAGCCCCGACAAATGCGCATATTGCCGCCAACCTTGCCCAGGCCGCTTCGGCCGTCGTGGGCATAGGCAAGCCTGTCGAATCGTTTCAGGCCGTGCAGTCCAATTCGATGGAGGAGGTCGGCATGACCTTCAGCCATCATGTGGAGCGCAATACCAAGGCGCTGAGCCAGCGGCGCATCCGCAATGCCCGCAGCGAGGTGGGCCAGGTGCGGGTCGAGACGCGCGAGCAGTTGGAGGAGTGGTACGACCAACTCGGCCATCCAGGCAAGCAGAGCCTGGGGGCAATGGCCGCCCAGGCGGGTTTGTTGTTGTGTGGCGAGCCGGTGCTTGAAGAGGTGGTGCAGTCCACCGGTGGTGACCCGGCCCGTACCGACCTGATCCTGCAGCAAGCGTTGCGCGAGGCCCAGGTGCAAGGTCGTCTCGTTGAAGCCCAGCGTGCTCGCGACTACCTGCAGCTATTGCGCGAGCGTTATGGCGCGCAGATCCAGGCGGGCATGAACATCGCCGAGGCCTTGCGCGCTGCGGGCGGCGACCCCGAACTGCGCCAGGCGGTACGACGGCTCTATTACGACACCGTGGTGCTCAAGCAATCGTTGCCCACCATGATGCAGGCGTTGCTAGGCCTGTTCGGCGAGGCGGCGTTCGTGCCGGGGCTGGACATGATGCGCCGGGCACTGGCTGATGACATCGCTGCGCACACCCCGTCACGCCCTACCGCGCTGTTGCGCACGTTGTTGATCGGCCTGGCTGCCTCGACGCAACTGGGCAGTGTCCTGCACAGCTGCCGCCGTTTGCTCGAGCAACTGGCCTACAGTTGCCCGGCCAGCCGGCTCACGGCGGTGCTGTTGCTCCAACGCATGCTGGGGTTTGTCAGCAGTGGCCTGTCGGCGGCGGAAGTACGGCGCATCGGGCGTGAATTGGGTGGAGAAGAGGAGCGGGACCAACTGGTGTCGCTAAATGGCCTGTACCCCTTGCTCAAGCGTTTGCCGCTGCCACTCTGGCGCGATAGCAAAAGCCGACAGACCGCGCTGAAGAACCTGTTGGTGCTGCTCGATGAGCGCTCCCGTGGCGAGCCGCGAAGCCAGACCGCTGCCCCGGTGATTGGAGCGCGCTCATGATCGCCCTGTTGAACAAAGTCGCCAACGAAGCGGTGCGGCGCATCGAGGTGGTCGGGGCGTTCGTGGTGCTCGGCATCGTGTTCATGCTGATCCTGCCCTTGCCGACCTCGGTGGTCGATGCGCTGATCGCGATCAACATCTGCATCTCCTGCCTGCTGATTGTGCTCTCGCTGTACCTGCCGCGCCCGTTGGCGTTTTCCTCGTTTCCGGCGGTGCTGCTGCTGACCACGCTGTTTCGGTTGGCGTTGTCGGTGGCAACCACCCGGTTGATCCTGCTCCAGGGCGATGCCGGTCATATCGTCCAGGCGTTCGGCGATTTTGTGGTGGGGGGCAACCTGGCGGTCGGGTTGGTCATCTTCCTCATCCTGACGGTGGTCAACTTCCTGGTAATCACCAAGGGCTCGGAGCGTGTCGCCGAAGTGGCGGCGCGGTTCACGCTCGATGCACTGCCGGGCAAGCAGATGTCCATCGACAGCGACCTGCGCGCCAACCTGATCGATGTCAGCGAAGCCCGGCGGCGGCGCGAGGAACTGAACAAGGAAAGCCAGCTGTTCGGTGCGATGGACGGGGCGATGAAGTTCGTCAAGGGCGATGCCATCGCGGGTTTGGTGATCGTTGTGATCAACCTCATCGGCGGCTTTTCGGTCGGTATGATGCAGCACGACATGGGCGCGTCCGAATCGATGCACCTGTACGCCGTGTTGACCATCGGTGACGGTCTGATCGCGCAGATTCCGGCCCTGCTGATTTCCCTCACCGCGGGCATGATCATCACCCGGGTGTCGCCGGAAGGGCAGCCGGCGGGCAGTAGCGTCGGCAAGGAAATCGCCCAGCAGTTGACCGCCGAACCCAAGGCCTGGGTGATCGCTTCGGTGGGAATGCTCGGCTTTGCAGCGTTGCCCGGCATGCCCACGCTGGTGTTCATCGTCATCGCCTTGATCACCGGTACCACGGGCATCCTCCAGTTGTACTCGCGCGCCCGGCAGGCACGCCAAGGCGACCAACCAGCGGAAGTTGTAGCCCCGGCGCAGAACGGCGCTGAAGACCTGCGCAGCTTCGACCCGACCCGTGCCTATCTATTGCAGTTTTCCAAAGCCATGGAAGGCAACGCGGCGGCCGAGGACGTCATCCAGGCGATCCGCAAGAAGCGTAACGCGCTGGTGGCCGGCTTTGGCCTGACCTTGCCGCCCTTTGAGATCGAATACAGCGCGTTGCTGGAAGACGACGAGTTCCGCTTCTGCGTGCACGAAGTGCCGATGTTGCGGGCCACTTTCGGCGAGCGCGTGGCCGTGGCGCGCGGGCCGCTGCCGTTCGAACCGCGCGACGGCCAGGTGGGCAGCGAAGTGCGTGACGAGCATCAGTGGCTATGGCTGACGCCTGACGATCCGCTGTTGGCGGACGAGCGCGTGGAGGCCGTGTCTGCCGGCGAATTGCTGGTGGAGCGCATGAGTCGCGCCATGTTCGCCACGGGCCCGCAATTCTTGGGGCT
This sequence comes from Pseudomonas sp. St316, assembly GCF_018325905.1. Taxonomy (NCBI): domain Bacteria; kingdom Pseudomonadati; phylum Pseudomonadota; class Gammaproteobacteria; order Pseudomonadales; family Pseudomonadaceae; genus Pseudomonas; species Pseudomonas sp. St316. Next base: position 6,450,195 of record NZ_AP021901.1, on the reverse strand, counting down.
TCAGGAGAGCAAGTCGATTCTCAGTTGGCTCGAAGCGGGCCAGCCAGAGCTGGTGCAGGAGCTTCAGCGGACCATGCCATTGGCCCGTTTCGCCGCCGTGCTCCAGCGCCTGGCCGGCGAAGGTGTCCCGCTGCGCGCGGTGCGGCTGATCGCCGAGTCCTTGATCGAACATGGGCAGCACGAGCGTGACGTCGGTGCGCTGACCGACTACGCGCGCATTGCCCTGAAGTCGCAGATCTATCACCAGTACCGCGACGAAGACGGCCTGCACGTGTGGCTGTTGACCCCGGAAACCGAAGGCCTGTTGCGCGATGCACTGCGCCAGACCCAGACGGAAACCTTCTTTGCCCTGGAAAGCCTGCATACCCGCGCCTTGGTCATGCAATTGCGCGAGGGCTTTCCGTTGCGCGCCAAGCGCGTGGCCGTGCTGCTGGTGGCGCAAGACCTGCGGGCTCCGCTGCGTGATTTGTTGCGCGACGAATTCAATCACGTCCCCGTGCTCGCCTTCAGCGAGTTGCACAGCAACGCCCAGGTCACCGTGCTGGGGCGTTTTGACCTCGAGCAGGAAAAACTACAGGTGGAGGATGCCGCGTGATGGGCCGGTCTTGGCGCGTCGGCAGCGCAGCCTCCACGTAACGATGCAATCCAGGCGCAGTCGATGGCCTGGCTGTGACAGAGGACGGGCGCCGCGGGTGCCCAGTCGTACAACTGGAGCGTGGGCGAACGTCTGTCGCCCCTTGAGGAATTGACCATGTTCGAGCTGCGAGTTTTGAGTGGTCTGCACCGAGGTGCGGCGTTGCCGCTGGTTGGCGAGCAATGGGTGGTCGGGGCGTCGGAGGAGGCCGACCTGGCGCTTTACGATCCGGGCATCTGCGGGCGTCACGTAGGCCTGCGACAGGTGCAGGGCCAATGGCTGCTGGAACGGCTGGAGGGTGCGGTTTGCGATGGACAAGGCCAGCCTTGGGCAGCGGCCGAGCCCTTGCAGAGCAATGCCCCGTTTGCCGTGGCAGGCGTTTGGCTGTGCCTGGCCCCGGCCGATCAACCCTGGCCCGAAGAGGCGGCGCTGGATGACGCGGCGCAGCGGGTGGTGGACCGGGAAACCCCGAAGCCCGCCGTGCGGCCGTCGTGGCCCAAGCGCCTGGCCATTGCGGCGGCGGTGATCACCGTTGCCTCCAGCGCTTGGGCCTTTACCAGCCAGCCGGCGCAGACCGTGGCGCGTAGCCCGGCCCAGCAGCTCAAGCAGACCAAGGTGGCCTTGGACAATGTCGAGGCGGTCCGCCTGGAGCTTGATCGCATGCTCCAGGAGCGTGATTTGGGCGCCGGTGTACGGGTCGAGAGCCAGGGCGACCAGCTGGTTCTGGTGGGTGAGCTGCCGCGTCAACGCCTGGCGATGGTCGAACGGCTGATCGAGCGCTTCCACGACCGCTATGAAACGCCAGTCGGGATCACGGCCAGCGTCAAGGAACGACTGACGAAACTGCCGTTCCAGATCGCCCAGATCGTGGGCGGCAAGCATGGTCACGTGGTCACCGCCGATGGACGTCGGTTGTTCCTGGGCGACCAGATCGATGGCCTGCGCTTGACCGCCATCGACAGCGGCAAGGTCACCTTCGAGGGCGACCAACGCTACGAGGTCACCTGGTGATGACGCAGGCGGCCATCGCGCGGCTGGAGGCCTGGGAGGCCGGGCAATTGGCGCACTTGCGTCGCTTCGCGCCGGTCATGGTGCGCGGACGGGTGCAGCGAGTCAGCGGCATTCTGTTGCAGTGCCGATTGCCAGGGGCGCAGATCGGCGACCTCTGCCGGGTCGAGCGCGACGCACGTGAGCCGCTGCTCGCCGAAATTGTCGGCTTCGACCAGCACGATGCCTTGCTCAGCGCCTTGGGCGGCCTGGAGGGCGTTCGGGTCGGTGCGGCGGTGGAGCCGCTGGGCATGCCCCATCGGGTGTGCGTGGGGCCGCAGTTGCTGGGCCAGGTGCTGGATGGCTTCGGTCGGCCACTGGTGGACGGTGGTGCCGGGGCGTTTGCCGGACCCCACGTGCTGCAAGCTTCGCAGGTGATTGGCGAGGCCCCGGCACCCACCGCGCGACCGCGTATCCAACGGCCCTTGATGACCGGCGTACGCGCCATCGACGGCCCGCTGACGCTCGGCGAAGGCCAGCGTGTGGGGTTGTTCGCCGGCGCCGGTTGCGGCAAGACCACGCTGCTGGCGGAGATTGCCCGGAACGTTGATTGCGATGTCATCGTGTTCGGCCTGATCGGCGAGCGTGGGCGCGAACTGCGCGAATTCCTCGACCATGAGCTGGATGATGAACTGCGTGCCCGTGCGGTGCTGGTGTGCGCCACCTCCGACCGCTCCAGCATGGAACGCGCCCGTGCGGCGTTCACCGCAACGGCATTGGCCGAGGGGTTTCGTGCCCGGGGCCAGCGCGTCCTGCTGCTCATCGACTCGCTGACCCGCTTCGCCCGGGCCCAGCGTGAGATCGGCCTGGCCGCCGGCGAGCCGTTGGGGCGCGGCGGCCTGCCGCCGTCCGTCTACAGCCTGCTGCCGCGCCTGGTCGAGCGGGCCGGGCTGACCAACGAGGGCGCTATCACCGCGTTTTATACGGTGCTCATCGAGCAGGACTCCATGAACGATCCCGTGGCGGATGAAGTGCGTTCGCTGCTCGACGGTCACATCGTGCTATCGCGCAAGCTCGCCGAGCGCGGCCACTACCCGGCAATCGATGTGCTGGCCAGCCTGTCGCGAACCCTGGCCAACGTGGCCGAGTCGGAGCACCTGCGGGCGGGCATCAATCTGCGTCGATTGCTGTCGGCCTATGAGCAAATCGAACTGATGTTGCGCTTGGGCGAATACCAGGCCGGCGCCGACCCCTTGACCGACCTGGCGGTGGAATCGCGTGGCGCCCTGGACGCCTTTCTGCGCCAGGACCTGCGTGAGCCGGAGCTGTTTGCATCTACGCTCGCCCACCTGCAGCAGTTGACCGCCTATGTCCCGGGTTGATCTGGACGCCCTGGCGCCGATACGCCGCCACCGCGAAGCGCAAGCCGAGCGGGCCTGGCGCCAGCAGCGCGAGCTTTTGCGTGAGCGCCAAGCTGCGGTTGCCGCCGCGCGCGCGCAGATGCAGGCGACCCGTGAGCAACAGGCGGTGCAGCGCGAGGCATTGTACGGCGAGCACCGTGGCCGGGCGTTGAGCGTGTGCGAACTGAATGCCTGGAGTACCCAGGAGCGTCGTTTGATCGGCGAGCTGGCCGAGCAAGCGCGGGCCGTGCAGGCACTGGACGATGAACAGGCGCAACAGGCACAGCAAACAGCTGCTGCCCAGCAGCGGCTACAAGGGCGCCGGCGAGATCTGGAAAAGCTCAGCGCAATGATGGAGTACCTGGTGGAGACCCCTGGCGATGAATGAACGCAGCGTGCGCGGTGGGCCGACATCGCACAGCAACCCCTCGGCGCCCCCCGTTCGGCATCCGCCTCGGGCGTATGAGCAACCGCCTGCCCAGGTGAGTCGGGCAAGCCGTGCGGTGGCACGCGAGTGTGCCCCTGCCACCGGGCGCGACCCCGACATGACGGCAGGAAGCAGTGACGGTTACTGGTTCCGCCAGTGGGTCGATGCGCCACGGGGCGGTGCGCAGGATGACAGCGCCGGCACCGGTTCACTGTCGGGCCTGGTGAATCTGTCGAGCGGCGAAGAGGAGGCGTTTGTCGACCAGCTCACGCCACGCTTGCGCGCCACGCTCGACCAGCAACTGGACCTGCTGCTGCATCTTCCCAACCTGGGCCGCATCAAGGTATCCGCCCGGCGGCTAGGCGAGGCGTCCGGGTGGGACATCGGCTTGAGCTGCGAAAGTGCAGATGTACAGGCGCGGCTGTCGAGTCGATCCGGCCGCCTCGAAGAGGCACTGACCCAAAGCCTGGGCCAGCCGGTGAGCGTGCGCGTGGGGCGCGAAGAGGAGGTTAGCGCGACATGACAGTCCATGCATTGGTGCTGCCGACTGTGGGCAGCGAGGACGCCACCACCCGGCGACTATTGGGAATTGGCGTCCGGTTGTCCTTCGAGGTGGCGGGCGAGACGGGCCTGCTGGAGCTGATTCCGGGCGGCGCTGCGGCTGGGAGCACACCGTGTGTGCTGGCGTGTGCCCATGGTGTTTTTACCTTGGACGAACCCGGCGCGGTGCTCAGCCTATTCGGTGAATGCCCGGTGGTCCTGCCTGCCGAACCTGGACCGGATGACGCGTGGTTCTGGTCGCTGTTCCAGCAAACCCTGAGCGAGCCCCTGCGCCAGGCATTCGGTTTTATCAAACCAGCGGCCGGACCCGCGGTGCAGGGCATTGCTTGCCGGCTCGACGTGAAGGTGGGCGCGGCCCGCGTCACCAGCCATCTGGAAATGCCCAGTGCGACCTTGCTGGGGCTGCTTCGCGCCGCGCCCTGGCAACGGCGAGCCGCGCCGGGGATCGCAGACTTTGCGCTGCATGTGCCGTTGGAACTGGGACACCTGGCGCTGGCCGCCGGGCAGTTGGCGATGTTGCGCCCCGGTGATGTGTTGGTGCCGCAAACCGCTCTGTTCGATTCATCCGGCCAGGGGCTGATTCGCCTGGGCCGGCATTGTTTGCAGGTGCGGGTACACAGCCGTGCCGCGCCGTTGCGCCTGACCTTGCTCGCTCTGGAGGAGACCATTATGAGCACCACCGCCGACACCGACATCCTGACGCCGGACTGGGACGATAGCACCGGCTACGAACCTGACGCCCAAGCCGCCGAAGCGGCCGAGCACCCGCTGTCGGCCTATGCCGCCGCTGAAACCCAAGAGGCGCCAATGACGGAGCCGGTCGCTGCCGATCTCCCCGAACGCTTCGACGACCTGCCGCTGGCGCTCACGATACGCTGCGGTCACTTGAGCCTGACCCTGGGCGAGCTGCGCAACCTGGCGCCCGGCGCGGTGCTGCAAGTGCAAGGCGTGACACCCGGGACAGCGGCGCTGTTCTATGGCGAACGATCCCTGGCCCATGGCGAGCTGGTCGAGGTCGATGGCCGACTGGGCCTGCAAATCGCTCGCGTGGATGTGGCTGGATGAGCTTCCAGGGGGTCGACCCCTTTCTGCTGGCGCTGTTCATTGGTGGGATTTCGTTGGTCCCCCTGCTGCTGATCATCTGCAGCGCCTTTCTCAAGATAGCCATCGTGTTGACCATCACCCGTAACGCCATCGGCGTGCAGCAGGTGCCACCCAATATGGCCTTGTATGCCATTGCCCTGGCCGCGACGCTGTTCATCATGGCGCCGGTGGGCCACAACATCGCCGAACAGCTGAAGGAACAGCCGCTGGATTTCAGCAGCACCGAGGCGTTGCAAGGTTCTGCGCTGAACGCGGTAAAACCGTTGCAGGCCTTCATGTCGCGCAATACCAACCCGGACATCCTTGCCCACCTGCTGGAAAACACCCAGCGGATGTGGCCCAAGGAGCGCGCCGAGCAGGCCAGCCGCGACGACCTGATGCTGCTCATCCCGGCCTTCATGCTGTCGGAGCTCGAGGCCGGTTTCCAGATGGGATTTTTGATCTATATCCCGTTCATTGTCATCGACCTGATCGTGTCCAACCTGCTGCTGGCGCTCGGCATGCAGATGGTCGCGCCCATGACCATTTCGTTGCCGCTCAAGCTGCTGATTTTTGTCCTCGTGCAGGGCTGGACGCAATTGCTCGACAGCCTCTTCTATTCCTATCTTTGAGGACGTGCGATGGACGCGCTGACGTTGTTTAAGGAAGGCATGCTGCTGGTGGTCCTGCTCTCCGCACCACCTTTGATCGTGGCGGTGATCGTCGGTGTGCTGACGTCCCTGGTGCAGGCCTTGATGCAGATCCAGGACCAGACCTTGCCCTTTGGCATCAAGCTGGTGGCGGTCGGGCTGACCTTGCTGGTCACGGGCCGCTGGATCGGCGTGGAATTGCTGGGGCTGCTGCGTCGGGCATTTGAAATGATGGCCAACACCTGATGACGGCCCAGGCTTTTGTCCCGTATTTCGACTTGCTGCTGTCGATCGCGCTCGGCATGGCGCGCATTTACCCGGTCGCTTACCTGGTCCCGGTGTTTTGCTTCCAGCACCTGCGAGGCTTGCCGCGCCATGCCGTTGTGTTTGCCCTGGGCATGTTGCCGGCGCCGGGTATTCGCCAGGCGCTGATTGATGCCCAGGTCAATTGGCTGTCGCTGGCCGGGTTGATGTTCAAGGAACTGGTGCTGGGCTTCTTGCTCGGGGTGCTGCTGGCGATGCCGTTCTGGTTGTACGAATCGGTGGGCGCCTTGCTGGACAACCAGCGCGGTGCGCTCATCGGTGGCCAGTTGAACCCGGCGCTCGGCACCGACACCACGCCTCTGGGCCTGTTGTTCAAGGAGATGACGATCTTGCTGCTGGTCACCACCTTGGGCATTGGCACGTTGACCCAAGTGATCTGGGACAGCTACCTGGTGTGGTCACCCACCGTTTGGTTTCCATTGCCTGGCGCGGATGGCTTCGGTGTGTTTCTCGGGCTGCTCGCCGAAATGTTCATGCACATGATGCTCTACGCGGCGCCCTTTATAGGCTTGCTGTTGCTGGTGGAGTTCAGCCTGGCGCTGCTCAGCCTGTATAGCCCGCAATTGCAGGTGTTCGTCCTCGCCATGCCGGCCAAGAGCCTGATTGGCCTGGGCTTCCTGCTGTTCTACCTGCCCACGATGTGGGACGCGATGACCGGCCGTCTTGGTCGCTATGGCGAAATCCGGCATCTGCTTCACCTGTTGTTGCAGGCGCCCTGAAGGAGGGCTTCGCCCATGAGCGAAGACAGTGGCGAAAAGACCAAGCGGGCGACGCCGAAGAAGATTCGCGATGCACGCAACAAAGGCCAGGTCGGCCAAAGCCAGGACTTGAGCAGCCTGCTGGTGCTGGCGGCGATCACCGAAGTGGCATTGACCCAGGCCGACGACAGCATGCAGGCCTTGGGAGACATGGTGACATTCCCGCTGCATCGGCTGGATGTCGACTTCGTGCGTGCCTTCGAGGAGACCTTGGCCCATGCCGGTGGCGTGCTGCTCAACTTCACCTTGATGACCGTGGGGCTGGCGATCGTCACGCGCCTGGTGGCCGGTTGGATACAGTTCGGTTTCCTGTTCGCCCCCGAGGCCCTGCAGCCGGATCCGAACCGGTTGAACCCGATGAACCAGGCCAAGCAGATGTTCTCCGGCCAGGCGCTGATCAACCTGTTCATGGGGCTGGTCAAGGCTGTGTTTATCGGCACCGTGATCTATCTGGTGACCCTGCCGGCGCTCGGTTCGTTGATCAGCCTGGTCAACGGCGACCTGCACAGCTATTGGCGCGGGCTGGCCAGTCTGTTTCGGCACATCATGCACATTTGCCTGGGTGTATTGCTGGTGCTGGCGATCCTCGACTTCGGCCTGCAGAAATATTTCTTCGCCAAGCGCCTGCGCATGAGCGAGGAAGAGGTGCGTAAAGAGTTCAAGGAAATGGAAGGCGACCCCCACGTAAAAATGCATCGCCGCAGCCTGGCCCGGCAATTGGTCGACCAGCCCGTCAACAAAGAGACCAAGCCGGTGGAAGACGCCGACATGCTGGTGGTCAACCCCACCCACTTTGCCGTCGCGCTGTTGTATCGCCCCGAGGAAACACCGCTGCCGCAGTTGATCGTCAAAGGTGTCGATGCCGAGGCCCGGGCGCTGATCGAGCGGGCCAAGGCGGCGCGGGTTCCGGTCATCCAGTGCATCTGGCTGGCGCGCACGATCTACCGTGAAGACGTCGGCGGTTACATCCCCCGGGAAACGCTCCAGGCGGTTGCGCATATTTATCGGGTGTTGCGCGAACTGGATGATGAGGCCAAGGGCGAGGTGATCGAGATTCCGGAATTGAACCAGCGTTGAGGTCGATGGAACCGATGCACACCCGGTTGCCACTCAGGGAGTGAGCCAGGCTCGTCCGCAGGATACCGGTCTGCCGACAGTGCCCACTACACAGACATCGATTCGTGGAGGATTCCCATGCCCGAACCCAGTTCCCTGACGAGCCCCTTAAGGGGCACAGGTGCCCTGCATGGCACCGACAGCTTATCGCCATCGCGCTCACCCTCGCTGAGCCAACGACCCCGCGAGGCGCAGCAGCGCGAAGGCACCCAAAGCCTGCATGGCCGGGGACGTTCCTCCTCGACGCCACCGGCGGTGCATCAGCGTGGCCGCACCCGAACGCGGGACGCCAGCCACGCGGCGGCGCCGAATGACACGCAACCGCTGGATGACGCGCAAACGTCCAACCGCACTTCGGAGTCTCGCACGCCGGACTCTTTCATGAGCGAGATGGAAACCCGTCAAAAGCAGTTGATGGAAAAGCAGTTCCAGCTGCAAATGGGCATGGAAGAACGCCAGAGCGCCATGCTGCTCGTCAAAAGCTCCGCCGACATGGCCAAGTTGATGAGCGATACAGTGACGGAAGTCACCAAGGGCTTCATGGACAGCGCAAGGAAAGTCATGCAGGAGGGTGGCGAGGCGATGAAGCTTCGATAAGGTGCAGGGTGTACATCGACCCCGGGCGTGGTGTCCGGGCCGATGTGCATCTGCACCACGATCGCCTATCCCAGTCGGGTGCGGCTTGTGTTGAGCGAGGCCGGACGAGGGCTGCCCGGCGTTGCAGGCACCGCCAAGCGCGCCCGAACGTCGCCGACCTGGGCGATGAAACCGACGATCCAATGGCAGAACCGCGCCTCGTCGAGCATCGCCAGCGGACAATGGGCACACAAGCGAACGCTGCCCTTATCGTCCAGGGCCAGCCAGCTGCCGCCGAGCAGATCCAGTCGAAAGTTGAGTTCCAGCAAGCGCTTGTGTAAGCCGGGCGCGTGGGCAGGTACATCGATCGAGCTATGGAGGATGGCGACATCGCCGTGATCGGGCAACTCGATGACCACGGCTTCGCGGTTGCTCGCGTCATACAGCGCGCACACGCCACCTTCCAACTGCAAGTGCGCATGCAAATGTTCCGCGAGGGCCGAGATCAAGCGCTGGGCAAGCGGGGCGACGGTCATGGAAAACCTCCCTGAATAAAGCCGGTATGAATCACTGTGTTTCGCTCAATAAGTGGCCGAGTAATCATCGAGGTCTTCCAGGCCCAGCAGCGATAGCTGACGGGACTGGATTTCATCGAGTAGTTCAGTGGACAGCGGCGCATCGGGCAGCGCCTGCCAGACCACGAGTGCTCGCTGCGGATCGAGAAAAACGAACACTTGCGCGTAGTCGGTCGGGTGGGCGAAGCGCCGTTCAAGCGCATGCTGGATCTGGTTTGCACGCAGCGCCTGGCTTTGAATTTGTAAGGCGAGCCCCACGCTGTGAGGCTCGCGTCGCAGACAGAACTCAATGCCTGGGGCTATTTCCCAATACGTCGCGATGCCGGCGATGATGTTCTTCTGGAAGGCCTGGCGAGTGCTTACGCTGTGTACCGAAAAAGACATAGCGTTTCAGTTCTCCAATGGGACGACCGTATGGTCCAGTGGGTGTTCGGGGGAGCCAAGGCCGCCGCGCATGCCGGGTGACCACCAGATCACCAGCCGACCGTTGTCCGGTTCGGCGCGGCTGCAGGCATCGCCCTGGCAGCCCGAGCGGTTCGCGCAGCCGGCGAACACCGGCAGGCTCAGCAATAAAACGAGCAACAGTGGCGTGCGACTCATGGCAAGGTCCTCGCGCTGGTTTGCAGAAGAGAAGGGCGCTCGCCGCCTGGCGTGCGTGTGGGTTGTTTCATGACCACGAACACTTCCGTTTCCTCGCCGGGCTCAAGCCATACCTTGGGCCAGGCGGAAGTGGCCAGGGCCCAGCGGCTGCCGCAGCTCGCTTCATCGAAGCGCAACCTTTGCTGGCCATCGTTGCGTACCACGCCCACGGCGATGCCGTAATCGGGGCCGGCGAACCATTGGGCCCGGGCAGCATCCAGCGATAGCCCGGGTTGCAACGCGCACAATGTGTCGGGCGAATAAGGAATCGAGGCCGCTTGCTTGAACGTGGCCGGAATGTTGCCGTCGGCGAGTTGGGCGAGGACGTCGCTGACCTCGATACGACCGACGGGGCGGGTGCCGTTGCGACGCTCTTCCAGGCGGGCCATGGCGCTGTCGACCTGTTCGCGGTCAAGGGCGGAGATGTAGCGGGCCGGGTCGACCTGGTCGCCGATCAGGCGAGGCGTCAGGATGAACACCCGTTCGCGGCGACTGGTTTCGCGCGTGGTCGAGGAAAACAGCAGCGGTCCGATCAGCGGGATGCGACCCAGCCATGGCACCCGTTCGAGGTTATCGCCGGTTTCTTCGGTATGAAAACCGCCTACCACCAATGACCGGCTTTCCCCCATGACAGCCTGGGTGCTGACCACGCCCCGGCGCACGCTGGGTGTCTGCTGGCCGACTTCCGAGGGTTCGATGCGACCGTCCTCGATGTCCAGGGACATCTGGATCTGGTTGCGGCCCCCGGTCTCGATGGCATGGGGCACGACCTGCAAGCTGGTGCCTGCCGTGATGGGCTCGACGGTGGCTACGCGCTCGCCGATGGCCGAGATGTACTCGGTCCGGCTGAAGTCGATGACCGCCGGCTGGTTCTCCAGGGTCAGTACCGACGGGTTCGCCACCACCGAGGCCAGGCCACGGCCCTCCAGCGCCCGCAGTTGCGCGGAAAAATCACCGTAGTCCTGAATGAACACCGTCGAGCTGGCGCCGGGACGAATCATCGACGCTCCACCGATCAGGTCGCCGCTCTCGACGTTCCAGTTCGAGGCCAGTTCGGCCAGTTGCGTGCGGTCGATGTCGAGGATGATCGCATCGATCTCCACCAGCTTGCGCGGCACGTCCACATCACGAATCAGCGGCGTGTAGATTTCCCGTCGCTTGGGCGCGTCGTAGATGAGTACCGCGTTGTTGCGCACGTCGGCTTCGACGCGGATCTTGCCCCGGCCGCCTCCACTGCTGTTCGCGCCAGACGGCACACGGCTGGTGTTCGGCCGACCCATGCCGTTGAGTGCCAGCTGTTCGATGTTGCCCATGGTCGTGGACTGCTGGGCCTGCATGTTCTGGAACGATGCTTGGGGCGAGGCCGTCTGCATGCCCCCTGACACGGCGCTGCGACTTTCCAGCAAACCTTTCAGGATGCTGGCGACCCCCGGAATGACCAGCGTTTCACCACGGTACTTGACGTTGCGGTCGGCGGCGGTGGCATAGCGCAGCGGGAAGCTGATCACTTCCTGCTTTTCCTCGGGGGTCTTGCGTGCTTCGGCAAACTGCGTCACCAAGCGCACATAGCGCTCCGGGCCGGAGACCAGGACCACGCCTTCATCGGGCAATTCACCCCAGCCGAAACGCGGATCCAGCAGGCCGATGTCGGTCAGGGCTTGCTTCATGTCCGGCACGGCATCGGCGGACACTTCCAGGCGCGTGGAGTCCTGGTTCTGCAAGGGGCTGACGTACAACGTGTTGCCGTACATGAACCACTGGAAGCGATTTTCCAGGCCGAGCCTGTCGAGGAACGCCTGGGGGCTTTCGGCACGCATCCGCCCCTCGACGGTGCCTTTCACCGTGCCGTCGATCACCAGTTGCACCGCGAAGGTATTGGCAAAGTCGCCGAGTACCTTGGCCAGCGGTGTGCTCTGGGCGTCGTAGGCGTAAGGCGTGTTCTTCCAGTCGGTCGGTATGGCCGCCTCTGCCGGCATGCCAGCGCCAAGCGCGCCGGCCAATGCCAGTGCGATCAGCGATGGTTTCGCCCAGCGGCGTGCGATCAACTGGCGAAGGTTTACCTTGCCTGCGGTCATCAAGCGGTACGGTGCAAGCCACCTGTTAGGCATGGCGGATTCCTGTTCCGAGCAAGTGAGAGTGCGAGAGGCTTCGCGCCACGGGCGCGGCAACGGCACGTTGGTCTTTATTGAGAATGGATTGCCAGGTGTCACGCTGGTTGAGCAGTGCTTCGAGCACCTCGATCACGTCGTCGATGTGCCCGTCCAGCGGCAGCTGCGCCAGCAGCCACAACCGGCCGTCTTGCGGCGAACGGGCCAGCGCGCCGGGAAATCGCGAGAGGCTTGGGTGCGCCAACCGAAGCAGCTCTTCCAGAGCCACCTCGTGGGTCACCGGGACGGTCAGTTCGACCGATGCCAGCAGGCCTTCGTCGAGCTTGCTGAACGTTGCTTCGCCATCGTCGATGACCACGGTGAAGTGCTCCGGGCCATCGACGTCGGCGTTCCAGCGGGTGAGCTGTGCGCGCAGCTCATGGCATTGCATCGATGATCGCCTTGGCGAGGTTGTGATGGGCCGTGGTCTGTTGAGTCGCTGCGTTAACCGCGACGGACATGCCGTTCATGCTGGTCAGGAATGAGTGCATGTCGTCGAGTGACTGGCTTTCTGCCGCGTTCATCGCAGCGTTGTTGACGTTGTCGGTCGCGCGTTGGAAGTAGGTATCGAGGCGGCGCTGGACGGCATCGGTGGAAGACATGGGCGGTTCCTCTGGGTTGGGCATGTTCACGATGTGAGTGGTGGTCATGCCGTTGGCGGTTCCGCGCAAATGAGGAAAAAAGCCGGCGGGGTGATGGTGGTCTGACAGCTGGCCAGGATTTTTTGATCGAGTACATATCCTTTGCTGCGGTAACGGCCACTTAGGGTTTCGCCCTGACGGCGAGTCACTTTTGAGAAGCGCAAAAGTAACCAAAACCGTTCTGCCCCACCACTTGGTGCCTCGCCTAGGCTCGGCATGCCCGCACTCCGGCATTGTTCCGTGGGCCCGCCGCGAAGGACCATCCATGGTCCAGCGCGGCTATCCGGCATCCATGCCGGGATGCCCACTACGCAATGCCTGCGTTCGGCCAGCGTGGTTAACGGGGCGCCGAGATCAACGTCCACGCCGAGGCGGCCTGACAGCCGGCCTGGCTCTTCCGGTCGTACTTTGATCCATTTGTGGGTGTTCACAAGCATCACAGTCACCCAGCATCCCTTGTGGGAGCTGAGCTTGCTCGCGATGGCGGTGGGTCAGTTGATGAAGATGTTGGCTGTGCCGCCATCATCGCGAGCAAGCTCGCTCCCACAGTTTTTTCGGGGTGTTCACAAGCATCACAGCCACCCAGCATCCCTTGTGGGAGCTGAGCTTGCTCGCGATGGCGATGGGTCAGTTGATGAAGGTGTTGGCTGTGCCGCCATCATCGCGAGCAAGCTCGCTCCCACAGTTTTTTCGGGGTGTTCACAAGCATCACAGTCACCCAGCATCCCTTGTGGGAGCTGAGCTTGCTCGCGATGGCGGTGGGTCAGCTTGCGGTGGTGTGTTGTGGTTCGGGCAGGCACAGGGCTTCGACGGCGGTGGACCAGTCGAGCAGGTATGTACCGCCTGGCGTTTCCAGCTTCAATTGATGTCGTTCCATGTCGGCATCGGCCATCGGCGTCCAGGGGCGTCGGCCGTCGGTGCCCAGGCTCTGGGTCAGGTTTGGCAGGTCTTCAGGATGACAGCGAAGGGTGGCGCTGACCGGGTCATCCTGGCGCGACGCCAGTTGGCGGACGAGCGCATCGATGCGTGCCTGCTCCGGGACCTCGTTCAACAGCGTCCCCAGGGCCTCGTTGACCAGGTGTGCAGCACTCGTCTCGATTCGCTCCCACATGGCTTGACGCTGGGTTTCCCACGCGGCGAGCAAGGTTTCGGCCTTTTCCCAGAATTGCGCTTGAGCTTCGAGCACGGTCGCGTCCGCCTCTGCGCTGGCGCGTTCAAGCCATTGCGCAGCCTGCGCCTGGGCCTGTTCGAGGACGACCTGCGCGCGGGCACAGTCCACCAGGGTTTCGCGTGCGATATAGGGCTGCGCCAGGCCTTGGCCATCGGGGCGCAGTTCAAGCGAACGCCGAGCGAGCATCGTGTCTCTCCGTTTGGATAGGGGCTGCCAAGCTTTGCTCAGCCTTCCAGCAGGCCGACTGCCAAAGCGTGTTCAGCTTGGCGGCTGGCGGTAGAGGAGCGGGTGCCGATTCGATGGCGAGGATTCTGTCGCGTGGGAACGCCAGGCGCGCTCGTTCCCAAGCCCGTTCGCCCAACCAGGCGCGCAGCAGGGCGAGTGGATCCTGGTCTTTTTCGAGCCAGTGCCCCGGGCGCAGGGCTTTGGCGGTGCGCTCGCACCAGGCTCGGTCTTGCGCCGAAAGTGCTTGTGCTGGTGTTAACGGTGCGCAAGTGCTCGCCACCAGTTCGCAGGCAAGGGCCAAGGTCCGGGGCGTGCCGCAGAACAACGATTGCAGCGCCGGGCTGGGTTGTGGTGGCGTGCACGGCGTCATACCGAAGCTGCGGGCAAGCGCGGCATGCTGCCCCCGGGCGAGGGCGTCGACCTGTGGCGCGGTCAGCCGGCAAAGCGCCGATGAATACCAGCCCCGGTCTGCTTCGCGCCACGCGAGGCTCCACCAGCGAACCCATGCAATTTGCGCCGTCATGCGGCGGTCCCGTTACTGTCGGGTTTGGCCCCTGGGTTTTTCACGGCAAACAGCCCAGGTGTCGCGTGGCTTTGGGGGGCGGCGGGTGTCCCGGCTGGTTGGGTGAGCGTGCGATCGAGAAATCGTGGCAGCACCAACACGCCGTTGCGCCATAGCCGGTAGAGGCCATACAAGATGCCCATCAGGATGGCGAGCAAGGTGATGCTTGCCGTCACGGTCACCGCCCGCCAATAGCCAATGTCGTCGGCTTGCATGAGGAAGGGGCCGAAATACGCCATCTTGCGCCGCTCCTGATACGGCGCGGCGGGAACGAATACCACCGATAACTTGGCCGGGTTCTGAGCGGCGTCGGCCATGCCGGGAATCCCGCTGGCGACCAGGTTGCGCACGCGCGGGGTAATGCTGTCGGGGTCCAGGGCACTGGTGTGCTTGATAAACACCGAGGCCGATGCCGGCTGGACCGGCTCTCCCGGGGCCACCCGCTCCGGCAGGACCACATGGACCCGGGCGAGCACCACGCCATCGATTTGTGAAAGCGTCGATTCGAGCTCCTGGGACAGCGCATAGATATAGCGGGCACGCTCTTCCATCGGCGTGGAAATGACCCCTTCCTTGCGGAAGATCTCCCCCAGGCTGGAGCGTGAACGACGCGGCAGGCCGGCGGCTTCGAGGACCTGGACGGCGCTGTTCATGTCGGCAGGCTCGACCAGCACGGTCAGCCCCTCTTTGTCGACTTGCTTGCTCGCCTCCACGTTCTTGTTCGCCAGCTCGGCGATCACTTCGTTGGCATCCTGCTCGGAAAGATGGCTGTGCAACACCGTCCGTTCGTTGCAACCGGTGAGCAGCAGGCATAGCAACAGTGTTGAGAGCGCGCGCATGGACATGACCGGGCTTCCCTTTACTGAAGATTGGTGAGCTTCTCGATGGCCTGGGAGCCTTTGCTGACCACTTTCGCGGTCATCAGGCTTTCCAGGTGGAAGGACGACAACGAGCGGTTGGACTGCAACATGTCCTGCGGGTCGGCAGTGCGGATAGCCTTGAGCATGTCCCGGTTGGCGCGGTCGTCCAGGCGCTGCAGTTCACCGGAGCGGCTCGACAGCGAGTCAATGATGCGTGCTGCGACATTGTTTTCGCTGTCCGGGGCGGGGGCTTTTTCGCGCATTTGTGCGTTGAACCAACTGACATCGCTGGTCTCGGCGCTCGCTTGTGGCCTGGCGCTCGTTTGGGTGGACGTGGAGGCGAGGTTGCTGGGGTCGATGGCGTGTATGTCCACGGAATGTCTCCTGTTTCAACGGTCGGTTTGAAAACTCAAAGGGCTGGGCGCCTTCAGGCGCACATCAGCCTCAAGACGTTGCGAGCGCTACCCGTGACGCTCAGGTGAAACTCGATTTCTGCCCGGTTGCGCCGGGCACGCTGGCGCAACGGGGCCTGTTGGCCGGCCAGGCGGGCGAGGGCGAAGTCCAGCTCTTCCAGGGCAAGCTGGAACAACCGGGTTTCGCGAGCGTCCAGCGCTGTGCCGCGGGCAATGCGTTCGGTCCATGTCCACCGTTCTGCGTCGAGGGTCGCCGGTGGGGGATAGCGCGTCGGGTGCTGATCCATGAAGGCGGCAATCTCGAACAACAGGTCCTGGTCGTCTGGTTCATACCGCGCCTGGCCGTCGCCTTCGTCGATGTCCAGCAGCGTCAGCAGTTTCCTTCGACCCAGGACCGCGATGATCTTGAGCAGCAGCGACAGGCTCGCGTCATGACGACTACGCCGCGTGGCGTGATCGCCTTCCATCTCCCAGGCGCCGAACAGCGCGCCACAGAAGGGGTTGTTGGCATTGCCGAAATCGCTTTGGCTGTCGACATCGTTGTCACCGATGGGCTGCCGGCGATGGGCGAACATTTGCGCCAGGTCGTTGAACAGGTCCTCGTTGGAATAGGCGTCATCGATATCGACGTCGAGATTGGAGCCGGTGCCGCTGTTGATCTCTTCCAGGATGTCTTCCAGTACCAGGCGCAAAGGGTCTTCGGTCTCCGCGGCGAATCTGTCCTGAGGGCTCGGCCAGCCGGACCGAGACTGTCCGCCGGCCGAACCCTTTTCGTCGCCCCACTGGATGAGCGATTCCCTTAACCGGTCGCCGGCTCCGTGCAGCGCCAGGTGCAGGCCTGGCGGAGTCGGCGCAGGACGCAGCGTGGGCTCGTCATGGGACAGGTCTCTGAGAGCTCGAAGGCTGTCTGGCAAGTCGATGTGCATAGCGCCTCCTCGCATCGCGCTTGAGGTTACCCCGCCGGAGCGGGGCTGGAGCGAGAGGGTCAGAATCGTATGTTTTTCGAGGCCTCCCCCATGGCGGTGATGGCTTTGGTTGCGGTGTCCATCGACCCTGCCGCGATTGCGTTCATGGTGTCGGCGACCAGTTTTTTCTGGTCGAATTCGGATTTCATGGTTGTCATCGCAGCCGAGGTCGCGTCCATCTGCTGCATGGCAGCCGTGGAAGCCGCGAGAGAAAGTCCACCAAAACTCATAGTCGTATCTCCGGGTTGTGGAATGGCGAGACGATCGTGAGCGTCTCGCTGGTTAAGTGGCGACCGTTGCGTAAACGGTTCCACCGATCCCACTCAACTCGTCGATATTTGCAGGCACTTCATCCGGTAATACAGCGTGCGCCGGGCGATACCCAGTTCGGCGATGACTTTGTCGATGCAATGATGGTGGCGGCGCATGCAGTCCTCGATGAGGATTTTTTCGAACTGCTGCAGGTGTTCTTTCAACTTGAGCGTCGAGCTGCTGTTTTCCAGTTGCTCGGCGCGAGGCAGTGCCGGCAGGCCGAGCACGTACCGCTTGGCGGCGGACTGCAGCTCGCGGATGTTGCCAGGCCAGGCGTAGCCGAGCAGTTGGCGCAACAGCGCTGGCGAGGGTGCGACGTAGGGCCGGTCAAGTGCCTGGGCCTCCCGGCGCACCAGCGACTGGAACAGCGGTACGATGCGCTCCTTGCGGCTGCGCAGTGGGGGCAGCTTGAGGCTGATGATGTTCAGGCGAAAATAAAGGTCCCTGCGAAACTCACCACGTTCGACCATTTCTCCCAGCGCACACTGGGCGGAGGCGATCACCCGCATGTTCACCGGGATGTTCTGGGTCGAGCCCAGGCGCTGGACCGTCCTGGATTCCAGGACTCGCAGCAGCTTGGCTTGCAGGCCCAACGGCATGCTGTCGATTTCATCCAGGTAGAGCGTGCCGTTATGCGCGGCTTCGACGAACCCCGCGCGATTTTGGCTGGCCCCGGTAAAGGCGCCGGTGTTGGCCCCGAAAAGCTGGCTCTCGGCGAGGGTTTCGGGAATGGCCGCGCAGTTGATGGCAACGAACTTGCCGGAGCAGCCGGACATGCGATGGATCTTTTCTGCCAGCGTGTCTTTACCGGTGCCGGTTTCGCCGCGTAGCAACACGTCGATCATGAGCGGAGCGACGGATTGGACAAACGCCTCGAGGTTGAGGGCATCTTCTTTATAGGGATTGGAAAGTGCAGCGCATAGCAGCTTTTGCATCACTGACGATTCCATTTCTTGTTTGGTTAGGAGGGTCGACAAGTTGAACGATGAAAAGGCGTGTAAAACTTCCTCTAGTTAGCGCCGCCGCGCGACTGCACGAGTAATGAACATTTTGCTGGTCACGAGGTTTAGAGAAGAGATTAAAAAAAAGTTCATGCTGCGCGGCCACTGTTAATCGATTCAGCTAAACGGTCAGCAAGGCTCAAATGCCCTGCACAACCCGCCTGGCACGGGGCACAGGCGGAAAAGGAGCGAGGATGGCGTCCTTTGGAAAAATTGGATCCGACAAACGGTTCAGCTCAGGCCCTTACTTTGAGTAAGAACTCTAGAGGCCAGCACTACTCTCAACTTTGTGTTGCCGCCCAAGAGGGGGGGGCAATACGTGTTGTAGTTAATTCGTCAGTTTGAAACCGACCATGGGCAATAACAGCCCACCGCCAACGTGTGAGTCGCACCAACTTCCCGGCCGACACTCAATGCCTCGAGAATCGGCTCGATGAAGCTGTTGTTCGAGTTGCAGGTCAGGCCTTCGCTGTAGGGGCCGAAGTACGCCAGTTTGCCGCTGCGATCCCAGATCGCCACGGCCGGGCTTGCAGGAATCTGGCTTGAACCCGGGAGCGTCGGGAGGTTTTTCAAGTGGCTTAACGTGGCCGGCAGATGACCTTGGCTGCCGGCTTTCTGTACCGCATAAAACTCGACGCCTTGCGGTGCATACTTATCGACCAGCTCGGCAAGGTGTTGCTGGTTGCCGACATTGCACGGGCACGCCGGGTCCCAGAAATGCACCAGGCGTATTGCGCCGGGGCCGGCCAGATCGGCAGGCAGGCGCAGCGGGTCGCCGGAAAACACCGCGGTGTGTTGGCTGAAAGCCCGCAGGAAACGGCCTTGGAACCAGTCATAGGCCATCCACAATACGACGGCGCATCCGAGGGCGAGCAGGCTGGCGAGCAAGGTCGTGCGGTGGGACGGGCGCATGGAGTCGATCCTCTGAAGTCGCGTAGCTTGCCATGCCTGCCGCGACAGATGAATATCGCAGGCCTACAAAGTCTGTTTCGCGCGATGCGCCCATGCCTGGAAATCTTGATGCCTGCCACTTTCGACCCCGATCTCCTGCGTGCAAGCCTGCAGCCGCTGGCCCAGTGGCAAGCCCTGTCCGAGCAAGCCCAGGCCTACCAGCGGTTCTATGGCCTGGACTTTCCCCAGCGCAGCGTGCGCAAGGGATTGGGGCGTTTCGAGGTGGGTGGGTATGAGTTGGTCGGCCAGGTCTGGTGGCCGGAAAAGGCCGTGGCAACCTTGTTTGTGTTCCACGGCTACTACGATCACATGGGGCTGTACCGCCACTTGATCGAGTGGGCCCTGGAGCAGAAGTTCGCAGTGATTGCCTGTGACCTGCCGGGCCACGGTCTGTCCAGTGGCGAACGCGCCAGCATCAAGGATTTCGCCGAGTATCAGGCCACCTTGCAGGGCCTGTTGGCCGAGGCCGCGACGCTGGACCTGCCGCAACCCTGGCATCTGTGCGGACAAAGCACCGGCGCAGCCATCGTCGTCGATCACCTGCTCAACCAGGGCGCGCAGAGCCCGGCCCAGGGCCAGGTCATCCTGCTGTCGCCCCTGGTGCGACCGCGGGCCTGGGGCTGGTCGCGCCTGAGTTATTACCTGCTCAAGCCTTTCGTGACCGGTATCGCCCGGCGTTTCAGCGAAAACTCCACCGACCCGCAGTTCCTGCCGTTCCTGCAAGCCGACCCGCTGCAACCACTGCGCCTGCCCACCGCCTGGGTGGGCGCGTTGGGGCAATGGATCAAGCGTATCGAAGCCGCCCCGAGCAGCCCGCGCCAACCGTTGATCGTACAGGGGCAGGCGGATATGACGGTGGATTGGGCGCACAACCTGCAAGTGCTGCGCAGCAAGTTCGACCGGCCGCAGGTGTTGATGCTGCCCGAGGGGCGTCATCATTTGGCGAATGAGGCGCTGGCGATGCGGCAGGAGATGTTTGGGTTCTTGACCAAGCGGATGAGCCGGTTGCGGCGGTGACGTTGAAATAGCCACCGCGAGCAAGCTCGCTGCCACAATGGATTTGCGTCAATCACACAACCTCTGTGGGAGCGAGCTTGCTCGCGATGGCGGCGCTGAACTACTGCCCCAGATTCTGCCCCACCGCCAACCCCGCCCGGATCGCCGCCAGCGCGGCTTGATAGTACGCCTGGCCCTCGGCTGATTCGGCGAAGGTGGCGAACTCTTCCAGCTCGGTATCGCTCAGGTCACGGTAGACGTAGAGCAGCGTGTTGTTCAGGTCCGCGCCGATCTGCTCCATCAGTCGCTGGCGCTGGCCGTTGAGCATGCCCTGGGCCTGGCCGGCGCCCAAGAGCCCCGGAATCATCGAACTCAGGCTGTCGGCCGCCACGCCGGCGATTGCCAGGCTGACTTCGGCGCCGGCCTCGCGGGCAGGCAAGGCCTGGGCCAGGTGGCCGATGATCAACAGGCGGTTGTCGCTGGCTGGCATCTTCGGCAGGCCCTTGGCGTTTTTCGCCAATTGATCACGCCGGGTCGCCAGCAACTCGGCCGCCACGACCTTGCGGCCCAGGGGCGACTGGAAAAAGCTCAGGGCCGGGTTCGGGTCACGCAGATTCTTGCGCATTTGCGTCTCGGCCCGCTGGTCCATGGCCTGGGGGGCGAAACGTTGATTGCTGTTGTTCACCAGGGCCTGGAACACCGCCGGCGGCAGGCTGCTCTGATAGCGCTGCTGGGCAGCGCTCAAGGCGTCATTGAAATGCGCCCGCTGTTCCGGCCAGCCGGCGACCTTGTACAACTGGTCGTAGCTGTCTGCCCAGGCGGGCAAAACGCAGAACATCAACAGTGAGAAAAGCAAACGGCGCATAGGGACTCCTGTCAGCAGCCGACTATTCTCCGTGGGGTGTGGGGTCTTGTCGAGAATTCGTATCGAGTTCGTACGGCGGTGCAATTTGACGCCGCGAACTGACGCCGCGAACCCGCTGCGTGGCGCTGTCGGTTTTGCAGGCACAGGCATACTATGCGCGCCATGCAAATACCTTCTGATCACCCGCTGCTGTTACGTATCGTCGACGACCTGGCCGAGCGCGGCTGGTCGCAGCAGAACCTCTTCCTGCCGGATGCGCTGACCCGCGCGTTGGCGGCCGAATGCCGCCAGCGTGCCGCCGAGGGCGAACTGGCCCCGGCAGCGGTCGGGCGCGGGCCGTTTTCGGAGATCCGCGAAGGGATCCGAGGTGATCACATCCAGTGGATCGAACCGGGCCAGGCGCAAGCCTGCGACCATTATCTGGCGCTGATGGACAGCCTGCGCGAGGCGATGAATCGCGGGTTGTTCCTGGGCCTGGAAGACTTCGAAAGTCACTTTGCCCTCTACCCACCCGGTGCGTTCTACCTCAGGCACGTCGACCGCTTCCGCGATGACGACCGACGCATGGTCTCGGCTGTGCTCTACCTCAATGACGACTGGTTGCCGGAACACGGCGGCCAGTTGCGCATGTACCTGGACGAAAGCCTGGAACAGGACGTGGTGCCCATTGGCGGTTGCCTGGTGGTATTCCTGTCGGGGGACATTCCTCATGAAGTGCTGCCGGCCACGCGCGATCGCCTGTCCTTGACCGGTTGGTTCCGCCGTCGCGGCAACGAGTTGTTCTGACGATGGAAAAGATCCTGGTCAGTCGCTGCCTGCTCGGGCATCGCGTGCGTTACGACGGCGGTGCCAGCGGGCCGTTCGATCAACTTCAGCAGTGGCTCGACGAAGGCCGGATCGTGCCGCTGTGCCCGGAAGTCGCCGGCGGCTTGCCTACGCCCCGGGCGGCGGCGGAGATTCCTGGCGGGCAGGGCGGGCAAGTGCTCGACGGCCAGGCACTGGTGATCACCACCGACGGCGAGGATGTGAGTACACAGTTTTTGTCAGGCGCCTATCAAGCGCTGGAACGGGTGCGTGAACACGGCATCCGCATCGCCGTGCTCAAGGCCAACAGCCCGTCGTGCGGTAACGTGCTGACTTATGACGGCACGTTCAGCGGGGTGAAGGTCAGCGGCGAAGGCGTGACAGCGGCGTTGCTCAAGCGCCATGGCGTGAAGGTGTTCAGTGAGCTGGAGTTGCCTGAAGCGGCGGCGGCCCTCAAGGCCTTGATCAACGAATAACCTTTGAGCCGCGCAGTTTTCTGCGGCAAGGAACACTCTGTGGGAGCAAGGCTTGCCCGCGATACAGGCGCCTCGGTCTCTGGAAAGCCGCATCGATTGCATCGCGGGCAAGCCTTGCGCCCACAAAAATCCCTGGCTACTGGGTTTATAGCTGCTCGGCCAATTGCTCGATCTGCTCCTGGCGTTCTGCCTGGCTCAATCGCGGTTGAGTATTCAGGGATGACCATTGCGGATGCGCCCGCGCCTTGTTCAAGGCTTCGGGCAGCTTGCCCTCGCGCCAGGTCTTGTCCTGGGGCGTGGCGATGCGGATGCTGTCCATCGCCGCATGGCCACGCTGGTTGAGGGCTTGCAGCAGTTGGCGTTGGCGCAGGGCCAACAGGCGCAGCACGTTGTCGTCCACCGTCAATTCCCGCTGCCCCTTGAGCTTGCCCATCAGCCGGTTGCCATAACTGCGGGCGGTTTGCAGGGTGCCACCGACGATGGCCCCGGCCAGGGCGGCGGCGCCAAGGGTCAGGCCGCCCACCAGCAAATCGACGCCGGCCCCGGCCGCTGCGCCCGCCGCGATCCCACCACCGACGCGCACGCCCAGTTGCTTGAGGGTCTCGGGGTTGAACAGGTCATCGCCCCAACGCCCGTCGAGCAGCGGCAGATCGCTGGCGGCGGCGTCCTGAGGCCGGAAAGCGTAAAGCTTGAGCAAGGCCTCGACGCAGCGTTGCTCGCGTTGACGCACTGCGCTGCGCAGCTCACTGATGGCCTCGCGTTCCTGTTCGGCGTTGCTGGCGACGCTGCGTCGGCAGGCGGCGCAGTCGATCAGCAGTTC
Organism: Pseudomonas sp. St316; assembly: GCF_018325905.1. Classification (NCBI taxonomy): domain Bacteria; kingdom Pseudomonadati; phylum Pseudomonadota; class Gammaproteobacteria; order Pseudomonadales; family Pseudomonadaceae; genus Pseudomonas; species Pseudomonas sp. St316. The sequence continues at coordinate 6,427,256 of NZ_AP021901.1, read as the reverse complement.
GGCGATCAAACGCGCCGCGCTCTGCTGGCGGGCCAGGCGTTGGGCCTGTTGGTCGGTGACCAGGCGTTCCAGTTGCCCACGGGCGCTTTCCAGCAACAGCGCGAGGCTCTCATACAGGCGTCGCTCGCCGTCCTCGGGCGGCGCCACGCTGTCAAAACGTACCAGGGCGTGCAGCCCCAATCGCGCCAGGGCTTCGCGCCAGTCAGGCTCGCGATGGTGGGCGCTGCTGACGAAATTCAACACCGGTAGCAGCGGCTTGCCACAACTGGCGAGGACTTCCAATTCATCCCGGTACTTGGCCAGCACCGGCTCCCGGGCATCGATCACATAAAGCCCGGCGTCGCTGGCGAGCAGTTGCCGCAGCACCTTGGCTTCCTGTTCGAAGCGTTGGCGCGCCTCGCTGCCCTCGAGGAAGCGTGCCAGGCGCGCCGGACCGTCCAGGCGTTCACCCGGGCGTTCCAGGCGTTCGAGGTAATCGAGCAGGGCGATGGCGTCCTCCAGGCCTGGCGTGTCATACAGCTCCAGCAGCGCTTCGCCATCCACCGACAAGCGTGCACCCTCGACATGCCGGGTGGTGCTCGGGCGATGGGACACTTCGCCGAAGCCGACGTCGCGGGTCAAGGTACGCAGCAGCGAGGTCTTGCCCACATTGGTGTGGCCGACCACGGCCAGCTTCAGCGGCTTCATGGGTTCAGTCATGGCCGGTCTCCAGCCAGTTCAAGGGCATGCAGTCGGCGAAGGGCAACTGCAACTGTTGCAGTGCGGTGTGCCAGTCGCCCAAGCGCTCGGCGTCCAGCGCTTCGCCGGGCGGTGCCTGCAACAACCAGACGCGGGTGGCGCTGGCGCTGCGGGCCAGCTCGGCGATCAGCGCCAGGCTGCCGCGGTCCGGTGAACGGCGTGGGTCGCAGGCAATGGCCAGTCGTGCTGGCGCAAAGCGCGACAGCTGTTCGAGGAGTTTGTGGCGCGACTCGCGGCTGTCGAGAATGCCGGCGCTTTTCACGGTTTCGGGCAGTTGGGGCGGCCAGGGTCGATCGTCCAACTCGATTGCCACCAGCAGCGCACCGTCGCTGTTCATGGCACTGACGGCATGTTCGATGGGATGCAATTGCGCGGGGGCGGCATCGTTGACGCCCAGTCGCTCGCTGCTGGGCATCAGCCGTTCACGCAATTGGGCGTAGCCCGGCAGGTTCAAGTCCAGGCGCAGGGTGGTGCGGCCGCGCCGCCAGCGCCACAGGCACAGCAGTGCCAGGCCCAGGCGCGGCAACAGGCCATAGACCAGCAGCACGCCGACCAGCCAGGCGGCCCAGGCCTGACGGGCGCTCTCGATGTTCAGCGCGGTGTCGCCGCTGGCGCGGATCATTTCCACCGTTGGCACGCTGAAACCCAGCAAGGCGGGCAGCGCGCCGAGGGCTTGGGTCATGGCGACGAAGGTTTCGCTACCGAGAATCGTGGTTTCCCAGACGAAGCCGTAGCGCCGGGTCGCCATCAACATCAGTACGATCACCAGCGCGCTGAGCATCGCCAGCAGCCACAGGCCATTGACCAACACGCCGAGGGCCCAGCGATTGAGCTTGTGCCGTTGCAGCAACAGCAGCAGGGCCGGTGCCAGTTGGGCGGCCTTGGCGTCGCGGGCGAGTTTTTCGCTGAGCCACAGCCACAGGCGTCCCAGCGCGGCACCTTGCTCGCCAGCGAAGATCAGGCCCAGGGCCCAAGAGAGGAGCAGGATCAGGTTCAGTCCTAAAAGGCTGCCCAAGGCCCAGAACACGTTGACCGGTGTTTGTCCGTCGCCGAGGGCGGCAAAGCCGAGGCCGGCGCCGCTGATGACGGCGAGCAGCGCCAATGCGAGCAGCGCCAGGCGCGCCCCTTGCAGCCAATGGCGCAGGGCCTCGGTGAGGCCATCGCGCTCGGCCAGCCAGCGGGCGCGGTGGTGGATGCGAGTGGATAAGTCGCCGCCGGCCGCACGGGCCAGGCGATTGGCTTCCTGGTCTTGGAGCGGGCCGGCGTGTTCTTCACGCAGGCGTATCGTCTCGGTCAACCAGAGGTTCTGCAGTACTGTCACGAGTGTTTCCGTTGCTCGAATGAGGGTTGAGCATAACCGCTGTGATGCCTGTCGGGGTACGCCGAGCCTCTGGTATCCTCGCGGCCATGAACAAAACTCTCCCTTTAAGCCTGATCGCAGCCCTCGGTGAAAACCGTGTGATCGGCATCGACAACAGCATGCCCTGGCACTTGCCGGGGGATTTCAAATACTTCAAGGCCACCACCCTGGGCAAGCCGATCATCATGGGGCGCAAGACCTGGGATTCCCTCGGTCGGCCGCTGCCGGGGCGGCTGAACATCGTGGTCAGCCGTCAGCCTGGCCTGGTGCTAGAAGGCGCAGAAGTGTTTTCCACCCTGGAGGCTGCGGTGGCGCGGGCCGAGGCGTGGGCATTGGAGCAGGGCGTCGACGAGTTGATGTTGATTGGCGGCGCCCAATTGTACGCCCAGGCCCTGGAGCAAGCGGATCGACTGTACCTGACCCGCGTGGCGCTGAGCCCGGAAGGGGATGCGTGGTTCCCGGCATTTGATGCGAGCCAGTGGACGCTGGTCTCGAACCAGCCGAATCCGGCCGAAGGGGACAAGCCGGCCTACAGCTTTGAGGTGTGGGAAAAACTGTAAGCCATGTGGGAGTAAAGCTTGCTCGCGATTCAGACGACGCGGTGCTTCAGTCGGACCGCATCATCGTTCTTCGCGAGCAAGCTTTGCTCCCACAGGTATCAGGCGATCAAGCGTGCACCAACTCCCCATGCTCCTCGGCATCGAGCAACGCCTTGTCAGTCTGCTGCATCACCTGGCTGGTAATCGCCCCGGCGGTGATCGAACCACTGACGTTCAACGCCGTACGGCCCATGTCGATCAGCGGTTCGACGGAAATCAGCAAGGCAACCAGCGAGACCGGCAAGCCCATGGCCGGCAGCACGATCAACGCGGCGAACGTCGCGCCACCACCGACCCCGGCCACCCCGGCCGAACTCAACGTCACGATCGCCACCAGCGTCGCGATCCACACCGGATCCAGCGGGTTGATGCCCACGGTCGGCGCGACCATCACCGCCAGCATGGCCGGATAAAGGCCGGCACAACCGTTCTGGCCGATGGTGGCGCCGAACGAGGCGCTGAAGCTGGCAATCGCCCGTGGGATGCCGAGGCGGCTGGTCTGGGCTTCAATGCTCAACGGGATGGTGGCCGCGCTGGAGCGGCTGGTGAAGGCGAAGGTCAGCACCGGCCAGATCTTGCGGAAAAAGCGCAACGGGTTGATCCCGGCAGCGGACACCAGCAGGCCATGAACCACGAACATCAGGCCCAGCCCCAGGTACGACACCACCACGAAACTGCCGAGCTTGATGATGTCCTGCAGGTTGGAGCCGGCCACCACCTTGGTCATCAGCGCCAGTACACCGTAAGGCGTCAACTTCATCACCAGGCGCACCAAGCGTGTCACCCAGCTTTGCAGGGTGTCGATGGCGTTGATCACTTTCTGGCCTTTCTCCACGTCGTCCTTGAGCAACTGCAACGCCGCGACCCCGAGGAACGCGGCGAAAATCACCACGCTGATGATCGAGGTCGGCTTGGCCCGGGCCAGGTCGGCAAAGGGGTTCTGTGGGATGAACGAAAGCAGTAATTGCGGGATGTTCAGGTCAGCGACCTTGCCGGCGTAGTCGTTCTGGATCACTTGCAGGCGCGCCAGTTCCTGGGTGCCGGCCACCAGGCCTTCGGCGGTGAGGCCGAACAGGTTGGTCAAGCCAATGCCGATCAGCGCGGCGATGGCGGTGGTGAACAGCAGCGTACCGATGGTCAGGAAGCTGATCTTGCCCAGGGACGAGGCGTTATGCAGGCGGGCCACGGCGCTGAGGATCGAGGCAAAGACCAGCGGGATCACGATCATTTGCAGCAACTGTACGTAGCCGTTGCCCACCAGGTCGAACCAACCGATCGAGGCCTTGAGCACCGGGTTGCCGGCGCCGTAAATCGTGTGCAGGGCGAGACCGAACACCACGCCCAGCACCAGTGCCAACAGCACTTTCCTGGCCAGGCTCCAGGTGCGTTGACGGGTTTGTGCCAGGCCGAACAGCAGGGCGAGGAATACCAGAAGATTGAGGATCAGCGGCAGATTCATCAAAAAAGCTCCGATAAGGCAGGTGCCAGTCGCCTGAAGCCGCGACTGCGAACCGGGGAGCCTAACAGGCTGATAACTAATGAATTAATACTAAAAACGCATGTAGATTGTCGTTTATGGAATAAGGCAACGACGTTTACGGACATGTCGCTGGCGCTATCAAGACGCAAGCGGTCGCGGGCAGGCGAGGACTGTCACAAGCATTTGTTAGCGTCGAGTTCTTTGACCCTGGGAGAAATGCCGATGAAGCTCGTACCTCGTTTTCTCGCTGTTGCCTTGAGTCTTGGTCTCGCCGGCCAGGCACTCGCCACTGATCTCAAACACTGGCCGGCGGAACAGGCCAAGGCCCTGGAAGCGATGATCGCGGCCAACGCCAACAAGGGTAACTACGCGGTGTTCGACATGGACAACACCAGTTACCGCTACGATCTGGAAGAGTCGTTGCTGCCGTTCATGGAGAACAAGGGGCTCATCACCCGGGAAACCCTGGACCCGTCCTTGAAGCTGATGCCGTTCAAGGATACGGCCGACCACAAGGAAAGCCTGTTCAGCTACTACTACCGCCTGTGCGAAGTCGATGACATGGTCTGCTACCCGTGGGTGGCCCAGGTGTTTTCCGGCTTTACCCTCAAGGAGCTCAAAGGGTATGTGGATGAGTTGATGGCGTCCGGCAAGCCGGTACCCACCACATATTACGACGGCGACAAGGTGGTCCAGTACAACGTCAACCCGCCGAAAATCTTCACCGGCCAGGCCGAGCTGTACAACAAGCTGATGGAAAATGGCATCGAGGTCTATGTCATGACCGCCGCTTCCGAAGAGCTGGTGCGCATGGTCGCCTCCGATCCGAAGTATGGCTACAACCTCAAGCCGCAGAACGTGATCGGCGTGACCACGTTGCTCAAGGACCGCAAGAGTGGCGAACTGACCACCGCCCGCAAGCAAATCACCGCCGGTAAATATGACGAGAAAGCCAACCTCGACCTGGAGTACACGCCCTACCTGTGGACCCCGGCGACCTGGATGGCCGGTAAGCACGCGGCGATCCTGACCTACATCGACGAATGGAAAAAACCGGTACTGGTGGGCGGCGACACGCCGAGCAGTGACGGCTACATGCTGTTCCACGATGTGGACGTGGCCAAGGGGGGCATTCACCTGTGGGTCAACCGCAAGGACAAATACATGACCCAGATTAACGGCATGATGGCCAAGCACGCCGCCGCCCAGGCCAAGGAAGGATTGCCGGTGACGGCGGACAAGAACTGGGTGATCGTCAAGCCCGAAGACATTCAATAAGACCCCTCGACCTCCTGTGGGAGCGAGCTTGCTCGCGATGGTGGCGTATCCGTCAGCAGTGATGCTGAATGTGACGCCCTCATCGCGAGCAAGCTCGCTCCTACAGGAGTATCAGGGACTCGAAAATGGATGAACCCGTGGCGAGGGATGTCGTTGATCCAAAAAAATGCCCCGCACTTGGCGGGGCATTTTTATGGTGGCTAAGAACGCTTACAGGCCGTCGAGCATCGCCTTGTTACGCACTGCGCCCTTGTCGGCGCTGGTGGCGAGCAGGGCATAGGCCTTGAGCGCGGTGGTGACTTTGCGTGGGCGCACTTCCACCGGCTTCCAGCCCTTGTTGTCTTGCTCGATGCGGCGCCCGGCCAGTTCTTCGTCGCTGACCAACAGGTTGATCGAGCGGTTCGGAATATCAATCAGCACCTTGTCACCGTCCCGCACCAGGCCGATGGCGCCGCCCGCCGCAGCTTCCGGCGAGGCGTGGCCGATGGACAGGCCCGAGGTGCCGCCAGAGAACCGGCCGTCGGTCAGCAAGGCACAGGCTTTGCCCAGGCCCTTGGACTTCAGGTAAGAGGTTGGGTAGAGCATTTCCTGCATGCCCGGGCCGCCTTTCGGACCTTCGTAGCGAATGATCACGATGTCGCCGGCCTTCACTTCGTCAGCGAGGATGCCGCGTACGGCACTGTCCTGGCTTTCGAAAATCTTCGCGTTGCCTTCGAACACATGGATCGACTCGTCGACGCCGGCGGTCTTCACCACGCAGCCATCCAGGGCGATGTTGCCGTACAGCACGGCCAGGCCGCCTTCCTGGGAGTAGGCGTGCTCGACACTGCGGATGCAGCCGTTTTCACGGTCGTCGTCCAGGGTTTCCCAGCGCGTCGACTGGCTGAACGCGGTTTGCGTCGGAATGCCTGCCGGGCCGGCCTTGAAGAAGTGATGCACGGCCTCGTCGGTGGTCTGGGTGATGTCCCACTTGGCGATGGCCTCGGTCATGCTCTTGCTGTGCACGGTTGGCAGGTCGGTGTGCAACAGGCCGCCACGGGCCAGGGAGCCGAGGATGCTGAAGATCCCGCCGGCACGGTGCACATCTTCCATGTGGTACTTCTGGATGTTCGGCGCGACCTTGCACAGTTGTGGCACATGACGGGACAGGCGGTCGATGTCGCGCAGGTCGAAATCGATCTCGGCTTCCTGGGCGGCCGCGAGCAAGTGCAGGATGGTATTGGTGGAACCGCCCATGGCGATGTCCAGGGTCATGGCGTTTTCGAACGCCTTGAAGTTGGCGATGTTGCGCGGCAACACCGATTCGTCGTTCTCACCGTAGTAGCGCTTGCACAGCTCGACGATGGTCCGGCCGGCCTGCAGGAACAGCTGTTCGCGGTCGCTGTGGGTGGCCAGGGTCGAACCGTTGCCGGGCAATGCGAGCCCCAGGGCTTCGACCAGGCAGTTCATCGAGTTGGCGGTGAACATGCCGGAGCACGAACCACAGGTCGGGCAGGCGCTACGCTCGTACTCGGCGACCTTCTCGTCGGACGCGCTGGAGTCGGCGGCGATGACCATGGCGTCCACCAGGTCGAGGCCGTGGCTGGCGAGCTTGGTCTTGCCGGCTTCCATCGGGCCGCCGGACACGAAAATCACCGGGATGTTCAGGCGCAGGGCGGCCATCAGCATGCCTGGGGTGATCTTGTCGCAGTTGGAAATGCACACGATGGCGTCGGCGCAATGGGCGTTGACCATGTATTCGACGGAGTCGGCGATGATCTCGCGGCTCGGCAGCGAATAGAGCATGCCGTCGTGGCCCATGGCGATGCCGTCGTCCACGGCGATGGTGTTGAATTCCTTCGCCACGCCGCCAGCGCGCTCGATTTCCCGGGCGACCAGTTGGCCCAGATCCTTGAGGTGAACGTGGCCCGGTACGAACTGGGTGAAGGAGTTGGCAATGGCGATGATCGGCTTCTTGAAGTCGTCATCCTTCATCCCCGTGGCGCGCCACAAGGCACGGGCGCCGGCCATGTTGCGGCCATGGGTGGATGTTTTCGAGCGGTAATCAGGCATGGAGCACTCCGGGCGGCTAATCAGATATCAAAGGGGAAGTGAGCTTCTGTTGACGTTCTGGAACACCGGGGATTGGCCGAGTGTCCGGAAGTGGCCGATGACTTTGCAGGATCACTGCGCGCCTCAGCATGAGCTCATAAACCCGCCGGGGATGAATGGCGATGAATGTCGCGATTCTACACCGCTGGCGCCAGGATGAAATGACGCAAAGCGCTGATCGCAGACCAATGTCGCCCTTGGGATGACGACTGGCAGGGTTCAGCCGACCAACAACCCGTTGTCACGGTGCCGGACCAGGGTATTGAGCCCCAGCCCCAGGAGGCTGAGTAACGTCAGGCACAGGGCCAGCGTGATCTGCATATCCAGCGGGGTAAGGCTGATGGTTGCACTGCTCAGCCCGCCGACGATGAAGATCAGCACACTGCCGGCCGAGGCGGACGTGCCGGCTTGCTCCGGGAATCTATTCATTGCCAGGGTATGGGCCGCCGCCCGGGCAATGGTCGTTCCGGCGGTGCACACGATCATGGGCAGCAGCAGGGTGGTGACCGACAATCCCAATTGGCTGGAGAGCCCAAGCATCAAGACACCCGCCGCCAGGATCAGGCCCAGGCCTGTGATGATTTGCGTCTGTGGGTCGATTCGATTGCTCAGCACGGTCGCCACCGCGCCGCCGCCGATATACGCCAGCCCGTAGCCCAGCAGTGTCCACGAAAAGGCCTCGGGCGAGAGTCGCAACTGATCGATGAGCACCAGCGGTGAAATGACGATAAACGAAAAATGGCAGGAAAAGGCCAATGCCGATGTCAGCCAATAGGCCATGAAGCTGAAGTCACCGCAGACCTTTCGATAGGACGCAATGAAGTCCAGGCGCCGGCGTGGGTGACCCACCGGAGAAGGCTTGAGTAAAAGGCCCACGCCCACAAACACACCGACTGCCAGGGCAACGAACACCAGGAAACTGCCGCGCCAGCCCATCCAGCTTTGTAGGCCAGTGCCGGCCAGGGGGGAAACGGAAATGAAAATGCCGCCGCAGGTGACGAGGAAAATACGCAGTCGCTGCTGTTCCCTGCCCGTGAACAGGTCCTGGATCAATGCCTGGGACAGTACGAAAGAACCGCACCCCAAGGCCTGGACGACACGGAAAAACAGAAAGGACCCATAGCCGTCGGCGAGCAAGCAACCTGCTGCCCCGACGGCGCAAACGCTGATCCCGATCAGCAGCAGGTTCTTTCGCCCCATGGCATCGGAGAGCGGGCCGACGAACAGTTGGGAAAGGGCGATGCCCACTGCGAACAGGCTGACCGACAGGGCGATGTCTGACGACGGGCGTTCGAATTGCACGGAAAGGGCAGGAAAGGACGGCAGCACGACATCGATAGGAAAGACGCCGAGCAACGTCAGCGTCATCAATAAGCCAATGGTGGCAGGCTTTCGGTTAACCAGGCGATTTTGCGGATCAATCATCGACGAGTCCCAGGGTGTACCTGAATGGCACCTTTCAATCCTAATGCGTAATCCCCACCCGATACGGGGAGATTGAGTAGGAAGGCTCTGGTAATGACGTGAGGGGTCTCCTACAGGCTTTTGCTATTCGTTAACTTTCATGTCCAAGCTCGACAGGCGCGCAAAAAAAATCGCAGCCAAGGCTGCGATCAGGATGTCGGTCACTATTGACGGACGGGACAGAGCCGTGGCCATGCCCCCGTCGGAGACTCAGCTGTTGGGCAACAACCGGCAGGTAATGCTCTTGATGTAGCGGGTTTCGGCAATGGCCGGGTGTACCGGATGGTCTGGCCCCTGTCCGCCGCGTTCGAGCAATTGAATGTTGCGGTCCAGGTGGCGAGCGCTGGTCAGCAGGATGTTTTGCAAGTCGTCTTCGGGCAGGTGCATCGAGCACGACGCACTGACCAGGATGCCGTCCTTGCTGAGCAGGCGCATGGCTTGCTCATTGAGACGGCGATAGGCGCCTTCACCGTTTTTCAGGTCTTTCTTGCGCTTGATGAAAGCGGGTGGGTCGGCCACGATCACGTCGAAACGCTCTTCGCTGGCCTTGAGCTCCTTCAGGGCTTCGAACACGTCGCCTTCGATGCAGGTCAGCTTCTCGGCGAAGCCGTTCAGCGCGGCGTTGCGCTCGACACCGTCGAGGGCGAAGGCCGAGGCATCGACGCAGAACACTTCACTGGCGCCAAACGCCGCGGCTTGCACGCCCCAGCCGCCGATGTAGCTGAACAGGTCCAGTACACGCTTGCCCTTGGCATACGGAGCCAGGCGCGCGCGGTTCATGCGGTGGTCGTAGAACCAGCCGGTTTTCTGGCCTTCCATGACCGGCGCTTCGAACTTCACGCCGTTCTCTTCCAGGGCGACCCATTCCGGCACCAGGCCGAACACGGTCTCGACGTAACGGTTAAGGCCTTCGGCGTCGCGGGCCGCGGAGTCGTTCTTGAACAGGATGCCGCTGGGCTTGAGCACCTGGGTCAGGGCGGCGATCACGTCGTCCTTGTGGGCTTCCATGGTGGCCGAGGCGATCTGCACCACGAGAATGTCGCCGAAACGGTCGACCACCAGGCCTGGCAACAGGTCGGAGTCACCATAGACCAGGCGATAGAACGGCTTGTCGAACAGCCGCTCGCGCAGGGACAACGCCACGTTGAGGCGATGCACCAGCAGGGACTTGTCCAGCGGCAGCTTCACGTCACGGGACAGCAGCCGGGCGCAGATCAGGTTGTTGGGGCTCATCGCAACGATGCCCAGCGGCTTGCCGCCGGCGGCTTCGAGGATGGCCTGGTCGCCGGCCTTGAAGCCGTGCAGCGGGGTGGCGGCTACATCGATTTCGTTACTGTAGACCCACAGGTGGCCGGCGCGCAGGCGACGGTCGGCGTTGGCTTTGAGGCGCAGGCTAGGCAGGGACATGACGTCGCTCCGGAAAAAAGAGCGGGAGTATACCGTGTTGCAATGATTGGCGTGCTTGAAGGACGATCGATGGCCCAGCGGTGTATCGGATCCATCTTTAAGGGTTAGAATCCCCGCCTGACCCGGAGTGTGTACTCATGTCCCAAGAACTTTCCGCCGAACAGATCCAACAGTCCCTGCAAGGGATCAGTGTGCCGCCCCAGCCGCAGATCATGGTGGATCTGCAGATGGAACAGTACATGCCCGACCCGGACCTGGAGACCATCGCCAAGTTGATCTCCCAGGACCCGGGCCTCTCGGGGGCCTTGCTCAAGATCGTCAACTCGCCGTATTACGGCCTGCGCAACAAGATCACCTCGATCCAGCGCGCGGTGAACCTGCTGGGCAGTCGTTCGATCATCAACCTGATCAATGCGCAGTCGATCAAGGGCGAGTTGCACGATGACGCCATCGTCACCCTGAACCGCTTCTGGGATACCGCCCAGGACGTGGCGATGACCTGCCTGACCCTGGCCAAGCGCGTCGGCCTGGAGAATGGCGACGAAGCCTATGCGATGGGCTTGTTCCACGATTGCGGCGTGCCGTTGATGCTCAAGCAGTTTCCCAACTACATGAGCGTGCTGGAGGAGGCCTACGCCAGTGCCAGCGCCGAGTGCCGGGTGGTGGACACCGAGAACCGCGTGTTCAACACCAACCATGCGGTGGTCGGTTACTACACCTCCAAGTCCTGGCGCCTGCCGGATCACGTCAGCCAGGCCATCGCCAACCACCACAATGCCCTGGCGATCTTCAGCGACGAGTCTTCACGCAACAACAGCCAACTGAAAAACCTGCTGGCGATCCTGAAGATGTCCGAGAACATCTGTGCGTCCCACCGGGTGCTCGGCAATCAGGCCGAAGACCATGAATGGAATGGCGTCGGCAGCCTGGTGCTCGATTACATCGGTTTGTCGGAATACGACTTCCAGACCCAGAAACAGGAAATTCGCGACCTCGCCTCTCGTTGAGTGCGCGGCTTCGCCTGACTCGAGAACCTCATGCCAGAACTGCCGGAAGTCGAAACCACCCGTCGCGGCATCGCGCCCCATCTTGAAGGCCAGCGGGTCAGCCGCGTGGTGGTGCGTGATCGCCGCCTGCGCTGGCCGATCCCGGAAGATCTCGACGTGCGACTTTCGGGCCAGCGCATCGTGCAGGTGGAACGGCGGGCCAAGTACCTGTTGATCAATGCCGAGGTCGGCACGTTGATCAGCCACCTGGGCATGTCCGGCAACCTGCGCTTGGTGGAGGTCGGCATGCCTGCGGCCAAGCACGAGCACGTGGATATCGAGCTGGAGTCCGGCCTGGCCTTGCGCTACACCGACCCGCGACGCTTTGGCGCGATGCTCTGGAGCCTCGACCCGTTCAATCATGAACTGTTGATTCGCCTTGGCCCCGAGCCGTTGACCGACCTGTTCGATGGTGAGCGGCTGTTCCAGCTCTCGCGGGGGCGGTCCATGGCGGTCAAGCCATTCATCATGGACAACGCGGTGGTGGTGGGCGTGGGCAATATCTACGCGACCGAGGCGCTGTTCGCCGCCGGGATCGACCCGCGCCGGGCCGCCGGAGGCATTTCCCGGGCGCGTTACTTGAAGCTGGCGATCGAGATCAAGCGCATCCTCGCCCATGCCATCGAGCGCGGTGGCACGACGTTGCGGGACTTTATCGGCGGGGACGGCCAGCCCGGCTATTTCCAGCAGGAGCTGTTCGTCTACGGCCGGGGCGGGGAACTGTGCAAAGTCTGTGGCACGGGGCTGAGGGAAATCCGCCTGGGTCAGCGCGCCAGTGTCTGGTGTCCACGCTGTCAGAGCTGATTTGTCCTACGGTCTATAGTCAGTAGTCATACTGATTTAGCCGAAGGATCGCCCGATGAAACTGTTTCGACCTTTCGCACTAGCGCTGCTGCTGAGTGTCGGTTTGCCTGCTCTGGCAAGCGACGGCAGCGGCGACCCGCGCTACACCATCCAGAACCCGCCGGCCTTCGCCATGCTCGGCGACTTGCTGATCGCTCGTCCGTTGCTGCTGGCGGCCACGGTGATTGGCACCGGGGCATTCGTGGTGTCGTTGCCCTTTACCGCGCTTGGCGGTGGGGTCGGCGATGCGGGCAAGGCGCTGGTGGTGGACCCGGCGAAGGCCACGTTCGTGCGGTGCCTGGGGTGTATCGGGGAGGGGTTTGAACGGCAGGAGTGAGGCGTCAAGCATGTGTGTTTTTGGCGTGGTCTGATGGCCCTATCGCGAGCCGGCTCGCTCCCACAAGCGTTTTGCTCAAGACACAAATGTGGTGAGCACAGCGAATTCCTGTGGGAGCGAGCCTGCTCGCGATAGGGCCGGCAAAAACACTACAAAACGACTTGGCTCAAGCCTTGCCAGTAATCTTGCGATACTTCGCCATCAACTGTTCTTCAGTTTCCGGATGAGCCTCGTCCAGAGGGATGCAATCCACCGGGCAGACCTGCTGGCACTGGGGTTCGTCGTAATGGCCGACGCACTGGGTGCACAAGTTCGGGTCGATGACGTAGATCTCTTCGCCTTGGGAAATGGCCTCGTTCGGGCATTCGGGTTCGCAGACGTCGCAATTGATGCAGTCGTCGGTGATGATCAGGGACATGCGGGCTCCTGCCGGGGCGTTGGGCCCGGGCATATGAAAAACGTATGGGCGCAATTGTGCCGCATTGGCGAGCGCAGTGCACGCGGGCGCGATGGACTGCGCTGTGCGCAGGCTGCGAAGCGGGTCGCAGCCCGCGGGTTATTTCTTGAAGCGCAGGGTCAGCGCATCGGCCACGGCCGGGTGGACGAACTTGGTGATATCTCCACCCAACGCCGCGATTTCCCGCACCAGCGTCGAGGAAATGAAGGAGTAACGCTCCGACGGCGTCAGGAACAGGCTCTCGACGTCCGGTGCCAGCTGGCGGTTCATGTTGGCCAGCTGGAACTCGTACTCGAAGTCCGAGACCGCACGCAGGCCGCGCAGGAACACGTTAGCGTTCTTTTCCTTGGCAAAGTGCGCCAAAAGCGTCGAGAAGCCGACCACTTCCACGTTGGGCAGGTGCTTGGTGACCTCGCGGGCCAGCTCCACACGTTGCTCCAGCGGGAACAGCGGGTTTTTCTTCGGGCTGGCGGCGACGGCAATGATCACATGGTCGAACAGGCGCGCGGCGCGTTCGACCAGATCGCCATGGCCCTTGGTAATAGGGTCGAAGGTACCTGGGTACAACACTCGGTTCATCGCGTCGTCCTGGCGGGAGTCCGTTGGGGAGTCGGATGGTATCGCAGCCTTCTCGGTCGGCCAAGTCGGCTGTTGCGTAAGAAAGCACTATAGACGGTGCGAATAATTCGGCTATTCATGGATTTTTCAGGCGCTCGGCCAGGGCCGTCGCCAATTGCGCGGTCAGCCCGTACACCGATAATTGCGGGTTGGCGCCGATACTGGTGGGGAACAACGAGCCGTCATGGATCGACAGGTTGCCCAGTTGGTGATGGCGGCCAAGGCTGTCGGTGACCGCGGTTTTCGGGTCTTCACCCATGGCGCAACCGCCCATTACGTGGGCGCTGCCCAGGCGTGTGCGATACAAAGCCAGGTCGAGCCCGTCGATCAGTGTGCGGGCTTCGGCCAGGGTCTTTACGTAGCGGGCATCGCTGTGCAAAGGCATGACTGCCTGGGCGCCGCCGGCAAACTGGATCTCGGCCATGCTGTGGAAGGCCCGACGCAAGCCATCCCAGGCATACGGCGTAACGGGATAATCGAGCACGGGCGTGCCGTCGCTGCGCAACTCGACGCTGCCGCCAGGGCTGTCCGGATGAAAACCGTCGCGCAACAGCGCTAGCATGGCGTGGGTATGGGGCAGTCGGGACATGTGCAAAGCGTTCTCGGGGCCGAACCCGCCCAATAGCGTGGTGGCCAGGGCCGGGTGCAAGGGCGGGACTTCAAGCTTGTAGGACATTTTGCCGGTGGTTCCGTCCTGCCATTGGAAATGATCGGAATAAATCGATTGCGGCGCGCCGTAGAACGGGTTGATGACCTCGTCGAATTGCCCGGCGGACATGTTCACCAAGTGCAGGAAGGTGCGCTTGCCCACGCGTTCATGCGGGTCTGGCGCATCGGAGCGCAGCAGCAATCCGGGACTATTGATGCCGCCGCCCGCCAGCACATAATGCCGCGCCTTGACGGTGATGCGCCGCCCGGTCGGTGCTACGCAGCGTTCATCCATGGCCTGGCACTCCAGGCCGATGACGGCATCGTTTTTGATCGTCAGACGCTCGGCTCGCGCCAGGTAAAGCAGCGCGCCGCCCTTGTCCAGCGTGGCCGGGATGGTGGTGACCAGCATCGACTGCTTGGCGTTGGTCGGGCAGCCCATGCCGCAATAGCCCAGGTTCCAGCAGCCGCGTACGTTGCGTGGGATGACGTGCCAGGCGTAGCCCAATTGTTCACAGCCTTTGCGGATCACGTCGTTGTTGGCATTGGGCGCAATCAGCCACGGCGCCACGCCCAGGCGTTGTTCCATCTGCGTAAACCAGGGCGCCATTTCAGCGCGGCCGTGGCCCTTGACGTTGTGCTCGGCGGCCCAGTGGTCGAGGGTCTGGTCGGGCGTGCGGAAGCTGGAAGTCCAATTGATCAGCGTCGTGCCACCGACGGCCCGGCCCTGGAGAATGGTGATGGCGCCGTCCTTGCTCATGCGCCCGAGGCCTTCCTGATACAGGCTGCTGTAGGCCTGGTCTTCGAGCAGCGTGAAGTCATGACTGGTCTTGAGCGGACCTTCCTCGATCAGCAGCACCCGGTAGCCGGCAGCACTGAGGATTTCTGCCGTGGTGCCGCCGCCAGCACCGCTGCCGACGATGGCCACGTCCGCTTCCAGGGTCAGGTCCTGGGTCAGCCGCGCGCCGTTGTAGGTGGTCCAGCCACGGGCCAGGCCTTCGTGGAAGGGATCGGGTACGGGCATGTTCAGGGTTCTCTTGTTGTTATGAGGTTGTGATAGTCCCCTTGGGGGAGCGAGCTTGCTCGCGATAGCCGTGTGTCAGCCAATGGATAGATTGCTGATGTGACGCTATCGCGAGCAAGCTCGCTCCCACTGGGTTTAAGGCTGGCTTCAAACGGCTGGCGGCCCTGGATACCCGCAATGCGCCCAGGCCTCGGGTCGGTTGTACCAGGCCATCATCACCAGTTGCAGCAACGAGCTGTGGCCTTGTCGCAGCAGGTCCAGAGAACTGTTTTCCCACCGCCGGAGAAACTGGCGGATGTCATCGGCGCTGGCGTTTTCCCACGGGCCCCAGACCCCGGTCAGCGGCCCGCGGGTAATGCCCAGCGTGAGCACGTCGAACAGCTGGCGCGTGAGCTTGAGCATGGCAGGGGACAGGTGGGCCAGGCTGCTGTCCAGGCTTCGCAGGGTCGCGTCAGTGGCGGCGGTCATCTGTCCGACGGCCACTGCGCCATCCAGCATCACGGGAATGACGCTGCGTAAGAATGGCAGGTCGCTGTCGCGCAAGGCCGCCAGGCCATTGGCCGGTTGGCTTGGCGAACAACCGCTCAGGCTGGCGCCCAGGCCGACGGTGGCCAGGAAGGCGCTGGCCCCGAGGCTGAACGTCAGCAGGCCGCGCCGTGACAGCGCGGGTGCATCGGTGGGGCTTGGGTTCATTATTGTGATTACCCGGGAAGAGGCGCGTCAGCGGACAAACAGCTTCTGAATCAGTTTCTGCAAAGGTTTGCCGTAGGGCGGATAAATCAGCTTCGCCGCGTTGAAGCGCTGCTTGGTCAGCACGCCCTTGGCCTTGCTGAAGGTCAGGAAACCCTCATGCCCGTGGTAATGCCCCATTCCCGAGGGGCCAATGCCGCCGAACGGCATGTCATCCTGGGCAACATGCAACAGCGTGTCGTTCAGGCAGACACCGCCTGAATGGGTTTCGTGGAGCACCCGATGCTGTTCGGCCTTGTTGTAGCCGAAGTAGTAGAGCGCCAGCGGGCGGGGTCGCTGATTGATGTAGGCAAACGCCTGGTCCAGATTGTCATAGGGCACGATGGGCAGCAGCGGACCGAAAATTTCGTCCTGCATGACGGTCATTTCATCGCTGACGTTGAGCAGCAGGCTGTGGGCCATGCGACGGTCCTGGCCCTGGTCGAACAGTTCGATCAGCAGCGCGCCCTTGCTGGTGGCGTCGCTGATGTAGCCGTTGAGCCGCGCCAGCTGTCGTTCGTTGATGATTGCGGTGTAGTCCGGGTTGTCCGCCAGGGTCGGATAAAACCCGCGAACCGCCTCGCGATAGGCCTCAACGAACTCGCCGACGCGGTTCTGCGGCACCAGCACGTAGTCCGGGGCGACACAGGTTTGCCCGGCATTCAGGGTCTTGCCGAAAGCGATGCGTTCGGCGGCGTCCTTGAGCGGCACATCGGTCGACACGATGGCCGGCGACTTTCCTCCCAGCTCGAGGGTGACCGGGGTCAGGTTTTCGGCGGCGGCCCGCATGACATGCTTGCCGATGCTGGTGGCGCCGGTGAACAGCAGGTGATCGAAGGGCAGCTTGGAGAACGCCATGCCGATTTCCGCCTCGCCAAGCACCACGCAGACCAGGTCCTGGGGGAAGACCCGGGCCAGCAACTGCTTTAGCAGCAAGCCGGTCGCCGGTGTCGATTCGCTGAGCTTGAGCATCACCCGGTTGCCCGCCGCCAGCGCTCCCGTCAGCGGTCCAATGGCCAGGAATAGCGGGTAGTTCCACGGCACGATGACGCCGACCACGCCCAACGGCTGATAGATCACTTTGGCTGATGCCGGTTGAAAGGCCATGCCTACCTTGCGCCGGGAGGGTTTCATCCAGCCCTGGAGATGGCGGCTGGCATAATGGATGCCGTGCAGGCTCGGCATCAACTCGGCCAGCAGTGTTTCGTCGGCGCTGCGGTGGCTGAAATCCTGGCTGATGGCGTCGATCAAGGCTTGTCGTTCGTTGCTCAATACCTCGCGCAGTGCCTTGAGCCATTGCCGGCGCTGTTCGGCCGGAGGCATTGGATGGGCGGCGTAGGCCTGGCGCTGGGCATCGAAGAGCGACCGCAGCTCGTCCAGTTGTTGTTGAGACTCGTGCAGGTAGGCAACGTCGGCAGGCATCGTCAGGCACCGAATATTATTAGAGTGGCTGTTTTCTAGAGCTTGTACTCTAAAAAGTCAATGGCATCCGTAACGGCGATGGGTTTTTCCTGTGACCGATAGGTCGTAAGATGCCGATCAATGCCTTCGTCGAATTAAAGCCCAAACCATGGCCCCACGAATGAAAACCAGCGAGCGCATCGTGCAAAACAGCCTTGAGCTGTTCAACCAGCAAGGCGAGCGTAGCGTCAGCACCAACCACATTGCCGCCCACATGGACATGTCCCCAGGCAACCTCTATTACCACTTCCCCAACAAGCAGGCGATCATCGCCGTGTTGTTCAGTGAATACGAGAACCTGGTGGACAGTTTCTTGCGCCCGCCCCAGGGCCGTGCGGCCACGGTGGAGGACAAGCGCTTCTATTTGCAGGAGCTGCTGGCGGCCATGTGGCGCTACCGTTTTCTGCACCGGGACCTGGAGCATCTGCTCGACAGCGACCCGGACCTTGCGGCGCGCTATCGACGGTTTTCCCAGCGCAGCCTGATCCACGGCACCGCTATTTATGAAGGCTTCGTTGCCGCCGGCATCCTGAAGATGGACCGGGTGCAGATCGAGTCCCTGACCCTCAATGCCTGGATCATCCTCACGTCCTGGGTGCGGTTTTTGTGCACCACGCGGGAAAACTTCAGCCACCTGAGCGAGCAGGCCATCAAGCGTGGCGTATACCAGGTACTGGTGTTGGAGGCCGGTTTCGTGACCGATCAGGCCCGCGAAGAGGTGGATGCACTGTTCAAAGAGTATTACGTCCCCCTGGCCCAGACCCTGGAGGAAGGGCAGTAGGACCGACCCCCGACTTAGCCACAGGAGTTCACCATGCCCATTGCGCAACTCATCAGCCCTCAAGCCCTCGAACAGCGGCGATCACAGTCCGGGCTGGTCATCCTCGATTGCCGTTTTGCCCTGGAAGACCCGGATTACGGTCAGCGCAGTTATGCCGAGGGCCACATCGCCGGTGCGTCGTTCGCAGACCTTGAGCGCGACCTGAGCGGGCCGGTGACCAAAGGTGTGACCGGACGTCATCCGCTGCCGGAGCCGGGGGCCTTGATCGAGCGCCTCAAGGCCTGGGGGATCGATAACGACAGCGATGTCGTGCTGTATGACGACGGTCCCGGCGCCTATGCCGCGCGGGCCTGGTGGTTGCTGGCCTGGCTGGGCAAGCGCGATGGCGTGTACATCCTCGACGGCGGGCTCAAGGCCTGGCATGCCGCTGGCTTGCCCTTGAGCCTGGATCCGCCGCAGAACAGTCGCGGGACCTTCAGCGGGGCACCGGATGCGAGCTTGCTGCTCAGTGCTCAAGCGCTGCAACAACGCCTCGGCCAATCGGACATGACCCTGCTGGATGCCCGGGCGTTGCCGCGATTCAAAGGGGAAGTCGAGCCGATCGACCCGATAGCCGGGCATATCCCGGGCGCCCAATGCGCGGCGTTCGCCGACAACCTGGGCGCCGATGGCCGCTTCTTGCCGGCCGACCAGCTCAAGCAGCGCTTCGCCGAAAAACTGGGCGAGCGTTCGCCGACCGAGCTGGTGGCCTATTGCGGCTCCGGCGTGACGGCGTGCCATAACCTGTTTGCCTTGTGCCTGGCAGGGTATCCGCTGGGGAGGCTGTACGCTGGCTCGTGGAGTGAATGGATCAATGATCCCCAGCGCGGCGTGGCGAAGGGCGAGTAACCACCACCTGGCGTCAATGTGGGAGCGAGCCTGCTCGCGATGGCGGTATGTCAGTCAGCTTCAATGCCGCTGACCCACCGCTATCGCGAGCAAGCTCGCTCCCACAGGTTTTTTTGTCGCCTGCAAATCCGCGGCTGAACGCTGATCCAATTGTGGGAGCGAGCCTGCTCGCGATGGCGGTGTGTCAGTCAACTTCAATGCCGCTGACCTACCGCTATCGCGAGCAAGCTCACTCCCACAGGTTTTTTGTCGCCTGCAAATCCGCGGCCGAACGCTGATCCAATTGTGGGAGCGAGCCTGCTCGCGATGGCGGTGTGTCAGTCAACTTCAATGCCGCTGGCCTACCGCTATCGCGAGCAAGCTCACTCCCACAGGTTTTTTTGTCGCCTGCAAATCCGCGGCCGAACGCTGATCCAATTGTGGGAGCGAGCCTGCTCGCGATGAGGGTGTGTCAGTCAACTTCAATGCCGCTGACCTACCGCTATCGCGAGCAAGCTCACTCCCACAGGTTTTTTGTCGCCTGCAAATCCGCGGCTGAACGCCGATCCAATTGTGGGAGCGAGCCTGCTCGCGATGAGGGTGTGTCAGTCAGCTTCAATGCCGCTGACCTACCGCTATCGCGAGCAGGCTCGCTCCCACAGGTTTTTTTGTCGCCTGCAAATCCGCGGCTGAACGCTGATCCAATTGTGGGAGCGAGCCTGCTCGCGATGAGGGTATGTCAGTCAGCTTCAATGCCGCTGACCCACCGCTATCGCGAGCAAGCTCGCTCCCACAGGGGATTTGTGTGGGCTGCAAACTTTCTTGCGCTCAGCCGTGACCCAGGCTGGCCAGCCAATCGGGAATCCGCCGCTCCAGGTAATAACCCGGGCGCCGCAGGGTTCCGTCGACAAATCCCACATGCCCGCCGCGGGCGTGCAGTTCAATTCGGGTCGTAGCGGATAATTCGCCCGGTTCGGGCAGGCTGTGAGGGAACACAAAAGGATCGTCGGCGGCCTGGATGACGAGGGTCGGCGTGCTGATACCCGCCATGAAATAACGGCTTGAGGCACGGCGGTAGTAATCCGCGGCATCGGAGAACCCGTGCAACGGCGCCGTCACCCGGCCGTCAAAGTCCCAGAACGTGCGCATGTTTTCCAATGGGCCAAGCGCCGCCAGGGTCGCCAGGCCTTCGTGGCGTCCGTCGTGCAGGAACTGGCGTTGCTTGTTGCGCACATAGGCCACGAGTTGGCGCATGAAATGCGCCTGGTAGAACCTGGAGAATCCCTGGCCGATGCGATCGGCGCACTGGTCGAGGCGAAACGGCACCGAGACCGCCACCGCTCCTTGCAACTGGCTGTCGTGGCCGGTTTCACCCAGATGCTTGAGCAGCACATTGCCGCCCAGTGAATAACCCACCGCAAACAGCGGTGCCAGGGGGCGTCGGTTGCGCAAGTGGGTGATGGCGGCGGCCAGGTCTTCACTGACGCCCGAGTGGTAGCTGCGGGGCAACAGGTTCGGCTCACCGGAGCAGCCACGCCAGTTCAAGGCCGCACTGGCCCAGCCCTGGCGACCGAGAGCCTGTTGCAGCCCGGCCACGTAAGGCGAGTTGGAAGAGCCGGTCAGCCCGTGAAGCACCAGCACCAGTGGTGCCTCGGCGCTGTGGGGGCCGTGCCAGTCAAGGTCGAGGAAGTCACCGTCTTCGAGCCACAAGCGCTCACGTTGGCGCTCGATGTGGGTGGTCTGGCGCCACAAGGGGCCCCACAGGGTTTGCAGGTGCGGGTTACCAAGGCCCGGGGCCGGGACGAAACGTTCGGATGCGGCGGACATCATTATTATTATTCTCGATGCACTGGTCAGCGGTTCAGCCAATGTCCTTTGGCAAACGCTGCCACAACGCGTAATACACCCGTCCGGATTTCTGCTCGCGGTGCAAGCGCCAGTTGCCCGGCAAGCCCAGGGTGGACGGGGCAGCCTCGCTTTCAGTGTAGACCCAGGCATCCTCGGCCAGCCACTGACGTTCCTCAAGTAAAGCGCAAACCGTCGGCAACAGGTTCTGGTTGAAAGGCGGGTCGAGGAACACCAGGTTGAAAGGCGTCGCCGGTTGGCTGTCCAGGTAGCGCAGTGCGTCGGCGGTCTGCACCTGACCGACGGTGCAGCGCAGTGTGCCCAGGTGTTCTTTCAGGCTGGAGACTGCCAGGTTGCTGGCGTCCAGCGCCTGGCCCATGGCGGCGCCACGGGACAGGGCTTCGAGAAACAGCGCGCCGCTGCCGGCGAACGGGTCGAGCACCCGGGCGCCTGCTACATAGGGTGCGAGCCAGTTGAACAGGGTTTCGCGCACGCGGTCCGGGGTGGGGCGCAGGCCCGGGGCATCCGGGAAGCTCAGGCGCCGGCTGCGCCATTCGCCGCCGATGATGCGCAACTGGTTCACCCCGTTGTGCACAGGTTTCTTGCTGGAAGTCGATGGGCGGGCCATTAGTGCTCCGGAACCCCGAGCGGCTGCTCGGCAGGTTTGTCAGTGGGGGGCGGCAGCGGCTTTTGCGGCACGCTCGGGCCAGCGGTGACGATGACCATTTTGTCGATGCTCAGGTGCTTGTTCAGCGCGGCCTTGACCTGCTCGACCGTCAGTTCCTGGGACTGACGCATGAAGTCCTCCAGGTAGCTCAGCGGCAAGTCATAGAAACCCATGGCGCCGAGCTGGCCGACGATGTCGGCATTGCTGGCGGTGGACAGCGGGAAACTGCCGGCCAACTCACGCTTGGCGTCATCGAGTTCTTTCTGGGTCGGACCGTTCTTGAGGTAGTCGGCGAACACGTCCTGCACCAGTTTCAAGGTGCCCTCGCTCATCTCTGCACGGGTTTGCAGGTTGATCATGAACGGACCGCGAGCCTGCATCGCCGTGAAGCCGGAATAGACGCCGTAGGTCAGGCCGCGTTTTTCGCGAACTTCAGTCATCAGCCGCGTGCCGAAGCCACCGCCGCCGAGGACCTGGTTGCCCAAGGACACTGCGGCATAGTCCGGATCGTCGCGGTCGATGCCCAGTTGCGCGAGCATCAGGTTGGTCTGCTTGGACGGAAATTCGATGTGGCCGATGCTCGCCTTCGGCTCCACTGGCGGCGGGGTTTTCGCCAGGGCCGGGCCTTTGGGTAGCGCAGCGGATACCTGGTTGGCCATCGCTTCGGCTTCGGCGCGGGACAAGTCCCCCACCAGTGCGATCACGGCGTTGCCGGCGGCGTAGGCCTTGGCGTGGAAAGCCCGGGCCTGGGCCAGAGTGATCGGTGGAATGCTGTCGGCGGTGCCGTCGCTGGAATGGGCATAAGGATGATCGCCGTACAGGCGCTTCATCAGTTCCAGGCCGGCCAGTTTGCCGGGATTCTGTTTCTGGTATTCGAAGCCGGCGAGCATCTGGTTCTTGATGCGGGCGAAGGAGTCGGCAGGGAAGGTCGGTTTGCCGACGACTTCGGCGAACAGCTTCAAGGCCGGCTCCCGCTTGTCGGCGGCGCTGAGGCTGCGCAGGGACGCCACGGCCATGTCCCGGTAGGCGCCGTTGCCGAAGTCCGCGCCGAGGCTTTCGAAGCCTTGGGCAATGGCGCTGACGTCCTTGCCGGCCACGCCCTCGTTGAGCATGGCGTTGGTCAGCAGCGCAAGGCCGGGGGCATCGCCGTCCTGGCTGCTGCCGGCGGCGAAGGTCAGGCGCAGGTCGAACATTGGCAATTCCCGGGCTTCGACGAACAGCACCTTGGCGCCGTCAGCGGTTTTCCAGGTTTGCACGTCGAGCTGGCGGTGGCTGGGGGCTTTACCGTCCAGTTCCGCCAACGATTGCAGCTTGTTGCCGGACTTGGCGTTATCCAATGCCTGGCTGGCGGTGACGTCGTTGGTCGGCGACAGATAGAACGCCAGGGAGCCGGTCAGGGCGATGAGCGCCAGGCCGATCAGCACCGGGCGCCGTGATTTGCGCTCACTCATGAGCTTTCTCCTCGGGCAGGACATGCGCAACGCTCAGGCGCGAGCGGGTGAAATATAGCTGGGCTGCCTTCTGGATATCTTGCGGGGTCACGCTTTGCAGTTCAGCGAGTTCGGTGTCCATCAGCTTCCAGGACAAACCGACGGTCTCCAGCTGGCCGATGGCGGTGGCCTGGCTGGTGATCGAGTCGCGCTCATACACCAGGCCGGCGATGACCTGGGCGCGGACGCGCTCCAGCTCTTCGGCAGTCGGCGCAGTAGTTTTCAACTGTTCGAGCAAGCGCCACAGACCGGCTTCGGCCTGGGCAATGGTTTTGTTTTTCTGCGTGTTGGGCGTCGCCGACAACGTGAACAGCGTGTCGCCACGAGTGTAGGCGTCGTAGCCCGACGAACCGCCGGACACCAGCTCTTCGCCGCGCTCCAGCTGCGTTGGGATCCGCCCGCTGTAGCCGCCGTCCAACAGGGCCGAGATCAGCCGCAGCGCGTTGACTGAACCCTTGTCCGTCGCGGTGGCGATGCTGGGCACATTGAAGGCCAGCATCACGCTGGGCAGTTGGGTCTGCACATGCAGGGTGATCTGGCGCTCGCCGGGTTCGGCCAGCTCCAGGGGGATTTTCGCGACGGGCACCTTGCGCCGTGCAATCGGGCCGAAATAGCGCTGGGCCAGGGATTTGACCTCGTCCGGCGTCACGTCGCCGACCACCACCAGGGTCGCGTTGTTCGGGGTGTACCAGGATTCGTACCAGTGACGCAGCTCCTCGACAGTCATCCGGTCCAGGTCGGCCATCCAGCCGATGGTCGGCGTGTGGTAGCCGCTGGCCGGGTAAGCCATGGCCTTGAAGCGTTCGTAGGCCTTGGACATGGGCTTGTCGTCGGTGCGCATGCGGCGCTCTTCCTTGATCACCTCGATCTCGCGGCTGAACTCCTCCGGCGGCAGGCGCAGGCTGGCCATGCGGTCGGCTTCCAGTTCGAAAGCCACGCCCAGGCGGTCTCGGGCCAGTACCTGGTAATAGGCGGTGAAGTCATCGCTGGTGAAGGCGTTCTCTTCGGCACCGAGGTCGCGCAGGATCAGCGAAGCTTCGCCGGGACCGATTTTTTCACTGCCCTTGAACATCATGTGCTCAAGGGCGTGGGACAAACCGGTCTGGCCTGGCGTTTCGTAGCTGGAGCCAACCTTGTACCAGACCTGGGAGACCACCACCGGCGCACGATGGTCTTCGCGCACGACGACCTTCAGGCCGTTGTCGAGGGTAAATTCGTGGGTGGGTTGTGGGTCGGCAGCCAAGGCTGAAAAGGGCAGACAAACTGTGCTGAGCAGCAGGCCTGCGGCGCGGCGGGCAAGAGCATTCATTCGTGTTTAAACCTGTTGGGTTGCCCGCTAGGTCTTAGCGTCGGCGGGCGAGAGGGTGCTAGGATAACGGTCCGTTTTACTGGCGGCCACGCCTATCGGGCCTTTTATCGGCCCGGGGTTGTCTGGGTTCCCCGGAGAAATGTCGGGTTTGCTCGTTGATCCCGGCGTTTTCGCCGATGATGCCGTACCAGTCCTTCGAAAAAATCGACTTTGGGGTGTCCTTGGGACGCCTCGACAAAATGTTGCGCGTGAACAAGCTGGATGAAACGCAGTCTGTTCAGCATTGAATATTTATCACCGAGGCGCCCTTGTGGCGCGTCGCTACCGTGAGATAGCCGTCCTCCATGTTTGGTTCCAACGACGACAAGAAGACCCCAGCTGCGGCTGGCGAGAAAAAAGGCCTGTTCGGATGGCTGCGCAAGAAGTCGCAGGAAACCGCCGTCGAGCAGCCTCAACCGCTACCTGAACCCGCCGCCGAGGCAGTGGCCGAAGAAACCGCGCCCATCGTCCTGCCGATTGCCGAGCCGGTGCTGCAACCGGTCGAGGCTGAGACTGTTGTTGAGCCGGTGGTCGAGCCGCCGCTGACCCCGCCTGCCGAGCATACCCCCTGGCTGACCTTGCCGGTGGCGGAAGAGCCGGTCGCGTTGGTCGAGGAAACGGCGCCCCATATCACCCCGCCGATTCCAGCACCGATGCAGGTTGTCGAGGCGCCAGTCGTCGACGCGGTCATTGAGCCGCCAGCCGCCGTGGTTGAGCCCGTGGTTGCGCAATCCGCCCCCGAGCCGACACCTGCCCTGCTGGAAACCATCGCCCCCGTCGAGCCCGTCCGTAGCGCCGAAGAAAACAAGGTCGGCTTCTTCGCCCGCCTCAAGCAGGGGCTGTCCAAGACCAGCGCCAGCATCGGCGAAGGCATGGCCAGCCTGTTCCTGGGCAAGAAAGTCATCGATGACGAATTGTTCGAAGACATCGAGACCCGCCTGTTGACCGCCGACGTCGGTGTCGAGGCCACCTCGGTGATCATCCAGAGCCTGACCCAGAAGGTCGCGCGTAAACAGCTGACCGACGCCGATGCGCTGTACAAATCCCTGCAAGGCGAGCTGACCAGTCTGCTCAAGCCGGTGGAAAAACCGCTGGTGATCGCCTCGCAGAACAAGCCGTTCGTGATTCTGGTCGTCGGTGTCAACGGTGCTGGCAAGACCACTACCATCGGCAAGTTGGCCAAGAAGCTGCAGCTCGAAGGCAAGAAAGTCATGCTGGCCGCGGGCGACACCTTCCGCGCCGCCGCGGTCGAACAGCTGCAAGTGTGGGGCGAGCGTAACAAGATCCCAGTGATCGCCCAGCACACCGGCGCCGATTCCGCTTCGGTGATCTTCGATGCCGTGCAGGCCGCCAAGGCCCGCGGCATCGATGTGCTGATCGCCGACACGGCCGGTCGCCTGCACACCAAAGACAACCTGATGGAAGAATTGAAGAAGGTGCGCCGGGTGATCGGCAAGCTCGACGCCGACGCACCTCACGAAGTGCTGCTGGTGCTGGACGCCGGTACCGGCCAGAACGCCATCAACCAGGCCAAGCAATTCAACCAGACCGTCGAACTGACCGGGCTGGCGCTGACCAAGCTCGACGGCACCGCCAAGGGCGGGGTGATTTTCGCCCTGGCCAAGCAGTTCGGCCTGCCCATTCGCTATATCGGCGTGGGTGAAGGCATCGACGACTTGCGCACCTTTGAAGCCGAGCCCTTTGTCCAGGCACTGTTTGCCGAGCGGGAGCATTCATGATTCGTTTCGAACAGGTCGGTAAACGCTATCCGAACGGTCACGTCGGCTTGCATGAGCTGAGCTTTCGGGTCCGTCGGGGCGAGTTTCTGTTTGTCACCGGCCATTCCGGCGCCGGTAAAAGTACCTTGCTGCGCCTGCTGCTGGCGATGGAGCGGCCCTCCACCGGCAAACTGCTGCTGGCCGGCCAGGACCTGAGCACCATCAGCAATGCCCAGATCCCTTACCTGCGCCGGCAGATCGGCGTGGTATTCCAGAATCACCAGTTGCTGTTCGATCGCACGGTGTTCAACAACGTGGCGTTGCCATTGCAGATCCTTGGCCTGTCCAAGGCCGAGATCATCAAGCGTGTGGACTCGGCCCTGGAGCGTGTGGCCCTGTCGGACAAGACCGACTTGTACCCGGGCGACCTGTCCACCGGCCAGCAACAACGCGTCGGCATCGCCCGCGCTATCGTCCATCGCCCGGCCTTGCTGTTGGCGGACGAACCCACCGGTAACCTCGACCCGCGCCTGGCGGCGGAGATCATGGGCGTATTCGAAGACATCAACCGCCTGGGCACCAGCGTGCTGATTGCCAGTCACGACCTGGCGTTGATCGCGCGCATGCGTCACCGCATGCTCACCTTGCAGCGCGGTCGATTGATCGGTGACGGGGAGGCTGGCGTATGAGTGCGACTCGCAGCCCGAAAGTGGCCGAACGCGTGGCTCCGAAGGCCTCCGATCCGCAGCCGCAAAAGAAAAAACGCGACGATGACGACGGCCCGGACTTCTCCACGCTGCTGCGCGCCTGGATCGAAAGCCATCGCGCCAGTCTGCTGGACAGCCTGCGGCGCCTGGGCAAGCAACCCATTGGCAGCTTCTTTACTTGCATGGTGATGGCGGTTGCCCTGAGTCTGCCCATGGGCCTGTCATTATTGCTAAATAATGTGGAGCGCCTGGGCGGTTCCTGGCAGCGCGCGGCGCAGATTTCCCTGTACCTGCAGATGGACGCGAGCCCCGGCGAAGGCCAGGCGTTGCGCGAGCAGATCAAGGCCATGCCGGGCGTGGCCGATGCCGAATACATCGGGCGCGAGCAGGCGCTTGAAGAGTTCCAGCAGCAGTCCGGCCTGGGCGAAGCCCTCAAGGAGCTGCCGGAGAACCCGCTGCCGGGCGTGGTGCTGGTGACGCCAAATGAAGTCGACAAGCCGACCCTTGAAGCATTAAGACAAAGACTTTCCGAGTTGCCGAAGGTACAACAGGCGCAACTTGATCTAGTCTGGGTCGAGCGTCTTGCGGCGATCCTCAAGCTCGGCGACCGGTTTGTCTTCGGTCTGACGGTGCTGCTGGTTTCTGCATTACTTTTGGTGATAGGCAATACCATTCGTCTTCATATTGAAAACCGCCGCACCGAGATAGAAGTGATTAAACTCGTCGGCGGTACGGACAGTTATGTACGCAGGCCCTTCCTTTATATGGGCGCGCTGTATGGCTTCGGTGCCGGGATTCTGTCCTGGGGTGTATTGGCGTTCGGCCTGGACTGGCTGAACGATGCGGTAACGGGGCTGGCCGGTTTGTACGGCAGTGATTTCTCGCTGGCTGGCGTGCCAGTCGCCGACGGTCTGTCGCTCTTGCTTGGCGCGGTGCTGTTGGGTTATATCGGTGCATGGATTGCGGTCGCACGCCACTTACGTGAGCTTGCGCCAAAATAAGTGTTTTTTTGCGTGTATTGACCTTTCATTTTTTGTGGGAACTTGTCCTAGGGTTCCCGGTCAATTTTCGCAGTGCTGAACTGCACGAGTTATGTGAGTCGGAGGTTTTTTCGTATGACCACTTCTTTGCAACCTGCTTATGCTCTGGTCCCGGGTGCGAACCTGGAGGCCTACGTGCACACGGTGAACAGCATTCCATTGCTGACCCCCGAGCAGGAGCGTGAACTGGCCGAGAGTCTCTATTATGAGCAGGATCTTGAGGCGGCTCGGCAGATGGTGCTCGCCCACCTGCGTTTTGTCGTACATATCGCCCGCAGCTATTCCGGCTACGGGCTGGCCCAGGCCGACCTGATCCAGGAAGGCAACGTCGGCCTGATGAAGGCGGTCAAGCGTTTCAACCCGGAAATGGGCGTGCGCCTGGTGTCGTTTGCGGTGCACTGGATCAAGGCGGAAATCCACGAGTTCATCCTGCGCAACTGGCGCATCGTGAAAGTCGCGACCACCAAGGCCCAGCGCAAGCTGTTCTTCAACCTGCGCAGCCAGAAGAAACGCCTGGCCTGGCTGAACAACGAAGAAGTCCATCGTGTTGCCGAAAGCCTGGGTGTAGAGCCTCGGGAAGTGCGCGAGATGGAAAGCCGCCTGACCGGCCATGACATGGCCTTCGACCCGGCCGCCGAAGCGGACGACGACAGCGCTTTCCAATCGCCGGCCAACTACCTGGAAGACCACCGGTACGACCCGGCGCGTCAACTGGAAGACGCCGACTGGAGCGACAACTCCAACACCAACCTGCACGAAGCCCTGGAAGTGCTGGACGAACGCAGCCGTGACATCCTCTACCAGCGCTGGCTGGCCGAGGAAAAAGCCACGCTGCACGACCTGGCGCAGAAGTACAACGTGTCGGCCGAGCGGATTCGTCAGCTTGAGAAGAGCGCGATGAACAAGCTCAAGGTATCGATTGCGGCTTGACCGGCGCAACGGCAATGAAAAGCGCCCCGATCAGCGATGATCGGGGCGTTTTCATGTGTACGCTATATTGGATTCGATGCAGCCCCCTGTGGGAGCGAGCTTGCAGCCCCGCAAACTGACCCACCGCTATCGCGAGAAAGCTCGCTCCCGCATGGGGTCGCGGGTGCGGCATCTGGGCACGACACAAAAACCTGTGGGAGCGAGCTTGCTCGCGATGGCGTCGGCACAGCCAACAGCACCGCAAACTGATCCACCGCTATCGCGAGCAAGCTCGCTCCCACAGGGGGCTTTCAGTGTTGCAGCTACTGGGCCCAGGGCGCACGCCGCGAATCGTTGAGTTCCAGCAGATAACTGTCGCCGCCCAACTGGCTCATCTGCTGGCGAATCCAACTCGCCCGCCGCAGTACGTAAGGGCTCGGCCGGCTGGCGCTCCACTTGCGCGGATTCGGCAGGACTGCCGCCAGCAGGCTCGCCTGTTGCCGGGACAGGCCGTCTGCGCTGACCCTGAAATGGTGGCGCGCTGCGGCTTCAGCCCCGAACACACCGTCATCCCACTCGACACTGTTGAGGTACACCTCCAGGATGCGCTGCTTGGGCCAGAACACTTCGATCAGCGCGGTGAACCAGGCTTCCAGGCCCTTGCGCAGCCAGCTGCGGCCCGACCACAGGAACAGGTTCTTGGACACTTGCTGGCTGAGGGTACTGGCGCCGCGAATCGAGCCGCCACGTTCATTGTG
This sequence comes from Pseudomonas sp. St316, assembly GCF_018325905.1. NCBI lineage: Bacteria > Pseudomonadati > Pseudomonadota > Gammaproteobacteria > Pseudomonadales > Pseudomonadaceae > Pseudomonas > Pseudomonas sp. St316. The sequence goes on along the minus strand of NZ_AP021901.1, from coordinate 6,397,546 downwards.
GGCGAACGCGGCCTGGATCGCGCCGATGTCGAAACCCCAATGTTCAGGGAATTTCTGGTCCTCGCCGGCGATCACCGCCACCTTGAGGTTGTCGGAGATCTGGTCCCAGGGCTGCCAGGTGCGTTGCAGGTCGATCGGCTCGCCGCCGAACCAGGATTCAACCTTGCGCTCGATCATCAGCGCCGTGAACGGCGGCGGCACCACTCGAAACAACAGCACGAGCACAACGCTGCCAACGGCGAACCAGAGCAGGGCTTTAAGGAATCGTCGAAACAATGAACGCAGCATAGAGATGGCTTGGCCGAACCGGTCGAGCGGGCCATTATACAGACCCTGTCCACCGCGTCTGATTGGAGTTCTCATGCTGCGTAGCTTTCTGATGCTGGCTGCTTTTTTCGGCTTCACCGGCGTGGCACTGGGGGCGTTTGCCGCCCACGCCCTGAAAAACCGTCTGAGCGCCGATTACCTGGCGATTTTCCACACCGGCGTCACCTATCAACTGGTGCACACATTGGCCCTGCTGGGCGTTGCGCTGCTGGCCACGCACATTCCCGGGCGCATCGTCACCTGGGCCGGAATTTCATTTGTGGTTGGCATCCTGTTGTTCTCCGGCAGCCTGTACCTGCTGACCCTCACGGGTGTCAGCAAGCTGGGCATCATCACGCCGTTTGGCGGTGTGGCGTTCCTGATCGGCTGGCTGTGCCTGGGGCTTGCGGCGTGGCGCCTACAACTTGCCGCTTGAAGCTTGCCACTTGTAGCTGACCAAGGGGCTTGGGTCACCCGGACCGATCGGGCTAGAATGCCAGCCCCTAAAAATGATGGCGGCATCCGGCATGCGCATTCAGTTGAACGGCGAACCCCTTGATCTGCCCGACGGTGAAACCGTTGCGGCCCTGCTGACCCGTCTGGAACTCACCGGACGCCGCGTCGCGGTGGAGCTCAATCTGGATATCGTCCCGCGCAGCCAGCACGCCGAAACCACGTTGAACGATGGCGACAGCGTTGAAGTGGTCCACGCCATCGGCGGCGGCTAGTCGCCTCGGTTTCGCAGCATTTCGCAAGAACCTCACCCCAACAGAGGATTTCCCATGAGCATCGTTCGTAGCGACAAGCCCTTCGTCCTGGCCGGTCGTACCTACCAGTCGCGTTTGCTGGTAGGCACCGGCAAGTACCGCGACATGGAAGAAACCCGCCTGGCCATCGAGGCCTCGGGCGCCGAAATCGTGACCGTCGCTGTGCGCCGGACCAACATCGGCCAGAACCCGGGCGAACCGAACCTGCTGGATATCCTGCCGCCGGACCGCTACACCATCCTGCCGAACACCGCTGGTTGCTTCGATGCTATCGAGGCCGTGCGCACCTGCCGCCTGGCCCGTGAGCTGCTCGATGGCCACAACCTGGTGAAGTTGGAAGTGCTGGCCGACCAGAAAACCCTGTTCCCCAACGTGATCGAAACCCTCAAGGCCGCTGAAACTTTGGTCAAGGAAGGCTTCGACGTGATGGTCTACACCAGCGATGACCCGATCATCGCCCGTCAATTGGCGGAAATCGGCTGCATCGCGGTCATGCCACTGGCCGGGCTGATCGGCACAGGCTTGGGGATCTGCAACCCGTACAACCTGCAGATCATCCTTGAAGAAGCCAAGATCCCGGTGTTGGTGGATGCCGGTGTTGGTACCGCTTCCGACGCCACCATCGCCATGGAACTGGGGTGCGAAGCGGTGCTGATGAACTCGGCCATCGCCCACGCCCAGCAGCCGATCCTGATGGCCGAAGCCATGAAGCACGCCATCGTCGCTGGTCGCCTGGCGTACCTGGCCGGCCGCATGCCGAAAAAACTTTACGCCAGCGCCTCCTCGCCGCTGGATGGTCTGATCAAGTAAGAGCCATTGATGACTGAATCGAACGACACGCCGGTCCTGCCGGAAGAAGGCGAAGAGCGCCAGCACCGCCGCATCAAGAGTTTCGTGATGCGCGCCGGGCGTATGACTGAAGGCCAGCAGCGCGGCCTGGAGCAGGGCGCGCCGCTGTTTGTCCTGCCGCTTGCCGATGCACCGGTGGATTTTGACCAGGTCTTCGGCCGCTCGGCCCCGCGCTCGCTGGAAATCGGCTTCGGCATGGGCCATTCGTTGCTGGAAATGGCCGCCGCTTCGCCGGAGCAGGATTTCATCGGGGTGGAAGTCCACCGTCCCGGTGTCGGTGCACTGCTCAACGGCGTGCTGACCCAAGGGCTGACCAACCTGCGGGTCTACGATTGCGACGCCATCGAAGTGCTCAACCGCTGCGTGGCCGACAACAGCCTTGACCGGCTGATGCTGTTCTTCCCGGATCCTTGGCACAAAAGCCGTCACCACAAGCGCCGTATCGTCCAGGCGTCGTTCGCTGAACTGGTGCGCAGCAAGTTGAAGGTCGGCGGTGTACTGCACATGGCCACCGACTGGGAACCCTACGCCGAATACATGCTGGAAGTGATGAACGTCGCCCCGGGCTATCGCAACCTGGCCGAGGACGGCAAATGCGTCCCTCGCCCGGCCGAGCGGCCGATCACCAAGTTCGAGCGCCGTGGCGAACGCCTTGGGCATGGGGTTTGGGATTTGAAGTTCGAGAAGGTGGCGTAGGCATCACGCAATACTCAATGTGGGAGCTGAGCTTCTGTGGGAGCAAGGCTTGCCCGCGATAGCAGCGCCTCGGCACCCACTTGAACCCCGAGTTGCCTGCATCGCGAGCAAGCTTTGCTCCCACAAAGCCGTGCTCCCACATTTCGGTTTGCGGCGTATTGAAGTTCAGCGACGATCCGCGACTACGCCAATCAACACCAGCACCACCAACAAAACCGGCGCCAGGCTGTAGTTATTGAACTGGCTCAAGCCCCTGACGACCCACGGCGTGGCGTAGATCAGTGCCGCGCCGCTGCCTATCATGCACAGCAGGGCGATCAGCGGGACGCGCAAGGCGCCGGCGATGCTGCCCAGGCGTTGTTCGACCCAGCCCTTGAGATCGGCACCAAACAGCACCAGCAGGCAGCCTACCAATGCCAGGGAGATTTCCGATAGGTTGCTGCGGCTCCAGCGGGACACGGTGGCCAGCAGGTCGAGTACCAGATCCATTCGATTTCCTTGTGTTGATCAGCTCAGAAATGTCTGCAGCAAGTCGTTGAGAAACAGCTGTCCGCGCTCGGTCGCCGCCAGACGTGACGGTTCGACCTGCAACAACCCGCTTTGTTCGGCCTCGCGCCGGCCTTCGACCAGGCTTTGCAGGGGCAGGCCGGTGCGCTCCGGGTACAGCCGCGCTTCAACACCTGCGGTCAGGCGCAGGGCGTTCATCAGGAACTCGAACGGCAGCTCTTCATTGGCCAGGGTTTTCTCGCCAGCCAAGAAGCGTTTTGCCGGGTTGAGATAGTCCTTGGGCAGGCGGGTCTTCCACGTGCGCACGATGCGCCCGTCCGGATGGCTGAGCTTGCCGTGGGCGCCGGCACCGATGCCGATGAAGTCGCCGAAGCTCCAGTAATTGAGGTTATGCCGCGCCGCCCGGCCGGGTTGGGCGTAGGCCGAAACCTCGTATTGGGCGTAGCCGTGTTCGGCCAGCAAGGCTTGCCCGGCCTCCTGGATGTCCCACAGCGTGTCGTCTTCGGGCAATGTCGGCGGCTGGTTCCAGAACACCGTGTTCGGTTCCAGCGTCAGCTGGTACCAGGACAAATGGGTCGGCTTCAAGGCGATGGCCTGGCGCAGGTCGCTCAAGGCGTCTTCCAGGGACTGGTCGGGCAACCCGTGCATCAGGTCCAGGTTGAAATTGTCGAAACCGGCCTGGCGGGCCATGCCGGCGGCGCGCACCGCCTCGTCGCCGTTGTGGATCCGGCCCAGGGCTTCGAGCTTGGCTTGCTGGAAACTCTGGATGCCGATGGACAGGCGATTGATGCCCAAGGCCCGGTAAGCGACGAATTTTTCTTGCTCGAAGGTACCGGGGTTGGCTTCCAGGGTGATTTCAATGTCCTGGGCGAACGGTATCCGCGCTTCCACACCCTTGAGCAATCGCCCCAGGGCTTGGGCACTGAACAGGCTCGGGGTGCCGCCACCGAAAAAGATCGAGCTCAACGGGCGACCATAAACCGCGTGCAAATCCTGGTCGAGGTCGGCCAGCAAGGCGTCGACATACTCCTCTTCCGGCAACTGCGGGCTGGCGGTGTGGGAGTTGAAGTCGCAATACGGGCATTTGCGCACGCACCACGGGATGTGGATGTACAGCGCCAGGGGCGGCAGCACCGGCAGCGGCGCCCGAGGCGTTTGTACACCGCCATGAATCAGCGGCGCGGGAGCGTCATCGATCATTGCAGGCCCAGGCGTTGACGCAGCAGGGCCATGGCGCGGGCGCGATGGCTCAGTTGGTTCTTTTCCACCGGCCCCAGCTCGGCGCTGGAGCAATTGCGCTCCGGCACCCAGAACAACGGGTCATAGCCGAAACCGTGCTCGCCGCGGGCTTCGGTGAGCATGCGCCCGTGCCACAAGCCTTCGCAAAGGATCGGCAACGGATCGTCGGCATGGCGCACCAGGGCTAGCACGCACACGAACTGCGCGCCACGCTCGGCCTCAGGTACGTCCTTGAGGGCGTCGAGCAGCTTGGCGTTGTTCGCCGCGTCACCTTTGCCGTCGGCGTAGCGGGCCGAGTAAATGCCCGGCGCGCCGCCCAGGAAGTCCACCGCCAGCCCGGAATCGTCGGCCAGCGCCGGCAGGCCCGAGATGCGTGCGGCATTGCGGGCTTTGAGGATGGCGTTCTCGACGAACGACAGGCCGGTCTCTTCCGGTTCCACCTGGCTGAACTCGCCAATCGAGCGCAACTGCACAGACCCGCCGAGCATGGCCTGCAGTTCCTTGAGTTTGCCGGCGTTGTGGCTGGCCAGTACAAGTTGGGTGAAATTGATCATTGGCCCGGGAACAGTTCCTGGTTGAAGTTGATGGTGTTGATCTTGTCGCCGGTTTGCACCTTGATCTCGAAGGTGCGGGTTTCCTGCTGGGGCACCGGGTACTGGGCGATGTAGTAGATCGCGCCTTGCTCGGTCACCTGCTTGAATTGCAGGGGGACGCTCTGGCTGGTGAGGTCTTTCACCGTGCCGCTGACCTGGGCCATCAAGGGCTTGCCATCCTTGAGCACCGAGATGTTGATCACGCCCTGCTGCTTGCTGCGAATCAGCTCGGCGGCCTTGGCGATGTCCGGTGTCAGGAAGGTGGAGTTGAACGTGTTGTAGTGCACGGTGACATCACCGAACACTTCCTTGCGCTCAGCCTTGATGACATCGGCGGCCATGGCGCCAACGCTCAGGCAAGCGGTGATGAGAAACAACGCTAGACGTTTCATGTCGTGCTCCTGGATAAGGCCGGGTTCACACCGCGACCTGATGATCGGCAAGGCCTGGGCTGCTGACCCGATAGATGCCTATTTCACCTAACAGATTAGGCCATAGCTTGCTGGCCCACCCGTGGCGGTGCTGTTGGTCTACCGCCAGGCGATCGATGACCTTGGCCTGGCGTTCGCGGCACAGCGCCTCGAAGTCCTCAAAGGTGCAGAAGTGAATGTTTGGCGTGTTGTACCAGGTGTAGGGCAGGAAATCCGACACCGGCATGCGGCCCTTGCTCGCCAGGTACCACCGGCAACGCCAATGGCCGAAGTTGGGGAAGGTGATGATGCATTGGCGTCCGACCCGCAGCATTTCGTCGAGGATCTTGTCCGGGTAGTGCACCGCCTGCAGCGCCTGGGTCATGACCACGACGTCGAAACTGTTGCTGGCGAAGTTGCCCAGGCCTTTGTCCAGGTCCTGCTCGATGACATTGATGCCCTTGGCGACGCACTCGGCGATGTTGTCCGGGTCGTTTTCCAGGCCGTAGCCGCTGACTTGCTTGTTGTCCCGCAGCCAGGTCAGCAGTTCGCCGTTGCCGCAGCCCAGGTCGAGCACGCGGCTGCCGGCGGGGATCCATTCCTGGATGATTTCCAGATCGGCTCTCATGGCGTCCTCACAGCGTTATACGGTTCATGTAGTTGCCGAACGCCTGCAGGTAGCGCGGGATCGGGATCAAAAAGGCGTCGTGACCCTGGGGCGCGTCGATTTCCAGGTAGCAGACGTCCTTGCGCGCGGCCATCAGCGCGTCCACCAGCTCCCGCGAGCGCGCCGGGGAGAAGCGCCAGTCGGTGGTGAATGACATCACGCAGAACTTGGCGGTGGCGTTGGCGAAGGTTTTCGCCAGGTCATCGTCGAAGTTTGCCGCCGGATCGAAGTAGTCCAGCGCCTTGGTCATCAACAGGTAGGTGTTGGCGTCGAAACGCCCGGAAAATTCCTCGCCCTGATAACGCAGGTAGCTCTCGACCTGGAACTCGACGCTGTGGAAGTCGTAGTTGAGCTTCTCGCTCTTGAGGCCACGGCCGAATTTCTCGCCCATGGAGTCGTCGGACAGGTAGGTGATGTGCCCGACCATCCGCGCCAGCATCAGCCCGCGCTTGGGGATCACGCCGTGTTCCTGGAACGAGCCGCCATGGAATTCCGGGTCCGTGAGGATCGCCTGGCGCGCCACTTCGTTGAAGGCGATGTTCTGCGCCGACAGCTTGGGCGCCGAGGCGATTGCCAGGCAGTGGCGCACGCGGTCCGGGTAGGTGATGGTCCATTGCAGGGCCTGCATGCCCCCCAGGCTGCCACCGATCACGGCTGCCCACTGGCCAATACCGAGGCGGTCGGCCAGGCGTGCCTGGCTGTGAACCCAGTCTTCCACGGTCAGCACCGGGAAATCGGCACCGAAAGGTTTGCCGGTGTCCGGGTTGAGGCTGCTGGGGCCGGTGGAGCCGTTGCAACCGCCCAGGTTGTTCAGGCTGACCACGAAGAACTTGCTGGTGTCGATGGGCTTGCCCGGGCCGATGCAGCTATCCCACCAGCCGGGCTTGCGGTCGTCGATGCTGTGGTAGCCGGCGGCGTGGTGATGCCCCGACAAGGCGTGGCAAATCAGCACGGCATTGCTCGCCGTGGCATTGAGGGTACCGTAGGTCTCGTAGATCAGGTCATAGGCTGGCAACGAACGGCCGCAGGCCAGGGCCAGGGGCTCGCTGAAATGCGCCATTTGCGGCGTCACCAGACCAACGGAATCGGGGGGAAAGGCAGCTGGCATCGACCCTGCTCGCGTTGAAATGAGGCGTAAGTCTAAAGACCGCTGTGGCAGGCAGCAAGCAAAGGCGCCGCTGATTGTCCGCCGTTGTTTTTGTGGCGAGGGAGCTTGCTCCCGCTGGGGCGCGAAGCGGCCCTGAAAGCAGGGGGGGCTGCCAGTCATTGTGCGTTGCCTGTTTGGGGCGGCTTCGCAACCCAGCGGGAGCAAGCTCCCTCGCCACAGGTTGACCATGCCCCGATCCAAGCCGGATCAGGCTGGCCGGACGAGGCCCGGCAACTCCGGCAGTTTCTTCGGCGAATGAATGCGCACCCGTTTCTGCCGGTTCAATTCGCCGCTGACCAGGCTGACCTGGCTCTTGGACACGCCAAACGCCTTGGCCAGGAACCCCATCAGGTACGCGTTGGCCTTGCCCTCGACTGGCGGGGCGGTGAGGCGGATCTTCAGGCGGTCACCGTGCAGCCCGGCGAAATCATCGCTGCGGGCTGCCGGTTGCAGGTGACACTCCAGGACCAGGTCGTCGCCATCCCAGCGAAAGTAGCTCACGTGGGTCAGATCAGCAGGCGCAGGATTTCCGGCATCATGGTGATCGCCGCCAGGTTGTTGATCACCAGCATGTCGATCAGCTTGAGCACCATGAACGCCAGGATCGGCGAGATATCCAGGCCGCCCAGGTTCGGCACGATGCGGCGAAACGGCGCCAGGGCCGGCTCGCAGATCTGGTTCACCAGCTCGGCGCCCGGGTTATGGCTGCCTGGCGCGACCCACGACAGGATCACGCTGATGATCATGGCAAAGAAGAAAATCTTCAGGAACAGCGCGGTCACGCCAATGATCGACCAGATCAGCAGTTGCAGCGGGTTGCCGGTGGTGCCGTAGGTCAGCAGCAGGGTCAGGGCCATCAGCGCCAGTTGCACCAGGATCGCCAGCACCAGCGACGACATGTCCAGGCCGAACAGGCTCGGGATGATCCGGCGCAGGGGCTTGAGCAGCGGCTGGGTGGCCTTGACGATGAACTGGCACAGCGGGTTGTAGAAGTTGGCGCGCACCAGTTGCAGCACGAAGCGCAGCAGCACGATCAGCAGGTACAGGCTGCCAAGGGTTTGCAGCACGTAGACCGCTGCGGTGTTCAATCCAATCATGAATGGCTCCTTATTGACCCAGTTGTTCGGCCATTTCGGCCGAGCGGTGCGCGGCGGCGCCGAGTGCTTTTTCCACCAGGGCTTCGAAGCCCCCGGCCTGGAACGATTTGATGGCCGCTTCGGTGGTGCCGGCCGGCGAGGTTACGCGGCGACGCAGCTCGGCCGCATCGACGTCGCTGGACACCACCATGTGGGCCGCGCCAAGGGCGGTCTGCGCCGTCAGCTTCGCGGCGATCTCACGGGGCAGGCCGAGTTTCTCGCCGGCGGCGGTCATGGCCTCCACCAGCAGGAAGAAGTACGCCGGGCCGGAGCCGGAGACGGCGGTGACGGCGTCCAGTTGCTGTTCGGTGTCCAGCCACAGTGCCAGGCCGACAGCTGACAGCAGCTCCTCGGCCTGCTGGCGTTGTGCTGTGGACACCTGGGCCGTGGCGAACAGGCCGCTGACACCCTGGCGCAGCAGTGCCGGGGTGTTGGGCATGCAGCGTACGATCGGCTGCTCGCCGAGCCAGTTGTTCATGCTGGCGCACGTGATGCCGGCGGCAATCGAGACCACCAGTTGATGAGGCTTGAGGCTTGGACGCAGGGCTTCGCAGACGGTTTTCATCGCTTGCGGCTTGACCGCCAGTACGATGACGTGGGCGCCGTCGATGGCCTGGGCGTTGTCGGCGAAGGTTTCGATGCCGTGTTCGGCGCTCACCCGGGTGCGGGTCTCTTCCCCCGGATCGCTGGCGCGGATCAGCGAAGCGTCCAGGCCCTTGGCCCGCAGGCCGCCGATCAGGCTGGCGGCCATGTTGCCGGCGCCGATGAAGGCAATACGCGTGTTGCTCATGACAGGTCCTTATAAAGAGATGAGTCGGCCATGTTTCAGGGGTGACCGTAGTCGCGGGCACCAAACAGGGCCGTACCGATGCGAACCCAGGTGGCGCCCTGGGCAATGGCCGACTCAAGATCGTGGCTCATGCCCATGGAAAGGGTGTCCAGCGGCAGTGCCAGGCTGGCTTGCAGGCGTTGGACAGCGGCGAAGGCAGCATCCTGGGCGGCGCGGTCTTCGGTGGGTTCGGGAATCGCCATCAACCCGCGCAGTTTCAGGCGGGGCAGGGCGTTGATGGCGCTGGCCAGGGCAGGCAGGTCCGCTGGGGTGCAGCCGGATTTGCTGGCTTCACCGCTGACGTTGACCTGAATGCAGATGTTCAGCGGTGGCAAGTCGGCCGGACGCTGCTCGGACAGGCGCTGTGCAATTTTCAAGCGATCCACGGAATGCACCCAGTCGAAATGTTCGGCGATAGCGCGCGTCTTGTTCGATTGAATGGGGCCGATGAAGTGCCAGATCAAGGGCAGGTCGGTCAGTTCGAGCTGTTTGCCCAAGGCTTCTTGCAGGTAGTTCTCGCCGAAGTCCCGCAGGCCGGCGGCATAGGCTTCGCGCAGGGCCTGGACGGGTTTGGTCTTGCTCACGGCCAGCAGCTGGACACTGTGTTCGGCACGCTGGGCGGCCTGCTCCGCAGCGCGGATGCGCGAACTAACCTGAGCGATGTTGTCTGCTATCGTGGACATAAAGAAGCGCCAGCGGTGAGGTTCGCGGCATTCTACTGGAATTGAGGAGCGCTATGGATATCACTGAGTTACTGGCGTTCAGCGCCAAGCAGGGCGCGTCGGACCTGCACCTGTCCGCCGGGCTGCCACCGATGATCCGCGTCGATGGCGATGTCAGGCGCATCAACCTGCCGGCGCTGGACCACAAGCAGGTTCATGAACTGATCTACGACATCATGAACGACCGGCAACGAGTAGATTACGAAAAGTTTCTGGAGACCGATTTTTCCTTCGACGTGCCGGGCGTGGCGCGGTTCCGGGTCAACGCTTTCAACCAGAATCGCGGCGCAGGGGCGGTGTTTCGCACCATTCCGTCGAAAGTCCTGACCATGGAAGACCTGGGGATGGGCGAGGTGTTTCGCAAGGTGACCGAATCGCCACGCGGGCTGGTATTGGTGACCGGGCCGACCGGTTCAGGCAAGTCCACCACCCTGGCGGCCATGATCGACTACTTGAACAGCCACAAGCACCATCACATCCTAACCATCGAAGACCCTATCGAATTCGTTCACGAACCGCGCAAGTGCCTGATCAACCAGCGTGAGGTGCACCGTGACACCCAGGGTTTCTCCACGGCCCTGCGTTCGGCCCTGCGGGAGGACCCGGACGTGATCCTGGTGGGGGAGATGCGCGACCTGGAAACCATTCGCCTGGCGCTGACCGCCGCGGAAACCGGGCACCTGGTCTTTGGCACCCTGCACACCACGTCGGCGGCCAAGACCATTGACCGGGTGGTGGACGTGTTCCCCGGTGACGAGAAGTCCATGGTTCGCTCGATGTTGTCGGAATCATTGCAGGCGGTGATTTCCCAGACGCTGGTCAAGAAAATCGGCGGCGGCCGGATCGCGGCGCATGAAATCATGCTGGGCACCTCGGCTATTCGGAACCTGATCCGCGAAGACAAGGTGGCGCAGATGTACTCGGCTATCCAGACCGGCGGTTCGCTGGGGATGCAGACGCTGGACATGTGTTTGAAGGATTTGGTGAACAAGGGGTTGATCAGTCGCGAACATGCTCGGGAGCGGGCGCGTACGCCGGATAACATCTGAGGGGAGGTGGTTCGGCCCCTTTGGCGAGGGAGCTTGCTCCCGCTGGGTGGCGCAGCCGCCCCAAACTGACCAATGATCTCTGGGGCTCAAGCATTTTGTGAGCGCTGCGCACTCAAGCGGGAGCAAGCTCCCTCGCCACAGGGGCCATGTATACCTTGAATCAGCGCTGAACCACGCGCATTGCTCCAGGCTCTTTCGGCAGCACGCGCTTGGCAACCACGTAGTGGGTGTCCCAGTACGGCTTGTTCAAGGTGTCGATGGTCACCGACTTGCCACGGCGCGGGGCGTGGATGAAGCGGTCGTTGCCCAGGTAGATGGCCACGTGGTTGACCCGGCGGCTCTTGAGCTTGAAGAAGATCAGGTCGCCGGGCTTGAGGTCCTTGCGCTCGACTTTATCGCCATGACCGGCGGCCATGGCGTTGGAGGTGCGCGGCAGGTCGAAGGTGGCGTCGTTGAAGGCGTATTTCACCAGCCCGCTGCAATCGAAACCTTTACTTGGGCTACTGCCGCCCCAACGATAAGGTGTGCCGAGTACATTCACGGCGCGACTCAACACGTTACTGCTCGCTTTGGTCGCCATCGGCGGGACCAGCTTGCTGTTGGCTGTGCTCACGCGCTGGACGCTTGGCGTGTTCTTGCTCGAGGAAGCAGAAACGTGGGACTTCGGCGTATAGCCGTTGACGTTGGGAAGACGTTGCTCACGATTGGTGGCGTGGGCGGCCAGCGGCAATAAAAGGCAAATGGTTAGCCATGTCTTGAAAAATGGACGCATTAGGCAGGGCTCTTAAAGGTTAGCGCGCAACTTTATAACAGCTTTTTTCGCGTTTCCGAGGCCGTTTGTCGATTCGAAACGCAGCGCAAAACCCGGCAAAATGCGACAAATTGACCCGATTGTCCGACAGAACCCCTATACCACGGGGGTTTCGCCGGTCCGAGTCGCCAAGGACCGCTTGTCGGCCAGACACGAAAAAGTCACAAAAAGTCCGAAAAAATTTATCTATCGAGGCAAAAGAGGCCATTCATGAACAGCTATCAGCAGGACGCCAGCCACGATACCCACAGCAAGGTCATTGGGTATCTGCTGTGGATTTTCGGTTTCACCGGGGCCCATCGTTTCTATTACGGCAAGCCGGTCACGGGCACGATCTGGTTCTTCACCTTCGGGCTGCTGGGCATTGGCTGGCTGATCGACCTGTTCCTGATTCCAGCCATGGATCGCGAAGCGGACCTGCGTTTCACTCCGGGGCCTATCGAATACAGTGTGGCGTGGATTCTGCTGACGTTTCTCGGGGTGCTGGGCGTACACCGCATGTACCAGGGCAAATGGCTCAGCGGGATTCTCTACCTGCTGACCGGCGGGGTGTTTTTCCTGGGGGTGCTGTATGACTTCTGGACGTTGAACGATCAGGTTTCGATTCGTAATGCGCAGAAGCGAGGGGCTTTCCAGTAAGACCGAGTCGGCTGCATCGCGAGCAAGCTCGCTCCCACATTGGATCGAGGTGTTCACGCATCATGTGTTCACCGAAAATCCCCTGTGGGAGCGAGCTTGCTCGCGATAGGAACGGCGCGGTATCAGGCCTGGTGAGTGATCCGCCCATCCATCAGGGTGTAGCGCACGACCCCTGGCAAGCTATGGCCCAGGAACGGGCAGTTGTCACCCTTGGAACGCCAGGCTTCACCGGCCACGGTGGACGCCGCAGGGTCGAACAGCACCAGGTCCGCCGCCGCGCCAACCGCCAGTTTACCTGCCGGCAATTGCAGTGCCTGGGCCGGGCCGGCGCTCAGGCGTGCCAGCAAGGTCGGCAGGTCGAGCAAGCCGTCTTCCACCAGGGTCAGGGCCAGGGGCAGCAGCAGTTCGACGCTGCTGATGCCCGGCTCGGTGGCACCGAACGGTGCCAGCTTGGCGTCGCGCTCGTGAGGTTGGTGATGGCTGGAGATGGCCGAGATCACCCCGGACCTCACCGCCTCGCGCAAGCCCTCGCGGTCGGCGCGGGTGCGCAGTGGCGGCTGGACGTGATAGACACTGTTGAAATCGATCAGCGCTTCGTCGGTCAGGATCAACTGGTACAGCGCCACATCGGCGGTCACCGGCAAGCCGCGGGCCTGGGCCTGGGCGATCAGTGCCGCACCGCGGGCACTGGTCAACTGGCTGAAGTGCGCGCGCACGCCGCTTTGCTCGACCAACAGCAGGTCCCGGGCCAGGGCCACGGTCTCGGCGGTTTCCGGGATGCCCGGCAGGCCGAGGAAACTGGCGGTCGGGCCCTCATGGGCCAAGCCACCTTCGGCCAGATCGTGATCCTGGGAGTTGAAGATCACCGTCAGGTCGAAGGTTGCCGCGTATTCCAGGGCGCGGCACAGGGTACGGGTGTTGCGGAAACTGTTCAGGCCGTTGCCGAACGCCACGCAACCAGCGTCACGCAGGGCGATGAGCTCGGCCAGTTGCTCGCCGTCCAGGCCCTTGCTCAGTGCGCCAATTGGGAAGACCTTGGTATTGCCGGCCTCGCGGGCCCGGTCGAGGATCAGTTCGGCCACGGCCGAGGTGTCCAGCACGGGTTTGGTCTGCGGCGGGCAGCACAGGCTGGTCACGCCCCCGGCAGCGGCGGCGCGGGTTTCGCTGACGATGCTGCCTTTGCGGCTGTAGCCCGGTTCACGTAGGGCGACGTTCAGGTCCACCAGGCCGGGAGCGGCCACCAGGCCTTGGGCGTCGAGGGTCTCGACGGCGATGAAATCGGCGGGCGCGACGCCCAGGGCGACGATCTTGCAGGCATCGATATGGATATCAGTCACTTGATCCAGGCCGCTGGCTGGATCGATCACGCGTGCGCCGAGAATGCTGAGCTTCACTGGGCGTTCTCCTGGTCGAATTGGCGCTGGGCCGTTTGCCCGCTCATGGCCATGGACAGCACGGCCATGCGGATGGCGATGCCGTAGGTCACCTGGTTGAGGATCACCGAGTGCGGCCCGTCGGCCACCGCCGACTCGATTTCCACGCCGCGGTTGATTGGCCCCGGGTGCATGACGATAGCGTCCGGCTTGGCCCCGGCCAGGCGGGCGGTGGTCAGGCCGAACAGCCGGTAGAACTCGCCTTCGCTGGGCAGCAGGCCGCCGGTCATGCGTTCACGCTGCAGGCGCAACATGATCACCACGTCCACATCCTTGAGGCCCTCGGTCATGTCGGTGTAGACCTTCACGCCGTATTGTTCGACGCCGATGGGCAGCAAGGTCTTCGGCGCGATCACGCGGATGTCCGGGCAGCCGAGGGTCTTGAGGGCCAGCATGTTCGAACGGGCCACCCGCGAGTGCAGGATGTCGCCGACGATGGCCACCGACAGGTTCTCGAAGCTGCCCTTGTGCCGACGGATGGTCAGCATGTCCAGCATGCCTTGGGTCGGGTGGGCATGACGGCCATCGCCGCCGTTGATGATCGCCACTTGCGGGCAGACGTGTTCGGCAATGAAGTGCGCCGCGCCGGAGTCGCCGTGGCGCACGACGAACATGTCGGCGGCCATGGCTTCGAGGTTGCGCAGGGTGTCGAGCAGGGTTTCACCCTTGCTCGCCGAGGACGTGGACACGTTGAGGGTGATCACGTCTGCCGACAGCCGCTGGGCCGCCAGCTCGAAGGTGGTGCGGGTGCGGGTGGAGTTTTCGAAGAACACGTTGCACACGGTCTTGCCGCGCAGCAACGGGACTTTCTTCACCGCCCGGGCACCGACTTCGAGGAACGAGTCGGCTGTGTCGAGGATTTCCGTCAGCAGCTCGCGGCGCAGGCCGTCGAGGGACAGGAAGTGCCGCAGCTGGCCCTGATCGTTGAGCTGCAGCGGGCGCTTGGTTTCGAGAGGCGTCATCGCGATGGACTCTTACAAGGGCAGTTAAAGGGCAAGGTCTTGCAGTTCGAGTTGCAGCGGCGACGGCCCGGATAGCTTGACCCGCTCGTGGGCGGCCAGCGTCAGCGTCGCACCGACCACGTTCGGCCGGATCGGCAGTTCCGCGGCGTCCAGGTCCAGCAGGCACACCAGCGTCACGCTGGCCGGGCGGCCGTAGTCGAACAGTTCGTTCATGGCGGCGCGGATGGTCCGGCCACTCATCAGCACGTCGTCGATCAGCACCAGGTGCTGGCCTTCGATCTCGAACGGCAGCGCCGAGGGGCGCACCTGCGGGTGCAGGCCGTTCTGGCTGAAGTCGTCGCGGTAGAAGGACACGTCCAGGGTGCCCAGCGGCGATTGGCTGCCCAGTGCTTCAAGCAAGGCCTGGGCGACCCAGACGCCACCGGTGCGAATACCGATGTAGCGCGGTTCGCTGATGCCGCGTTGTTCCAGGTGTGCCGTGAGACGGATCGCCATCTGGCTGATCAGTTCGGCAGGATTGGGCAGGCTCATGCTGGCTCCTTCAGGTTCCCGGGCCGGTGGTGAGTGGCGCGGTCTATCGCTAAGAGAAAGCGCCTTGGCGGCGCTTTCAAAAAATCAGGTTTCGAACAGGGCGGCGTTGGCGTCGAGCCAGCCTTGCAGTAGCAGGGCCGCGGCGATGGCGTCCACCGGGTTGTCGCGGTAACTGCCTTTCTGCCCGCCGCGCACCAGGCGCTCGCCCTTGGCCTCGAAAGTGGTCAGGCGCTCGTCATGGGTATAGAAGGGCAGGTTGTAGCGGCCATTGAGCCGGCGGGCGAACTTTTCGGCGCGCAGGCACATGTCACTGGGTGTGCCGTCCATGTTCAGCGGCAGGCCGACCACCACGGCATCGGGTTTCCACTCCTTGATCAACGCTTCGACCTGGTTCCAGTCCGGCACGCCATTCTGGGCTTTCAGCGTGCATAACTCGCGGGCCTGGCCGGTAATGACCTGGCCGACCGCCACGCCGATCTGTTTGGTGCCGTAATCGAAGCCCAGCAGCAAGCGCAGGGCCATCAGGCGTGTCCTGCCTGGCTGGTGAGCAGGCTGAGGTTGACCCCCAACCGGCTGGCCGCCGCTTCCAGGCGCAGTTCGCTGCTGGTGTTGAACAGGATGTCGGCGTCGAACGGGCAGGTCAGCCAGGCGTTATCGGCCAGTTCGGCTTCCAGTTGCCCGGGTTCCCAACCGGCATAGCCGAGGGCGATCAGGCTCTTTTGCGGGCCGACGCCGTCGGCGATGGCGAACAGCACGTCTTGGGAGGTGGACAGTGACACCCCGTCCAGATCCACGGTGGCCTGGTATTTGGGGCCCGACGGATGGAGCACGAAACCGCGGTCGGTCTGCACCGGGCCGCCGATGAAAATCGGCACGTGCTGGCACAGGAGTGGCGGTTCCACGTCGGGGCGCAACTGCTCCAGGATGTCCGCCAGGTTCAGTTCCTGCGGGCGATTGATTACCAGCCCCATGGCCCCATTGGCCGTGTGCTCGACGATGTAGGTCAAGGTGTGGGCAAAATTCGGATCGGCCATGTGCGGCATGGCAATCAGGAAGTGATGCTTGAGGTAGGTGGGGCTGACGTTTTTCATAGACGCTAGTGTGGCGGGGCAGGGGCGAACTGACAAGCTGGGGATGTGCAGGAAGTACCTGAAATTGACCCCGATCCCTTGTGGGAGCGAGCTTGCTCGCGATGGTGGACTGACCGTCGACGCCTATGTTGAATGATCAACCGCTATCGCGAGCAAGCTCGCTCCCACAGGGGATGGGGTGGTTAATCAGTTGCTGGAGAGGCGATCGCCCCGGGCGAATTTCCAGGTGCGGATGATCTCCAGTCGGTCGATGTCCGACAAATCCCCGGTAAACGGCGCGAAAGGTGCGGCCAGGCGCACGATTCGTTGGGCGGCCTGGTCCAGCAGCGGCTGGCCGGAAGACTCAAGCACCAGCACTTCATACAGCGAGCCGTCACGGTTGATCGAGACCATTAGCCGCAGGTTGCCGTAGATCTGTTTGCGCCGCGCTTCGTCGGGATAGTTGAGGTTGCCGATGCGCTCGACCTTCTTGCGCCATTCGTCCTTGTACCAGGCACCCTTGTCGCGCATGGTCGAGGCGGCGCTCAGGCGGTGGATACGCGGGCGCTTGGCATAGAGCTGTTGCTCCTGGGCCAGTTCGGCTTCCAGGCTGGCGATGTCGCTGGACAACTGTGAGCTGTCGAAGGTGGGTTCGGGGGCCTTGGGCTTGGGATCAGGCTTGACCTCTTCCTTGACCGGGGCCTTCTTCGGCTTCGGCGCCACGGTGGTCACGGCTGCCTTTGGCGCCGTTTCCTGCACCTCGGGCTTGGCGGCTGGCGGCGGGGTGACTTTCTGCACCTGGGTGTCCTGGAACGGCGCGATCTCGGTGGTCTTGGGGATCGCCTTTTTTTCCAGGGTGCCGCTGCCTTGCTGGTTTTCCTGGGCGAGGAAGTCGGCCTTCTTGGGCTTGGTCTCGCTCTTGAAGGTGGCCAGGGTGATTTCCAGGGTCTGGCTGATCTGCTTGGGCTCGACCGTGGCAAAACCGACGCCCAGCAGCAGGGCCAGGTGGATCAACGCCGCCAGGAACAGGGTAAAACCGAGGCGATCAGCCGGGCGCACGCCACGATGGGCGAGCTCTTGGGGCAGATCGGACGGGAGTGTCATGACAAGGAAACCAACATCGCGTTTTTTTCAGGCCGGGCATGATAACGCAATGTGGGTTTCCTTCAGCAGATCTGGATCAACGAGCCTTGAGCTTCTGATCGATGGCATCCATCAGCATGCCACCGATGTCGGTGCCAAAGGCATTGTCGATCTCGCGGATGCAGGTCGGGCTGGTGACGTTGATTTCCGTCAGGTGCTCGCCGATTACGTCCAGGCCGACGAACAGCAGGCCCTTTTCGCGCAGGGTCGGGCCGACCTGGGCGGCGATCCAGCGATCCTTGTCGGTCAACGGACGCGCCTCGCCACGCCCGCCAGCGGCCAGGTTGCCGCGGGTTTCGCCGGCTGCCGGGATGCGTGCCAGGCAATAGTCCACCGGTTCGCCGTCGATCATCAGGATGCGCTTGTCGCCATCGACGATGGCCGGCAGGTAGCCTTGGATCATGATCTGCTGCTTGCCATGCAACGTCAGGGTTTCCAGGATCACCGAGAGGTTCGGGTGGCCGGCGGTGTGCCGGAAGATCGAGGAGCCGCCCATGCCGTCCAGGGGCTTGAGGATCACGTCGCCGTGATGGTCGGCAAATTCGCGCAACACGTCGGGGCGACGGCTGACGATGGTCGGCGGCGTGCACTGCGGGAACAGCGTGGCGAACAGCTTTTCGTTGCAGTCGCGCAGGCTCTGGGGCTTGTTGACCACCAGCACGCCGGCGTTTTCAGCCTGTTCCAGCAGGTAGGTGGAGTACACGAACTCCATGTCGAACGGCGGATCCTTGCGCATCAGGATCACGTCAAGGTCGCTGAGCAGTGCATCGCTTTCGGTGCCCAGCTCAAACCACTTCTCGGGATTGGCGAAGACTTTCAGCGGCTTCATCCGCGCTCGAGCCTGGCCTTCGGCCTGGTAGAGGTCGCGCTGTTCCATGTAGAACAGCTCCCAGCCGCGCTTCTGAGCGGCCAGCAACATGGCCAGCGAGCTATCCTTTTTGTAGGAAATGCTGGCGATAGGGTCCATGACAATGCCGACGCGTACGCTCATGGCTTGGTTCCTCGAAATGTGATGGGCACATATTGGTGCGAAAAAGTGGCGTCAGAGTGGCGCCCGGAAGATTGGCGGTCAAGGAAAAACCACCGCGCCGAGCGGCCGATAGATCGGCGATGGAGACTGTGCTAAAAAGGCTGCCATGTGACGTGCGGGCCTTGAACATCAAGGGTTTGCGCTGTCGATCACACTTACGCGTTAAAAACCGGTTCGCAGTGGCAATGGCAGAGCATCTCACGCAGCAGCAACCCAGCGCCTTGAAGGTCATGGTCATCGACGACTCGAAGACCATCCGCCGCACCGCCGAAACCTTGCTGCGCAACGTGGGCTGCGAGGTGATCACGGCCGTCGATGGTTTCGATGCCCTGGCCAAGATCGCCGACCATCATCCGGGCATCATTTTTGTCGACATCATGATGCCGCGCCTGGATGGCTACCAGACCTGTGCCCTGATCAAGAACAACAGCGCGTTCAAGGCCACGCCAGTGATCATGTTGTCGTCGCGCGACGGGTTGTTCGACAAGGCCAAGGGACGCATCGTCGGTTCCGATCAGTTTTTGACCAAGCCGTTCAGCAAGGAAGAACTGCTGGGCGCGATACAGGCCCATGTTCCGGGCTTTGCCGCTGTCCAGCCGCACCAGGCACATTAATGACACTCGGCCACCGGGCCTGGAGTCAACAAAAAGAATGGGGAACACCATGGCACGAGTTCTGATCGTCGATGATTCGCCGACTGAAATGTACAAACTGACCGGCATGCTGGAAAAGCACGGCCATCAGGTCCTGAAGGCCGAGAATGGCGCCGATGGCGTGGCCCTGGCCCGCCAGGAAAAACCCGATGCGGTGCTGATGGACATCGTCATGCCCGGCCTCAACGGTTTCCAGGCCACGCGCCAGCTGACCAAGGACCCGGACACCGGCCACATCCCCGTGATCATCATCACCACCAAGGATCAGGACACCGACAAGGTCTGGGGCACGCGCCAAGGGGCGAAGGACTACCTGACCAAACCGGTGGACGAAGAAACCCTGATCGCGACCCTGAACAAAGTACTGGCGGGTTGACGGCACGGCCATGAGCCAATCCCTGACCGCATTCGAACTGCTGCTGCAAATCGACCGGCGCTGCCGGTTGCTGGGGGCGGGCCTGCCCTCCCAACCGACCCATCGCGCCGGTTGGAGCGGCATCGGCTTTCGTTTGGGCGAGCACTGGTACGTGGCGCCGATGGGCGAAGTCAGCGAAGTGCTGCACGAACCACGTCACACGCATTTGCCCGGGGTCAAGCCGTGGGTGTGTGGCGTGGCTAACCTGCGCGGGCGCTTGTTGCCGTTGATGGACTTGTGCGGGTTCTTTGGCCACGAGCTGTCGACCGTGCGCAAGCAGCGGCGCGTGTTGGTGGTGGATCACGACGAGGTGTTCGCCGGGTTGTTGGTGGACGAGGTCCTTGGGCTGCAGCATTTTGCCCAGGACAGCCTGGAACCGACGCTGGTGGATGACCTCGACGGCCCGGAGGCGGCTTTCGTCAAGGGTCGGTTTGGCGGCGAGCGCGAGTGGCATGTGTTCAGCCCGTTTGCATTGACGCGGTCGCCGGGGTTCATGGATGTGGCAATTTAACGAGATGCAGCGCAGGCCCCTTTTGGGAGGGAGCCGGTGGGAGCAAAGCTTGCTCGCGATGGCGGTGCCTCGGTTGGCGAGAGAACTGTGTCGTTCTCATCGCGGGCAAGCCTTGCTCCCACAGAGCCGCACGGGTTGAGCAGGCTGCACGACAGAGGTTTGCTTACAGTTAATAGCTGTAAGTTGGATTGGGCAGTACAGGCGAGAACCGATGATCAAAGCAAAAGCAGGCAAGCCACTGGAAGCGTCGCGCAGTCGTTCGCAGATCATCGTGCTGTTCGTCGCGCTGATCGTCTTCATCATGCTGCTGTTCGCCAACTTCGCCTACCTCAACACCCAATCCACCTATGACAAACAGTACATCGGCCATGCCGGTGAGCTGCGTGTGCTGTCCCAGCGCATCGCCAAGAACGCCACCGAGGCCGCCGCCGGCAAGCCCGCGGCGTTCAAGCTGCTGAGCGATGCGCGCAATGACTTCGCCCAGCACTGGGGCTCCCTGAAACAGGGCGACCCGGTGACCGGCCTGCCCCCCGCGCCGGCCACCCTGCGTCCGCAGATGCGTGCCGTGCAGCTGGATTGGGAACGCCTGCTCAAGAACACCGATGCCATCCTCTCCAGCGAACAGACCGTGCTGTCGCTGCACCAGGTGGCGGCGACCCTGGCCGAAACCGTGCCGCAGTTGCAGGTCGAGTACGAAAAAGTCGTCGAGATCCTGCTGCAACGCGGCGCGCCGGCCACCCAGGTGGCCATGGCCCAGCGCCAGTCGCTGTTGGCCGAGCGGATCCTCGGCGCGGTGAATACCGTGCTGGCGGGGGACGAAAACGCCAGCCAGGCCGCGGACACCTTCGGTCGTGACGCCGCGCGTTTTGGCCAGGTGCTCAATGGCATGTTGCAAGGTGACGCGGCCCTGAAGATTTCCCAAGTCCAGGACCGCGATGCCCGGGCACGCCTGAGCGAAATCAGCGAACTCTTCGAGTTCGTCTCCGGCTCGGTGGATGAAATCCTTGAGACCTCCCCGGAGCTGTTCAAGGTCCGCGAGTCGGCCGGCAACATCTTCAACCTCTCGCAAACCCTGCTCGACGAGGCTTCGCACCTGGCCACGGCCTTCGAAAACCTCGCCGGCGGGCGTTCCATCAACACCATTGGCGGCTATGTGCTGGGCCTGCTGGCGCTGATGTCGATCATCCTGATCGGGTTGGTGATGGTCCGTGAAACCAATCGCCAGTTGCACGAAACCGCACAAAAGAACGAACGCAACCAGAACGCGATCATGCGGTTGCTGGATGAAATCGAAGACTTGGCCGATGGCGACCTGACCGTCACTGCTTCGGTCACCGAGGACTTCACCGGCACCATCGCCGACTCCATCAACTACTCGGTGGACCAACTGCGCGATCTGGTGGCGACCATCAACCTCACCGCCGGACAGGTCGCCGCCGCCGTGCAGGAAACCCAGGCCACGGCGATGCACCTGGCCCAGGCTTCCGAGCACCAGGCCCAGCAAATTTCCGAAGCTTCGACTTCAATTAATGAAATGGCCCAGTCCATCGACCAGGTATCGGCCAATGCCGCCGAGTCGTCGGCGGTGGCCGAGCGTTCGGTGGAGATCGCCAACAAGGGCAACGAGGTGGTGCACAACACCATTCATGGCATGGACAACATTCGCGAGCAGATCCAGGACACCGCCAAGCGCATCAAGCGCCTGGGTGAGTCATCCCAGGAAATCGGCGACATTGTCAGCCTGATCGACGACATTGCCGATCAGACCAACATCCTGGCTCTCAATGCCGCCATCCAGGCGTCCATGGCCGGTGATGCCGGACGCGGGTTCGCGGTGGTGGCCGATGAAGTGCAGCGCCTGGCCGAGCGCTCTTCGGCGGCCACCCGGCAAATCGAGACCCTGGTGCGGGCGATCCAGGCCGATACCAACGAGGCGGTGATTTCCATGGAGCAGACCACCACCGAGGTGGTGCGCGGCGCGCGATTGGCTCAGGACGCCGGCGTTGCCCTGGAGGAAATCGAAGGCGTGTCCAAGACCCTGGCGGCGCTGATCCAGAGCATTTCCAACGCGGCGCAGCAACAGACCACCTCGGCGGGGCAGATTTCCTTGACCATGAACGTGATCCAACAGATCACTTCGCAGACCTCATCCGGTTCCACCGCCACCGCCGAAAGCATCGGCAACCTGGCGAAAATGGCCAGCCAGCTGCGTCGTTCGGTGTCGGGGTTCACGTTGCCGGCGGCGGCAGCGGCTGGCGATGAGGAAAAAGGGTGACCAACCGGATCCATCTGTTGGAAAAGGCTTTTTGGGGCGAGGATGTTTCTGTGGGAGCAAGGCTTGCCCGCGATGAAGATAACGCGGTACTTCGGGCACCGAGGTGTTTGCATCGCGAGCAAGCTTTGCTCCCACAGGTAAATCCCTTCCCCGCAGGCGTGGTGTGTTCTCCTGATTGGAGTGGTTATGGGTGATCGGCACGACTACGTGGCCCTGGAATGGGTCAAGGGCGAGATTGCCGAAACGCTGAAGCAGGCTCATCTGGCCCTCAACCGCCTGGTGGACGATCCGCAGGCGTCAGATGCCCTCGGGCAATGCCTGGCCTGTATTCACCAGGTCCACGGCGGCCTGCAGATGGTCGAATTCTACGGCGCGGCGCTGTTGGCCGAGGAGATGGAGCAGCTGTGCGCCGCCCTGCAGGACAACCGCGTCGCCCATCGCGACGAAGCCATCAGCCTGTTGAGCCAGGCCCTGGGGCAGTTGCCGATCTACCTGGACCGCGTCCAAGGTGCCCGTCGCGACCTGCCGCTGGTGGTACTGCCCTTGATCAACGACCTGCGCAGTGCCAGGGGCGAGAGCCTGTTGTCGGAAACCAGCCTGTTCAGCCCCGAGTTGCCCGATATTGCGCCGCTCAGCGATGAGGCCTTGCAGCGCCTCGAACCCGCTGACCTGCCAAATACCTTGCGCAAATTGCGCCAGACCCTGCAAATGGCCCTGGTGGGCCTGCTGCGCGAACAGGATGACGCGACCCACCTCGGTTACCTGGCCAAGGTCTTCCATCGCCTGGAAACCTTGTGTACCGGGGCACCGCTCAATGCGTTATGGCAGATAGCCTCGGCGCTGGTCGAAGGCATGCGTGACGCACGTATCGCCAACAGCCCGGCGCTGCGCAGCCTGTTCAAGGAAGCCGACAAGGAACTCAAGCGCCTGCTGGACCAAGGCATGCCTGGCATCAATCAGCCGGCACCGCCCCACCTGCTCAAGAGTTTGTTGTTCTATATTGCCAAGGCCGAACACCCCAGCGGGCAGATGCAGATCATGAAAGAACGCTACTCACTGGACGACGCGCTGCCCGACAGCGCCATGGTCGACGAAGAACGCGCGCGCCTGGCCGGGCCCGACCGCGATGCCATGCGCTCGGTGCTTGCCGCGCTGTGCGAGGAATTGGTACGGGTCAAGGAGCGCCTGGACCTGTTCGTGCGCAGCGATCGCCAGCACGCCTCGGAGCTGGACAGCCTGTTGGCGCCGCTGCGGCAGATCGCCGACACCCTGGCGGTGCTGGGTTTCGGCCAGCCGCGCAAGGTCATCATCGATCAATTGGCGGTGGTCTTGAGCCTCGCCCAAGGCCAGCGCGAGCCGGATGACGCGATCCTCATGGACGTCGCCGGTGCCTTGCTCTACGTCGAGGCGACCCTGGCCGGCATGGTCGGCACCGTCGAGCCCGAGAGCCGCGAAGACACCCACCTGCCTACCACCGACCTGACCCAGATCCACCAGATCGTCATCAAGGAAGCCCACACCTGCCTGCAACAGGCCAAGGACATGATCGTCGACTACATCGACGCGGACTGGAACAGCGAGCAACTGCAGCCCTTGCCGGCGCTGCTGACCCAAGTACGCGGCGCGCTGGCGATGATTCCCCTGAGCCGTGCCGCCAGCCTCGTGGAGGCCTGCAACGCATTCATCCGCGACCACCTGTTGCTGGACCAGGCCCAGCCGGGTTGGGAAGAACTCGACCACCTGGCCGACGTGATCACCGGCCTCGAATACTACCTGGAGCGCTTGAGCGAGGACCCGGAAACCCCCGGCGAGCCGTTGCTCGATGGGGTCGAGCGGAGCCTGGCCGCGCTCGGTTATTTCCCTGACGAAGCGCGGGTGCCGGTGCTCGACGATGTGTTGAGCCCCAACGAAGCCCAGGTCATGCAGGACTTGCAGGAGCTGGATGACCCGCAGACGGTGCAGTCCTTGGCCGAGGTGCTGGCCAGCCCGGTCTCGGCGGTCAATCCGCCGGCCAGGAGCACACCGGGCAGCCTGTTGCCGCCACCGTTGGGTGAAAGTCCGGTGGACGACGAATTGCGCGAGGTCTTCCTGGAGGAAGCCGCCGAGGTGCTGGATGTCCTGCGTGAGTACCTGCCGCGCTGGAGTGCGCACCCCGACGACCACGGCGCCCTGAGCGAACTGCGCCGGGCCTTCCACACCCTCAAGGGCAGCGGCCGGATGGTCCGGGCGCTGGTGCTGGGTGAACTGGCCTGGGCTGTGGAAAACCTGCTCAACCGGGTCCTGGAGCGCAGTGTCGAGCCGCAGGCCTCGGTCCGCCAGTTGATCGACGACACGGTGCAGTTGTTGCCGGCCCTGGTGGCCGAATTCGCCGCCAATCACCAGCGCCAGCGCGACGACGTCGACCGCTTGGCCGCCCGCGCCCATGTCCTGGCCAAGGGCGGCGATGAGGAGGATGAAGACGAGCAGGACGTGGCCGCCCTCGATCCGCTGTTGTTGAAGATCTTCGACAACGAAGCCCAGGGCCACCTCGCCAGCCTCAATCGCTTTCTCGATCAGTCGGCCGACCACCTGCCCTTGCAGGCCAGTGATGAATTGCAGCGGGCCTTGCATACGCTCAAGGGCAGCGCTTCGATGGCCGGCGTGCTGCCGATCGCCGAGCTGGCCGGGGTGATGGATGAGCTGGCCCGGGAATACCGGGCGCATCTGATTGCCCTCGACCTGGACGAGGTTGAATTGCTGCTGGAGGCCGAGGGGCTGCTGCGTCGTGGCTTGCGCCAGTTGCACAGCGAGCCGCTGGCCGCGATCCCCGGCGCCGAGGATCTGATCCAGCGCGCCCAGGCCTTGCTGGCCGAGCGCCTGCACGCCGCCGACAGCGCCCCAGACAAAGCGCTGCGGACCAAGCGCGACCCACAACTGATCAACAACTTCCTCGCCCAGGGCATGGACATTCTGCTGGACGCCGAAAGCCTCTTGCAGCGCTGGCAGCAGCACCCCGGCGAAGGCCAGGAGCTGAGTGCGCTGCTCGATGAGCTGACCACCCTCGGTGAAGGCGCGCACCTGGCCGACTTGGACCCGGTGGACGAACTCTGCGAAGCCTTGCTCGACCTCTACGGCGCGGTAGAAGAAAGCAGCCTGGCGGTTAGCGATGAATTTTTCCAGGAGGCCCAACGCGCCCATGAAGCGCTGATCGACATGCTCGATGAGCTCGCGGCCGGGCAGCATGTGCATGCGCAGCCCGAACGGGTACATGCCTTGCGCCGCCTGCTCCAGGAGAGCCTCGACCCGTCGGCCACCGGCTTGATCCGCAGCGACGGTAGCCGCACCCTGAGCATCCGCGAACTGGGCCACGCGACGGCTGAAATGGAGCGTGACGCACCCGTCGATACCTCGATGGACGATGACCTCGCATCGATTTTCCTCGAAGAGGCCCAGGACATCCTTGAAAGCGCCGCCCAGGCCTTGCAACGCTGGCTGGCCGATCCGGATAACGGCGCGCCGCTGTCCTCGCTGCAACGTGACTTGCACACCCTCAAGGGCGGTGCGCGAATGGCCGGCATCCGGCCAGTGAGCGACCTGGCCCAGGAGTTGGAAAACCTTTACGAAGGGCTGGTGGACCGGCGCTACAGCTACAGCGAGGAACTGGCGCAACTGCTCGCCAGCAGTCACGAACGCCTCGACCTGTTGCTCGGGCAGTTGCAGCAGGGCCAGCCGTTGGGCGATCCCGTTGCGCTGATCGACGCCATTCGACGGTTTCGCCAAGACAAGCCGAACGCCATTGAGACGAGCGCAGCGGCTCAGGCCGACGGTGCCGGCCATGATCCCGAGTTGCTGGAAATCTTCCTTGAGGAAGGCTTCGATATCCTCGACAGCTCGGGCGCGGCGCTGCTGCGCTGGCAGGAAGAACCGTCGAATCGACAAGCCGTGGAAACCTTGCTGCGGGACTTGCACACCCTCAAGGGCGGTGCGCGCATGGTGGAAATCGTGCCCATCGGCGACCTGGCCCACGAGCTGGAAAACCTCTACGAAGGTCTGTCGGCTGGCCTGCTCCAGCCGACCCCGGCGCTGTTCACCTTGTTGCAAAGCAGCCATGACCGTCTGGCGCAGATGCTCGATGCGGTGCGCGCCGGCCACCCGTGCCCGCTGGCGGACCGGCTGATCGCGCAGATCCAGGCGGTGAATCATCCCCAGGCGCATGCCGCGCCGCAGGCTGTCTCGGCGCCGGAACCAGCGCCCACGCCCATCGTCAGCCCGCCCGCGGCGCCTGCAAGACCGGACCCCAGCGCAGCGGGCGACGGCGCGGACATGGTCAAGGTCTCCGCCGAACTGCTCGACGACCTGGTGAACCTGGCGGGTGAAACGTCGATCTTCCGTGGGCGTATCGAACAACAGGTCAACGACGCGCGCGTGGCCCTGGGCGAAATGGAAACCACCATCGAGCGCATGCGCGATCAGTTGCGGCGCCTGGATACCGAAACCCAGGGGCGGATTCTCAGCCGCCAGCAGGTCGAGGCCGAGCGCTTGGGCTATGAAGAGTTCGATCCACTGGAGATGGACCGCCATTCCCAGTTGCAGCAGTTGTCCCGGGCACTGTTCGAGTCTGCCTCGGACTTGCTCGAGCTCAAGGAAACCCTTGATCGCAGCAATCACGATGCCGAGGTCCTGCTGCAACAGCAGGGGCGTGTCAACACCGAGCTCCAGGAAGGCCTGATGCGTACGCGCATGGTGCCGTTCGAGCGCATGCTGCCACGGCTCAAGCGCATCGTCCGGCAAGTGGCGCAGGAGCTGGGCAAGGACGTGGAATTCGTGGTCGGCAATGCCGACGGCGAGATGGACCGTAACGTGCTGGAACGCATGGCTGCGCCCCTGGAACACATGCTGCGCAACGCCGTCGACCACGGTCTGGAGGCGGCCGATGTGCGCATTGCCGCCGGCAAGCCGGCACGAGGACGTATCAGCCTCGACCTGTCCCGGGAAGGCGGCGACATCATATTCGACATCCGCGACGACGGCGCCGGCGTGCCGCTGGAGGCCGTGCGCAGCAAGGCGATCAAGCGTGGCTTGCTGACGCCGGACAGCGACATCAGCGACCGCGATGTGCTGCAGTTCATCTTGCAACCAGGGTTTTCCACTGCCGAGAAAATCACCCAGATCTCCGGGCGCGGCGTCGGCATGGACGTGGTCCACGAAGAAGTGCGGCAATTGGGCGGCAGCATGATCATCGATTCCACGCCGGGGCAGGGCGTGCATTTCCGCATTCGCCTGCCGTTTACGGTGGCGGTGAACCGGGCGTTGATGGTGCACTGTCACGAAGACCAGTACGCGATCCCGCTGAACACCATCGAGAGCATTGTCCGGGTGTTGCCCGCCGAGCTGGAGGGCTATTACCAGCTCGATCCGCCGACCTACACCTACGCCGGGCAGCGTTACGAGTTGTGCTACCTCGGTGAGCTATTGAAAACCGGCACCCGGCCGAAACTGCTGGGCCAGAGCCAGCCCTTGCCGGTGCTGCTGGTGCAGTGCAACGAGCGGCATGTCGCCGTGCAGGTGGACGCTACCGCCGGGACCCGGGAGATCGTGGTCAAGAGCCTCGGCCCGCAGTTCTCGGCGGTACAGGGCCTGTCCGGGGCGACGATCCTGGGGGACGGCCGGGTGGTGTTGATTCTCGACCTGCTGGCGCCGATCCGCGCCTTGCCCCACCAGGTCCCGCGCCGCCAGGTGCCGGCCGAAGGCGAGGGCGAACCGCAACGGCCGTTGCTGGTGCTGGTGGTGGACGACTCAGTGACCGTGCGCAAGGTCACCAGCCGCTTGCTGGAACGCCATGGCATGCACGTCCTCACCGCCAAGGACGGCGTGGATGCCATGGCGCTGCTGGCCGAGCACGCCCCGGACCTGATGCTGCTGGACATCGAGATGCCGCGCATGGACGGCTTCGAAGTGGCCACCCAAGTGCGCAACGACCCGCGCCTGGCGCACCTGCCGATCATCATGATCACCTCCCGCACCGGCCAGAAACACCGCGACCGCGCCATGGCCATCGGCGTCAACGACTACCTGGGCAAGCCATACCAGGAATCGGTATTGCTCGACAGCATCGCGTACTGGAGCAAAACCCATGCATGACCTGCATCTTCACTCGCGCACCAGCCCGCTCACCGGCCTGTTGTTGCCATTGGCCGACCGGCATCTGGTGTTGCCCAACGTGGCCGTGGCCGAACTGATCGACTACCAGAGCAGCGCCTTCGATATAGATACCCCGCCGTGGTTCCTGGGTTGGGTGAGCTGGCGCGAACGGCAAATCCCGCTGCTGAGCTTCGAATCGGCCTGCGGCCAGAAGACCGTGATTGGCGAGCGAGTGCGCATCGTCGTGCTCAACGCCCTGGGCGGACGGCCGGAGCTGCGTTTCATTGCCCTGCTGGTGCAGGGCATCCCGCGCTCCTACAAGCTCGACAGCCAATTGAGCTACGTCGACGTGCCGCTGTGCGGGTTGGAACAGGCGGCGGTGCAAGTGGGTGAGCATGTGGCGAAAGTGCCGGATTTGTTGGCGTTGGAAGAGTTGGTGTTGGCTGCAGGGCTGGTACAGCCCCACAAACCCTGAGACATACGAAGTTCCAATGTGGGAGGGGGCTTGCTCGCGAAGGCGGCGGCACATTCAGCATTGATGCAGGCAGGCCCACCGCCATCGCGAGCAAGCTCGGCTCCCACAGGAATCGGCGGTGGACACTGATCTTATAAACGACCAAAAACCTCTGTGGGAGCGGGCTTGCTCGCGAAGGCGGCGGCACATTCAGCATTGATGCAGGCAGGCCCACCGCCATCGCGAGCAAGCTCGGCTCCTACAGGAATCGGCGGTGGACACTGATCTTATAAACGACCAAAAACCTCTGTGGGAGCGAGCCTGCTCGCGAAGGCGGCGGCACATTCAGCATTGAAAGCAGGCCCACCGCTATCGCGAGCAAGCTCGGCTCCCACAGGGATCGGCGGTGGACACTGATCTTATAAACGACCAAAAACCTCTGTGGGAGCGAGCCTGCTCGCGAAGGCGGCGGCACATTCAGGATTGATGCAAGCAGGCCCACCGCTATCGCGAGCAAGCTCGGCTCCCACAGGGATCGGCGGTGGACACTGACCTTATAAACGACCAAAAACCTCTGTGGGAGCGGGTTTGCTCGCGAAGGCGGCGGCACATTCAGCATTGATGCAAGCAGATCCACCGCTATCGCGAGCAAGCTCGGCTCCCACAGGGATCGGCGGTGGACACTGATCTTATAAACGACCAAAAACCTCTGTGGGAGCGGGTTTGCTCGCGAAGGCGGCGGCACATTCAGCATTGATGCAGGCAGGCCCACCGCCATCGCGAGCAAGCTCGGCTCCCACAGGAATCGGCGGTGGACACTGATCTTATAAACGACCAAAAACCTCTGTGGGAGCGGGCTTGCTCGCGAAGGCGGCGGCACATTCAGCATTGATGCAGGCAGGTCCACCGCTATCGCGAGCAAGCTCGGCTCCTACAGGAATCGGCGGTGGACACTGATCTTATAAACGACCAAAAACCTCTGTGGGAGCGAGCCTGCTCGCGAAGGCGGCGGCACATTCAGGATTGATGCAAGCAGGCCCACCGCTATCGCGAGCAAGCTCGGCTCCCACAGGGATCGGCGGTGGACACTGATCTTATAAACGACCAAAAACCTCTGTGGGAGCGAGCCTGCTCGCGAAGGCGGCGGCACCTTCAGGATTGATGCAAGCAGGCCCACCGCTATCGCGAGCAAGCTCGGCTCCCACAGGGATCGGCGGTGGACACTGATCTTATAAACGACCAAAAACCTCTGTGGGAGCGGGCTTGCTCGCGAAGGCGGCGGCACATTCAGTATTGATGCAGGCAGGTCCACCGCTATCGCGAGCAAGCTCGGCTCCTACAGGAATCGGCGGTGGACACTGATCTTATAAACGACCAAAAACCTCTGTGGGAGCGGGCTTACTCGCGAAGGCGGCGGCACATTCAGCATTGATGCAAGCAGGCCCGCCGCTATCGCGAGCAAGCTCGGCTCCCACAGGGATCGGCGGTGGACACTGACCTTATAAACGACCAAAAACCTCTGTGGGAGCGAGCTTGCTCGCGATGGCGGCCTGACAGCCGACCAGGGTTTGTGGGAATGGTCGGACACCCTTCCAGGTTCAAGCAGATTTTTCCGACGAGCTCTGGCGGTTGCCGGGTGGGAAGGGCTATCGCTAACCGTTCCCGTCGTTGCAAATTCAGCGGCCGGGCTTGGAAAACCGATAAGTAGACGGCGCGAAAGCGCCCTTCGTATGCTTGCGGTCGTTTTTTGACCATGCTTTCGTTATGGCCGCTGTGCGCGGGAGATCTTCGGGTCTGTCGGGCTCGTTTACCCCGGTTCCAACCTGCGTACGGCTGCCACCCGTCATGCTCAACGAGTTGGCTTTCGACCTTGAAGGTTCGGCCCATCGGGCGCTGGACATTGTCGACCCGCGCTAAAGTCGAACGCACTCTTGTGGCGAAGGGATAAATCCCCTCGCCACAGAATTCGAATCCAGCCACAAGGGCCGGGTTCGCAAACCATTACTCCAACCGTAACGATCCGCCGCTAAGCTTGATTGATGCCTCTCCCCAACACTCCTAATGTGACCCTCACGACAGCGAACCCGTGGAGTGGTCATGACAACAACAATATCCCCCGACTCGCGCTGGACGCGGCGGCGCAGCGAAAAGCAGCGGCGTCTCGAGCTGGTGAAGGGGCTTGCCGACGGTGTGGTGTTGCCCACCGACAAGATCGTTGCCGCGCTGGAGGCGTTGATCCTGCCGGGCGATCGTGTGGTGCTGGAGGGTAACAACCAGAAGCAGGCGGATTTTCTCTCGCGCTCACTGGCCAAGGTCGACCCTTCGAAGCTGCATGATCTGCACATGATCATGCCCAGTGTCGGCCGCTCCGAACACTTGGACCTGTTCGAACGTGGCATCGCCCGCAAACTCGATTTTTCCTTCGCCGGCACCCAGAGCCTGCGCATCAGCCAGTTGCTCGAAGATGGCCTGCTGGAAATCGGCGCGATCCACACCTACATCGAACTCTATGCCCGGCTGGTGGTGGACCTGATTCCCAACGTGGTGCTCTCGGCCGGTTTCATGGCCGACCGCGCGGGCAATATCTACACCGGCCCGAGCACCGAAGACACCCCCGCGCTGATTGAGCCGGCGGCCTTCAGCGACGGCATCGTCATCGTTCAGGTCAACCAGTTGGTGGACGACGTCAGCGACTTGCCACGGGTGGATATTCCGGCGTCCTGGGTCGATTTCGTGGTGGTGGCCGACAAGCCGTTCTACATCGAGCCGCTGTTCACCCGCGACCCGCGTCACATCAAGCCTGTGCACGTGCTGATGGCGATGATGGCGATCCGTGGAATCTACGAAAAACACAACGTCCAGTCCCTCAATCACGGCATCGGCTTCAACACCGCCGCCATCGAACTGATACTGCCGACCTACGGCGAATCCCTCGGCCTGAAGGGCAAGATCTGCCGCAACTGGACCCTCAATCCCCACCCAACCCTGATCCCGGCCATCGAAAGCGGCTGGGTCGAAAGCGTGCATTGCTTTGGCACTGAACTGGGCATGGAAAATTACATCGCCGCGCGGCCGGATGTGTTCTTCACCGGCCGCGACGGTTCGCTGCGCTCCAACCGCATGGTCTGCCAACTGGCCGGGCAATACGCGGTGGACCTGTTCATCGGCGCGACTCTGCAAGTCGATGGTGACGGCCATTCCTCCACCGTCACCCGTGGCCGATTGGCCGGTTTCGGCGGTGCGCCAAACATGGGCCACGACCCACGCGGTCGTCGTCACGGCACGCCGGCCTGGCTCGACATGCGTCACGGCGACGGCGAGGCGCCGCTGCTGGAGCGTGGCAAGAAGCTGGTGGTGCAGATGGTCGAGACCTTTCAGGAGGGCGGCAAGCCGACGTTCGTCGAGACCCTCGACGCGGTGGACGTGGCGAAGAAGGCCGGCATGCCCCTGGCGCCGATCATGATCTACGGCGACGACGTCACCCACCTGCTGACCGAAGAGGGTATCGCCTACCTGTACAAGGCCCGCTCCCTGGAGGAGCGCCAGGCAATGATCGCCGCCGTGGCCGGCGTCACCGCCATCGGCCTGCGCCACAACCCGAAAGACACCGCGCGCATGCGCCGCGAAGGGCTGATCGCCTTGCCCGAAGACCTCGGTATCCGCCGCACCGACGCCACCCGCGAGCTGCTCGCGGCCAAGAGCGTGGCCGATCTGGTGGAGTGGTCCGGTGGCCTCTACAACCCGCCCGCCAAGTTCAGGAGCTGGTAAATGCACGCCTTCAACCTGCAACCGAAAAAACTGTCCTTGGCTGAGCGCCTGGCGGATATGGCGGTGGATGCGCTGATCGACGAAGCCGACCTGTCACCCAAGCCAGCCTTGGTGGACCGGCGCGGCAATGGCGCCCACACCGATCTGCACCTGGGCCTGATGCATGCCTCGGCGCTGTCGCTGTGGCCCGCATTCAAGGAAATGGCCGAAGTCGCCCTTGGCTGTGGCGAGATCGGCTTGCCGCTGCGCGAAGCCCTTGGGCGGATTGGCCGTGAGGGGGAAGCGGCGATGCTCGCCACCACTGGCGGCGTCAACACCCACCGAGGGGCGATCTGGGCCTTGGGCCTGCTGGTCGCTGCGGCCGCGCTGGAACCTGAATCCAGCGTCGCGGGTGCCGTGACTTTACGTGCTGCCCGCCTGGCCTTGCTCAACGACCGCTACGCGCCGCAACCTTTGAGCCATGGCGCCCAGGTAGCCCAACGCTACGGCGTGCGCGGTGCCCGGGAAGAAGCGCAATTGGCGTTCCCGGCCGTCACCGGCCTGGGCTTGCCGCAACTCAAGCGCAGCCGCGCGGCGGGCGCGGGTGAGCAGAACGCTCGGCTCGATGCCCTGCTGGCGATCATGACCACGTTGGCCGACACCTGCGTGCTTTACCGTGCGGGTGAAAAAGGCCTGCTGGCCATGCAGCACGGTGCCAAAGCGGTACTCGATGCGGGCGGCAGTGCGAGCCTGAGCGGTCGCCGCCAGTTGCACGCGCTGGACCAACAACTGATTGCCTTGAACGCCTCGCCCGGCGGCGCTGCCGACTTGCTCGCCGCCTGCCTGTTTCTCGACCGTATCGAACGCGGCGATGGCCTCTTCCCTGGAGTGTGCTGATGGAAACCTTATCCTTTGAATTCCCCGCCGGGCAGCCGCCACGGGGCCGGGCGCTGGTGGGCTGTGTCGGCTCGGGTGACCTGGAAGTGCTGATCGAACCAGGGCTGGCGGGCAAGCTGACCATCCAGGTGCAGACCTCGGTCAACGGCAGTGAACAACGTTGGCAGCATCTGTTCGCCCGCATGTTCGACGGCCAGACACCGCCGGCCTTGTCTATCGACATCCACGATTTCGGCGCCACCCCCGGCGTGGTGCGTTTGCGCCTGGAGCAAGGCTTCGAGGAGATCGGCCATGACTGACAGTGCAGCGTTGCTCAACAAGCACAGCTTCGTCGAACTCGGCGCCCGGCAACGGGCCAAGGCCTTGCTCGATGACGGCACGTTCCGTGAACTGCTCGACCCGTTCCAGCGAGTCATGTCGCCGTGGCTGTTGCGTCAGGGCGTGGTGCCGCAAAGCGACGACGGCGTGGTGATCGCCAAGGGCACGCTCGATGGCCTGCCCGTGGTGATCGCCGCCATCGAAGGCGCGTTCCAGGGCGGCAGCCTCGGCGAAGTCGGCGGGGCGAAGATTGCCGGTGCGCTGGAACTGGCCGCCGAGGACAACCGCAAGGGCATCCCGACCCGCGCCGTATTGCTGCTGGAAACCGGCGGCGTGCGTTTGCAGGAGGCCAACCTCGGGTTGGCGGCGATTGCCGAGATTCATTCGGCGATTGTCGACTTGCGCCAATACCAACCGGTGGTCGGCGTGGTGGCCGGCAGCGTTGGCTGTTTTGGTGGCATGTCCATCGCCGCCGGGCTGTGCAGTTATCTGCTGGTGACCCAGGAAGCGCGGTTGGGCCTGAACGGCCCACAGGTGATCGAACAGGAGGCCGGGATCGATGAATACGACTCCCGCGACCGGCCGTTCATTTGGAGCCTGACTGGCGGTGAACAACGTTTCGCCAGTGGGCTGGTGGACCGTTACGTCGCCGATGATGTGGCGCAGATCCGCCAACAGGTCGGCCAGTTGATGCACCTGGGCGTTCCCGCGCAACACCGCAGTGGCCAGGCCGAGCTGTTCCTGCAGCGCCTGGCCCGATTGGACACTGACGTGCAAA
This sequence comes from Pseudomonas sp. St316, assembly GCF_018325905.1. Lineage (NCBI taxonomy): Bacteria > Pseudomonadati > Pseudomonadota > Gammaproteobacteria > Pseudomonadales > Pseudomonadaceae > Pseudomonas > Pseudomonas sp. St316. Next base: position 6,362,842 of record NZ_AP021901.1, on the reverse strand, counting down.
TCGAACCGGCGACGGTTCGTCAGCTGTATCAGGGAGAACGCCCATGAGTTCTTATTCATTGAGAGGCTTGCGCTGGTTCGAGGCCTTGGGTGGCGACGCCAAACCGCTGGAAGGCTTGCCGGCTTCGTTGAAAGTCGCTGACGTCAGGTTGGGTGAGCAGAGCGTGCGCCTGCTGGCGGTGGTGGCGGATCCCGAGAGTCGGTTTCCCCGTGCGCGCAACGGCGAAGTCGGTTTGCTGGAGGGCTGGGGCCTGGCCAAGGCGGTGGACGAGGCCATCGACGCCGACCGCGATGCTCCCCACAAGCGTGCGTTGATCGCCATTGTCGATGTACCGAGCCAGGCCTATGGCCGACGCGAAGAAGCGTTGGGCATTCATCAGGCCTTGGCCGGGGCGGCCGACAGCTATGCCCGCGCCCGATTGGCCGGGCATCCGGTGATCGGCTTGCTGGTAGGCAAGGCCATGTCGGGGGCGTTCCTGGCCCACGGTTATCAGGCCAACCGACTGATCGCCCTGCGCGACCCGGGCGTGATGGTCCACGCCATGGGCAAGGCCTCAGCGGCACGTGTGACCCTGCGCAGCGTCGAGGAACTTGAAGCCCTGGCCGCCAGCGTGCCGCCGATGGCCTATGACATCGACAGTTTTGCCAGCCTGGGTTTGCTCTGGGAAACCTTGTCGGTGGAGCAGGTTGAACAGCCGTTGGCGGAGGATCTGGCGCGGGTGACGGAGTGTCTGCTCCAGGCGATTGAAGATGTAGAGGCGGGGCCGCGAGATCTGAGCGGACGTCTGGGTGCGTACAACCGCGTCGCGTCGAGCAGGGTTCGCCAACTGCTGAGAGCGCAGTGGTGACCGCGTTTCTGGCCCATGATCTGCTGTGGGGGATGACCCCGCAGCAGTTGGCGGCGGATGCGCCGGCATGGGTGGTCGAGTCGATCACTGCCGGCCAACCGGTGGTGGTTCGGCGCTCGCTGACAGCACCGGATCGAATCGCGGTCGGCGTGCGTGGTCGCTTGCGCGAGCAGCGTTATGCGACGTCGATGGCGATCGCGGCGATTTCCCATCGCGTCAGGCCAGAAGACCTTTGTCACGTTGCCTCGACTCGCGAATTGCCAGCCCTGCAAGCGCTGTCCCGACTGCGTCCGCTGCTCGATGCCAGTGGCTGGACCTGGGGTGTCAGCGGCAGCGCCGGGTTCGAGCTCGCCACCGGTGTCGAGGCGCTGCATGAACGCAGTGACCTGGATTTGATCCTGCGTACGCCGCGCTTTTTGGATCGTCTCCAGGCCAGGGATTTGCTGGCGCAACTGGAGACCTCGGGATGCGCCGTGGACATGCAGTTGCAAACGCCTTGGGGCGCGGTGGCCCTGCGTGAATGGGCGGGTTCGTCGCGGCGGGTCTTGCTCAAGGATGAGGTTCAGGCCCGGCTGGTGAACGATCCTTGGCAGCCTTCATCGGAGCAGGTCGCGTGAGCAGCCTCTTGGTCTTTCCCGGCCAAGGTGCGCAGCGCGTGGGCATGCTCCATGGCTTGGCGCCACAGATCCTGGCTGAGGCGGGGGAGGTCCTGGGCGAAGACGTCTTGCAACTGGACAGTGCCGAGGCCTTGCAATCGACCCGCGCCGTGCAGTTGTGCCTGCTGATCGCAGGCGTGGCGGCGGCCCGTCGATTGTTGCAACAGGCCCCCGCGCCGGATTACGTCGCGGGATTGTCCATCGGTGCCTATCCGGCGGCGGTGGTGGCCGGTGCGCTGGAGTTTGACGATGCGTTGCGGTTGGTCAGCCTGCGCGGCGAGTTGATGCAGCAGGCGTATCCGCAAGGCTACGGCATGACCGCGATCATCGGCTTGGACCTCGCGGCAGTGGAAGCTTTGCTGGCCCAGGTGCACAGCGACCGCACACCGGTCTATCTGGCCAACATCAATGCCGATAACCAGGTGGTCATTGCCGGCAGCGACGAGGCAATGAGCAACGTTGCCAAACAAGCGCGAAGCCTGGGTGCCGGGAAGGCGTGCCGGCTGGCGGTGAGCGTGCCGTCCCATTGCCCGTTGCTGGAGATCCCTGCGCGGTTATTGGCCCAAGCGTTCGCTGATGTGACGTTGAAAGTACCTGCCTTGGGCTATCTCAGCGGCAGCCGCGCCCGCCCGGTCATCAACACCGAGGCCTTGCGCGACGACCTGGCGTTCAACATGTGCCGCGTCGTCGATTGGCGCGGCACGGTGCAAAGCGCCTATGAGCGCGGCGTCAGGCTGCAAATCGAACTGCCGCCCGGTGCGGTGCTGACCGCTCTGGCGCGCCGGGTGTTCGAGCAAGGCACTGTCATGGCCTTCGACGGTGCCCGGCTCGATACCTTGCAGGCGCTGTTGCGTGAGGAGGGAAGCCGCCAACCCTAGACCACCGACTCAAGCTGGCGAAGCACAAAAACAACAACTTCGACGATGCACTTTGAGGACTACAACAATGATTATCTACGGTGTGGCATTTTTGGCCTTTTGTACCCTGACGGGTATTTTTATCGGCGAGCTGCTGGGCAAATTGATCGGCGTACCCGCTAATGTCGGCGGTGTCGGCATTGCGATGCTGCTGTTGATCGGCCTGGGCAGTTACCTGAGCAAGCGCGGCCTGTTCAAGGGCAAGTCCGAGGCCGGTGTGGAATTCTGGAGCGCAATCTACATCCCGATCGTAGTGGCGATGGCCGCGCAGCAAAACGTCTACGGCGCCCTTAAAGGCGGGCCGATGGCGATCCTGGCCGGGACCCTGGCGGTGGTAATTGCCTTTGCGCTGGTGCCGGTGCTGGTGCGCATTGGCAACAAAGATCCCCAAGCTGATGTTTCCGTGAAGACGGTCGGGTGATTGCCATGTACGAATCCATGATGAAAGTCATCACCGGTTACGGCCTGATCAGTGGTTTTGCGATTGTCGGCATCACCATGTGGGTGTCCTACTGGATCAGCAACACGTTCACTAAAGGCCGATTGCACGGTTCGGCCATCGCCATTCTGTTGGGGTTGGTGCTGTCGTACATCGGCGGTGCGATGACTGGCGGGCAGAAAGGCGTGGTGGACATTCCGTTGCTGTCCGGGATTGGTTTGCTCGGCGGCGCCATGCTGCGGGACTTTGCCATTGTCGCCACGGCGTTTGGCGTGAGTGTCGAAGAACTCAAGCGCGCCGGTTTCGTCGGGGTGCTGGCGCTGTTTGTCGGGGTGGGTACCTCGTTCATTGCCGGTGTCGGAGTCGCAATGGCCTTTGGTTACACCGATGCGGTGAGCCTGACCACCATCGGCGCGGGGGCGGTGACTTACATTGTCGGGCCGGTCACCGGCGCGGCGATCGGCGCCAGTTCCGAGGTCATGGCGCTGTCCATTGCCGCCGGGTTGATCAAGGCGATCCTGGTGATGGTCGCGACGCCGTTCGTGGCGCCGTTGATTGGCCTGAACAATCCACGCAGCGCGGTGATCTTTGGCGGCCTGATGGGCACCTCCAGCGGCGTGGCTGGCGGGCTGGCGGCCACCGATCCGAAGCTGGTGCCCTATGGTTGCCTGACGGCGGCGTTCTATACGGCACTTGGATGCTTGTTGGGGCCTTCGTTGTTGTTCCTGATCATGCGGGGGTTGATGGGCTAAGGCTTTGGATTTTCGCTGAGTGGGCTGTCCTCATCGCGAGCAAGCTCGCTCTCACATTGGATCGGTGTTCACAAATCCCCTGTGGGAGCGAGCTTGCTCGCGATGAGGGCGACTCGGTTTCAAACCTGGCGATTGGCGTACATCCTGCATTCGGCCAACAACGCCAACAGGTTCGGATCCCGCTCCTTGGCCTTCAGGAACACCACGCCAATGTGCTGCTGCAATCGATACTTTTCCTGCAACGGGATCAGTTTCACCCGGTTTTCATACACCGCCGCAATCCTGCCCGGCAGCAGCGCATAACCCACCCCTGAGCTGACCATGCTCAGCAGCGTGAAGATGTCGTTGACCTGCATCGCCACCTTCGGCTCGAACCCCGCCTGCTTGAACACCCGAATACCGTCCTGGTGCGTGGCAAAACCCTGGGTCAAGGTGATGAACGTCTCGCCGCGCACCTCGGCCAGGTCGACTTCAGTGCGTTGGGCAAAGGGTGAGTCAGCTGGCGTGGCGAGGAAGATGTCGTCGGAAAACAGCTCGATATGCTCACAATCCGGGTCGTTCACACTTTCGTCCAGGGAAATCAGGATCGCGTCCACCTCCATGTTCTTGAGCTTGTACAGCAGGTCGATGTTCGATCCCAGGATCAGGTCGATATTGAGTTCGCTGCGGCGGATTTTCAGGCCCATGATCAACTGCGGCACGGTCTTGACCGTCAGCGAATACAGCGAGCCCAGCTTGAAGCGTTCGGCAGAGAACCCGGCGGCTTCGCGGGTCAGGCGTACGCTTTCGACCACGTCCTGGATCAGCTTCTGTGCCCGCTCTTCCAGTACGTAGGCGCTCTCCAGCGGCGTGAGGTTGCGGCCTTCGTGCTTGAACAGCGGGCAGCGCAAGGCGCTTTCCAGCGAGTGAATGGCCCGGTGCACGCTGACGTTGCTGGTCTGCAACTCGGCCGCCGCCCGCGCCAGGTTGCCGGTGCGCATGAAGGCCAGGAACACCTCGAGCTTTTTCAGGGTCAATTCTTCGTCGATCAGCATGGGGCGGACTCTTATTCGTATTGCCCGATTGTGCCCTGTGGGAGCAAAGCTTGCTCGCGAAACAGGCGACTCGGTTTGCAGAAACCGAGTGACCTGCATCGCGGGCAAGCCTTGCTCTCACAGGAAGCAAAGCATTGCACTTTCAAGCGCCAGGCCTGAGCCTTGGCACCTGTTTCGAAATGTGAGGTGGTAGTGGATGTATCACGGGGAACGACTCAACGCCTGGACCCACTTGGTCGGTGCGGTGGCGGCTTTTATCGGGGCGGTGTGGTTGCTGGTGATCGCCGGGATGGCGGGTGATCCGTGGAAGATCGTCAGCGTGGCGATCTACGGGTTCACCTTGTTGGTGCTATACAGCGCTTCGACGGTCTACCACAGCGTGCGCGGGCGCAAAAAAGCAATCATGCAGAAGGTCGATCATTTTTCGATCTACTTGTTGATTGCCGGCAGCTACACCCCGTTCTGCCTGGTGACCCTGCGCGGGCCGTGGGGCTGGAGTTTGTTCGGGATCGTCTGGGGGTTGGCGCTGATCGGGATCTTGCAGGAGATCAAGCCGCGTTCCGAAGCGCGGATCCTGTCGATCGTCATCTACGCGGTGATGGGCTGGATCGTGTTGGTGGCGGTCAAGCCGCTGCTGGCGGCCCTGGGCAGCGCCGGGTTCGCCTGGTTGGCCTCGGGGGCGTGTTGTACACCGTCGGCATAGTCTTTTTTGCCCTCGATCAGCGGCTGCGCCACGCCCATGGCATCTGGCACCTGTTTGTCATGGCCGGCAGTCTGTTGCACTTCGTGGCGATTTTGTTCTATGTGCTCTGACGCCTGGACGCCGTTGATCCATTGTGGGAGGGAGCTTGCTCGCGATGGCGGTGGATCAGTCGGTATCCATGTTGAGTGTTAAACCGCAATCGCGAGCAAGCTCGCTCCCACATGGGGCCTGCAGTTGATTCCCACAGGGGGCCTGCAGTTGACTTAGAAATCCCCCCACAACTGCTGCGCCACCGCCAGCGCCACCACCGGCGCGGTTTCGGTGCGCAGCACGCGAGGGCCGAGGCGGGCGGCGTGGTAGCTGGCGGCCTTGGCCTGTTCGACTTCGGTGTCTGACAAGCCGCCTTCGGGACCGATCAGGAACGCCAGTGTCGACGGTTTGTCATGGCTGAGCAGCGGCTCGGCCACCGGATGCAGCACCAGCTTCAGTTCGGCCTCGGTCTGCTTCAGCCAGTCAGCCAGCAACAGCGGCGGGTGGATGAGCGGCACGCTCGAGCGCCCGCACTGCTCGCAGGCGCTGATTGCCACCTGGCGCCAGTGCAGCAGGCGCTTGTCGGCGCGCTCGTCCTTGAGGCGCACTTCGCAGCGCTCGCTGAAAATCGGCGTGATCTCGCTGACCCCAAGCTCGGTGGCTTTCTGGATCGCCCAATCCATGCGCTCGCCTCGGGACAGGCCTTGGCCGAGGTGAATGCGCAGCGGCGACTCAGCCTGTCCGGCGAACTGCTCGTCCAATTGCACCCGCACGCGTTTCTTGCCGACTTCGGCCAGGGTGCCGCGAAACTCTTGGCCCGAGCCGTCGAACACCTGCACCGCATCGCCTTCGGCCATGCGCAGCACTCGGCCGATGTAGTGGGCCTGGGCTTCAGGCAGTTCGTGGTCGCCGAGGCTCAGGGGCGCGTCGATGAAGAAGCGGGACAGTCTCATGTGGAGTCTCTGAAAGAAAAAGAGGAGGGTTGAGGCTGATGGCCTCATCGCGGGCAAGCCTTGCTCCCAGGCGTATGCGAATCAACTGTGGGAGCAAGACTTGCCCGCGATGGCGGTGGCCCTGGCTTAGCCCGGATCGCGATAACCCGGGTGGAAGTCCTTCGGCACCGCCACGCTGACCTTGTCCCGGGTGGCAATGTCGATGCCTTCACTGGCCACTTCGGCGAGGAAATCGATCTGCTCGGGGGTAATGACATACGGCGGCAGGAAATACACCACGCTGCCTAGCGGTCGCAGCAAGGCACCGCGCTCCAAGGCATGCTGGAACACGCTCAGGCCGCGCCGTTCCTGCCACGGATAAGCGGTTTTGCTGGCCTTGTCCTTGACCATCTCGATCGCCAGCACCATGCCGGTCTGGCGCACTTCGGCCACATTCGGGTGGTCGGCCAGGTGCGCGGTGGCGCTTGCCATGCGCTGGGCCAGGGCCTGGTTGTTTTCGATGACGTTGTCTTCTTCGAAGATGTCCAGCGTCGCCAGGGCCGCCGCGCAGGCCAGTGGGTTGCCGGTGTAGCTGTGGGAATGCAGAAAGGCGCGCAGGGTCGGGTAGTCGTCGTAGAACGCGCTGTAGACCTCGTCGGTGGTCACGCATGCGGCCAGCGGCAGGTAACCGCCGGTCAGGGCCTTGGACAGGCAGAGGAAATCCGGCGTGATGCCGGCCTGCTCACAGGCGAACATCGTCCCGGTACGGCCAAAGCCGACGGCGATTTCATCGTGGATCAGATGCACGCCGTAGCGGTCGCAGGCCTCGCGCAGCAGCTTCAGGTACACCGGGTGGTACATGCGCATGCCGCCAGCGCCCTGGATCAGCGGTTCGACGATCACCGCCGCCACCGTGTCGTGGTGCTCGGCCAGGGTCTGTTCCATGGCCACGAACAGGTTGCGCGAATGTTCTTCCCAGCCCATGCCTTCAGGGCGGTGGTAGCAGTCGGGGCTCGGCACCTTGATTGTGTCCAGCAGCAACGCTTTATAGGTTTCGGTGAACAGCGGCACGTCACCCACCGACATCGCCGCGATGGTTTCGCCGTGGTAACTGTTGCTCAGGGTGACGAAGCGCTTTTTATCCGGTCGACCGCGATTGATCCAGTAGTGAAAGCTCATCTTCATCGCCACTTCGATGCAGGACGAGCCGTTATCGGCGTAGAAGCACCGGGTCAGGCCTTCGGGCGTCATCTTCACCAGGCGCTCGGACAGCTCGATCACCGGCTGATGACTGAAACCGGCGAGGATCACATGCTCCAACTGATCGACCTGGTCCTTGATGCGCTGGTTGATGCGCGGGTTGGCGTGGCCGAACACGTTGACCCACCAGGAGCTGACGGCATCGAGATAGCGCTTGCCTTCGAAATCTTCCAGCCACACGCCTTCACCGCGCTTGATGGGGATCAGCGGCAGCTGTTCGTGGTCTTTCATCTGGGTGCAGGGATGCCATAGCACCGCGAGGTCGCGTTGCATCCACTGGTTATTCAGGCCCATTTACAGTCTCCTCGAGGCGGCTCGCGGCGGGCGCGGGCAAAACAATCGCGCAAGCCTATGCAATGGCGGCCCTGCGGACAACCCATTGTGTCATTCCCACGACTTTGAACGAGGCGATAGACGTCGCTGGCGGCGTTTTGATGGCTGACGTATTCTTCGCCGTTCCCTGAGCCGACTGGCTCGAAAAACCGAGAGCCGCCTGGCTCGAAAACTGAAATTTCCTACGTTTTAATCCGGAGTTCGTTGAATGTCTGCTGGTTGGCTGCGCGCCTGTGCGCTGGTGATGATAGGGCTGTTCAGCGTTTCGGCGCTGGCCAAGGACAAACAACCGACGGCCATCGTCATTGGCGGCGGCCTGGCGGGGCTCACGGCGGCCTATGAGTTGCAGAACAAAGGCTGGGGCGTGACGCTGCTGGAAGCCAAGCCGGACCTGGGCGGTCGGTCGGGCATGGCCACCAGCGAGTGGATCGGCAACGAGAAAACCCAGCCGGTGCTGAACAAATACGTCTCTACCTTCAAGCTGAGCACCACGCCGGCCCCGGAATTCGTGCGTACCCCCAGCTATCTGATCGACGGCACCTACTTCACCGCCGCGGACCTGGCGACCAAGCAGCCGGCCACCGCCGAAGCCCTCAAACGCTACGAAACCACCCTGGACGACCTGGCGCGCTCCATCGAAGACCCGCAGAACCCGGCGGCGACCAGCACGCTGCACGCGTTGGACCAGATCACCGTGTCCAACTGGCTCGACCGCCTGCAACTGCCGGCGACGGCGCGGCAGTTGGTGAACCAGGAGATTCGCACCCGTTATGACGAGCCTTCGCGCCTGTCGCTGCTGTATTTCGCCCAGCAGAACCGCGTCTATCGCGGCGTGTCCGACCGCGACCTGCGAGCCTCGCGCCTGCTGGGCGGTAGTCCTACCCTGGCCCAGGCGTTCGTCAAGCAACTGAAGACCATCAAGACCAACTCGCCGGTATCGGCGATTTCCCAGGACAAGGACAGCGTGACCGTCAAGGTCGGCAGCGTCGGCTACCAGGCCGACTACGTGGTATTGGCCGTGCCGTTGCGGGCACTGAACAAGATCCAACTGACCCCGGCCCTCGATGCCCAGCACCAGGGTGCGATCAAGGGCACCAACTACGGTTGGCGCGACCAGATCATGCTCAAGTTCAAGACCCCGGTCTGGGACAGCAAGGCGCGCATGTCCGGCGAGATCTACAGCAACGCTGGCCTGGGCATGATGTGGATCGAGCCGGCCCTGAAGGGCGGTGCCAACGTGGTCATCAACCTGTCCGGCGACAACGCCCGGGTGATGCAGGCGTTCGGCGACAAGCAGATGGTCGATCAGGTACTGATCCGCTTGCACGCGTTTTATCCACAGGCCCGTGGTGCGTTCACTGGCTATGAAATCCGCCGCTACAGCACCGACCCGTCCATGGGCGGCGCGTACCTGGCCTTCGGTCCGGGCCAGATCAGCAAGTACTGGCGCCTGTGGGAAAAGCCATTACAGCGCGTAGCCTTTGCCGGCGAACACACCGACACCCTGTACCCGGGCACCCTGGAAGGCGCGTTGCGCAGCGGCCAGCGGGCGGCCAGCCAGGTTGAAGACCTGGCGGCAGGCAAGTCGTTCGAACCGGCCAAGGTCGTTCCGGCTGCAACGGCAGCGGCGGCGGGCGCGGTGGCAGCGAAGAAGGGCAACTTCTTCACCAACCTGTTTGGTGGTTCGGATGACGACAAGAAGCCGGAGCCAGCGAAGGCACCAGAGCCGGTTGCGCCGCCAGCACCGACGCCTGCTCCCGCTCCTGCGCCTGCACCGGTGGAACCACCTGCACCAGCCCCGGCGAAGGTTGAGCCAGCCAAGAAAGCGGCGGCCAAACCAGCGGCAAAGAAACCGGCAGCCAAGACCCCGGCAAAAAAAGCCCCGGCCAAGGCGCCGGTGAAAAAGGCTGAACCGGTGAAAAAATCCGCCGCCAAGCCGGCGGCGACTACTGAGACAAAGACTCAGTAACAGTCAGGTAGAAAAGACGCGGCTCAACAACCTAATACTGCCCACTCAAGGCAATCGACAAACCCGTGGCGAGGGAGCTTGCTCCCGCTGGGCCGCGAAGCGGCCCCAAACCTGCCAGATGCGGAACATCAGACACACCGCACCCGCAGGTTTACGACTGCTTCGCAGCCGAGCGGGAGCAAGCTCCCTCGCCACGGATTGCTGACGTCCTACATGCCTCGGTGATATATCAGAAACGTCCCACCCTTTAACCGGAAGCAGGCGATAGAGCGCGGCAAGCCATGGGTCTAGGCTCTCCGAAAAACAGGAGCGTGTATGAAAATACTAATGGCAGTGGTTGTACTGGTTTCAATATATGGATGTGTGTATGGCGAATGCCGAGATCCTTTGACGATTCCGATGATTCCAAAAAGAGATCCGCAGCTAGCACACAAATGCTCCATCGATCCATACAAGCCTGAATGCTCGGTGAACTAATAATTCAAAGTATCAGGCTCGTACGAACTGGAGCAAATATGAAACCGATGGCGGCTTTAATATTTTTGATAGTGCTCGCCCGTAGCGGCTGTACCAACGGTCGTAAGACACTTAAAAATGGCCCTCCATTGGCATACAGATGCGATATGGATTCTTAGTTTCAAGTGTCCATTAAGCAACATTACCTAAGTTTTTAGAGGCGAGGTAACGAAAAATACCACGTATGAATTGGGACGTCCTCAAACAGGATCCTCACCCGCTTCGGCTTCGACATACGTCCCGGAACGAAGCCAAAGCGGGCCCAGCAGAGGTTGCCTGTTCGCATGTCAAAAATGACCAGGTTTCCATCGTCCTGCATGGTCATATAAGTGTTGTACCATAAAGATTTGTCTGTGCTGTGGGTGCTTTCGGCGATCCACAATCGCCGTCTGAACGGATCATGAAGAAAGCCGCTGTTGCTGACAACGAATTGCAAACGCACACTCCTCCTCCTTGGATACAACGTGGCACTGTAAGGCTGTTTCTCATTTGCCGTCCAAATGATTTTTTCGCCCTCCTTGGACTTGCCCCTACAAAACCGGACACCAACTCCCTGTTAAATTGATGCTGCCGCCAAGCGCCTGAACTCCCTCGGCGAGCGATATTTCAAAGCGCTGTGCGGATGCTGCTCGTTGTAATGTTCGAAGGCAATTGCCAGGTTACGCAACGCCGTTTCCCGATCCGGTTTGGGCATGTGCGCCACGTAGTCACGCTTGATCGTCTTCACGAAGCTCTCCGCCATCCCGTTGCTCTGCGGGCTGCGAACTGGCGTGGTCACCGGCTGCAAACCGATCTGCCGAGCAAACAGGCGTGTCTGTTCGGCGGTGTACGCCGAGCCGTTGTCGCTTAGCCATTGCACCGGCGTGGTGGGCAATTGATCACCGAAGCGCTTCTCCACGCTTTCCAGCATCAAATCGCGGATATCATCGCCGCTGTACCCGGTCGGGCTTGCCACCCAGCCGATGGCTTCGCGATCACAGCAATCGAGGGCGAAGGTCACGCTCAGTTTGGCGCCGTCCTCGCAGCGGAACTCAAAGCCGTCCGAGCACCAACGCGTATTGCTGGTTTTCACGGCAATACGGCCTTCGTGCCGACGCGGCACGCCGGGCTGTTTGAGTCGACGCTCCAGCAGCAAGTTGTGATCACGCATGACCCGGTAAACCCGCTTCACATTGATCGCCGGCAGCGAATGGGTTTCACGTTCCCGACGCAGTAATCCCCAGACACGACGGTAGCCATAGCTGGGCAACTCGCTGACCTGCTGTTGGATTTCAACCACCAACTCAGCGTCGTCCACAGGTCTGCTTCGCCGTGTCTTGGGCGATACCGATTGCTTGATTCGAACCGTTAATTGCGAGCGCGCCACACCGAGACATTCGCTGACCAGCTTCACTGGTCGTCCCCCGGCAACAAGGGTGAGTGCGCAATCCATTTTCGCGACCGGGCGATCTCCACGGCCTCTTTGAGGATTTCGGCTTCCATCGTTTTCTTGCCCAGAATCCGTTGCAGTTCACGGATCTGCTTGAGCGCATCGCTCAGCTCGGAGGCCGGCACCACGGCTTCGCCAGCACTGACCGCCGACAGGCTGCCGTCCTGATACAGCTTGCGCCACAGGAATAACTGGTTGGCATTGATGCCGTTGCGTCGAGCGACGACCGACACACTTTGCCCTGGCTCAAGGCTCTCGCGAACCATGGCCAGCTTTTGCTCTGGACTCCAGCGGCGTCGCCGCTCCTGGCCCAAAAGCTCCCCACTCTTATCGTTGCTATTAGTCATAAACATAACCGTTTGCCTATCCCTTATCGTAAGGGGGAAACGGTGTCCTGTCTTTCATGGGGCTCGTTCACTCCTTGATTACCAAGTCTCCATCGGCCTGCAATATTAATCGGAACCGACCATTGCTTGATTTTAGGTATTGCCCCTCCGACATCGTCTGGTTAGGGGGTAATTGCGGCGAACCGCTAGCTTTGAAAGGAGTATAAGGAACAGCCATTTTGTTCACCTTGTTCAATGAGTTGTTGAGCGCTCATTTGATCAAGGGTAAAAGTGGAAATGGCGATATATATATATTGCATGGCAAAAAATAGTTGGACGGCGGTGGTAGCCTCTGCGCGGTCTCGTGTGTGCGAGCCTGCTCGCGATGAGGTCCATGCAGGCCCCTAAAGGCTGCCTAACCCCCTCGCCATCACTCACCGTTTCGCTTTAATCTTTCCTTAACCCACCCCCTCCAGACTGATGATCGTATTTCTCGATATTTCAAAGCGAAATTTTCCGCTTTAAATCGATAGATAACTCGCTAGTCTTGACCGCAGTTTTTACAGGATATGAGCAATGCAGCTACGCAACTCTTCTTCTCGCTATGGCTGGGTCAGTATCGCAGTGCACTGGGGCGTTGCGCTGGCGGTGTACGGGCTGTTTGCCCTGGGCCTGTGGATGGTTGGCCTGGATTACTACAGCACCTGGCGCAAAGACGCGCCGGACCTGCACAAGAGCATTGGCCTGGTGCTGCTGGCGGTGATGTTGCTGCGAGTGCTCTGGCGCTTTGTCAGCCCGCCACCACCGACCCTGCCAACCTACGGCCGCCTCACCCGTGCCGGCGCCAAGCTCGGTCATAGCGCCCTGTATCTCGGGTTGTTCGCCGTGATGATTGCCGGTTACCTGATTTCCACCGCAGACGGTGTCGGGATCCCGGTGTTTGGTTTGTTTGAAGTACCCGCGCTGGTGTCCGGACTGCCCGACCAGGCAGACGTCGCCGGCCAGATTCACCTCTACCTGGCATGGGCGCTGGTGATTTTTTCCGGCCTTCATGCGTTGGCAGCCTTGAAACACCACTTTATCGACCGTGACGCGACCCTCAAGCGAATGCTGGGGCGCCAAGCCTGATGTTCAACCTCGACTCCAAAGGAATAGAAAGCATGTTGAAAAAGACGCTCGCCGCCCTGGCAATCGGTTCTGCCCTGCTGTCGGCCGGTCAGGCCATGGCTGCCGACTATGTTGTCGACAAGGAAGGCCAGCACGCCTTCGTCGACTTCAAGATCAGCCACCTGGGCTATAGCTACATCACCGGTACCTTCAAGGACATCGACGGCAAGTTCAGCTTCGACGCCGCCAAGCCTGAAGCCAGCAAGATCGAGTTCAACGTACGTACCGCCAGCGTCTTCACCAACCACGCCGAGCGCGACAAGCACATCGCCAGCAAGGACTTCCTGGACGTAGGCAAGTTCGCCGATGCCAAGTTCGTGTCCACCAGCGTCAAGCCCACCGGCAAGAACGCTGACGGTAAAGACACCGCAGACGTGACTGGCGACCTGACGCTGCACGGCGTGACCAAGCCAATCGTGGTCAAGGCCACGTTCCTGGGTGAAGGCAAGGATCCGTGGGGCGGCTACCGTGCTGGCTTCGAAGGCACCACCAGCATCAAGCGTTCTGACTTCGGCAAGATGATGGACCTGGGTCCACAATCCGACGCCGTTGAGCTGTACATCTCGTTTGAAGGTGTCAAAGCGAAGTAACCTTCGCCTGACAAAAACGCCCCTGGTCTTGCGATCAGCGGCGTTTTTTATTGCTTGGATTTTGACAACACGATGGCCCCTGTGGGAGCGAGCTTGCTCGCGATGGCGTCTTGCCGGTCAACTTGATGTTGACTGATGTACCGCTATCGCGAGCAAGCTCGCTCCCACATTTGGAATTGTGTTGGGCCAAAAAACGCCCCTGGTCTTGCGATCAGCGGCGTTTTTTATTACTCGGATTTTGGCAACACGATGACCCCTGTGGGGGCGAGCTTGCTCGCGATGGCGTCTTACCGGTCAACTTGATGTTGACTGATGTACCGCTATCGCGAGCAAGCTCGCTCCCACATTTGGAATTGTGTTGGGCCAAAAAAACGCCCCTGGTCTTGGGATCAGGGGCGTTTTTTTATTGCTCGGATTTTGGCAACACGATGGCCCCTGTGGGAGCGAGCTTGCTCGCGATGGGGTCTTACCAGTCAACTTGATGTTGACTGATGTACCGCTATCGCGAGCAAGCTCGCTCCCCCATTTGGATTTGTCTTGGGCCAAAAAAAATGCCCCAGGTCGCGAGACCTGGGGCATTTTTCAAGGCTTGGAAAAACTCAGCGATTGCGCGTCAGCAATGCCGGTTTTTCGCCCCGTGGACGGCTAGGCAGTTGATCCAGCTGTTCAGGCGTCGGGAAGCGATCGGCTTTCGATTCCTTGTGCACGATCTTCGGCTGGTTGCTGCGCGGGTTCTGCACGGCGGGTTCCTGACGCGGCTGGTCGTCACGGGCCGGACGGCGCGGGCGGGTGTCATCGCGACGAGCCTGGCCGTCACGTGGGGCACCGTTGCGTGGGCCGCTGCGCTTGGCCGGCGGGGTGCCGGTGGACGAGCCGTTGCTGTTGCGCGGACCGTTCTGGCGACCTTGCGGCTGGCCACTACGCGGTGCACCTGCACCTGCAGCTGCGCCAGCGCCTTGTGCCGGGGCGCCCGGACGGCGACCGCGACCCTGGGCCGGTTTCTGCTGCGGCACGTAGTCGACGCGGTTGCCGAAGTTATCGACATCGTCATCCAGGAACTCGTCCGGGGCACGATCGGCTGCGGCGCGCGGGGCCGGGCGTTGCTGTTCACGGGCCGGAGTGCCTTCGCGGGGCTTCTGCTCGCGGGCTGGGCGTTCGCCACGGCCATTGCTGTTGCTGGCCGGTTTTTCCTTGCCCTTGTCCTTGCCTTTGTCTTTACGACCGCCGCCGCCACCGCCGCCATTCGGACCGTCGCCGCGCGGGCCACGGGCATTGCGCGGATTACGCACGTCCGGACGTTCGCGCACTTCAGGTTTCTCGGCTTCGATGGTGCTGGCGTCGAAGCCCATCAGGTCGCCGTCGGCAATTTTCTGCTTGGTCATGCGCTCGATGCTTTTGAGCAGCTTTTCTTCGTCCGGTGCGACCAGCGAGATCGCTTCGCCCGAACGACCGGCCCGGCCGGTACGGCCGATACGGTGTACGTAGTCTTCATCGACGTTTGGCAGCTCGAAGTTGACCACGTGAGGCAACTGGTCGATGTCCAGGCCACGGGCGGCGATATCGGTGGCCACCAGGATGCGCACTTCGCCGGCCTTGAAGTCGGCGAGGGCCTTGGTGCGGGCGTTCTGGCTCTTGTTACCGTGGATCGCCACAGCCGGCAGGCCGTGCTTGTCCAGGTACTCGGCCAGGCGGTTGGCGCCGTGCTTGGTGCGGGTGAACACCAGGACCTGTTCCCAGGCACCGGCGGTAATCAGGTGCGCCAGCAGGGCACGCTTGTGGCTGGCCGGCAGGCGGAAAACGCGTTGCTCGATGCGCTCGACCGTGGTGTTCGGCGGCGTGACTTCGATGCGCTCCGGGTTGTGCAGCAGCTTGCCAGCCAGGTCGGTGATGTCCTTGGAGAACGTCGCCGAAAACAGCAGGTTCTGACGCTTGGCGGGCAGGCGAGCGAGGACTTTCTTCACGTCATGGACAAAGCCCATGTCAAGCATGCGGTCTGCTTCGTCCAGCACGAGGATTTCCACGTGGGACAAATCGACGCTGCCCTGGCCGGCCAGGTCCAGCAGGCGACCGGGGCAGGCGACCAGTACATCGACGCCGCGGGACATGGCCTGGACCTGGGGATTCATGCCCACGCCGCCAAAAATGCAGGCGCTGACGAACTTCAGGTCGCGAGCGTAGATCTTGAAGCTCTCGTGGACCTGGGCTGCCAGTTCGCGGGTTGGGGTCAGGACCAGTACGCGCGGTTGGCGCGGGCCGTGACGCTGGGATTTGTCTGGGTGACCGTTGGGGAACAACCGCTCCAGAATCGGAAGGGCGAAACCGCCGGTTTTACCAGTACCTGTCTGCGCCGCGACCATCAGGTCGCGACCTTGCAACACGGCGGGAATGGCCCGCTGTTGCACCGGGGTAGGCTGGGTATAGCCGGCGGCTTCGATGGCGCCGACTAAAGCCTCGGAGAGACCGAGGGAAGCAAAGGACATGAGTAATCCTGTTTTAGTGAGGGCCTGGCCCAATGGGATAGTCTTGCCTGGCGCGAATGACGTTCAACAAAAAGACGTCATCCCGTCCGGTCCTGCCGGGCCTCGAAGGCGTGTCCGGACAAGGCTCGCGCGGGCCGTAGGCGGCGCTGTAGCGGTGTCGGGATGCCTTTTGCAAGGCCGGGCGTCCGGGCGTGAGCCTGGCGGGAAGGCCGGAGTATAACAGAGCAAACGCCGTGCGCCGCTTTCCTGCTGCTCAACGGTTTATTTCAACGTTGATCCTGGCCGGGCGAGGTGACCTTGGCTCTCGGGCCGGCGCCGTAGCGGGCGCTCAGTTCGGCATAGGCCGGTTCGCGCTTGAATCGCTTGAGTTCGGCACTGAAGCGCTGCACCAGCAAGTCCATCCCGGCGCTGCGCCGCACCGCCAGGTATTGGCTTTGGCGGCTCACGACCATCGGGTTTTCGGTGATCTGGTCGCCCAACTGCATCTGTTCGAGGACATAACGGCCCACCCTGCGGTCGGTGATGAGCAGGTCGATCCGTCCCAGTTGCAACTTGCCGAAATTGGCTTCGTGGGTGGGCGCCGTTTCCCGGGTGAAGAGGGTCGACTCACTGAAGGCCTGGCTGTAGAGATAACCGGGTGAGGTGCCGACGGTCAGGCCGGCCAGGTCATCGAGCGTGCGAAACGGATGGGGCCGGGCATTGGCGTAGAACATCACGAACTCCACGTCCGACAGCGGTTCGCTGGGGTAAAGCAGCATGGCATCGCGCTCATCGCTGTGGAAAATGTCCAGCGCACCGTCCGCCAACCCTTGCTCCAGCATCACCAGGCAACGCTTCCACGGCAGGAACTGCCATTCCACGTCGATGCCCAGGCGCTTGAACACGATGGCCGTGGTTTCGTAGTCCAGGCCCAGCATCTTGCTGTTCTCTTCATAGACATACGGGGCCCAGGGTTCGGTGACAATGCGCAACTTCTCGGCCCGGGCAACCATGCTCAGGCACAAGAGAAGAAGGGCGGTCAGCAGCTGGACAATGACGGGCATGGCCTGAGGTTACGACGAGAACTCATCAAATAGCTAGAGCGCTCTGGCCTGCGCCTTGGTGGCCTGCCTCCGGTATTCATGGATGGCTCGGCGGCGCTCAGCGATGCGGCGCATTGCAGGGGCGCGCCGTTGTGATCACTTGAATGAAAAAGGCCTTGGTGTTTGCCAAGGCCTTTTTTGTTCGAACCGCATTGCATCATTCAGCGTGGCAGCTTGAGGTTGTTCCATACCGCGAGGCTGGGTTCGGCCTGGTTAAGGGTATAGAAATGCAGCCCCGGTGCACCGCCTTGCAGCAAACGCTCACACATCTGCGTGATGACTTCCTCGCCAAAGCTTTGGATGCTGGAGGAGTCGTCGCCGTAGGCTTCCAGCTGCTTGCGGATCCAGCGTGGGATTTCTGCACCGCACGCGTCGGAGAAGCGCGCCAACTTGCTGTAATTGGTGATCGGCATGATTCCCGGCACGACAGGAATGTCGACGCCCAACTTGCGTATGCGCTCGACGAAGTAGAAGTAGCTGTCGGCGTTGAAGAAGTACTGGGTGATCGCGCTGCTGGCGCCAGCGTTGGCCTTGCGCACGAAATTGCGCAGATCGTCTTCGAAATTACGCGCCTGGGGGTGCATTTCCGGATACGCAGCCACTTCGATGTGGAAATGCTCGCCAGTTTCTTCACGAATGAAGCTCACCAGTTCGTTGGCGTGGCGCAGCTCGCCGCTGGCCATGCCCATGCCCGACGGCAGGTCGCCGCGCAGGGCGACGATGCGCTTGATGCCAGCGGCCTTGTACTGGGTCAGCAGGTTGCGCAGGTCGTCCTTGCTGTCGCCCACGCAAGACAGGTGAGGGGCGGCCGGGACTTTGACTTCGCTTTCGAGCTGCAACACGGTGTTCATGGTGCGGTCACGGGTCGAACCGCCGGCGCCATAGGTGCAGGAGAAGAAGTCGGGGTTGTAGCTGGCCAGCTGACGGGCAGTGGCGATCAGTTTTTCATGCCCAGCATCGGTCTTCGTCGGGAAGAACTCGAAGCTGTAGCGACGGTCTTGGGACATGGTCATATCCTTGGAAACTCGTAGGCCGGTAAGGCTTGCACATCCCTTGTGGGAGCGGGTTCATGTGGGAGCGAGCCTGCTCGCGATTGGCATCGCCTCGGTCCGATAGCGGGGTCGAGGTGTCTGCATCGCGAGCAAGCTTTGCTCCCACAGGTCCGCTCCCACAGGGGAGCAGCGCCGATCAGTAGCGGTAAGCGTGCGGCTTGAACGGGCCTTCGACGGTGACGCCGATGTAGTCAGCCTGTTGCTTGGTCAGTTGGGTGACCACGCCGCCGAAACCGCGGACCATTTCCAGGGCCACTTCTTCGTCGAGTTTCTTGGGCAGTACTTCCACGGTCAGGCGCTCGGCTTTCTGGGCCGGCGACAGGTCGGCGTATTTCTGGCCGAACAGGAAGATCTGGGCCAGGACCTGGTTGGCGAACGAGCCGTCCATGATGCGGCTTGGGTGGCCGGTGGCGTTGCCCAGGTTAACCAGGCGGCCTTCAGCCAGCAGGATCAGGTAGTCGTCGTTCTGTGGGTCGAAGCTGCCAGTGCCGGTGCGGTGAACCTTGTGCACCTGGGGCTTCACTTCTTCCCATGCCCAGTTCTTGCGCATGAAGGCGGTGTCGATTTCATTGTCGAAGTGACCGATGTTGCAGACCACGGCGCGCTTCTTCAGGGCCTTGAGCATGTTGGCATCGCAGACATTGACGTTGCCGGTGGTGGTCACGATCAGGTCGATCTTGCCCAGCAGCGCCTTGTCGATGCTCGCTTCGGTGCCGTTGTTGATCCCGTCGATGAACGGCGAAACCAGCTCGAAACCGTCCATGCAGGCTTGCATGGCGCAGATTGGGTCGACTTCGGACACCTTGACGATCATGCCTTCCTGGCGCAGGGACTGGGCCGAACCCTTGCCCACGTCACCGTAGCCGATCACCAGCGCCTGCTTGCCCGACAACAGGTGGTCGGTGCCGCGCTTGATGGCGTCGTTGAGGCTGTGACGGCAGCCGTACTTGTTGTCGTTCTTGCTCTTGGTCACCGAGTCGTTGACGTTGATGGCCGGGATCTTCAGTTCGCCCTTGGCCAGCATGTCCAGCAGGCGATGCACGCCCGTGGTGGTTTCCTCGGTAACGCCGTGGACGTTTTCCAGCACGGCCGGGTACTTCTTGTGCAGCAGCTCGGTCAGGTCGCCGCCGTCGTCGAGGATCATGTTGGTGTCCCACGGCTGGCCATCCTTGAGGATGGTCTGCTCCAGGCACCACTCGTACTCCTGCTCGGTCTCGCCTTTCCAGGCGAATACCGGGATCCCGGCGGCGGCGATGGCGGCAGCGGCCTGGTCCTGGGTCGAGAAGATGTTGCAGGACGACCAGCGCACTTCGGCACCCAGGGCAACCAGGGTTTCGATCAGCACGGCGGTCTGGATGGTCATGTGGATGCAGCCGAGGATTTTCGCGCCCTTCAATGGCTGTTCGCCAGAGTACTTGCGGCGCAGGCCCATCAGGGCTGGCATTTCGGATTCGGCGATGATGATTTCGCGACGGCCCCAGGCAGCCAGGGACATGTCGGCGACTTTGTAATCGGTAAAATCGGCAGGCGTGATAACAGCGCTCATGAAGAGACTCCATTCGTAATGTATGCGAATGGGCGCCGTTGTGCGTTTAGTGTCCATGCAGGTTGCCCCGTACGAACAACGCCCCATCCGAGCCTGACAGGTCGAGCCTGCTGCAGCGCCCCTCGGACAGGTGGCGGGAACGGTCCAAAGCGTGGACCGAGGTAAAGCGGTGGCGATTATAACGGGCTAATCGGATCTTCCAAAAGGGTTTCTGTCGGCAAATCGAAATTGCCGATGACCGTTATAGGGGTCGCGACGTAGAGCCTGACCGTGCGGTCTGCCATGATGCAGCAATCCAACGGCCAGACACTCAGGAGTGATCATGAATTTCCACACCCGCAAATGGGTCAAGCCCGAAGACCTCAACCCCAACGGCACGCTGTTCGGCGGCAGCCTGTTGCGCTGGATCGACGAAGAAGCGGCGATCTACGCCATCGTCCAGCTGGGCAACCAGCGCGTGGTCACCAAGTACATCTCGGAAATCAACTTCGTCAGTGCCTCGCGCCAGGGTGACATCATCGAACTGGGCATCACCGCCACCGAGTTTGGCCGTACCTCCATTACGCTGACCTGCGAGGTGCGCAACAAAATCACCCGCAAGAGCATCCTGACCGTGGAGAAAATGGTTTTCGTCAACCTTGGGGAAGACGGTTTGCCAGCACCCCATGGGCGGACCGAGATCAGGTACGTCAAGGATCAGTTCCAGGACGACATCACCAGTCAGTGAGGTTGGCAGTGTCTTCATCGCGAGCAAGCTCGCTCCCACAGGGTGGAGTCTGGACCACAAATGCTGCAAACGACACAAAACCACTGTGGGAGCGAGCCTGCTCGCGATGGCGGTTTTACTGACGCCTCAAGTCTTAAGTCGCGATGAACAGCAGGTCCCGCCACTGAACAGCTCTGAACGCCGCGTGTCGTAGCTACATCACGCCACCGGCTCAGGAGCTGTATGGACACTCACGAAGACGGCAAGACCCCTGACCTTTCAGCTCAGGAACAGCACGAAGTCGAACGCAACCAGCCGCCGCGGGCCGCGGTGTTGCATGAAATCATCCGCACCCAGGGCAATCAGGAGCTGGAGCGCAGTATCGCCGCGCTCTGGTGGTCGGCCCTGGCGGCGGGTTTGACCATGGGCCTGTCACTGATGGCAATGGGGTTGCTCAACTCCCGGCTGCCGGACCACGAAGGCTTCAAGGTAATCGCCAGTTTCGGCTACTGCGCCGGCTTTCTCGCGGTGATCCTGGCCCGCCAGCAGTTGTTCACCGAAAACACCCTGACCGCCGTGCTGCCCATCATGAGCAAGCCCACATTGGGCAACTTCGGTCGGTTACTGCGACTTTGGGGTGTGGTGCTGGTAGGAAACCTGTGTGGCACCTTGCTGGTGGCCTACGTGATGTTGCACTTGCCGATCTTCGATCAGCGCACCGACCAGGCTTTCCTGGAGATCGGCCGCAAGGTCATGGAGAACGACACCGGCCAGATGTTCGCCAAGGGCATCATTTCCGGCTGGATGATCGCCACCATGGTCTGGATGATCCCGTCCATGGAAAGCGCCAAAATGTGGATCATCATCCTCATTACTTACCTGATGGCGCTCGGCGATTTCACCCACATTGTCGTCGGCTCGGCAGAGGTGTCCTACCTGGCATTTGCCGGTCAGTTGTCGTGGGAGGACTTCTGGATGGTGTTCGCCGGGCCGACATTGGCAGGCAACATCATCGGCGGCAGTTTCATTTTCGCCTTGATCAGCCATGCGCAGATTCGCAGTGAAGTAGGCCCACCAAACGCCAAGCCGTCAGGTCCGCCAAGGCGGCCCGGCGACTCGGAGTGAACGGGAGCCTGATTCCGGGCTCCCGGCCTGAGCGGCGGTTATTTGAACTGCATGTCGCGCAGCGTCTGGCGGGTTGTCGACTTCGGATTGGGCATGCCGGTGTAGCGAGACCGGTAGTTCGTGACGACCCGTTCAAGCGATCGGTTGAATGCGGCCTTTTGCTCGCTTGAATGGCTGGACTTCCCCGGGTCCTGCACTTCCCGGAGTTCCCGAATGGCCCCATTGATCAGCTTGATGTTTCCATCGGGCTGGCCGCCGAGAAAGCGTGCGGGATTGAGCACCTGCTGCACGACGTTGGAGATCCGCGTGGCAATGTCCTGCAGGTGCATTTTCTCGGCAGCCTGCTGGGTCACCTCGGAAAGGGCGCCGGGCGCGCCTTTGTCCCACTCGGCGGCGGCTTGCAGGAATTGCATGAAGTCCGGGTCATTGCCGTGATTGAGGCGTTTGGCCAGCCATTCCAGCTTGCCGGGTTGATCTGCAAGCTGATCGAGGGCCCAGATTGCCATGTGCATCTGCGGCGTGGGTTCAAGCACGGTGGACGTCTTGTTGGCCTCCCGGATCGCTTCCTTCAATTGCGTCAGTGCCCACTGCGCCTGTCGTCTGAAGGCGACCACCTCGGCGCAGCCTTCGTCGTCTTCCAGTTCTGCGCTTAGCTGCTTGAAATCCTTGTCGCCCAACGCCAACAAGGCCGCCTCGATCGAGGTAAACGAAAAGGTTTGTTGCGTGACGTTGCGTTTGTCCAGGTGGGTTTTGACATCCTTGCGCAGTTCTTCCTGGAGATGATTCTTGATGTCCCTGGACATGCTGAAATTGACCGTCCCACTTAACAGGCCACGGTAATCGCCTTTATCGGTTTTCAGCGGTACGACGACGGTCTGGTCGACAAACTGCTTCAGTTGTTCGGCATTCCATGCAGAGCTGGCCGTATGGGGGGCCTTGAGAACTCTGTCGATCAGGGCCGATATGCCCGTACCCCGCTGATTTTCCTGGTCCGATTCTTGCGCCTCGAATATCAGGATCAAGTGCTCGCTTTCCGGGATCGGACTCATGGAGGTCGCTGGGTTATAGAGGGCAGGTATCGGTGTGTTGTTCAGGATGCCACCATCGGCGAATGCCGTGGTGGTGTCCTTCTGTTGGAACGGCTGTCCATGCAGGGTCGGCTTGCTGAACACCAGCGGCAGCGACGCGGAGATATGTGCGGCCACGGCAATGTCCATATCGGGGGTCAGGCCCGCGCTGAAGACCACCAACTGCGTACCTTCCTCGAACATGGCGGTGCCGGTGATTTCCACGGACTTGATTTGCGAGATCTCTGCACTCAGGACTGCCAGGTTGCCAAAGGTGACGTATTGGTTCTTTTCCACATTGGCAACGGCTTGTTGCGCTTGTTTGGACAGCGGCTTTGGGTGTTCTCTGCAGCGCTGCAAAAGCGCCGAGCAGGCCTCTTCCCTGATCAGTTCCTCCAGTGGCATCCCTTTGGAGCCCAGGCGTGGCAGCAAATCACACAGCAGCTGCGCCAGCGGGAGTTTCGCCAGTTTCTCGCCCAGCTTCGACAACCCGTTCTGGAGTGTTTTAACGGTAGCGTTGGTGCTGTCGAGCAAGGAAATGAGGGGGATCTCGTCAGAGATCCTGTCGAAGCCCACATGATTCATGCCGCTGGCGAGCAGCGCGGCCGATATGGCTCCCGCAGAGGCGCCTGAAATCGTCTTGATATTGTCCATGACGCCACTGGTCTCGAGCGTATCGACGAATCCTGAATAAGCCACCCCCTTGGCGCCACCGCCGCTCAGGACCAGTTCTGTGATGGGCGGCCGATTCATTGTGACTTGGGCGCTACCGTCTTCATTTCGAACGAGGGTGATCGATCGGTCTGTCGCGCCGCATGCCAATTGTCGGGGGCGTTCAGGCGGTGCTTGGTTTGCGCGCGGGTCAATGTTTTCAGAAGAATGGCGGGAGGGGGTGTTTTGCGAGATTGCTAGCATTCTGGTTCGTTCCGTGTGCCGAGAAGGAGCCGAACTGTAAGCAAGATCGCAAGGCTAATTGCGTTGTGACTCAATTAGACAACAATCCGCCGGCTGCAAACAGCAGTCAGCGAATCTCAATAGAAAGCGCTCTGGAACAAGGCTTCTGGACGGTCGGTAAAACAGCCCGCACGGGCGGGGCCAACGTCTTACTGAAATCGTCGCCTATTCGCTCACGTGCAGGTCAGATTTCCCTGGCCCTCAAACAGCGACTGCTGCCAAGCGTCGTTGTCGTTGGATAAAGAATAAGGCGGTCAATACCGTCAGGCCACCGACCGCGGCCCCGGTCCACGGCAGATCCGCCAGGTCGGCACCGCTGGCGACGACCAAACCACCCATCCAGGCCCCGGCCGCGTTGCCCAGGTTGAATGCACTCTGGTTGAGGGTCGACCCGAGGTTCGGCGCATCACAGGCTTGGTCGATGATCAGCAGTTGCAGGATCGGGCACAGGGCAAAAGCGAAGATGCCCCACAGCACCAAGGTGATGGCCGCCGGAATCACCGACCGGCTAGTCTGGCTGAATGCGGCAAGCACCAGCACCACGGCCAGGGCCATGCCCACCAGCGAGGGCAGCAGGCGTCGGTCGGCCAGGCGCCCACCGAGGAAACTGCCGGCCGTCAGGCCGACGCCGAACAACAGCAGCATGACGGTGATGCCGTGGGGGCTGACGCCGGTGATGTCCTGCAGGATCGGTGCGATATAGGTGAACACGCTGAACAGGCTGGTAGAGGCCAGCACGCTCATGCCCAGGGCGAGCAACACGTTGACCTTGCCCAGCACCTTGAACTCGCTGGCCAGGTTGGCTTTGTCCATGGGGATTTCCTTGGGCAGCCAGACCCATTGGGCAATGGCCGCGATCACGCCGATGACCGAGACCGCCCAGAAGGTCGAGCGCCAGCCGGCGTATTGACCCAGGGCCGTGCCCAGCGGGACGCCCAGCACGTTGGCCAGGGTCAGGCCGGTGAACATCATCGCAATCGCCTGGGCCCGTTTGTTCGGCGCCACCAGCCCGGCCGCCACCACCGAACCGATGCCAAAGAACGCTCCGTGGCACAGTGCAGTAATGACCCGGGCGGCCATTAGCGTGGCGTAGTTCGGCGCCAGGGCGCAGAGCACATTGCCGAGGATGAACATCAGGGTCATGCCCAGCAGCGTGGCCTTGCGCGGCATGTTGGCGGTGCCAATCGCCAGGATCGGCGCGCCGAACACCACGCCCAGGGCATAGCCGGTGATCAGCAGCCCGGCCTGGGGAATGCTCACGGCCAAGTCCCGGGCGACATCGGGCAACAGCCCCATGATGACGAATTCAGTCGTGCCGATGCCGAAAGCGGCGACGGCCAAAGCAAGCAAGGCGAGTGGCATGCGCAAGGTCTCTGTCTGTAGTCTTGACGCTCTGATCAGGCATACGCAGGCCGACGCCCCGGCTCGAACGAACTGGGCGGCAGCAGAGTTATTGGAATTGGCTTATGCGCAACTGAGTGCGGCGTGGTCGGTTTGCAGTATAAACGATAGCCAATCAATTCATGAGTCCCGCTGATCGTAGGAGCTGTCGAGTGCAACGAGGCTGCGATCTTTCCACTGACAATTGAGTCTGGAGTGAAAGATCAAAAGATCGCAGCCTTCGGCAGCTCCTACGGGCTGGGGGTGCCAGACAAGGAGTGTGTCGTGCTTGCGACGGCTTTGGTGTTGGTAGCGGCGCTGTTGCATGCCGCATGGAATACGCTGATCAAGTTCAGCGGCGAGCGTTTGCTGGTGGTGGCGTGCATGGACAGCGTCGCCTTGCTGTTCGTCGCGTTGGCACTGGGTTTCGTGGCTTTGCCGCCGTCGCAGATCTGGCCGTGGATCCTGGCGTCGGCGGCGTTCGAGCTGCTCTATCGCTATTTGCTGATCCAGGCTTATCGGGTCGGTGACCTGGGGCTGGTCTATCCGCTGATGCGCGGCCTGTCGCCGCTGGTGGTGCTGGCCCTGACATTTGTATTTGCCGGTGAAGCACTGACAGCGCAGCAGATCGTCGGCATTTTGCTGATCCCGTTCGGCATGCTTTGCCTGTTGTGGCAGGGCGGTGGCGGCGAGCGGCTGCCCTGGTCGATGCTGCCGGTGGTGGCGCTGATCGGCCTGTGCATCGGCTGCTACACCTTTATCGACGGCCACGCCCTGCGGCGTTGGCCCCATCCGCTGGATTACCTGGTCTGGGTCACACTGCTCAGCGCCTGGCCTTTCCCGTTGCTGGCGTTGGTCGCTAAGCGGCCGGCGTTCATGGGGTTCTGGCGTGAGCAGTGGCGGCTGGGCTTGGCGGTCGGGTTCTGCGTAGTGTTCAGCTACGCTCTGGTGCTGTGGGCCATGCAACTGGGCTCGATCGCCGAAGCGGCGGCGCTGCGCGAGATCAGCGTGATCCTGGTGGTGCTGTTCGGCATGCGTTACCTGAAAGAACCTTTCGGCTTGCCGCGGCTCTTAGCTTGCGCTCTGGTGTTGGTTGGCATGCTGGTGATGAAGTTCTGACTGGCGCTGGACTCGCGATTTTCTATAAAACTCAAAGAAGGAACTGCGTCAATGACGGTTGCCCTGTGGTGTATTTTGATTGCCTTTCTCCTGCCTTACCTGTGCATCGCCATCGCCAAGGCCGGCGGAAGATACAGGCTGGCAGATAACCACGACCCTCGGGACTTTCTGGAAACACTCGAAGGCGCTCCTCGACGAGCATACGCTGCGCAACTGAACAGCTTTGAAATCAGCCCGTTTTTTGCCGCCGCCGTGATCGTCGCGCACCTGGCCGGCAATGCCGAGCTGGTGACCATCAATGTGCTGGCGGTGCTGTTCATCACCAGTCGCCTGCTCTATATCATTTGCTATCTGGCTGACTGGGCGATTCTGCGTTCGCTGGTGTGGTTCGTGGGGGTGGGGTTGGTCTTGAGTTTCTTCTTTATCTCGGTCTGAGCCTGACGGTTGGATCCCTGGGTCTGTGCTGGCCCCATCGCGAGCAAGCTCGCTCCCACATTGGATCGGCTGTGTACACAAAATAGGTGTTCACTGAGATTCCCTGTGGGAGCGAGCTTGCTCGCGATGGGGTCGGTACAGTCAGCCCATTCCTCAGGGATTGGCGCTAACCGCATTCGCCACCTGTGGTACTTGCGGCAACGCCATGCCCTTGGGCCAGAGCATCCAGATCTGCCCTTGTTGCTTCATGTCCCCGGCCAGTTGCCCAGCAGCCTCGCCCGTGCCCCAGAACAGGTCCGCCCGTACTTCACCGGCAATCGCACCGCCAGTGTCCTGGGCGGCGACGGGCCGGTTCAAGGTGCTGCCGTCGGGTCGAGTGGTGGATAGCCACAGCAGGCTGCCCAGCGGAATCACCTTGCGGTCCACCGCCACGCTGTAGCCGGCGGTCAGCGGAACATTCAGTGAGCCTCGCGGGCCTTCGTTGCTGTCGGGGTTACGGTTGAAGAACACGTAGCTGGGGTTGCTGCCCAGCAATTGCGGAATACGGTTCGGGTTGGCCTTGGCCCAGGCACTGATGGCGCCCATGGTCACGTCTTCTTTCTTCAGCTCGCCCTGTTCAACCAGCCAGCGCCCAATGGGACGGTAAGGGTGGCCGTTCTGGTCGGCATAACCGATACGCAGTTGGCGGCCATCGGCGAGTCGAATACGTCCCGAACCCTGGATTTGCAGGAATTGCAGGTTCATGGGGTCGGTCAGCCAGGCGATGACCGGCGCCTTCACCCCGTTGGTTTCGATGGTGGCTGCGTCGTCGTATGGCTTGAGCACCCGGCCTTCGAGGCGGCCACGCAGGCGCTTGCCCTTGAGCTCAGGGTAAATGCTGTCCAGCGACACAATGATCATGTCCTCCGGCACACCGTAGACCGGGATATTCGCCGTAGCGGTCTGGGTGAGGCTGCCGGGGTAGACCGGCTCGTAGTAACCGGTAATCAGGCCGTTGGGGCTGTTGTCCCCCGAGCGCAGGCCATAGACATCGAGGTTCTGTTTCAGGAAATTGCGTACAGCCTGTGCGGTTTGCGGCACATTGGCCGCTGCCGCGCAGGTCGGGCCCCAGGTCGCATCGGCCTTGAGCCGGGTACAGGCACTGCGCCAGGAGCCGAAACCGGCCAGCAGGTCTGCATCGGACACCGACGGCAACGCCTCCCACGGTGCGCTGACATAGGTCGCGAGGGCATGGGTCTGAGGTTCTTCGACCTTTTCGCCGCGATTACAACCGGCCAACAGTGCGATCAGCGGTAGGGTCAATGCCAGGCCTTTGTGCCAGGTCTTGATGCAGCTGTTCATGAAGATTTCCTTTGCAGCCATTCGGACGCTGTCAGGCGCTCGAACAACCCGTATTGTTGATAGGGCCATTGGTCTTTACCGATGACCCGAGGATACTAACTGCCGTTTCCTGCCCCGAGGCCAAGATGTTTGTAAAACGATTTTCCATGGCCGTACTGGCCTGCCTGATGTTGTCCGCCTGTGGCGGCGTCGATCCCAATTCTCCCCTTGGCCAGCGCAAGGCGATCTTCAAGCAGATGCTCAAGACCAACGAAGAGTTGGGCGGCATGTTGCGTGGGCGAGTCCCGTTCGATGGCGCACGATTTGCCGAAGGCGCGGCGCAACTGGATCAACTCTCCCATGAACCGTGGAAACACTTCCCGCCAGTGCGTGAGCAAGACCACACCAGCGCCCGGGATGAAGTCTGGCAAAAGCAGGCGCGTTTCCAGGAACTGGCCCGCAATCTTGAAGCCGCCACCGGTGAGTTGGTGACCGCCAGCAACGTCCAACCCTACAAGGCCAGTTACTTGGGGCCGGCGGTGCAAAAGGTCGAGGATGCGTGCAGTGCCTGTCATAAGGAGTTTCGGGATCATTGAAGGGTAAGCTTCAAGCTTCAAGCGGCAAGTGAGGCGCTTGTACTTGCAGCTTGAGGCTTGAAGCTCACTTGTCCAACTCATCCACCGCTTCCTGCAGTTCCTTGCGGGAGGTTGCCAGCTTGTCCTTGCGTTTGTTGATCCGCTCGGCGTCGCCTTTTTTCATGGCCTTCTCCAGGTCGGCCTGACGTCGACTGACCTCGTGCTTGGCATCGAGCACCTTGTTTTCACGCTCCTTGCGCAAGGAAGCATCGGTGCAATGGCTGGTGACTTCGTCCAGCGCGGTTTCCAGGCCTGCCTGCTGGTCCTGGTTGCCACGGGACTTGGCCAGTTCGATCTGGTTGATGATGCCCTGGCGCTTGGCCGCGCAACCAGTGAGCTCGGGGGTTTGCTCGTCCGCCATCAAGGGGGCGGCCATGGCACTGCATAAGACCAGCAGGGCAACGGGGGACAGGAAATTCATAGCAACTCCGTAAAAAATCGCGAGCGGTCGGTACAGATGCGCTGTTGGAACGCATGCTTGCCCCTTGGGTTCAACCATACAGGGCCCGGATTAAAAACCGTCGACCCCGGCAGTGCGTAATACGTCACTCAAGGCCAGCACCTGCGGATCGCGAAAAAATGCGCTCAGTTGCGCGGCGCGTCCCGGTCCGATGCCGGCCTCGGCTTGCCATTGTTCGGTCGTGCGTTCGGCCAGCACCTGCCACGGTCCCTCCAGCCGGGCCTCACCAGCGGGCGGCAGGCCCAGGGCCTTGAGCCATTGCTCGAAAGGGCGTTGCCGGGCGCTGTCCAGGCTGGCGAGCAGGCGGGCGCTGCTGTGTTCGCCGAAGCCGGCAATGTTAGCAAGCTCGGCGGCATCAAGGGTCATCCAATCCAGCAATCCGTCGAGTCGTCCGGCGGCCAGCAGTTTTCCCCAGGTGCCGGGGCCGACGTGGGGCAGGGCAAGCCCTTGTTTGCCGCTGAGCCAGCCCAGTCGTGCGAGGAATTGGCTTTCACAGCCGGTTGTCGGTTGCCAGCAACTCAAGAAGTGATAATCGGCCGGTGCCGGTACATCGATCTCCTGGCGCACGACGTTGCGCAGGACGACGCTATCGAGTCGCGGGATGGTCAGCCCGGCCAGGCTGATGGCGACCTGATCGCCGGGGCGGATGTCCATCGTCTCCCAATGCTTGAGCGAACTGACGCTCACCCGGCGGATCCAGCGGTCGTCGAGCCTGATGGGTTCGAGTTCCAGCACCGGCGTGATGCGCCCGGTGCGCCCGATCTTGAAGCGCACCTTGCGCACTTCGGCGAGCGCCTGGGCATGGGCGTACTTCCAGGCCACGCCCCAGAATGGCGGCCTGGCCTGCCAACGGTCGGCGGGTGGCCGGCGGCTCTGGCGCAGGACGATCCCGTCGCTGGCAAACGGCAGTGGCGAGCGATACCAGTGGTCGCGCCAGTATTGGGCGTCGGCCAGTGTCTGCACCGGTTGGTTGTAGTCCAGCGTGCCGGTAAAGCCCAGCTCGCCCAGCCGTGCCATTCGTTCGGGCAGGGTCTGCGGCCCTTCGGGCCAGTCCCAGATAAACAGGCCCATGTAGATACCGTCCTGGAGCGACAAGCTGGAGCGTGTCATCAGGCCCGCGATCATCGCCCGTGCATTGAGGCTGCCACGGCTGGCCTGGACATGGTCGTTCAATCGCCAATACAGCTCGCCCTGGATCAGCAGGTCCACAGGCTGGCGCAATCGCTGGGGAATGCTGTTGATCTTGCGCACGGCCCAGGTCCAGTCCTGCCCCTTGATGCCATCGCCGCGGCTGATCGCCTGGTGCAGGTGGCCCTGGCGATAGATCAGGGTGACCGCCACGCCATCGACTTTCGGCTGGACCCAGACATCGTCCTTGCCTTGCAACCAGGCCCCCACGGCCTCGGCATCCTTGAGTTTATCCAGGCCGGTGTGGGGGATCGGATGGGCGACCTTGCCGCCCGCCGTACGCAGCGATGTGTCCGGTGCCTTGAGATCGAAGCAGGCGCGCCAATGGTCAAGCCTTGCGCGAGACTGATCGTAGAGCTCGTCGGCCACCAGGGACCGGCCGAGGCGGTGATAGCTGTCGTCCCAGCTATCGATGCTTTGTTGCAAGGCGCTGACCCGTGCCTGAGCGTGTTCGGCGGACCAGTCGGGGCAAGGCGCGGCGATGACAGGGGTGACGATCAATGTAAGGCAGGCGAGTAGAGGCAAAAACGGCAGCATCGAAGCATCCTTGCTCGTGGGTGTCCTTGAAGGCTAGTCATGGATACAGCAGGCGCGAGGCCTGGAGCTTTACCGGGTTTTACCGACGTGATAGCAAAGCCGCGGCGGTACAGTGCGGCGTGATTTAGCCTTGCAACTGTCCCTTGAACCCCGCGCGGGCCGGTGCAGAATGAACCTTCGATCCGCTCCGCCAGGCGTGCCCCGATGAACCTGACCACACTCGCTGTTTTCATCCCAGCCTGCTTCGCGCTGAACATGGCGCCAGGGCCGAACAACCTGCTGTCCATCAGTAATGCTTCGCGCCATGGCTTCGTCCGGGCCTGCAGCGGCGGCATCGGTCGCCTACTGGCCTTCGCAATCATGATCGCCCTGGCTGCGGCGGGGCTGACCGCCGTGCTGCACACCTCGGAGCTGCTGTTCCTGGGCATCAAGTTTATCGGGGCGGGTTATCTGTTCTACCTGGCCGTGCAGTTGTGGCGGGCTCAACCCGAGGCGCAGGGGCAAGCGACGGTCGCTTCGATGAGCGTGGCGAACCTGGCGCGCCAGGAATTCCTGGTGGCGATCGGTAACCCGAAGGCGATCCTGTTGTTCACCGCGTTCTTGCCACAATTCGTCGACCGCACGGGCACCGTTACCCAGCAGTTCGCCGTGCTGGGCGGGTTGTTCCTGGCGTTGGAGTGCGTAGCCATCGCGTTGTATTGCTACATGGGCATCCATGCGCGACGGCTGTTCGCCCGGCCAAGTGGCAAGCGTCTTTTCAACCGGATGTGCGCGGGATTGCTGGCGAGTGCGGCTTCGTTTTTGCTGGTGGCACGACGGGCTTGAATTCGATGGAGGTCCACAAGGGCGATGCCTGGCTTCAATGCTTGATAAAAAAAGCCCCTGACGACCCAGTCGCCAGGGGCTTTTCTTTACACGCGGGTATTACAGGCCGGCAGCGGCGCGCAGGGCGTCGGCGCGGTCGGTTTTTTCCCAGGTGAAGGTGGTGAAGGTATCGTTACCCACGGTCTTGGTTTGCGGCGTACGACCGAAGTGACCATAGGCTGCAGTGTCCTGGTACATCGGGTGCAGCAGGTCGAGCATGGTGGTGATGGCGTATGGACGCAGGTCGAACACTTCACGGACCAGGTTGACGATCTTGTCATCACCGATCTTGCCCGTGCCGAAGGTGTTCAGCGAGATCGATGTAGGCTGAGCCACGCCGATGGCGTAGGACACCTGGATCTCGCAGCGCTCGGCCAGGCCGGCGGCGACAATGTTCTTGGCGACATAACGACCGGCATAGGCAGCCGAACGGTCAACCTTCGATGGGTCCTTGCCGGAGAACGCGCCGCCGCCGTGACGGGCCATGCCGCCGTAGCTGTCGACGATGATCTTGCGACCGGTCAGGCCGCAGTCACCCACCGGGCCGCCGATGATGAACTGGCCAGTCGGGTTGATGTGGAACTGGGTGTCCTTGGACAGCAACTCGGCAGGCAGCACGTGCTTGACGATCAGTTCCATCACGCCTTCGCGCAAGTCTTTGTAGGACACATCAGGGTTGTGCTGGGTCGACAGCACGACGGCGTCGATACCCACCACCTTGCCGCCTTCGTAACGGCAGGTCACCTGGGACTTGGCGTCCGGGCGCAGCCAAGGCAGCAGGCCGGATTTGCGGGCCTCGGCCTGGCGTTGAACCAACTGGTGCGAGAAGGTGATCGGGGCCGGCATCAGCACGTCGGTCTCATTGCTGGCGTAGCCGAACATCAGGCCCTGGTCGCCGGCGCCCTGGTCTTCAGGCTTGGCCCGATCAACGCCTTGGTTGATGTCGGGAGACTGCTTGCCAATGATGTTCATCACGCCGCAGGTCGCGCCGTCGAAGCCGACGTCGGAGCTGTTGTAGCCAATGCCCAGGATCACATCGCGCACGATCTGTTCCAGGTCGACCCAGGCCGAAGTGGTGACTTCGCCGGCGATGATCGCCACGCCCGTTTTCACCAGAGTCTCGCACGCCACGCGGGCGAACTTGTCTTCAGCAATAATGGCGTCCAGCACCGCATCAGAAATCTGGTCGGCGATTTTGTCCGGATGCCCTTCAGACACGGACTCGGAGGTGAAAAGGGAGTATTCGCTCATCTCGATGTTTTCCTACAAGTTACCGTTGGTGAGTGTCGCCAGTGGGTCGCTGGAAGTGGCGAACCTGGATCTGGAAACCATTACGTAAGCCTACATAGAGGCTTTCCCCGGGCACGAGGCCCGCAGCGGTGGCCCAGCGGGCCAGGTCGTCCTGTTCAAACCCGAGCCAGAGATCGCCGCACGCCTCTCTGGCCCAGCTCTGGTTGTGGCTGCATAACTCCGTCACCAGCAGGCTGCCGCCCGGTTGCAGCAGGCCGGCCATGTGCCTGAGTGCATCGGCCGGCGCGGCGAAATGATGCAGCACCATGTTCAATACCACGCAGTCGGCCTGCAGGCTCATGCCATCCAGTGCATCGGCCAGTTGCAGGCTGACGTTAGCCAACGCTTCGCGTTCACACACCTGGCGCGCCAGTTCGAGCATGGCCGGGCTGTTGTCCAGCGCCGTCACCTGGCTGAAACGTCGCGCCAGCTCCGGCAGGAAGGCGCCATCGCCGGGGCCGACTTCGATCGCCGTGGCCGTGGCTTCGAAGCTTAGTTTGTCGAGCAGCGCCACGACGCTTTCGCGGTATTGCGGCAGTCCGGCGATCAGGTCTTGCTGGGCGCGAAATTTCTCGGCAACCCGTGCGAAAAAATCCTGGCTGGCGGCGGCCCGTTGCCCGTGTACCTGGGCGATGCGCGCCTGCACGTCGGTCGGCAGGTTCAGCGCGTCCACTTCGTCCAGCAGCGCCGCGTGCAGCTTGCCGCCCAACAGGTCGGTGTGGGGCAGGGCGCGGCGATAGAAAATGGCGTTGCCTTCGCGGCGGGTCGCCACCAGGTCGGCCTGGGCCAGGACCTTGAGGTGGTGGCTCATGCCGGACTGGCCGATGCCGAAGATCTGCGCCAGCTCCAGCACGCCGAACGAATCGTTGGCCAGGGCGCGCAATACATTGAGCCGCAACGGATCGCCGCCGGCCTTGCAAAGGGCCGCCAGCTCATCGCAGTCGTCATGGCGAATGGAAGGCGCGGGTAAGTTCATAGTGCGGCAGTCTAGTGAGGGGTTTGGATCACCGCAAGTTCAATATCAAAAAGTTTTGATATTGCTGGATAAATGGCACTTCCCGATCTGTGCTTGACTCTACAAACCATCAGCGGAAAGGTTTCACCTGGCGAATGCGACTTTATCCACCGGAAAAACGCTCCAGGATGACTATCTGTCATTGCCCCGGGGCGGGTGGGTGAGGGAAAATGCTCGCCTTTTTCAGTTTCGTTTTATTCATTCTCGATTCAATACCCGCAGGAGATCAGCGATGCCCAGCCGTCGTGAGCGTGCCAATGCCATTCGTGCCCTCAGCATGGATGCCGTGCAGAAAGCCAACAGCGGCCATCCCGGTGCCCCTATGGGTATGGCGGATATCGCCGAGGTGCTTTGGCGCGACTACCTCAAGCACAGCCCGAGCAACCCAGCCTTCGCCGACCGTGACCGTTTCGTGTTGTCCAACGGCCACGGCTCGATGTTGATCTACTCGCTGCTGCACCTGACCGGCTACGACCTGTCGATCGATGACCTGAAGAACTTCCGCCAACTGCACAGCCGCACCCCGGGCCACCCGGAATACGGCTACACCCCAGGCGTGGAAACCACCACCGGTCCATTGGGCCAGGGCTTGGCCAACGCCGTGGGTTTTGCACTGGCAGAAAAAGTCCTGGCGGCGCAATTCAACCGTCCGGGGCATAACGTCGTTGATCACCACACCTACGTATTCCTGGGTGATGGCTGCATGATGGAAGGCATTTCCCATGAAGTCGCCTCCCTGGCCGGCACCCTGGGCCTGGACAAGCTGATCGCCTTCTATGACGACAACGGCATCTCCATCGATGGCGAAGTCGAAGGCTGGTTCACCGACGACACGCCCAAGCGTTTCGAAGCCTACAACTGGCTGGTGATCCGCAACGTCGACGGTCACGATCCAGAAGAGATCAAGACTGCCATCGAGACGGCCCGCAAGAGTGCCCAGCCGACCCTGATCTGCTGCAAGACCACCATCGGCTTCGGTTCGCCGAACAAGCAAGGCAAGGAAGACTGCCACGGCGCGCCACTGGGTGCCGAGGAAATCGCCCTGACCCGCGCTGCATTGAAGTGGAACCATGGCCCGTTCGAAATCCCTGCCGACATCTATGCCGAATGGGATGCCAAGGAAAAAGGCCGCGCGCTCGAAGCCGAGTGGGACCAGCGTTTCGCCGCGTACTCCGCCGAATTCCCTGAGCTGGCCAACGAACTGGTGCGTCGCCTCAGCGGCGAGCTGCCAGCCGATTTCGCCGAAAAAGCCTCGGCGTACATCGCTGAAGTCGCCGCCAAGGGCGAAACCATCGCCAGCCGCAAGGCCAGCCAGAACACCCTGAACGCCTTCGGCCCATTGCTGCCGGAACTGCTGGGCGGTTCGGCTGACCTGGCCGGTTCCAACCTGACCCTGTGGAAAGGCTGCAAAGGCGTCAGTGCTGAAGACGCCAGCGGCAACTACATGTACTACGGCGTTCGCGAGTTCGGCATGAGCGCGATCATGAACGGCGTGGCGCTGCACGGCGGCCTGGTGCCTTACGGCGCGACCTTCCTGATGTTCATGGAATACGCGCGCAACGCCGTGCGCATGTCGGCGCTGATGAAAAAGCGCATCCTGTATGTGTTCACCCACGACTCCATCGGCCTGGGCGAAGACGGCCCGACTCACCAGCCGATCGAGCAACTGGCGAGCCTGCGTTGCACGCCGAACCTGGACACCTGGCGCCCATGCGATGCCGTGGAATCGGCAGTGGCTTGGAAGCACGCCCTCGAGCGTAACGACGGCCCGTCGGCGCTGATCTTCTCCCGCCAGAACCTGCAGCACCAGAACCGCGATGTCGACCAGATCGGCGACATCGCGCGTGGCGGCTATGTACTCAAGGACTGCATCGGCGAGCCTGAGCTGATCCTGATCGCCACCGGCTCCGAAGTCGGCCTGGCCGTCCAGGCCTACGACAAGCTGACCGAGCAGGGCCGCAACGTGCGCGTTGTGTCCATGCCTTGCACCAGCGTGTTCGACGCCCAGGATGCCGGCTACAAGCAAGCGGTGTTGCCGCTTCAGGTCAGTGCGCGGATCGCCATCGAAGCTGCCCACGCTGATTACTGGTACAAGTACGTGGGCCTGGAAGGCCGCGTAATCGGCATGACCACCTACGGCGAATCGGCGCCCGCGCCTGCGCTGTTCGAGGAATTCGGTTTCACCCTGGAAAACATCCTGGGTCAGGCTGAAGAGCTGCTGGAAGACTAAGTCCAGGAGTGCATCGCCTGTTCTGACGCCATCGCGGGCAAGCCTTGCTCCCACAGAATTTGCACGCTCCTACAGGGAAAGTGCCATCCTGTGGGAGCAAGGCTTGCCCGCGATGACTGCGGAACATTCAGCGCTGTAATCCATGGATTCACCCTGGTCAGAGAACCCCATGCCCCAACCGCGTCCCTACAAAGTTGCACTCAACGGCTACGGCCGGATTGGTCGTTGCGTCTTGCGTGCGTTGTTCGAGCGAGGGGCCAAGGCCGGGTTCGAGATCGTGGCCATCAATGATCTGGCCGACATGGCCAGCATCGAATACCTGACACGCTTTGACTCCACCCACGGCCGGTTTCCCGGCGAAGTGCGGGTCGAGGGCGATTGTCTGCATATTAATGGCGACTGCGTGAAAGTCTTGCGCAGTGCCACTCCCGAAGGCATCGATTGGGCGTCCCTGGGCGTCGACCTGGTGCTCGAATGCTCCGGCGCCTACCACACCCGCGAAGACGGCCAGCGTTTTCTCGCGGCCGGCGCGCCACGGGTGCTGTTCTCCCAGCCGATGGCCAGTGAAGCGGATGTCGACGCCACCATCGTCTACGGGGTGAACCAGGATTGCCTGACCGGCGAAGAGCTGCTGGTGTCCAACGCGTCCTGCACCACCAACTGCGGCGTGCCGCTGTTGCGCTTGCTGGACCAGGCCATTGGCCTGGAATACGTGTCG
This sequence comes from Pseudomonas sp. St316, assembly GCF_018325905.1. NCBI lineage: Bacteria > Pseudomonadati > Pseudomonadota > Gammaproteobacteria > Pseudomonadales > Pseudomonadaceae > Pseudomonas > Pseudomonas sp. St316. Next base: position 6,325,739 of record NZ_AP021901.1, on the reverse strand, counting down.
ATCACCACCATCCACTCGGCGATGAACGACCAGCCGGTGATCGACGCCTACCACCATGAGGACTTGCGCCGCACCCGTTCGGCGTTCCAATCGGTGATTCCGGTGTCCACTGGTCTGGCGCGCGGCATTGAACGGCTGCTGCCGGAACTTGCCGGGCGAATTCAGGCCAAAGCCGTGCGGGTGCCGACGGTCAACGTGTCCTGCCTCGACATTACGATGCAGACCGTGAGCGATACCGACGCCACCGAGGTCAACCGGATCCTGCGCGAAGCCGCCACCAGCGGTCCGCTCAAAGGCCTCCTGGCCTACACCGAGTTGCCTCATGCCAGTTGTGATTTTAATCATGACCCACATTCGGCCATTGTCGATGCCAGCCAGACCCGTGTTTCCGGGCCTCGGCTTGTGAACATCCTGGCCTGGTTCGACAACGAATGGGGGTTTGCCAACCGAATGCTGGACGTTGCCGAGCATTACCTGCAAACCGCTTCTAAAAAACCTGCTCTCTAAACAGTTACCCAGGAATTGCGACCCATGACCGTGTTGAAGATGTCCGACCTCGATCTGCAAGGTAAGCGCGTACTGATCCGCGAAGACCTCAACGTCCCCGTCAAGGACGGTGTTGTCACCAGCGACGCGCGTATCCTGGCTTCGCTGCCGACCATCAAGCTGGCCCTGGAAAAAGGCGCGGCCGTGATGGTCTGCTCCCACCTGGGTCGTCCGACCGAAGGCGAGTTCTCGGCGGAAAACAGCCTCAAGCCTGTGGCCGATTACTTGAGCCGTGCCCTGGGCCGTGACGTGCCATTGGTCGCTGACTACCTGGGCGGCGTGGACGTGAAGGCCGGCGATGTCGTGCTGTTCGAAAATGTGCGCTTCAACAAGGGCGAGAAAAAGAACGCCGACGAACTGGCCCAGCAGTACGCCGCCCTGTGCGACGTGTTCGTGATGGACGCGTTCGGCACTGCCCACCGCGCCGAAGGTTCGACCCATGGCGTGGCGAAGTTCGCCAAGGTCGCCGCAGCCGGCCCGTTGCTGGCTGCCGAGCTGGACGCACTGGGCAAGGCCCTGGGCTCCCCGGCCCAGCCGATGGCTGCCATCGTTGCCGGCTCCAAGGTTTCCACCAAGCTGGACGTGCTCAACAGCCTGAGCCAGGTCTGCAACCAGTTGATCGTCGGCGGCGGCATTGCCAACACCTTCCTCGCCGCTGCGGGTCACCCGGTTGGCAAATCGCTGTACGAGCCGGACCTGCTGGACACCGCCCGGGAAATCGCCGCCAAGGTCAGCGTGCCGTTGCCGGTGGACGTAGTTGTGGCCAAGGAGTTCGCCGAAAGCGCCACCGCCACCGTCAAGCTGATCGCTGACGTAGCCGAGGACGACATGATCCTCGATATTGGCCCGCAAACCGCAGCCAACTTCGCCGAACTGCTGAAATCCTCCCAGACGATCCTGTGGAACGGCCCGGTCGGTGTGTTTGAATTCGACCAGTTCGGCAACGGCACCAAGGTATTGGCCCAGGCCATCGCCGACAGCGCTGCGTTCTCCATCGCCGGTGGTGGTGACACCCTGGCGGCCATCGACAAATATGGCGTGGCCTCGCAGATCTCCTACATTTCTACCGGTGGCGGCGCGTTCCTCGAGTTCGTCGAGGGCAAGGTGTTGCCTGCTGTGGAAGTCCTGGAAAGCCGGGCCAAGGCCTGAAGCTGCGTTGACCAGGCAAAGGAGTGTTCTGATGGTCAAGACGTTCACGTTGCTGTTGGCGGCGACGATGCTGGTGGCCTGCTCAAGCGGCCCGCAGGCTCCGGCCCCGCAACCCGGCACGCCGGCGCCTGAAGACGGCTGTTACCAGGCCGACTGGCAGGCCGAGACCAACCCGGTGCTGAACAAGCGCTCCGGGCCGGACGGCCTGGACAAATACGAGACGCAAACCCCGGCCAAGGAACATGGTTGTCCTTGACGGGTCTGACTCTTAACTCATGGTTGGCGGCGTGTGCCGTCAGTCGAGGAACACGGATGAAAGGCTTGATCGCCGTCGTGGCGTTGGCATTGCTGGGCGGTTGTGCGCAGTTGGACTTTTTGCACACGTCCGAGCCTGTTGAGGGTTGGACGACCTGGACCTGTGACAGCGAGGCCAAGGTGCTCTGGCGCTACACCGATGCCGCCCACAAGGAAGTCGATGTACGCCTGGGCGGCGCCGATAAGGTCTATCGCCTCAAGCTTGAGCCGGGTGCTGAAGGTTCACTGTACAGCGATGACATGCTGGCGTTTCACGTCAAGGGTGAGGAAGGCCTGGTGTATTGGGTCGCCACCAATGACCTGATTGGGCGTGGCTGCAAGGCGCAGTAATACGATTGAACTGATCCACAGAGATCCAAATGTGGGAGCAGAACCATTGTGGGAGCGAGCTTGCTCGCGATAGCGGTGTATCAGGCGACAGTGATGTTGAATGTGCCGGCCTCATCGCGAGCGAGCTCGCTCCCACAGGGATCGCGTCAGTATTTGGATTTAGCGATACCGAACACGCAGGCCGGGGCCGACCCCCGATCCGCTATGACTTGAATAGCCGCCGCCGCTCCGGCAGGCTGGCACGATTAACGACCCTCGACCGGGAGAGAGACACAATGGCACTTATCAGCATGCGTCAGATGCTGGACCACGCAGCCGAGTTCGGCTACGGCGTTCCAGCCTTTAACGTCAACAACCTTGAGCAGATGCGCGCCATCATGGAAGCCGCTGACAAGACTGACTCTCCGGTGATCGTCCAGGCTTCGGCCGGTGCCCGCAAATACGCCGGCGCGCCGTTCCTGCGTCACCTGATCCTGGCGGCAATCGAAGAATTCCCGCACATCCCGGTGTGCATGCACCAGGACCACGGCACCAGCCCGGACGTCTGCCAGCGCTCCATCCAACTGGGCTTCAGCTCGGTGATGATGGACGGTTCCCTGGGCGAAGACGGCAAGACCCCGACCGACTACGAGTACAACGTACGCGTCACCCAGCAGACCGTGGCCATGGCCCACGCCTGCGGCGTTTCGGTAGAGGGCGAACTGGGTTGCCTGGGCTCGCTGGAAACCGGCATGGCTGGTGAAGAAGACGGCATCGGTGCCGAAGGCGTGCTGGACCACAGCCAGATGCTGACCGATCCGGAAGAAGCCGCCGACTTCGTCAAGAAGACCCAGGTCGATGCCCTGGCCATCGCCATCGGCACCAGCCACGGCGCCTACAAGTTCACCAAGCCACCGACCGGCGACGTGCTGGCCATCGACCGTATCAAGGAAATCCACAAGCGCATCCCCAACACCCACCTGGTGATGCACGGCTCGTCCTCGGTACCGCAGGAGTGGCTGGCGATCATCAACCAGTACGGCGGCGACATCAAGGAAACCTACGGCGTGCCGGTTGAAGAAATCGTCGAGGGCATCAAGTACGGCGTGCGCAAGGTCAACATCGACACCGATTTGCGCCTGGCCTCCACCGGTGCCATGCGTCGCTTGATGGCAACCAACCCGAGCGAGTTCGACCCGCGTAAGTTCTTCGGTGCCACCGTGACGGCCATGCGCGATGTGTGCATCGCCCGTTATGAAGCCTTCGGAACGGCTGGCAACGCTTCGAAGATCAAGCCGATCTCGCTGGAGGCAATGTATCAGCGGTATCTGAAGGGTGAGTTGAACGCCAAGGTCAACTGAGTCTTCTTGCTTTGAAAGAAACCCGCATTTATGCGGGTTTTTTTATAGGTAGGGTTTCGGGTATTTGTGTGTATATCCGTTTTCTTTGTCACGGCTACTTACGGTTCCGCTCTTACAGCGGGTCACTTTCGAAAAGCCGGAATGCCGGCCCAGGCGAAAGTAACCAAAGCGCTTCTGCCCCACCACTCGGTGCCTCGCCTAGGCTCGGCATGCCCTCACTCCGGTCTTGCGCCGTGGGCCGCCGCGAAGGGCCATCCATGGCCCAGCGCGGCTATCCCGGCATCCATGCCGGGATGCCCACGGCCCAAGACCTGCGTTCGGCCATCGTGGTTAACGGGGCGCCCGAGATCAAAAGCCTGCCCGAGGCGGCCTTAGAGCCGACCTGGTTCTGGATGTGGACCGCGTTTATCCTGTGGGAACGAGCTTGCTCGCGATTGCGGTTTCACATTCAACATGGATACCGACTGATCCGCCGCCATCGCGAGCAAGCTCGCTCCCACAGTGGGTTCTGCGTTCGACTATGGATTTTAGGCGACACAAAACACCTGTGGGAGCGAGCCTGCTCGCGATGACGGCAGCAAATCCAGCCTCTACAGAACTGAATGACCACCAGCAGATTGCTAGGCCATATCACTGCCAAGGAAGATGTCGCATGCACCAACCCCATCGCGAGCAGGCTCGCTCCCACAGGAGAAACGCGGACCACACCCAGAACCAGGTCGGCTACTAGGCCGCCTCGCGGTGGACGTAGATTTTGGCGCCCCGTTAACCACGCTGGCCGAACGCAGGCATTGCGCAGTGGGCATCCCGGCATGGATGCCGGGATAGCCGCGCTGGGCCATGGATGGCCCTTCGCGGCGGGCCCACGGAGCAATGCCGGAGTGAGGGAACACCGAGCCTAGGCGAGGTGCCGAGTGGTGGGGCATAAAGCGCTTTGGTTACTTTCGCGCTTTTCGAAAGTGACCCGCTGTAAGAGCGGAACCGCCAGCCGCCGTGACAAAGAAAACGGATATACACACAGATCTTGATAGCGCTGTGTCAGCCAACACCTTTGCCGCTGACCCACCGCTATCGCGAGCAAGCTCGCTCCCACAGGGGATCATCTCCCACCAGGAGGGCTTTACTGGTCTTCGAGGCCGCGTTGTTCAATGACACCGAATACATCGGTGACATCCTGGACCAGGATCCGAGCAACGTTGGTGAGGGTGTTGAAGTCGCTGGCGGCCGAATCGCGGAGGGTTGCGCAGGCCATGAGCGTCAAGTAGTCGAGCGTGACATGCAAACGTTCGCTGGCGCAGGCATGGAGTTCGGTCAGTGGCGCGGTGCTGTCGATGAACAGGATGGGTTGGGTGGTGGCGATCGGAGTGAGGGGGCTGAAGCGGCTAAGCAATTGTTCTGTTTTCATGACAAACCTCTAACTCAAGAAAAAGTACTTGCCACCGTCTGCTGCGAAACAAATTGGGTGGCAGCCATGTGCGGGTTCGCAGACCGAGGAGTTAGAGAAACCCGGCAGACCCGAAGATCTCCCACACACAGCCGCCATGAAAAGCCGAACGCAGGCAGGATTCGCCTATGTCGATTTTTGACGGTCGTGATTCTAACTCACCAGGGCTGCGAAACCCCTGCCCACCGACCAAAGCCAGCAGACCCACCGAACTATAGAGGAGATTTTCGAGGCCAAAATCGACCTGTAGGACGCACCAGCCCCTGTGGCGAGGCAGCCTGCTCCCGCTCGGGCGGCGCAGCCACCGCAAAGCCGGTGCATACGGTGGGTCTGGCGGAAAGAGGGGCTGCGTCGCAGCCCAGCGGGGATAAATCCCCTCGCCACAAGAGGGCGTTTCCTACGAGATTATCGGAAGTGAAATTTCAGGTGTTGTGATCGATATCCAGCACGCTGAACGTCACTTTTCCGCCTTCGCTGGTGTAGCCGGTGTGGTCCTGCACATACACGCCTGCCTTGAAATACAACGGTTTGACCCGCCAAGTGGCGCTGATGGTGGTGTACCAGCTACGACCGGCTGCGGTAATGCCCAGGTCACCGGTACGATCGAGGTGGAGCCGATAACTGAACGCCTGATTAAGTTTCACACCGGTGGCAACGGTGATGACCCGGCCCTTATTGTCATCGGGGCGCATGCGGACCTTGGCGACGATGTTGCCGGTGGCGCTGTCCTCTTTGTATTGGTACTCCAGCTTCACCAAGGGTTTGCTGCTGTCCTTGGCATGGATCTGACCGATGACAATCTTGCCGCTGCTGGGCACTTGGTTGACGACCAGCTTCGCACGCAATTGATTGTCGGCATCGGGGTACAGCCAGTTGCGCAAGGTGCCGTCCTTGTAGGTCTCGCGCAATTCGCTGCGCGGGTAGATCGCATTTTCAGTCTTGGTGCCGGTCACGGGTGACCAGAAATACACCGTGCTGCCCTCGGAGTTGAAGTATTTGTCCCGGAACCCATCCACCAGCCGCGGGGTTTCGATGGTTTTCGGCGGGCTGCCTTCGGGGATGCTCAAGTTCCAGGTTGCAAGATCGACCATGTTCGGATCCTTTCTGAGAAGAAGAAATGATTTACGCCACAGCCGGAGGCTCTAAGACGCGCTTTTGCTGAGGGCCCGAAGGGGGCGCAGACGAGTAATTGGCACGATCGTCCCGACGGAGGGTTGGCGTCAGCAGACCGTCAGAGTGGCGTTTTCCGCTTTTGTGCCCGAGACAAACGACCGCTGGTCGATTACCTGGTTTTTTAACGGAACGAATGAGCGATGGCTTTTTGGCTCTTTTGCCGGCGACAGACAAAAAAAAGGCACCCCTAATCGGGTGCCGTTGCAGGTGAGGCGGTCATTACAGGGTGGTGTGTTTGATTTCCAGCAGGCTGAACGTCACTTTCCCGCCTTCGGTGACATAGCCGGTGTTGTCCTGCACATACACGCCCGCCTTGAAATAGAGCGGTTTGACTTTCCAGCTTGGGTCAACGGTGGTTCGCCAGTTGTAACCCGCCGCAGTAATACCCAGCGCGCCCTTCGGGCTCAGGTGGATCATGTAGGAGAAACTGCGGTTGAGTGTCACGCCCGTGGCGATGGTGATGACTTGGCCCTCCTCGTCGTCAGGACGCATGCGCACCTTGGCGACGATATTTCCGGTGGAGCTGGAGGTTTTGTATTGGTATTCCAGTTTCACCATCGGACTGGTGCTGTCCTTGGTATGGATCTGGCCGATCACGATCTTGCCGGTGCTGGGCACCTGGTTGACGGTCACGGTGGCGCGCAGGATGTTGTCCGCCGCCGGGTAAAGCCAATTGCGCAAGGTGCCGTCGCTATAGGTTTCGCGCAGTTCGCTGCGCGGGTAAATCGCGTTGGCTGTCTTGGTGCCGGTCACGGGCGCCCAAAAGAAGACGGTGCCGGTTTCGGCGTTGAAGTATTGGTCTTTGAACCCCTGTGCCAGCCGAGGGGTTTCGATGGTCATCGCCGGGCTGCCCTCGGGGATGCTCAAGTTCCAGGTTGCGAGATCGATCATGTCCAGGTCCTGCGTATCGGATGTAAAAGATAAATGCCGTAGCGGGGGCTTTAAACCGCCCGTTTGAAGCGTTCGGAACGCTGGACTGGGCTTTTTTTATTAACCGTTCGGCGGATGTTTGACGTCAATTGTTCGTCGGCGGTGTCATTGCAGTTTTTGTGCCTGAGGAGGGTGACCGTTAGTCGGCTATTTCGGGCTTTGTCCGGATGATGGCGCGTTGACACCTACTGCTTTTCAAAATCCCGGTCTAGAGTGAGGGGACAGTATTTGTCCGCTTTGCTACGTAAGAACGGACGTGGCGCCCGATAAGAGAAGCAGCATGGAATGCGCGCAACCACCGCTCGGCGAAGACAGCTCTGTCCTTTTGATTGTTGATGATTACCCTGAAAACCTGCTCAGCATGCGAGCCTTGTTGCAGCGTCCGGATTGGCAAGTCATGACCGCGTCCTCGGGGGTCGAGGCGCTTAACCTGCTGCTTGAACACGACATCGACCTGGTTCTGCTGGATGTGCAGATGCCTGACATGGATGGTTTCGAAGTGGCGCGCCTGATGCGCGGCAGCCAGCGTACGCGGCTCACACCGATCATTTTCCTGACCGCCAACGAGCAATCCCAGGACGCGGTCATCAAGGGTTATGCCAGTGGGGCCGTGGATTACCTGTTCAAACCTTTCGATCCACAAATCCTCAAGCCCAAGGTCCAGGCGTTGCTCGAGCACCAGCGCAATCGCCGGGCCTTGCAGCGCCTGAGCCAGGATCTCGAAGCGGCCAGGGCCTTCAATGCCTCGGTACTGGACAACGCCGCCGAAGGCATCCTGGTGGTGGATGAGAATGGCTGTATCCGCTTTGCCAATCCGTCTACCTGCCGCTTGCTCAATGCCACCGCCGAGCAATTGCAGGGCATGCCATTCCTGGATTTCCTGCAGAAACCGCACATCCCTGAATGGGGCGATTGCGATATCTACAACGCCTACCGTCGTGGTGAAACCTGGCGACTGCATGACGCAGTCCTGCGCACGGCGCCTGGCCAGCAGGTGTCGGTGGCCTTGTCCTGTGCGCCGTTGCCCTCGGAGCAGAAGGCGATGGTGGTGACCCTCCAGGACATGTCGGTGGTTCGCCACCTGCACCAGCAACTCGAATACCAGGCCGTCACGGACCCGCTGACCGGGTTGCTCAACCGCCGGGGGTTCTACCAGACCGCGGAAAACCTGTTGATGCGCAGCGAGCGCCTGGAAAGCAACTGGGTGTTGCTGTACCTGGACCTCGATGGTTTCAAGCGGGTCAATGACTCGCTGGGGCACGATGCCGGGGACCGGGTATTGCGCTGGGTGTCGGAGCAGTTGAAGGCGTGTCTGCGGCCATTCGATATCCTGGCGCGCCTGGGCGGCGACGAGTTCACGGCGCTGCTGGACCTGGAGTTCCCCGAGCAAGCGGCCAAGATCGCCGAGAAACTCATCGAGCGGGTCGCGATCTGCCAGCAGATCGAAGGCATGGACGTGGCTCTGGGGGCCAGCATCGGCATCGCGACGTACCCGGATTGTGGCGCCAATCTCGATGGGTTGCTGCGGGCGTCCGACATCGCCATGTACGAAGCCAAGCGTGCCGGTCGCCAGCAATACCGTTTTTACGACCACGAAATGAACGGTCGAGCCCGTTCACGGCTGATGCTCGAAGAGAGCGTGCGCTCGGCCATCGAGAATCGCGATTTCAATATGGTCTACCAGCCACAGGTGAGCATCGCCGACGGGCGGATCCGCGGGTTCGAGGCGCTGTTGCGCTGGCAGCACCCCAGCGTCGGTGATGTTCCGCCGGGGCTGTTCCTGCCCCTGCTGGAAGAGGCGCGGTTGATCAGTCGCCTGGGTAGCTGGATTTATCATCGCAGCGCGGCTCAGCGCAAAGTCTGGGAGCGCTTGTTCGCTGACGACCTGGTGTTGGGGGTGAGCCTGAGCAGTACCCAGTTCGGCATGCCCAACCTGGTGACCGAGTTGCGCCAGGTCCTGGAGCGTCATGCCTTGAAACCTCGGCAACTGGAGGTCGAGGTGACCGAGGATGCGCTGATGCGCAATCCCGATGAAACCCAAAAGCAATTGCGCCTGCTGCGTCACCTCGGGGTGCGGGTGGCATTGGATGACTTTGGCTCGGGGCCCTGTTCACTGACGCATCTGCGCGACCTTGAACTCGATACCCTCAAGCTCGACCGGCATTTGATCGCCCGCGTACCGGGATCGCCCCGGGATGCCGCGTTGGCCGCCTCGGTGATTGACCTGTGCAAGCAGCTGGGCTTGCGGGTGATTGCCGAAGGGGTGGAAACCCGCGAGCAATATGAGTGGCTGCAGGCCCATGGCTGTGAGTACGTGCAGGGGTTCCTCGTGGCGCGGCCGTTGATGGCCGAAGACACCGATGCCTTCGCCACTCCGTTCGACTGGAGCGCGGTGCAGGCTTGAATTCGCTACACTGGCGGCCTCTTGTGACTGTGTTGCCCCTTGATGACCGCGCTCAAATACCTCCAGGCCTACCCCGCCGCCCTGCAAGCCCAAGTGCAGCAATTGATCGCCCAGGACCGACTGGGCGATTACCTGCAGCAACGCTATCCGGGTCGGCACCCAATCCAGAGCGACAAGGCCCTGTACGGTTATGCGCTGGACCTCAAGCAGCAATACCTGCGTAACGCGCCAGCCATCGACAAGGTGCTGTTCGACAGCCGCCTGGACCTGACCCACCGCGCCCTCGGCCTGCATACCGCGGTGTCGCGGGTGCAGGGCGGCAAGCTCAAGGCCAAGAAGGAAATCCGTATCGCTGCGTTGTTCAAGGACGCGGCGCCCGAGTTCCTGAAGATGATCGTGGTACACGAGCTGGCGCACTTCAAGGAGTCGGACCACAACAAGGCGTTCTACCAACTCTGCGAGCACATGCTGCCGGGGTATCACCAGTTGGAATTCGACATGCGGGTGTACCTGACCTGGCGAGACCTGCAACCCCACAAGGAATGACCGAATGGATGTCAGCAAGACCAAGACCAGCTTCTATCGTCGCTTGTACGTGGCTTACCTGATCGACAGCGGTGTTGCCAGCAACGTCCCGGCCCTCACCGAAAGCACCGGCATGCCCCGGCGCACCGCCCAGGACACCATCGCCGCGCTGGCTGATCTGGATATCGTCTGTGAGTTCGAGCAAGAGGACGGCGCGCGCAATCATGCCGGGCGGTATCGGATTCGCGATTGGGGGGCGATCGATCGGGGGTGGATCGAGGGGAATCTGCCGCAGATCAAGGCGGTGCTTGGATACCCTTGAATGATGTCGGTGTCTGGGCTGGCCTCATCGCGAGCAAGCTCGCTCCCACATTTAATGGTCTTCGTTTGCAGATATTGTGTTCACTGAAGATCCACTGTGGGAGCGAGCTTGCTCGCGATGGCGGCCTTAAGGCCGGTGCATGCCAATGTGTGGAATCCCATCTTCCAGATATTCCACACCCACCACCTCAAACCCGTACCGTGCGTAGTACCCCTGCAAATGCGCCTGGGCCGACAATGAGATCGACGTACCAGGCCAATGCTTCTCGGCCTGCTTGAGTGCCTGTTCCATCAACGTGTGACCCAGCCCTTGGCCGCGTGCTTGCGGTGCGATGATCACGCGCCCGATCACCACGTCACTGTTTTGCGAGTGCGGGTCGAGCAAGCGCAGGTAGGCCACCAGGTGGTTGCCCTGCCAGGCCATCAAATGGCAGGTGTCGCCTTCAAGGTCCAGGCCGTCAACGTCCGGGTAGGCGCAGTTCTGTTCGACAACGAACACTTCGGCACGCAATTTGAGGATGGCGTACAGCTGCTCCTTGCTCAGGTCACTGTGATGTTTACAGACCCATTCGATATCCATTTTTTGAATTTCCTGAAGAACCTGATGCCGATATTAAGCGCGCTTGGCCCGGAAGTCTCTTTCTCGGTCGACTGGAAAATCTGTGATAAAGGCCAAAATGCCATCATTCCTTTGTCGCGGTGCTGTCGTCTTTGTGTAATCTTCGTGACAGCGCTGCGTAGCGGTTCCAATGAGCTAACGTTAGGACGGGGTGTCTGAGGATGCCTGTTGAGTGTCGGCTAAAAACAAACCGGGCTTTGAACCCGTCAAGGACGTTTGGCATGCCGCGATTGCATCGAGCTCTTGCATTGATCGGATTGCTGTTGCTGAGCTACGAAGCTTGCGCGCAGAAGTTGCGCCTGGTCGCCGATGGCTGGCCGCCCTTTACCGATTCCACCTTGGTCAATGGTGGCCTGGCGACCGATATCGTCAGCACGGCCCTGGCGCGGGCCGGTTATGCCACGGACTTCGAACAGGTGCCCTGGGCCCGGGCGATGCTGGGCATCAGCGAGGGTCGCTATGACGTGCTGGTCAACGCCTGGTACAGCGAGGATCGCACTCACATCGGCCAGTTCTCGTCCGAGTATCTGCTCAACCGTGTGCGTTTCATCAAGCGCAAGGACGAAACGGTCCAGTTTGACAGCCTGGAACAGCTGCGTGTCTATCCTATCGCCGTGGTTCGTGGCTACGCCTATTCCAAGGACTTCGACGAAGACCTGCAAATGCAGAAAGTCCCTGTGCATAACTTCGCGATGGCGGTGCGCATGCTGGCTGCCGATCGCGTGAAGTTGACCCTGGAAGACGAGTACGTCGCCCGCTATTACCTGGCCCGCGAATCGGCCAAGGTGCGCAGCGCCGTGGAGTTCCTGCCCAAGCCCTTGAGTGAAAACAGCCTGCACATTCTGGTCAGCCTGAAGAACCCGGAGCATGAGCAGATCGTGGCCGGCTTCGATCGGGAGATCGCGGCGATGAAGGCGGATGGCAGTTATGCGCGGTTATTGAAGGCGCATGGAATGTAGGGTGCCTGGACTGGCCCCATCGCGAGCAGGCCCGCTCCCACATGGACCTGCTGTAACACGAAGTCTGTGTACGCTGACAATCCACTGTGGGAGCGAGCCTGCTCGCGATGAGGCCCGCCCAAACACCGCAACCCTCAAGCCTCGCTGGTGTCCTTGATCAGATGCGCCGCCAAGGTCCGCAACGGGCCGAGCTGACGGCAGATCAAACCCAGTTGCGTCTGCACCAGTCGCTGTCCTTCGTCGATTTCATCAGGCATCTGCTCAAGCTCGCTGGCCAGGGCTTCCTCTTCGTCGCTTTGGACCACAATCGGTGTTTTACTCGCCAGGCCCTGGGCGATTTCGTCGATGCTCGTTGCCAGCTTCACCCCCGCGCCATCGATCAATTGCTCGCGTACCTGCGTCGGCAGTTCGGTACCACGGTGGGCGCCCAGGCCCGACAGGTAGCTGAGCAGGGTGTGGGACAGCACCAGGAAACGGAACCCTACATCGGCTTCCTTCCGGAAATGCCCCGGCTCCATCAGCATGTTGGCCAGCGTGGTGGACAGCGCGGCATCGGCGTTGTGGGCGTTGCGTCGGGCCAGGCGATAGGCCAGGTCGTCGCTCTTGCCGGCGGCGTACTGCTGCATGATCTGGCGCAGGTAGATGCTGTTGCAGGTCAGCGTGTTGGCCAGCACTTTGTTCAGCCGCCGACCCTGCCAGTCAGGCAGGAACAGGAACACCGCCAGCCCGGCAATCAAGCTGCCGAGCAAGGTATCGAACAACCGCGGCAGCAGCAGCCCGTAGCCGTCGCCCACCTGGTTGAAGCAGAACAGCACCATGACGGTGATCGCCGCCGTCGCCAGGGTGTAGCGGGTGGTGCGGTTGGTAAAGAACACCACCCCTGCGGCAATGGCGAAGCACGATTGCACCAAGGGGGTGGGGAACAGATCGAAGAGCGCCCAGGCCACTGTCAGGCCGATGGCGGTGCCGATGATCCGTTGGCCAAGCTTGCGCCGGGTGGCGCCGTAGTTGGGCTGGCACACGAACAGCGTGGTGAGGATGATCCAATAGCCCTGGGAAGGGTGGATCATATGCACCATGGCGTAGCCGACGCTCAGGGCCAGGGGCAAGCGCAGGGCATGTCGGAACAGCAACGAGGTCGGCGTGAGCTGGGTGCGCAAGCGTAGCCAGACGTCCTTGAAGTTGCGCGGCGAGCGGTCCAGCAGGCTGCTGTCGGTGGCGTCGGCCAGGGCGTCGGGGTTGCTCGCGTCGCTGAGCAGGCGGTCCATGGTGGCAAGGTTCACCGACAGTGCCCGCAACGAACGCAACAAGCCGCGCCAGGCCGGGTTGCTCTGGATGCGCAGGTGTTCGAGGGAGGCGTGCAGGTCGTTGAGGGCCTCGGCAAAGGTGTCGTCGTAGACGAACGGCTGGCGTAGCTGGATCGACTCGGCCAGTGCCTGGCAGGCCTTGCCTTGCTGGCGCAGCAGGCGCTGGCAGCGGAACAGCACGTCGCTGTGGAAGAAGGCCTCGGCCAGGGCATTGTAGGGGTAGTGCGAAGAGCTGGCACGTTCGTGGATGTCCTGGGCCAGGAAGTACAGCTTCAGGTACCGGCTGACTTTCGACCCCGGCCGGCCATTGCCCACGCGATGCAGGATGATTTCCTTGGCGCTGTTGAGCGCAGCGACCACCCGGCCGTTCTGCTGGGCCAGTTCCAGGCGCCTTGCTTCAACGTCCAGTTGGCGGATCGGTTCCAGGAGCGACGATTTGAGTTTCAGGTAGCGCCCCAATTCGCGAAACAGCCGCGCCAGGCTTTGCTGCACCGGTTGGTTGGAAAACAACGCCTGCCACAGCACCGAGAGCAGGCCGTACCACGCGGCGCCGGCCACCAGCAGCAGGGGTTCATGCCAGAAATCGGTGATGGCGCCACCGCGTTGGTCCACGCCGATCACGGTATAGACCGACAGAATCAGGGTGGCCGAGGCAATCGCGCCATAGCGCTCACCCAGGGCGCCCAGCATGGTCAGGCCGAAGCTCGCCAGGGCCAGGGCAATGATGAACAGGACGGGATACGGGAACAGCAACTCCACCGACAGCGCCGCGACGGTGAAACACACCAGGGTCACGGCCAGCGCGTTGAGGCGGCCCTGCCAACTGTCGTCCGTCTCGGCCAGGGCGCTGGCGATGATGCCCAGGAACAAGGGAATCAGCAGCGCCATTTCATCCAGGTACCAGCACAGCCCCATGCTACCGGTCAGGGCGATGAAGACCCGCACGCTATAACTGAACTTATCCAACGCCCAAAGGCGACGCAAAGACTGGCTAAACGAGTTCGCTGACATGAAGTGCACAGGCCTGACGGGCAATGACGCTAAATTGAGGCAGTAATGACGCCGACGCAATGGCGGCGATCACATCCGACAGCAAAAAGTGTTCCGCAAGGTTCCACAAACCCTTGTGGGAGCGAGCTTGCTCGCGATAGCGGTGGGTCAGTCGACATCAATGCCGCTGATTCACCGCTATCGCGAGCAACCTCGCTCCCACAGGGTTATTACTCGCATTCGAGTTGTGTTGATTCAGACGTACTGCGCCGCCGCATACCCCGACGCCCACGCCCACTGGAAGTTGAACCCGCCCAGGTGCCCGGTGACGTCCAGGACTTCGCCAATAAAGTACAGCCCAGGGCTCTTCAGCGACTCCATGGTCTTGGACGAGACTTCCCGGGTGTCGACGCCGCCCAGGGTGACTTCGGCGGTGCGGTAGCCTTCGGTACCGGCGGGGACGACGTTCCAGCTCGCCAGTTTCTCGGCGATGTCTGCAAGTTCGGCATGGGTGTACTGCTTCATGGGTTTGGAGACGAACCAGGTGTCGGCCAGCAGGTTGGCCATTTTCTTGGTGAACAACTCGCCCAGCAGCGTCTTGAGTTCGCTGTTGGGGCGTTCGGCCTGTTGCTGTTGCAGCCACTGCGGCACGTCGTGGTCGGGCAGCAGGTTGATTTGCACCGTGTCCCCCGGTTCCCAGAACGAGGAAATCTGCAGGATCGCCGGGCCGCTCAGGCCGCGGTGGGTGAACAGGATGTTCTCGCGAAAACTCTGGTCGTTACAGCTCACCAAGCAATCGACCGAGGTGCCCGAGAGTTCGGTGCACAGGGTCTTGAGCTGGTCGGTGATGGTGAACGGCACCAGCCCGGCACGGGTCGGCAGCAGTTCATGGCCAAACTGTTTTGCCACCTGATAGCCGAAACCGGTCGCCCCCAGGGTCGGGATCGACAACCCGCCCGTGGCGATCACCAGGGACTGGCAGGCGATGGCGCCGAGGGTGGTTTGCAGCAGGTAGCCGCCGTCGGTTTTTTCGATCTGCGTGATCGAGGTGTCCAGATGCAGGCTGACGCCGGCCTGGTCGCACTCATCGAGCAGCAGGCCGAGGATGTCGCTGGACTTGTTATCGCAGAACAACTGGCCGAGCTTTTTCTCGTGATAGGGCACGCCGTGCTTGGCCACCAACGCGATGAAATCCCACTGGGTATAGCGGGCCAGGGCCGATTTGCAGAAGTGCGGGTTCTGCGAGAGAAAATTGCCTGGCTCGGTGTACATGTTGGTGAAATTGCAGCGTCCACCGCCGGACATGAGGATTTTCTTGCCGGCCTTGTTGGCGTGGTCCAGCAACATCACCTGCCGCCCGCGGGCGGCGGCAGTCAGCGCGCACATCAACCCCGCGGCGCCAGCGCCAATGATCACGACTTCGGTAGAGCGCAAAACGGTGTCCTCTCAGCTTTCCTACATAACTGAATGTGGGAGCGAGCTGTGTGGGAGCAAAGCTTGCTCGCGATCCAGGCGCTGCGGTCCTCAAGAGACCGCGGCGTTTTCATCGCGGGCAAGCCTTGCTCCCACACAGCTCGCTCCCACAGTTTGATTTCTGTTGCCCGGGCGATCGTGTTACAGAATCCGCACCCGCAACGAGCGGCCCTTGATCTTGCCATCGTTCAGGCGTTGCAGGGCCTGTTTGGCGATGCCGCGTTCCACGGCTACATAGGCCTGGAAATCGAAGATCGCGATCTTGCCGACCTGGGCGCCGGGGATGCCGGCCTCGCCGGTCAGGGCGCCGAGGATGTCACCGGGGCGGACTTTGTCCTTGCGCCCGGCGCCGATGCACAGGGTGCTCATGGCCGGCAACAGCGGGCCGCCGCCCTGGGATTTGAGGTTGTCCAGTTGGTCCCAGCTCAGCGGCGACTTCTGCAGTTGCTCGATGGCCTGGGCACGATGGGCTTCGGACGGCGCCACCAGGCTGATGGCGATGCCTTTCTCACCGGCGCGGCCAGTGCGGCCGACGCGGTGGATGTGGATTTCCGAGTCCCGGGCCAGTTCAACGTTGATGACCATGTCCAGGGCATCGATGTCCAGGCCGCGGGCGGCGACGTCGGTGGCCACCAGCACTGAGGTGCTGCGGTTGGCGAACATCGCCAGCACTTGGTCACGGTCGCGCTGTTCCAGGTCGCCATGCAGGCCGACGGCCGAGATACCCTTGGACGTCAGGTGATCGACGGTTTCCTGGACCTGCTGCTTGGTGAAGCAGAACGCCACGCAAGAGGCCGGGCGAAAATGCGCCAGGACCTTGACCACTGCGTCCATGCGTTCCTCGGGGGAGATCTCGTAGAAGCGCTGCTCGATCTGCGCGTCGGAGTGGAACGCCTCGGCCTTCACTTGCTGCGGGTTACGCATGAACTTGGACGACAGTTGCTTGATGCCCACCGGGTAGGTGGCGGAGAACAACAGCGTCTGGCGGCGTTCGGGGGTCTGCTGGATGATGTCTTCGATGGCGTCGTAGAAACCCATGTCGAGCATGCGGTCGGCTTCGTCGAGGATCAGCGTGTTGAGGCCGTCCAGGACCAGCGAGCCCTTGCGCAGGTGTTGCTGGATGCGTCCAGGGGTGCCGACGATGATGTGGGCGCCGTGTTCGAGGGAGGCGATCTGCGGGCCGAAGGACACGCCGCCGCACAGGGTCAGGACCTTGATGTTGTCTTCGGCGCGGGCCAGGCGACGGATTTCCTTGGCGACCTGGTCGGCCAGCTCACGGGTCGGGCACATGACCAGCGCCTGGCAGCCGAAGAAGCGCGGATTGATCGGGTTCAGCAGGCCGATGCCGAAAGCCGCGGTCTTGCCGCTGCCGGTCTTGGCCTGGGCGATCAGGTCCATGCCCTTGAGGATCACCGGCAAGCTTTGCGCCTGGATCGGCGTCATCTGGGCATAACCGAGTGATTCGAGGTTAGCCAGCATGGCGGCGGACAGCGGCAAAGTATTAAAAGCGGTGGCAATGGTGGTCACGGGACTGGCCTGCAAAACAAAATGTCGCGCAGTGTAGCAGCCTCGTGCCACTTTCTTCGAAAGTTCTGGACGAGCTGTGGGGGGCAGGGCCTGCCCTGGGGGGCTGGCAATTCGATAAACTTGGGAGCTCTGGAGCTCTGGAACTGTGGGAGCAAAGCTTGCTCGCGATGCAGGCGACGCATTTCCCCCAGGAAAACCGAGTCGCCTGTATCGCGGGCAAGCCTTGCTCCCACAAGAATCTCCAAGACACGAAGCGACTCAGTGCTCGATGTGTTCATCCGAGCGCCGGGGCCGTCGTCCGTCCTGCTTCGACAACTGGGAAAAGATCGTCGCCGCCAGCATCGCCATGATGCCCACGGTCACGAAGGTCAGCTGGAACGCCCCCAGCACTGTCTCCACCCCATCGTTGCCCACCTGGGCGGTAAAACCGCCGAGCAGGGCGCCGGCGCAGGCCACGCCGAGGCTCAGGGACAGCTGCGCCACCACCGACAGCAGGCTGTTGCCGCTGCTGGCGCTGGCGTCATCCAGGTCGATCAGGGTCACGGTGTTCATCGCGGTGAATTGCAGCGAGTTGATGGCCCCCAGCACCGCCAGTTGCGCCAGCAGCAGCCAGTACGGTGTCTGTTCGCTGACCAGGCCCATGCTCGCCAGCATCACCCCCAGGGCCAGGGTGTTGCCGGTCAGGACGATGCGATAGCCCAGGCGTTCGATCAGCGGTCGGGCCACGGACTTGGCGACCATGGCCGCCGCCGCCAGGGGCAGCATGCTCATCCCGGCCTGGGACGGTGAATAGCCCAGGGCGACTTGCAGCAGCAGCGGCACCAGGAACGGCAGGGCGCCGCTGCCCAGGCGCGCGAACAGGTTGCCAAGAATGCCCACGGCGAAGGTCCGGGTCTTGAACAGGGACGGCGGGAACAGCGCGTTTTCGACGTGCCCGGCCCGCAGCCAATAGGCTGCCAGGCAGGCCATGCCGCCAAACAGCAGCAACATTACGCGCAGATGCGGCAGGTGCAGTTCACCCAGGCCTTCCATGGCGATGGTGATCAGCACCATCGCCGCGCCGAACAGCAGGAACCCCACCCCATCGAACCGCGTGCGCTCGCTGCCACGCAGGTCGGGGATGAACTTCCACACCGCATAACAGCCGATCACGCCCACCGGCAGGTTGATGATGAAGATCCAGTGCCAGGTCAGGTACTCGACCATCCAGCCGCCCATGGTCGGCCCGATCAGTGGGCCGAGCAGGCCGGGGATGGTGATGAACCCCATGATCCGCACCAGTTCCGAGCGCGGATACGCCCGCAGCACTACCAGCCTGCCCACCGGTAACATCAACGCGCCGCCCAGGCCCTGGATGACCCGGGCACCGATCAGCATGCTCAACGAATTGGACAGGGCGCACAGCAACGAGCCGAAGCTGAACAACAGGATCGCCCCGAAGAAAATCTTCTTGGTGCCGAAGCGGTCGGCGATCCAACCCGAGGCCGGGATCAGCAACGCCACGGTGAGCATGTAGGCAATGATCACGCCCTGCATGCGCAGCGGGTTTTCCGCCAAGTCACTGGCCATGGCGGGCAGGGCGGTGTTGAGGATGGTCCCGTCCAGGGACTGCATGAAGAAGGCGATCGCCACCACCCACGGAAGCCAGCGGGCGGTGACGGCGTCGAGCGGGGCACGGTTGGGCATGGGGCCTCTTGTTTGGGTCAGGGTGTCCGTAGTGGCTGCATCGCGGGCAAGCCATGCTCCCACAAGGAACGATGACCACCCTGTGGGAGCAAGGCTTGCCCGCGATGCTTTTTACAGCGTCAAGGTCAACCGCTTGACCAGCGCTCCCGGCAACAGCATCGAGGCCGTGGCCCGCTGGCTATAGGTACTGGCCGACAGCAGCAGTTCGCGCTCTCGGGTCAGGCCTTCGAGTTGCGAGCCGAGCAGGCTGTAGACGCTGTCGTCGAAGCGCATGGTACTGACTGGCGCTACGATCTGGCCGTTCTCGACCCAGAACGTGGCGAAGCGGGTCATGCCGGTCAGGCGGGCGGCCGGTTGGTCCGAGTAGTTCAGGTACCAGAGGTTGCTGATATACAGCCCGGTGCCGAGGCGTTCGAGGATGTCCTTTTGCTCGAGCAAGCCTTCGTTCATGTCCAGCGCGGTGGGGTATTCGTAGCTGCTGGCGCCATTGGCGGCGAGGCCATACTCGGCGGCGCTGCGGGAATTGACCAGCCGCGCATTGGCCGTGCCCTTGGCGATCAGCGCCAGGTCATCGCGGGGATAACCTTCGTCGGAAAACGCCGGGCTCAAGGAGCCGCTGACCTGCTCGCTCAGCCACACGATGGGGCTCAAGCTGGCTTCGTTGGCGTAGAACTTTTGCAGCGGGCTCTGCTTGCTGGCAATCGCCCGGGCCGAGAACCCGCCCCAGCTGAGCATGCCCATGATCTCTTCCAGCGCGGCCGGTGCCAGGTAGGCGCGGTATTCACCGGGCGGCAACGTGCGCAACGGGAGGCCGAGAAACGCCAGTTGCTCGCGGGCCTGCTCGAAGCGCCGGGCAAATCCTTCGCTGCTCCACGCATGCCCGGCATAGCTGGCTTTCACTGCCTGGCCGTTTTCATGGAACAGGCTGAAATCGAAGTTGAAGCTGTTGGCCTGATGCCAGCCGAACGCTCCCGACGAACTGGCGAAACCCCGGCTGATGGGCCCGGCCGCATAGAACCCCACCAGGTCCAGGCCTTCGGCGGCGCGGCTGATTTCAGCCACGGCCTGCTCGGTGTCCGGCAGTGGATGGTCCTGCACGTTATGGCTTTGCCAGTGGTTGTGGTTGAGCAGCAGGTACGGATCGCGGGGCAGCAGTGGCAAGGTTTCGCGTAGCTGTTGCAGGCCTTCGGACAGGCGTTGCAGGTCGGTCTCGGTGTTGCCGGACAAGGTGATCTGCAAGTCGGCGTGGCGTCCGGCGTCGATCAATTTGAAACTGATACTGGCCTGCTGCACTTGCCCGGCCTGGCGCACCTTGGCGTGGTTGAAGCGCACGAAGGCCGAGGACTCGGCGGCGTAACCCAAGGTGAACTGTTCCTGCTCATGCAGGGCAGCGCGCAGCCAGTCGACCAATACCTTGAATGCCCCGGCCTGATTATTGACGGTGCTCATATCAGGCGTCCCCCCCAAACACATCAACGTTACTGAACACACAGGCCGGCGAAGCATGGCCGACGCGGATGACCTGGTTCGGTTCGCCCTTGCCACAGTTCGGCGTGCCCAGGACCTGGGAGGTACTGGCATCGCCCACGGCGCGCAGGCTCTTCCAGAACTGCGCGGAAATACCCCGGTAGTTGGGGTTCTTCACCACGCCTTTAAGCTCGCCGTTCTCGATCAACTGGCCCCACTCGCAGCCGAACTGGAATTTATTGCGAGCGTCGTCGATGGACCAGGAGCGGTTGGTGCGCATCAGCACACCGTGCTCGGTGCCCTGGATCAGTTGTTCCAGGGACTGGTCGCCAGGTTCGATGTTCAGGTTCGCCATGCGGTCGATGGGCGGACGATTCCAGCCGCAGGCGCGGCTGTTGGCGACACCGGCAAGGCCGGCGCGGAATTGTGACAGCGCGCCGCCCAGTGGACGCAGCAACAGGCCTTCACGAATCAGGAACTGTTTGCTGGCGGCAGTGCCGTCGTCGTCATGGCTGTAGCTGGCCAGCTCCTCGGGAATATCCGGGTCGAAGGTCACGTTCAACAGGCTGGAGCCGTATTGCAGATGGCCGAAATCGCTGGCCTTGACGAAACTGGTGCCCGCGTAATTACGCTCGTCTCCCAGGATGCGGTCCAGTTCCAGCGGGTGACCGATGGATTCGTGGATCTGCAACATCATCTGGTCAGGCATCAGCAGCAGGTCGCGTGGGCCATGCGGGGTGTTCGGTGCCAACAGCAATTGCAGGGCCTGGTCAGCGATTTTCAGCCCGGCGCCGATCAGGCCGCTGCGGCTGATGACATCGAAGCCACCTTGCTGGCCGAAATTTTCCCGGCCCAGGGTACGGGTCTGGCTGTCGTGGCCGTCGAAAGCGGTGACTTCCAGGGCCGGGTAGATGAAGCGTTGGGCCTGGCGCAGTTCGGCGCCGGCACTGTTGAGGTAGATCTGCTCGACCTGGGTCAGGCCGATGCTGGCTTGCCAGTTCACCAGGCGCTCGTCCTGAGGCACTGCGGCTGACTCGTCGCCGAGCAGTTGGTAGCAATCGCTCAGTGGAGGGAAGGCCTGGTCGAAATTCGGCGAGAAGTAATCGGCGCGTTCGCTGGACACCGCTTGTTCACGCAGGTCCAGCAGGGCATGGGGCTTGAGCCCGCGCGCGTGTTGCTCGGCGCGTTCGAGTGCCGCTTGCAGGCCGGCCTGGGACAGGTCGTTGGTAGCGGCATACGCCTCGACCCCGTTGACCCGCACGGTGAGCATCGCCCCTTCATCACGGCCCAGGCTGGGCGGTTCGGCGACATTCTTGCGCACTGACAGGTGCTGGCCGGACTCGCGCACGTAACGCAGGGAAAAGAATTCAGCGCCCGTGCGCAAGGCAGCAAATCGCTGCTTGAGCTGGGGGTGGAAGTCGAACATGGAACCTCCTTGTCTGGAGTGGCGATTGCTGCGAGGTGCGGCGCGTTGACGCGGCGGCTCTAGATTAGGCCTGGGCGGGGGAGGGATCAAGGCGGATAGAAATCTGGGGGGGTCAGGGCGGACGCCATCGCGAGCAAGCTCGCTCCCACAATGAGGTCTTCAGTGGGCACAAGATTCGTATCCGCCGCAGAACCCTGTGGGAGCGAGCCTGCTCGCGAAGACGGCGGCACATTCAACATCGGTGCAAGCTGACCCACCGCTATCGCGAGCAAGCTCGCTCCCACCATGGGGGCTTTCAGTGGGCACAAGATTTGTATTCGCCGCAGAACCCCCTGTGGGAGCGAGCCTGCTCGCGAAGATGCACATTCAACATCGGTGCAAGCTGACCCACCGCTATCGCGAGCAAGCTCGCTCCCACCATGGGGGCTTCAGTGGGCACAAGATTTGTATTCGCCGCAGAACCCCTGTGGGAGCGAGCCTGCTCGCGAAGATGCACATTCAACATCGGTGCAAGCTGACCCACCGCTATCGCGAGCAAGCTCGCTCCCACAATGGGGGCTTCAGTGGGCACAAGATCTGTGTCCGCCGCCGAACCCCTGTGGGAGCGAGCTTGCTCGCGATGGCGGTGCAGCGCCTTACTGGGCGCTAGGCCCCACTTCACGCATTGGCTTGCCGCGCACCGGCGCATCGCCGGCCACGAAGTACGGCGCGGTGCTGCGTGGCAGGGGCGTGCGGCCGCGGATCTTGTCGGCGATTTTCTCGGCGATCATGATCGTCGGCGCGTTCAGGTTGCCGGTGGTGATGATCGGCATGATCGAGGCATCCACCACGCGCAACCCTTGCATGCCATGCACGCGGCCTTCGCCGTCCACCACCGCCATGTCGTCGGTGCCCATCTTGCACGAGCAAGACGGGTGGAAAGCGGTTTCGGCATGCTCGCGGATGAACTGGTCCAACTGCTCGTCCGTCTGCACCTCAATGCCCGGGCTGATCTCGCGGCCACGGAACGGATCGAGCGCCGGCTGCTGCATGATCTCGCGGGTCAGGCGGATGCCATCGCGAAATTCCTGCCAGTCCTGCTCGGTCGCCATGTAGTTGAACAGGATGCTCGGGTGCTGGCGTGGGTCCTTGGACTTGGCCTGGATCCGGCCGCGGCTTGGCGAGCGCATGGAGCCCATGTGCGCCTGGAAACCGTGTTCCTTCACACCGTTGCTGCCGTTGTAGTTAATCGCCACCGGCAGGAAGTGATACTGGATGTTCGGCCAATCGAATTCAGGACGGGTGCGAATGAAGCCGCCGGCCTCGAACTGGTTGCTGGCGCCGATGCCGGTGCCGTTGAACAACCACTCGGCGCCGATGGCCGGCTGGTTGTACCAGAGCAGCGACGGGTACAGCGAAACCGGTTGGGTGCAGGCGTATTGCAGGTACAGCTCCAGGTGGTCCTGCAGGTTTTCACCCACGCCAGGCAGATCGTGGACCACCGGGATGTCGAGGCTCTCCAGCAATTTGGCGGGACCGACACCGGAGCGCTGCAGGATCTGCGGCGAGGCGATGGCGCCGGAACACAGCAGCACTTCCTTGCGGGCCCGGGCTTCGACGCGCTCTTCGGCGGCGCCTACTAGGTAACGCACGCCGACCGCACGCTTGCCTTCGAAGATGATCTTGTCGGTCAGGGCGTGGGTCACGATGGTCAGGGTCGAGCGCTTCTTGGCAATGTCCAGGTAACCGCGCGCGGTGCTGGCCCGGCGGCCGTTGGGCGTGACGGTACGGTCCATCGGGCCGAAACCTTCCTGCTGGTAGCCGTTGAGGTCTTCGGTACGCGGGTAACCGGCCTGCACGCCGGCTTCGACCATGGCGTGGAACAGCGGGTTGTTGCCGGCCTTGGGCGTGGTCACGCTGACTGGGCCATCGCCGCCGTGGTAGTCGTTCGGGCCGATGTCGCGGGTTTCGGCTTTACGGAAATACGGCAGGCAATCGAGGTAGCTCCAGTCTTCCAGGCCCGGCAGCTTGGCCCAGTTGTCATAGTCCAGGGCGTTGCCGCGGATGTAGCACATGCCATTGATCAGCGAAGAACCGCCCAGGCCCTTGCCGCGACCGCATTCCATGCGGCGGCCATTCATGTGTGGCTCCGGGTCGGTCTCGTAGGCCCAGTTGTAGCGCCGGCCCTGCAGCGGGAACGCCAGGGCGGCGGGCATTTGCGTGCGAAAGTCCAGGCGATAGTCTGGTCCGCCGGCTTCGAGCAGCAGGACGGTGACGCCTTCGTCTTCGGTCAGGCGGGTAGCCAGGGTGTTACCGGCCGAACCGGCGCCGATGATGATGTAATCGAATTCTTGGGACATGAAATGCACCCTCTTTTGAAGTTGGGTTCAGGCCAGGCCTGGCAAGTGCTTCGCACTCGATCGCGAGCAAACTCGCTCCCACATTGGAATGGGAGCTCCTGTGGGAGCGAGCTTGCTCGCGATGGCGGCCGCATAGGCAACGGCGGCTTAGAACACCGACGCGTAGTCGCCCAACTCGACCTGTACCGATTTGATGCGCGTGTAGTTGTTCAGCGAGCTGATGCCGTTCTCCCGGCCCACGCCCGATTGCTTGTAGCCACCGACCGGCATTTCAGCCGCCGATTCGCCCCAGGCATTGATCCAGCAGATGCCAGCTTCGAGCTGGTGGATCACGCGGTGGGCGCGGTTCAGGTCGCGGGTCACGACGCCGGCGGCCAGGCCGAAATCGGTGTCGTTGGCGCGGCGAATCACTTCTTCTTCGGTGTCGTAGGTGAGGATGCTCATCACCGGGCCGAAGATTTCTTCACGCACGATGGTCATCTCGTCGGTGCAATCGGTGAACACGGTCGGGGCCACGAAAGCGCCCTTGGCCAATTCGCCGTCGGTCAAACGACCGCCGCCGCACAACAGGCGCGCGCCTTCGGCTTTGCCTTTGTCGATGTAGCCCAGCACGCTTTCCATGTGGGCGAAGCTCACCAGCGGACCGAAATTGGTGTTTTCGTCCTCAGGATTACCGATGCGGATGCGTGCCACGCGCTCGGCGATCTTGGCTTCGAAGGCCGCCTTGAGGTGGCTCGGCACGAACACGCGGGTGCCGTTGGTGCAGACCTGGCCGGAGCTGTAGAAGTTGGCCATCATCGCGGTGTCGGCGGCGCGATCCAGGTCGGCGTCGTCGAAGATGATCAGCGGCGACTTGCCGCCCAGTTCCATGGTCACGTCCTTGAGCGAAGAGCTCGAGGCGCTGGCCATGACTTTCTTGCCGGTGTCGGTGCCGCCGGTAAAGGAGATTTTTTCGATGCGTGGGTGTTCGGTCAGCCAGGTGCCGACTTCACGACCGCTGCCGGTCAGGACGTTGAACACACCTGCTGGAACGCCGGCCTCGGTATAGATCTCGGCCAGTTTCAGGGTGGTCAGCGAGGTGACTTCGCTCGGCTTGAAGATCATCGCGTTACCGGCTGCCAGGGCCGGGGCGGATTTCCACAGGGCGATCTGGATCGGGTAGTTCCACGCGCCGATACCGGCCACTACGCCCAGGGGCTCGCGACGGGTGTAGACGAATGAAGTGGTGCGCAGCGGCACCTGCTCGCCTTCGATGGCAGGTACCAGGCCGGCGTAGTATTCCAGCACGTCGGCGCCGGTGACGATGTCGACGTAGCGGGTTTCGGAGTAGGCCTTGCCGGTGTCCAGGGTTTCCAGGGCGGCCAACTCATCGTTGCGCTCGCGCAGGATGTCCACGGCCCGGCGCAGGATGCGCGAACGCTGCATGGCGGTCATGGCGGCCCAGACTTTCTGGCCCTTTTCGGCGCTGACCACGGCGCGCTCGACGTCCTCGAACGTCGCACGCTGCACCTGGGCAAGGACCTCGCCGTTGGCAGGGTTGATGGCTTCGAAAGTGGCGTCGCCGCTGGCATCGCTGTACGCGCCATCGATGTAGAGTTTTTGCAGTTCGAAACGGGCCATAAAGTCCTCGCAAGTGCATAAGTGGTTGGCTGGCCACCGGAGCGTGTCGTTTATAGCTGACTACGCGGTTCGGCGACGGTTCAGGAGTCGAGCGGTTCTGTGTGCTCTGGTGCCCCTGCTTTGGCCAGTTGGAAATCCATGTATTCGTAAGCGATCTGGTGCGCCTGGGCGGTATCGAACGCGTCTCCCGACAGCGCTCCGCGCAGCCACAAGCCGTCAATCAGCGCCGCCAGGCCCCGTGCCGCGCTGCGCGCCTGGTCAACGGGCAACACGCGGCGGAACTGGCTACACAGGTTGGAATACAGACGGTGATCGTTGATCCGCTGCAACCTGTGCAAAGACGGGTGGTGCATGCTGGTGGCCCAGAAGGCCAGCCAGGTTTTCATTGCCGGGCCATTGACCTGGCTGGCGTCGAAGTTGCCTTCGATGATCACCTTGAGGTGGGCCCGGGGGCTTGTGTCCTCCAGCGCCTGGCGGCGCGCGGTGACGTTCTCGCTCAGGACAGTCATCAGGTACTGGGCCGTGGCCGCGATCAGGCCATTCTTGTCCTGAAAGTAGTGACTGATGATGCCGTTGGAGACACCGGCCAAACGGGCGATCAGCGCAATGCTGGCGTCCCCCATGCCGACTTGATCGACCGCTTGCAACGTGGCTTCGATCAGTTGTTGGCGGCGGATGGGTTGCATACCGACCTTGGGCATCTAGCACATCTCCTTAGGCCATCCGGCGCACGAATGTCGTCTGCCGGAACGAAAGCCAGTCTATTTTGTTTTGATTGAACGTTCAATCAACAAAAAATAAGTTCTATGACAAGTCGTCGCTATTTGCTGGGGCGAGGACTTTTGGGGATGTCTTTATAACACTCGTCGGTTGGCCTGTAGGCCAAATGCACTTGATAGCTGCAATGCGGTTGTGGCGAGGGGATAAATCCCCTCGCCACAGTTATTTGCATTCCAGATCCAGCTTGTCAGCCGTCAGCACCACCCAGACAAAAACGCCGCATTCATCTCGCGGCGTTTTTGTTGGCGTTGGCTTAGCCCAGGTTCTTGCCCAGCAGGGCGTGGTACAGCTCGCTGTCGCCCAGAATCCCGACGACTTGCTGGTTATCGTGGAGTACCAGTTTGTTGCCGGTCTGGTAGCGAATCTGCAACGCGTCGCGCATGCCGATATTGGAGTCCACCAGGGTCGGACGCCGACCCAGCTCTTCGACGGCTTGGCCTGGTACCCAGTTTTGCAGGTCCAGCGCCGCGCCGTTCTGCCGGGCGCCCTTGATGGTGTTGCCTTCGGCGAGGTCGAGCCAGGAGTCACCGCCCGGATCCAGGCACACCGAACCGTTGATGCGCTTGCAGTTGTCCAGGGTGCGCATCAGGCTGCGACCGCACAGGACGTTGAGCGGGTTGGTGTGGGCGACGAAGGTGCGCACGTAGTCGTCCGCCGGGTTCAGCACGATTTCTTCCGGCTTGCTGTACTGGATGATCCGGCCGTCCTTCATGATCGCGATACGGCTGCCCAGCTTCAGGGCCTCGTCGAGGTCGTGGCTGACGAACACGATGGTCTTGCTCAGCTTGCGTTGCAGCTCCAGCAGTTCGTCCTGCAGGCCCTGGCGGATCAGCGGGTCGAGGGCGGAGAAGGGTTCGTCCATCAGCAGGATGTCGGCGTCCATCGCCAGGGCGCGGGCCAGGCCGACCCGTTGCTGCATGCCGCCGGACAATTCGTCGGGCTTCTTGTTGCGCCATTGGGTCAGGCCCACCAGCTCCAGCTTCTCATCCACCAGCTTGCGGCGTTCTTTCTCAGGGCGGCCCTGCATTTCCAGACCAAAGCT
Organism: Pseudomonas sp. St316; assembly: GCF_018325905.1. NCBI lineage: Bacteria > Pseudomonadati > Pseudomonadota > Gammaproteobacteria > Pseudomonadales > Pseudomonadaceae > Pseudomonas > Pseudomonas sp. St316. The sequence goes on along the minus strand of NZ_AP021901.1, from coordinate 6,298,027 downwards.
GATGTTCTCGCGCACCGTCAGCCAAGGCATCAGGGCGAACTTCTGGAACACCATGGCGATGCGCTTGGTGCGCATCATCTTCAGTTCAGCGGGGGTGCAGGAGGCGATGTCGATCTGCCGGCCTTCGTGTTCAACAAACAGCTTGCCGCGACTGACGGTGTTCAAGCCGTTGATGCAGCGCAACAGGCTGGATTTGCCCGAGCCGGACAAGCCCATCAAGACACAGATTTCGCCTTTCTCGATGTCCAGGCTGGCTTTTTCCACGCCGACGATTTGCCCGGTTTTCTTCAGGATTTCGTTGCGGGTCATGCCCTGGTCAAGCAGCTTGAGGGCTTCGCGTGGATCCCTGGAGAAGATCACGTCAACGTCTTCGAAACGAATTATGCTCATGCGTCACCCCCTACTTTGGCGTCGGGTTGTTTGCAGATTCGGTCGAGCATGATCGCCAGCAGCACGATCGCCAGGCCGGCTTCGAAGCCCAGGGCGATATCGGCGGTGTTCAGTGCGTTGACCACGGGTTTGCCCAGGCCATCGGCGCCCACCAGTGCCGCGATCACCACCATCGACAACGACAGCATGATGCACTGGGTGATACCGGCCGCGATGCTGGGCATCGCATGGGGCAGTTCAATGCGCGACAGGAGTTGGCGACGGGAGCAGCCGAAGGCTTTGCCGGCGTCCATCAGTTCGTCCGGTACGTCGCGGATGCCCAGGTAGGTCAGACGGATGGGCGCGGCAATCGCGAACACCACCGTGGAAATCAGGCCTGGGACTACACCCAGCCCGAAGAGGGTCAGGGTAGGAATGAGGTAAACGAAGGTCGGTACGGTCTGCATCAGATCGAGCACCGGACGCATCAGGGTGTAGAACATCGGCTTGTGCGCGGCAACAATGCCCAGCGGCACGCCGATCACTACGCAAACCAGGGTCGCGAACAGCACCTGGGCGAGGGTTTCCATGGTCTCTTGCCAGTAACCCAGGTTGAGGATCAGCAGGAAGGACGCAATGACGAATACGGTCAGGCCCCATTTGCGCTGGATGAAGTGCGCCAATAGCGCAATGAGGCCGATCAGGGCCAGGGGATTGAACCAGGTCAGCGCAAACGTCACGCCGTGAATCATCGTTTCCAGGAACAGTGCGATTGCGTCGAAGGTGCTGGCGCCGTGTTGCGTCAACCATTCGACGAAGCCTGCAATGTACTGGCCTAAGGGTATTTTCTGATCAATGAGCATGGTAGTGAACGTCCGCATGCAAGGGAATAAACAGCCCGGGCGAGCGAACCCGCCCGGCATAACATAAGCAGTTACTGCGCAAGCTTGGCTTTCACGGCGTCCAGCCCCGGTTTACCGTCAATGGTGGTCACGCCAGCCAACCAGGTATCGAGTACCTGTGGGTTTTTCTTCAGCCAGGCCTTGGCGGCAGCCTCTGGCTTCATTTTGTCGTCGAGCACGTTGCCCATCAGCGTGCTTTCCATGTCGACGGTGAACTCCAAGTTTTTCAACAGCTGGCCAACGTTGCTGCATTCCTGGCTGTAGCCCTTGCGGGTGTTGGTCGCGACGGTTGCGGCACCGAAGTCGGGGCCGAAGAAGTCGTCGCCGCCGGTCAGGTACTGGATCTTGAAGCGGGTGTTCATCGGGTGTGGCGCCCAGCCGAGGAACACCACGTCGGTGCCGCGCTTGGAAGCGCGGTCGACCTGCGAGAGCATGCCGGCTTCACTCGACTCCACGACTTTGAAACCCGCGTCCTTCAGGCCGAAGGCGTTCTTTTCGATCATGCTCTGGATCAGGCGGTTGCCGTCGTTGCCGGGTTCGATCCCGTAGATCTTGCCGTCCAGCTCTTTCTTGAATTTGGGGATATCGGCGAAGTCGTGCAGGCCTTTGTCATATAAAGCCTGAGGCACGGCCAGGGTGTACTTGGCGCCCTTGAGGTTGGTGCGCACGGTTTCCACGGTGCCGGCTTCGCGGTAGGCCTTGATGTCGTTTTCCATGGTCGGCATCCAGTTGCCGAGGAACACGTCCATGTTCTTGCCGTCGGCCAGGGACTTGTAGGTCACCGGCACGGAAATCATGGTGGTCTTGGTCTTGTAGCCGAGGGCGTCGAGCACCACGCTGGTGGTGGCGGTGGTCACGGTGATGTCGGTCCAGCCGACGTCGGAGAAGTTGACGGTGCTGCACTGTTCGGGTTCAGCAGCGTTGGCCAGCATCGGAAGACTCAGCATGGCGGCCAACAACAACGATGTGGAACCTTTCATGGGTGGACTCCTGGTGTTTTATCGGCGGTGTCCGGTCAGGACAACCGCGCTTATTGGATGTTGCGGTTGGTGGCGCGTGGGCACTCTCTGACACGCGGCCTTGCAAACGAGCCGTAACCGATCATGTACCAGTGCAAATCTGACGCCTACAGGGTGGGTCGTATCCAGTACAGGGAGGGTCGCATCCAGTGTCGGTGACGTCGTTTACAGATTTTTTCCGCCCCTGGCTGGCCTCTGATACGCAGAAAAACGGCGCAAAACCGGGGTCAGGACGGGGCGGCGTTGGCGGGCATGATTGCGTCGGTGTCAGACGTCGGCCACCAAGGCAAAAACCGGATGATGCGGCCATCCCGGCGTTGAGCGTAGCAGCTCCGTCACCGGACGCTCCTGCGCCCGGATGTGCCTGTTCTGGAGGTTTTCGGCAATGGCAATCAGCGTTTTCGACCTGTTCAAGATCGGTATCGGCCCGTCCAGTTCCCACACCGTGGGCCCGATGCGTGCGGCGGCATTGTTCGTTGGAGCATTGCGCGACAAAGCCTTGCTCAATGATGTGCGCCGGGTCGAGGTGCAGTTGTTCGGTTCGCTGTCGGCCACTGGTATCGGCCACGGCAGCGACAACGCCGTGATCATGGGCTTGATGGGCGAGTGGCCAGACGCAATCGACCCGTCGCAGATCGGCCCGCGCATCGAGCGTTTGCGCGAAACCCAGACCCTGCTGCTCGACGGTCGCCTGCCGGTACCGTTTATCTGGTCCCGGGACATGCGCCTGATCGACGAGAACCTGCCGTTCCATCCCAATGCGATGACGCTGGTGGCCGAGGGCGCCGACGGCGAGCTGCACCGTGAAACTTATTACTCGGTTGGCGGTGGTTTCGTCGTCGACCAGGCCCAGGCCTCCAGCGGCGTGGTGGACCTGGATCGCACCGAGCTGCCTTACGATTTTTCCAGCGCCGAAGAGTTGCTCCAACTGTGCTGCACCCACGACCTGCGGGTGGCCCAGTTGATGCTGGCCAACGAAAAGGTCTGGCGTTCCGAGGAAGAGATTCGCAGCGGCCTGATGAAACTGTGGCGGGCCATGCAGGATTGCGTCGAGCAGGGCCTCAAGCATGAAGGCATCCTGCCGGGCGGTTTGAATGTGCGTCGGCGGGCGGCCAAGTTGCACCGCAGCCTGCAAGAACTGAACAAACCCAACGTCATTGGCTCGACCCTCAGCGCCATGGAGTGGGTCAACCTGTTCGCCCTGGCGGTCAACGAAGAGAACGCCGCCGGCGGGCGCATGGTCACGGCGCCGACCAACGGGGCGGCGGGGATCATTCCGGCGGTGCTGCATTACTTCATGAAGTTCAGCGAAGCGGTCACCGACGCCAACGTCGTGGATTATTTCCTTGGTGCGGCGGCCGTCGGGATCCTGTGCAAAAAGAACGCATCGATTTCCGGCGCCGAAGTCGGTTGCCAGGGCGAGGTGGGATCGGCCTGCGCCATGGCGGCGGCGGGCCTGGCGGAGATTCTCGGGGCCACCCCGGAACAACTGTGCAACGCGGCGGAAATCGGCCTGGAACACAACCTCGGCCTGACCTGCGATCCAGTGGGCGGCCTGGTGCAGGTGCCGTGCATCGAGCGCAATGCGATCGCTGCGGTCAAGGCCATCAACGCTGCCCAAATGGCCTTGCGCGGGGATGGCCAGCATTTCATTTCCCTGGACCGGGTGATCCGCACCATGCGTGATACCGGTGCCGACATGCACGACAAATACAAAGAGACCTCGCGCGGCGGCTTGGCGGTCAGTGCGGTGGAGTGCTGAGGCCAAGTCTGCACAGCGCACTGTGGCAAGGGATTTTCTGTGGGAGCAAGGCTTGCCCGCGAAACAGGCGCCACGATGCCGGAAGGGGCGCGTCGTTTTCATCGCGAGCAAGCTTTGCTCCCACGGATTTTCCCTTCATCCACAAGATCGAAAACCGCTCACAAAATGAACACCGATCTGCAAGCGCGCCACCTTTTAGCGCGTCGCAAACAGACAAGCGCCCTGTTGTCGAGCCAACCGCTGAATCGCGCTCGACCGTCCGTCATCCGCACCTGTGGTGATACGCGTTGCGCAAGCGGCGCAGCCCAGTACCCACAAGTGCTACCGAACTGCTCACGGCCCGCTGTGGCAGGTGTCTGCCGCCATTGATGGCGCTCATAATCCGTACTCGATGCACGCCTTATATAGACAGGTCGTGATGTCGTTTTCAGGATTTATTGAACGCGTATTCAATTTTAGGCATGGCAATTGCTCTATTGCTGTAAAGCCCAGCTCCTTTGTGAGAACGAGGGCAATAACCAATAAAAAGAGCCTCCGCCTGAGGCCATCACCCGCTTTGTGTGAGGAGATACCGCGATGACGACGTCCAACTCCGGGGCCCAACCCCAGAACCGTGCGCCTCAATCCATCGGCTTTTTGCTGCTGGACAATTTCACGCTGATTTCCCTGGCGTCCGCGGTAGAACCGCTACGCATGGCCAACCAGTTGTCCGGTCGCGAGCTGTATCGCTGGACCACCCTCACCGTCGATGGCGGCCAAGTCTGGGCCAGTGACGGCCTGCAGATCACCCCCGACGCCTCCATGCACAAGGCGCCGGCCCTGGATACTGTCATCGTCTGTGGCGGCATCGGCATCCAGCGCACCGTGACCCGCGAACACGTGTCGTGGCTGCAGAGCCAGGCCCGCCAATCCCGTCGCCTCGGCGCGGTTTGTACCGGCAGTTGGGCCCTGGCCTGCGCCGGCCTGTTGGACGGATTCGATTGCAGCGTGCACTGGGAATGCCTGGCGGCGATGCAGGAAGCCTTCCCGCGGGTGTCGATGAGCACTCGTCTGTTCACCCTCGACCGTAACCGCTTCACCAGCTCCGGTGGCACCGCGCCGCTGGACATGATGCTGCACCTGATCAGCCGCGATCACGGTCGTGAACTGTCGGCAGCGATCTCGGAAATGTTTGTCTACGAGCGCATCCGCAACGAACAGGACCACCAGCGTGTGCCACTCAAGCACATGCTCGGCACCAACCAGCCGAAGTTGCAGGAAATCGTCGCACTGATGGAGGCCAACCTCGAAGAGCCGATCGACCTGGACGAACTGGCGGTGTACGTCGCCGTGTCCCGGCGCCAGTTGGAGCGGTTGTTCCAGAAATACCTGCACTGCTCGCCGTCGCGCTATTACCTCAAGCTGCGGCTGATTCGTGCACGGCAACTGCTCAAGCAGACGCCGATGTCGATCATCGAAGTGGCCTCGGTGTGCGGCTTCGTCTCCACCCCGCACTTCTCCAAGTGCTACCGCGAATACTTCGGCATTCCGCCGCGCGACGAACGCGTTGGTTCCAACACCACGCAACAGGTGGCGATGATGCCGCTGCCGCAGGCGCTGGTGCTGTCGCCATTGTCCGGGCCGCTGTCGGCGCTGAGCCAGGCGCGTAATGAGTCGACGTTTGCCAGTGTGAGGCTCTAGACCTAGGCGCCTTCATCGCGAGCAAGCTTTGCTCCCACAGGGGATCTTCTGGGTGAAGCAGGCAGTGCTCACTCCAGAGATCCGTGGGAGCAAAGCTTGCTCGCGATTGGGTTCTATCAGGCGCTATGGTTCTGCTGGTACTGCATCAACGCTGGCAACAGTTGCTTATCAATCGCCTGGCGCACGGCCGGCAGGATAGTGGCGCTGCTGGTGTACATCTCCTTGACCATCCGCCGCAAATCATTGGCACGGACGGTGTCCAGTCCCCGCACGGCACACTCGCACGCCTGCTCGGCGGTGGAGCCACTGGGTATTTGCAGGCCCAGGGCCTTGAGGTGGCCCAGCAGGTCTTCCTGGTCGATCAAATCGGCGTACATCATGACGCTTTTCCTTGTTCAGGGATTGGGGTCGTGTCTCGATTCTGGTAGCCACCCGAAGCGGCGGCAAGGGCAAATGGTCGCCATGTCATGAATGACTATGGAAACGTCGTTTTCGGCTAACTTGCACGGGGCTGGACTGGGCACACTGACCTCAAGCTGAATCACGATGGTTTGGTCACCCTCGCGCGACGGCTCCTCCAGTAACGCAACCTGCCCCGATCCTGTCACGGCTGGATCGGGGATTTTTTTGCCTGTGTGAATCCGGGGGGCTGATAGGCCGCTATCGCGAGCAAGCTCGCTCCCACAGGGGGGCTGTGTCGTTCACAAAACCTGTGGGAGCGAGCTTGCTCGCGATGAACGATGACGCGGTCTAACGCTGCAACACCAGAATCCGCGACAACAACTCATCCCGATCCACATAACACCCCTGGAAATGCCGGGCCCCGGAAGCCGGGTCGAAGGCGTTGCGGGCGTGGAGGGTGCGGCGGTTATCGAAGCACCAGAGTTGGCCGGGTTCGAGGCGCTGTACCAAGCGAAATTGTGCCTCGCGGGTCAGGGCGATGAGGCGGCGGTAGGCGCGGTAAAGCTTGGGCATCTGCTCGACCGAGGTGTCGAACGGCCCGCGCAGGAAGTTCGCCATGCGGATCTCCGAGACCTGTCCCAGGGCGTCCAGTGCGATGATCGGCGCGAGGCAGCGGTAGTCGCTGTGGCGGTCCTTGTTGCGAAACTCCACCGGGATTTCACACAGCGCGGCAAAGGCCTCGGGATCTTCCTGGCGCAGGGCCTCGGCGATGGCGAAACCGTCGACAAAAATGCTCTCGCCACCGTCGGCGTCATTCGCCAGGCAATGCAGGAATTGCAGCCCCGGCTGCAATTCCCGGGTCGGCAAATCACTGTGCAGCGGCAGGTTGAAAGCCGTGTAGGCATTACTGTCGGCATCGGCCTTGGACTGCACGTTGAACAGCACGCCGAAGTTGCTCTCGCGGATGAAGGAAATGCGCTGGGCAATCCGTTTCAGCGAGCCGGGTTCGATGGGTACGCCGCGCACCTGGGTCAGGCCGATGTCGCGCACCGCCAGCAACCATTGCAACAACGCATCGGTATCGTCCATCAGCGCCGGGTAGTCGAACACTGGCAATTGCAGGTCGTGCCGCCACAGTTGGCGCCGGGGCTTGTTCGCCAGGCGCTCGGCTCGGGACTGATCATCGTAGGCGTGGGCGCGCAACCAGCCTGGGTCGAAACGGCTCTGGTGACCGTCCTGCCACGCCACACACAGGCAGCCTTCGTCGTCGAGGCGAGTCGCCGTGGGTGTCAGGTCTTCAGGTACATCGACGATTTCCAGCACCTGCTCGCGGGTGACGCTGTAGACGCATTGTGGGCAAGGGCAGTTGTCCCGCAGCCACGGGTGATGAAAGGGGCTGGCCCGGCCATCGGCCCACGTCACTTGCACCCGGTCGGCCAACGGTGTGGCGGTGGTCAATGGGAAGATCAGGGGATAACGGCGGAAGTCGGCAACAACGGCGGCGGTGCTCATGCGATCTCCTGTGCAAGGCTTATCGGGCGGGAGGCAGGGCGATGACCCGGCCGATGTAGGTCGGCGGTGGCAGGTCGGATTGTTCTTCGAGCAAAGCGTCGAGCCGGCCCAGGGCCTGTTGCGTGAAGGGCGCCGAGCGGGGGCCGGCCAGGTCGACGTGCAGCAGCATCTGTTCATTGCCGGCCAGCGCTTTATCGCCGCCGACCAGATGCAGGCTGTGGTAGAGGTGCAGGCGTTTGGCATCGTGCCCGATGATGTGCGTATGCACCTCGACCTGGGCGTCGAGCTTCACTTCGTGCAGGTAGTTCAGGTGCAGTTCGAGGGTGAACAGCGAGTGGCCGCTGGCCTCGCGGTTCTGGCTGTCCAGGCCGAGCCGGTCCATCAGCGCGTCGGTGGCGTAGCTGAAGATCAGCAGGTAGAAGGCATCGCGCAGGTGGCCGTTGTAATCGACCCATTCGGGGAGGATGCGGGTTTGGTAGGTGGTAAGGATGGGCATGATCCTGGTTCCGACAGTTGTGGTGACTGGGCTGGCGCTATCGCGAGCAAGCTCGCTCCCACAGGGGATCTTCCGAGTGAAATAAATAATGTTCACACCACGAAATTCCTGTGGGAGCGAGCTTGCTCGCGACGGGGCCAGCGCTGCTGGCCCAAAAACCAGGGTTTATTCGGTAAAGGCCATGCCATGTTTGGCCTTGGTAGTCTTCACCGCCTCTAGCACCGCCAGCAGGCAATCATCACGATAGCGTTCCAGAGCCGAAATGCTGTGGCGGCCCAGTTGCTCGCGGGTGCCGTCCACCACATCGTCGATCAGCTTTTCGGTCAGCTCTGGCGCTGGCAGGTAGGTCCACGGCAACTGCAGCGCCGGGCCGAACTGGGCCATGAAGTGGCGCATCCCGGCATCGCCGCCGGCCAGGGTGTAGGTCAGGAACGTGCCCATGAACGACCAGCGCAAGCCGGCGCCAAAGCGGATCGCATCGTCGATTTCCCCGGTGGTGGCCACGCCATCGTTGACCAGGTGCAGGGCTTCGCGCCAGAGCGCTTCGAGCAGGCGGTCGGCAATGAAGCCGGGCACTTCCTTGCGCACGTGCAGTGGCCGCATGCCGAGGGATTCGTACACCTGCATCGCCGCTTGCACGGCTTCGGGCGCGGTGTTTTTGCCGCCGACCACTTCCACCAGCGGCAACAGGTAGACCGGGTTGAACGGGTGCCCGACCACGCAGCGCTCCGGATGGGTAGCGCCTTCGTAGAACTCGCTCGGCAACAGCCCCGAGGTACTGGAACCGATCAACGCGTTCGGCTTGGCGGCGGCGCTGATCTGGCTGTGCAGGTCGAGCTTCAGTTCCAGGCGCTCGGGGGCACTTTCCTGGATGAAGTCGGCGTCGCGCACGCATTCTTCGATGGTTGCAACAAAGCGCAGTCGATCCTGGGAGGCACCGGGCGCCAGGCCCTGTTTCTCCAGCGCGCCCCAGGCGTTGGCGACGCGCTTGCGCAACGCCGCTTCGGCGCCCGGCGCCGGGTCCCAGGCGACGACGTCCAGGCCATGGGCCAGGGCGCGGCTGACCCAGCCGCTGCCGATCACACCGCTGCCCAGGGCGGCGAAGGTCTTGATGTCGGTGATAAAGCTCATGGTGATTTCCTGAAGAATAGTTCGAGGATCTCCTGTGGGAGCAAGGCTTGCCCGCGATAGCGGCAGTAGAGTCAACAGGGATGTCGGTTGACATACCGTCATCGCGGGCAAGCCTTGCTCCCACAGGTTGTTTCCCCTGTAGGGGAGGTAGATGTTTGGTTAGCCGCGCTGGGTCAGGCCCATCTTTTTGCGCCCTTCAGCCGGGGTGAGCACGCGGGCGCCGAGGCGGCTGAGAATTTCCCCCGCGCGCTCCACCAGTTGGCCGTTAGTGGCGAGCACGCCTTTGTCCAGCCAGAGGTTGTCCTCCAGCCCGACCCGCACGTTGCCCCCCAACAGCACCGCTTGGGCGGCCATCGGCATTTGCATGCGGCCGATGCCGAAGCCGGCCCACACCGCGCCTGCCGGCAGGTTGTCGACCATGGCTTTCATGGTGGTGGTGTCGGCCGGCGCGCCCCACGGGATGCCCAGGCAGAGTTGGAACAGCGGGTTGTCCAGCAGGCCTTCCTTGATCAGTTGCTTGGCGAACCACAGGTGACCGGTGTCGAAGATCTCCAGCTCGGCCTTGACCCCCAGCTCAGTGATGCGCTTGGCGCCGGCCCGCAGTTGCGCCGGGGTGGAGACGTAAATGGTGTCGCCGTCGCCGAAGTTCAGGGTGCCGCAATCCAGCGTACAGATTTCCGGCAACAGCTCTTCGACGTGGGCCAGGCGGGTCAGCGGACCGACCAGGTCGGTGTTGGGACCGAACTCCATCGGCCGTTCGCCCGCACCGATCTCCAGGTCGCCACCCATGCCGGCGGTGAGGTTGACGATGATGTCCACGTCCGCCTCACGGATGCGCTCCATCACTTCGCGGTACAGCGCCACGTCGCGGCTGAACTTGCCGGTCTGTGGGTCGCGGACGTGGCAGTGGACCACCGTGGCCCCGGCCTTTGCCGCCTCGACGGCAGCGGCGGCAATCTGTTTCGGGGTGACCGGCACGTGAGGGCTCTTGGCGGTCGTGTCGCCAGCACCGGTGAGTGCGCAGGTGATGATGACGTCGTGGTTCATGGTGCGGATTCCTTCAGGCGTGGTGAGTCACTGCGCAGCCGTTTGGCGCTACGCAGATGGATAACGGTTATTCAGTTGCTGGTGAGTTTCAGGTTGTCGGCGGCGGGCTTGCCGTCGAAGGTGGTCACGCCTTCGAGCCAGCGCTGCTTGTCTTGCGGATGATCCTTGAGCCATTGCCGGGCCGATTCGAGCGGGTCCTTGTGATCGAGCAACGGCTGCATCATCCGGCTCTCATCTTCGGCGCTGAACGTCAGGTTGCTCAGCAGGCGGCCGACGTTCGGGCATTGTTGGGCGTAGTCCGGCGCGGTGACGGTCCACACGGTGGCCATGCCTTCGTTCGGGCCGAGAGCGTCGTCGCTGCCGGTGAGGTAGGTCATTTGTACGTTGACGTTCATCGGGTGCGGCGCCCAGCCGAAGAACACCACGGCTTCCTTGCGCCGCACGGCGCGGTCCACGGCGGCGAGCATGCCGGCTTCGCTGGACTCCACCAGTTGGAATTTGCCCAGGCCGAACTGGTTCTTGGCGATCATTGCCTTGATCTGGGTATTGGCGCCGGAACCGGGCTCAATACCGTAGATCTTGCCGCCCAGCTCCTTTTCGAATTTGGCGATGTCGGCGAAGGTCTTCAGGCCCTTGTCGGCCAGGTAGGTTGGCACGGCCAGGGTCGCGCGGGCGTCCTTGAGGCTGGGCTGCTCCAGCACCTTGACCTGCTTGGCCTCGACGAACGGGGTGATGGTCTGGGTCATCAGCGGGTTCCAGTAGCCCAGGAACAGGTCCAGGCGCTGGTCGCGGATACCGGCGAAGATGATTTGCTGGGAGGCACTGGTCTGCTTGGTCTTGTAGCCGAGGCCATCGAGCATCACTTGGGTCAGGGCGCTGGTGGCGATGACGTCGGTCCAGTTGACCACGCCCAGGCGCACGTTCTGGCATGCGGCGGGCTCGGCTGCCATGGCGGCCGGGCTCAGGAGTTGGGTAGCGCTGAGTGCAAGAACGCAGTAGCTGATCAGTCGTTTCATTGTCAGGTTCCTCGGCAGCTTATTGTTATGGGGCCCGGAGTCTGCGCGCCGGTGATGCCAAATTACGCAGCCCCGGGCGGGGCAAAACGCACAGCGGCGACGTGCTCTTGCACTGCAGCGACCTGTGCGCTTGAACGACGCTTGCAACTGGCGTATCAAGGTCCGCACGCTGCCCGCCAACCGAGTGCGTTCCATGTCCCAGGATTTCTACTTCTTGTTGATGCCGGGTTTCTCGGCCATCGGCTTCATTTCGGCCATCGAGCCGTTGCGGGTCGCCAATCGTTTTCGTGGCGAGCTGTACCGCTGGCATGTGCTGAGTGTCGATGGCGGGGCGGTGCTGGCGAGCAATGGCATGTCGGTCAACGCCGATGCCGCGTTGGAGCCGCTGAAAAAGGGCGCCACGCTCTGGGTGGTGGCGGGGTTCGAGCCGCTGAAATTCACCACCCAGGCCCTGGAGCGCTGGCTGCATCGGCTGGACAACGAAGGCGTGACCCTGGGCGGCATCGACACCGGCAGCGTGGTCCTGGCCGAGGCGGGGTTGTTGCAAGGGCACCGCGTGACCTTGCATTGGGAAGCGATCGAAGCGTTCAAGGAGTCTTATCCACAGCTCAGCGTGACTCAGGAACTGTTCGAAATCGACCGCCGTCGCATCACCTGCGCCGGCGGCACCGCGTCCATCGACCTGATGCTGGACCTGATCGGCCAGGCCCACGGTTCGGAACTGGCGATCCAGGTCAGTGAGCAGTTCGTGCTCGGCCGCATCCGCCCGCGCAAAGATCACCAGCGCATGGAAATCGCCAACCGCTACGGCATTCGCAATAAAAAGCTGGCGCATGTCATCGGCGAGATGGAAACCCACAGCGAACCACCCCTGAGTACCTTGGCGCTGGCCGAGTCGATCGGCGTCACCCGTCGCCAACTCGAACGGCTGTTCCGCCTGCACCTGAACGACACCCCGAGCAACTTCTACCTGCGCCTGCGCCTGGAAAAGGCCCGGCAGCTGCTGCGCCAGACCGACATGAGTGTGTTGGAGGTGAGCATTGCCTGCGGTTTTGAGTCACCGTCGTACTTCACCCGCAGCTATCGGGCCCGGTTCGCGCGCTGCCCGCGGGAGGATCGGCGTCGCCAGGGGGATGGGAGGGAGCTGGTTTGACAGGCCTTCGTCGTCCCGACCTGGCCCGCAATAAGGAATTGGTGTGGAAGTCCAGCCGCGGTGGATATGCGCTGGAGGACAAGGCGCTTGCCGATTGGTTGAAGGGGGATCGCAAGGGGTAGCGAGCCCAAACAGCGTGTGGCGAGGGCGCTTGCTCCCGCTGGACTGTGCAGCAGGCCCAAAAAGGGCCGCTTCGCGCCCCAGCGGGAGCAAGCTCCCTCGCCACAGGTACCGTATCCGGCTGGAGAAAGTCTATTTCTTCATCAACGCCGAGCATGCCGCCTTGTACGCCTCGTGCTGATACTTGTTCAGCGTGGCCGGCAGGGCGAAATCGTGTTTCTTGGCCTGTGCATTGATGGTCTGCGGTGACAGCAACGTCACTTCGCAGCCTTCCAGCAACTGGAAAACGCCTTCGATCTTGAACGTCGTCGGCCCACCGGCGAACTCGCCTTTCTTGCTGCGCTTCTTGATGGCGATGCGCTCGATGCCCTGCTCGGCCACGAATGCCCGCACCTGGGCGGCGAATGCCTTGACGTTGGCGGCTTCGTCATCATCGTCCAGGGCGATTTTCTTGGTGTTCAACGCGACATGGGTCAGCGCCTGCTGTTCCAGCGCGGCAACGGCGATGATCGCTTCGCTGCCCTTTATCTCGATGCCGCAGGTTTTCATGTGGTTCTCTTCGTTCAAGGGTGGCGTGCAGCTTACAGCTCCAACTGATCGGCATGGATACCAAAGACCGCGGCAATTTTCTCGCGGGTTGCCCGGCGAGGCTTGGCAACGGATTCCTGCTGCGCGAACGCCGGTTGAGAAATGCCCAGGCGCCTGGCAACTTCATCCTGCGTCAGATTCAAGTGCTCGCGCCATGCACGGATGGGCGTGGCGCCGTCGACGATTCGGCTGACGACTTCATGGGGAATCAGATCGGGTTGCAGTCTGTTTTGGGCAATGTATTGGGCATAGGGGATGACCACGAATGCCGGGCTCCCATCCGCATCGTTGATGATCTGAATATCAGTAGGTACGTTCATCGCGTTTCTTGACCTCTTGAATGCTGACGACCTTGATCGCCCCGTCCCAATCGAATATGACTCGATAACGGCCTACCCTAAGACGATAGGCATAGTCATGACCGACAAGTGCTTTGACGTTCACCACGTCAGGCATCTGGGCGAGCGCCGTAACGGCGTCCCGAACCTGAGCCTGATGGGCTGAGTGCAATTTCAAAAGCTGCTTAACGGCTTTTCTGGTCCAGTGAATAGTGTTCATGGAAGGATATAAGTCTTTTATAAGATTTGCGAATCCTGACTTATATCCACTCCAGGGCCAACGCGTGAAAGGTGTCTGGATATTGCCTCACTCCTGCCCAATCGACTCCAGAAACTCGGATCGGTCATCGCTGACCTGAGCCATGCAGTCGTTTTCGGCGATTTTATAGGCTTCGCTGCCGGGTTTGGCCGGGAAAGCGGCGATGGCGCAGTCGGCCTCGCGTTGTTTGAGCCACAGTTGCTGGGCGGCCTTGACCTTGGTGGTGATGTCGTTGAGCTGGGTCTTGTCGCTGGCGTAGCGGGTTTGCAGGCGCTCGTTGAGGCTTTGCAGGTTTTCGCTCAGCAATTGTTCAGCGGCGGTCTTGCCGTAGGCCGAGCAGGCCAGGGTCTGGACGTCGTTTTCCACCGCGTCGCAAGGGTTTTGCTCGGTGTCTTCGGTCGCATGTGCGACGGTGCTGATCAGTGCCAAAGCCAGGAAGAGTGATTTCATTGCGTTGCCGCTCGAGTCCAGTGAAAACCAGTGATGCGGCGGATTCTGGCGCAAGCGTCGGCTAAAGAACAGACGGGCAGGGTGGGCCTGTTGCAGTCCATTGTCGTGGATTGACGCTTTCGGCAATTCCCCTGTCGTTTTTGCACCGGGTCGCCACGGCCCTCCGGCATATGCTGGCCCCAAAGCGCCGGCACACGATTCGGCGCATGAATCGCTGACAAAAGGGGACTGCCTGATGAGCCCAGCCGAACTGCACGCTGACAGCATCGTTATCGACGGGCTGATCATTGCCAAGTGGAACCGCGACCTGTTCGAGGACATGCGCAAGGGCGGCCTGACCGCCGCCAACTGCACCGTGTCGGTGTGGGAGGGCTTCCAGGCCACCATCAACAATATCGCCGCCAGCCAGAAACTGATCCGCGAGAACAGCGACCTGGTGATCCCGGTGAAAACCACCGCCGACATCCGTCGCGCCAAGGAGCAGGGCAAGACCGGCATTATCTTCGGCTTCCAGAATGCCCACGCCTTCGAAGACCAGCTTGGCTATGTCGAGATCTTCAAGCAGCTCGGCGTCGGTGTGGTGCAGATGTGCTACAACACCCAGAACCTGGTGGGCACCGGTTGCTACGAGCGCGACGGCGGCCTGTCGGGCTTCGGTCGCGAAATCGTCGCCGAGATGAACCGGGTCGGCATCATGTGTGACCTGTCCCACGTCGGTTCCAAGACTTCCGAAGAAGTCATCCTCGAATCCAGGAAACCGGTCTGCTATTCCCACTGCCTGCCGTCCGGCCTGAAAGAACACCCGCGCAACAAATCCGATGAAGAACTGAAGTTCATCGCCGACCACGGCGGTTTCGTCGGCGTGACCATGTTCGCGCCGTTCCTGGCCAAGGGCATCGATTCGACCATCGACGACTACGCCGAAGCCATCGAATACACCATGAACATCGTCGGCGAAGACGCCATCGGCATCGGCACCGACTTCACCCAGGGCCACGGCCAGGACTTCTTCGAAATGCTGACCCACGACAAGGGCTACGCCCGTCGTCTGACCAGCTTCGGCAAGATCATCAACCCCCTGGGCATCCGCACCGTGGGCGAGTTCCCGAACCTCACCGAGACGCTGCTCAAGCGCGGCCACTCCGAGCGGGTGGTGCGCAAGATCATGGGCGAAAACTGGGTCAACGTCTTGAAAGACGTCTGGGGCGAATAAACGCCGCCGCACCGCCAATCCTCTACCTGCGGCCCTCTGCGCCGCAGGCAATACCACGAATTTCCGGAGTCAAGTTTTCATGGCCAAGATCGCCCCGCAACTGCCTATCGAAGTCGACAGCGAAACCGGTGTCTGGACCTCCGACGCCCTGCCGATGCTGTACGTGCCGCGTCACTTTTTCGTCAATAACCACATGGGCATCGAAGAAGTGCTGGGCGCCGAGGCCTACGCCGAGATTCTCTACAAGGCTGGCTACAAATCCGCCTGGCACTGGTGTGAAAAAGAAGCCGAATGCCATGGCCTGGAAGGCGTCGCGGTGTTCGAACACTACATGAAGCGCCTGTCGCAGCGCGGCTGGGGCCTGTTCAAGATCCAGGACATCGATCTCGATAAAGGCACTTGCAGCGTCAAGCTCGAACACTCGGCGTTCGTCTATGTGTACGGCAAGGTCGGGCGCAAGGTCGACTACATGTTCACCGGCTGGTTCGCCGGCGCCATGGACCAGATCCTCGCCGCTCGCGGCAGCAAGATCCGCACCGTGGCCGAGCAGGTCTACGGCGGTTCCGAAGAAGGCCACGACGACGGCCTGTTCATCGTCAAGCCGTTGTAAGTCGAGGATTGCGCCATGGCTTTTGAAGCAATGTTCCAGCCGATCCAGATCGGCAAGCTGACCATCCGCAACCGCGTGCTCAGCACCGCGCACGCCGAGGTCTACGCCACCGACGGCGGCATGACCACCGATCGGTACGTCAAGTATTACGAAGAGAAGGCCAAGGGCGGCATCGGCCTGGCGATCTGCGGTGGCTCGTCGGTGGTGGCCATCGACAGCCCGCAGGAATGGTGGAGCTCGGTGAACTTGTCCACCGACCGCATCATCCCGCATTTCCAGAACCTGGCCGACGCCATGCACAAGCATGGCGCCAAGATCATGATCCAGATTACCCACATGGGCCGGCGCTCGCGCTGGGACGGTTTCAACTGGCCAACCCTGATGTCGCCGTCTGGCGTACGTGAGCCGGTGCACCGCGCCACCTGCAAAACCATCGAGCCGGAAGAAATCTGGCGGGTGATCGGCAACTACGCCAGCGCCGCCAAGCGCGCCAAGGCCGGTGGCCTGGATGGCGTCGAGCTGTCGGCCGTGCACCAGCAC
Organism: Pseudomonas sp. St316; assembly: GCF_018325905.1. NCBI lineage: Bacteria > Pseudomonadati > Pseudomonadota > Gammaproteobacteria > Pseudomonadales > Pseudomonadaceae > Pseudomonas > Pseudomonas sp. St316. Next base: position 6,281,420 of record NZ_AP021901.1, on the reverse strand, counting down.
ATGATCGACCAGTTCTGGAGCCCGCGGGTCAACAAGCGTACCGACGAGTGGGGTGGCACTTTCGAGGGCCGGATGAAGTTCGGCCTGGAAGTGCTCAAGGCCGTGCGTGCCGAAGTGGGCGACGATTTCTGCGTGGGCATGCGCCTGTGCGGTGACGAGTTCCACCCGGACGGCCTGTCCCACGAGGACATGAAGCAGATCGCCAAGTACTACGACGATACCGGCATGCTGGATTTCATCGGCGTGGTGGGTTCGGGTTGCGACACCCACAACACCCTGGCCAACGTTATCCCGAACATGAGTTATCCACCGGAGCCGTTCCTGCACCTGGCCGCCGGTATCAAGGAAGTGGTCAAGGTCCCGGTGCTGCACGCGCAGAACATCAAGGACCCGAACCAGGCCACGCGGATCCTGGAGGGCGGTTACGTCGACATGGTCGGCATGACCCGCGCCCACATCGCCGACCCGCACCTGATCGCCAAGATCAAGATGGGCCAGATCGACCAGATCAAGCAGTGCGTCGGCGCCAACTACTGCATCGACCGCCAGTACCAAGGGCTGGACGTACTGTGCATCCAGAACGCCGCGACCTCCCGTGAATACATGGGCGTGCCGCACATCATCGAAAAATCTACCGGGCCGAAACGCAAGGTGGTGGTGGTCGGTGCCGGTCCTGCGGGTATGGAAGCCGCTCGCGTGGCGGCCGAACGTGGGCACGACGTGACCCTGTTCGAGAAGAAAGAATTCATCGGCGGGCAGATCACCACCGCCTCGAAAGCCCCGCAACGGGACCAGATCGCCGGTATCACCCGCTGGTTCCAACTGGAGCTGGCGCGGTTGAAAGTCGACCTGCGCCTGGGCGTGGCGGCTGACGCGGCAACCATCATGGACGTGCGTCCGGACGTGGTCGTGCTGGCGGTTGGCGGGCATCCGTTCCTGGAGCAGAACGAGCACTGGGGCGCCGCCGAAGGGCTGGTGGTCAGCAGTTGGGACGTGCTCGACGGCAAGGTCGCGCCGGGCAAGAACGTGCTGGTCTACGACACCATTTGTGAGTTCACCGGCATGTCGGTGGCGGACTTCCTCGCCGACAAAGGCAGCCAGGTCGAGATCGTCACCGACGACATCAAGCCGGGCGTAGCCATTGGCGGGACCTCGTTCCCTACCTACTACCGCAGCATGTACCCGAAAGAAGTGATCATGACCGGGGACATGATGCTGGAGAAGGTCTACCGCGAGGGCGACAAGCTGGTGGCGGTGCTGGAAAACGAATACACCGGGGCCAAGGAAGAGCGCGTGGTGGATCAGGTGGTGGTAGAGAACGGCGTGCGTCCGGACGAAGAAATCTACTACGCCCTCAAGGAAGGTTCGCGCAACAAGGGTCAGATCGACGTTGAAGCCCTGTTCGCGATCAAGCCCCAGCCGTGCCTGGAGCAGAGCGGCGATGGTTACCTGCTGTTCCGCATCGGCGACTGCGTGGCCCAGCGGAATACCCACGCGGCCATCTATGACGCCCTGCGGTTGTGCAAGGACTTCTAACAGCTTGCACATGATCCTGTGGGAGCGAGCTTGCTCGCGAAAGCGGTGGGTCAGTCAATTCAAACAGGACTGACAGAATGCAATCGCGAGCAAGCTCGCTCCCACAGGAGCCGGGTAAGGCATCTCGACCTGCAAGACCCTGAAGTCTTTGGGAGCAACACCTATGTTGAACACCCTTCTTCCCATCCTGCTGTTCGCCGCCCTGGGCCTCGCGGTCCTTGGCGCCTTGCGGCGGGTGAACATGTGGCGCCGCGGACGACCGGCCAAGGTCGACCTGATCGGCGGTCTCTTGGCCATGCCCAAGCGCTACATGGTGGATTTGCACCATGTGGTGGCGCGGGACAAATACATTGCCAATACCCACGTCGCCACGGCCGGTGGCGCGGTCGCGTCGGTGGTGCTGGCGATCCTGGTCCACGGCTTTGGCCTGCATAACCGTTTCCTTGGCTACGCATTGCTGTTGATGTCGGCGGTGATGTTCGTCGGTGCGATCTTCGTCTACCTGCGTCGGCGCAATCCGCCGGCCCGTTTGTCCAAGGGCCCCTGGATGCGCCTGCCGAAAAGCCTGTTGGCCTTCTCGGCGTCGTTTTTCCTGGTGACCCTGCCGGTGGCCGGTATCCTCCCGGAAAACTTCGGTGGCTGGCTGGTGGCGGCAGTGCTCGGTGTTGGTGTGCTGTGGGGCGTTTCGGAGTTGTTCTTCGGCATGACCTGGGGCGGGCCGATGAAGCACGCCTTTGCCGGCGCCCTGCACCTGGCTTGGCACCGTCGCGCCGAGCGCTTTGGCGGCGGTCGTTCCACCGGTCTCAAACCGCTGGACCTGAACGACCCGACTGCACCGCTAGGGGTGGAAAAACCCAAGGATTTCACCTGGAACCAACTGCTTGGCTTCGACGCCTGCGTGCAGTGCGGTAAATGTGAAGCCGCGTGCCCGGCCTTTGCCGCTGGCCAGCCGCTGAACCCGAAAAAACTCATCCAGGACATGGTCGTCGGCCTGGCCGGCGGCACCGATGCGAAATTCGCCGGCAGCCCATACCCCGGCAAACCGGTGGGCGAGCACAGCGGTAACCCACATCAGCCGATCGTCAACGGCCTGGTGGACGCCGAGACCCTGTGGTCCTGCACCACCTGCCGGGCCTGCGTCGAGGAATGCCCGATGATGATCGAGCACGTCGATGCCATCGTCGACATGCGTCGTCACCTGACCCTGGAAAAGGGCGCAACGCCGAACAAAGGCGCCGAGGTGCTGGAAAACCTCATCGCCACCGACAACCCTGGCGGCTTCGCCCCAGGCGGGCGGATGAACTGGGCGGCGGACTTGAACCTGAACCTGCTCAGCGAGAAGAAATCCACCGACGTGCTGTTCTGGGTCGGCGACGGTGCCTTCGACATGCGCAACCAGCGCACCCTGCGCGCGTTCGTCAAAGTGCTCAAGGCGGCGAAGATCGACTTCGCCGTGCTCGGCCTCGAGGAACGCGACAGCGGCGACGTGGCCCGGCGCCTGGGTGATGAGGCGACGTTCCAGCTGTTGGCCAAGCGCAACATCCAGACCCTGGCCAAATACAACTTCAACCGCATCGTCACCTGCGATCCGCACAGTTTTCACGTGCTGAAAAACGAATACGGCGCTTTCGATGGCAACTACCTGGTGCAGCACCACAGCACCTACATGGCGGAGATCATCGACGCAGGCGCACTGAATCTGGGCCAGCACAAGGGTGACAGCGTGACCTATCACGACCCGTGCTACCTGGGTCGCTACAACGGCGAATACGAGGCGCCGCGCCAAGTGCTGCGTGCGCTGGGTATCGAGGTCAAGGAGATGCAGCGTTCCGGGTTCCGTTCGCGTTGCTGCGGCGGTGGTGGTGGCGCGCCGATCACGGACATTCCGGGCAAGCAGCGGATCCCTGACATGCGCATGGAAGACATCCGCGAGACCGGCGCCGAACTGGTGGCCGTGGGTTGTCCACAGTGCACCGCGATGCTGGAAGGCGTGGTCGAGCCGCGGCCGATGATCAAGGACATTGCCGAACTGGTGGCCGATGCGCTGCTCGAAGACGCGGCCCCGAACAAACCCGTGGCCCCGACCAAACGTGAACCCGCGGAGGTGCACTCATGAGCGACATCATCCGCCGCGACCCTCGCGCCGAGTGGATCGCCCGCAACCGCCTGCACCCGCTGCACGCGGCCATGCAACCGGTGCAGCATAGCTGGATGGGCCCCAACGGCATCATCCGCAAGAACGTTCATGGTGTTGGTTTCATTGGCCCCAACGGCATCAAGCGCATCGACCGCAGCGGCGCCCAGCAGGGTGGCGCGACCAAGCGTACTGCCGCCGCCGAGGTGCAACTGCCGTTGCATCAGGTGCCGCAACCGGCGTTCTACATCAGTGTGGTGCCGGACATGGTCGGTGGCCGCCTCAGCAGCCACGACCGCGATCTGCTGGGCCTGGCCCACCAGCTTGCCGGTAGCGAAGGCGCGGTGTTGGCGGTGGTCTTCGGCGAGCACAAGGAAAGTACCTTCGCCACGGCCGGTGTCGACCGCTTGCTGGTGCTCGACGGCGAGGCATTCAGCGGTTATGCACCGGAACAACGCGTGCAAGGCCTGCGGGCTGTGGATAACCAGTTCAGTCCACGCCATTGGCTGTTACCTGACAGCCGCACCGGTGGTGGCGAACTGGGTCGGCGTTTGGCCGCGGCCCTGGGCGAACGCCCGGCCACTCGGGTCTGGCAGGTCAAGGGTGAAGAGTGCATCGGCCGCGCCGGTGCCGGCCTGCAAGACCTGGCGCGGCCATTGGCGCGCTTGATCCTGGCGGCGGCCGAATGCGCTGAACCGGTCAGCGAAACCCGTCACGAAGCCCTGCCGGTGGAGTTATCCACAAGCGTGGCCCGCAGCTTGTCGCGCATTGAAGACCTTGGCGCAGTGGCGGTGGACCCGGCTGCGATCCCGATGGCCGAAGCCGAATTCATTTTCTCCGGCGGAAACGGGGTCAAGGACTGGGATCTTTTCCACAAGACCGCAGCGGCCCTGGGCGCCACCGAAGGCGCTTCGCGGGTGGCGGTGGACGACGGCTTCATGGCCCGCGATCGCCAGGTCGGTGCGTCCGGCACCTGGGTTACCGCGCGAGTCTACGTGGCCGTGGGGATTTCCGGGGCGATCCAGCACCTGCAGGGCATTGGTGCCTGCGACAAAGTGGTGGCAATCAACCTTGATCCGGGTTGCGACATGATCAAACGGGCGGACCTGTCGGTGATCGGTGACAGCGCGGCGATTCTCCAGGCCTTGATCGCGGCGGTAGAGGCTTACCGCAACGAAGCTAGGCGCGATGCGGCTTAAGAAGGATAAGTTGATGAGTACCCAAGTGATCAGCCTCGTGTCCATCGGCGCCCACCCCACGTCCGGGCGGCCCCGGCGCGCTGAACAGGATGCCCGGGCCGTGGAGTTGGGCCTGCAACTGGCCGGCAGCGACCTGCAAGTGTTGCACGCCGGTGACGTGGCCGAGCCGGCCCTGCGCGCCTACCTGGGCATGGGCCTGGACGAACTCCATGTCCTGGAAAACCCCGACGGGGCCGACGCCCTGCCGGCCCTGACCGACTACCTGCGTGACGCTGGCGCCCAAGTGGTGCTCACCGGCAGCCAGGCGGAAACCGGTGAAGGCTCGGGGATGCTTCCATTTTTGCTGGCGGAAAACCTCGGTTGGCCGTTGGTGGTGGGGCTGGCCCAGGTCGAGTCCATCGATGGCGGTGTGGCCCTGGTACTGCAAGCCCTACCCCGCGGCCAACGGCGACGCCTCAAAGTGCGCCTGCCGTTCCTGGCCACTGTGGATAACGCTGCGCCAAAACCCCGGCAAAGCGCCTACGGCCCAGCCCGGCGTGGGGCATTGCATGCCGAGGAAGTCGAAGTGATCGACGACACCTTGCTGGCGGTGGCAACCCTGCAACCGGCCAAGCCACGCCCCAAACGCCTGAAAGTGATCAAGGCCAAGAGCGGCGCCGACCGCATGAAAGCCGCCACGGCCAAGGCCAGCGGCGGAGGCGGGCAGGTGCTCAAGGGCATGAGCCCTGAGGCAGGGGCCGAGGCGATTCTCAAGTTGTTGGTGGAGGAAGGGGTGGTTCGCTAAATCTGCCCTGCATCGTCGTCAACCGACCTTCCGCCATCGCGAGCAAGCTCGCTCCCACAGGGGATTGGCGGTGCGTTTGGACGTTGTGCCTACACCCAATCATTGTGGGAGCGAGCTTGCTCGCGATAGCGGTCTGTCAGTTAGCAATGATGGTGGCTGACAACCCGTCATCGCGAGCAGGCTCGCTCCCATAAGGTGTTGCGGTGTTACCCACAATCCCTGTGCGCGCCTCTGTGGATAACCTGTTCGCCCCTCGCTGCGCCCCATACAAACCAGGCCCTGCAGGCTTACGCTCAAAAAATAGCCAGCTTAACCCACGGTTTTTATTGGCTTTTCTATGTGAATGAGAGGCCGTTCCAGTCGAAACTTGCCCCCAATCTCTGTTGGCGCTTCTGTGGATAAGATGTTCGCTGTACGCTGCAAGCCATACGGGACGGGGCGTTCAGCGGGCTGATCATAAAATGATCGATTGACTGTTTTTATCAGGAAAACCTCCGGAAAACCCGGTTTTACAAGCCGTTCAAAGGGTTTTCCACAGAAGTGTCAAAATTACCCCCAAACACTGTTGGCGCTTCTGTGGATAAGGTGTTCGCTTACAGCTACACGCCTTGTCAGCTATGGCTTACAGGCTTTTGATCAAAAAACAACCGATAGGCCGTAAAAACCGTCATTGTTCATAAGTCACGGTTTTTATTCACTTTGCCGATGGAAAAATAACGGGCATCCGCACACTTGTCCCCATTTGCTGTGGGTCGCCATGTGGATAACTTGTTCGTCAAACGCTGCAAGCCACGGCGGGCATAGCGCAAATCGCGATAGGTCAAATTTCATACAGTTCTAAGTCACGCCCTTGACGAGGGTCTGTGGGCTGTCTTCACTCCATGGCACAAGGACATCGCCACTTTATCCACATCAGGTTCAGGGAGAACGCATGATGGATAGCAAGGACCCCCGCTCACACCCGCAGTCATCGGCGACCTGCGTCCCGACACCTCCCACCTTGTTGCACAAACGCATTCATCGTCGCGCCGTCAATCAGCGTGCGCGTCTATAGCGCCCGGTTTTTCCCCTGTAGCACCCGCTGACTGTCGCCGGACCTTGCGAGGGACGGTGGCCAGGCGTTCGTGCGCCTGTCGATTTGCAGGCAACCGCAGAGTTGCCCCTTCTGCCTGAGAGGACTTGAACATGACACGGATCTCGACACCCATCAGTGACATCCAGGAGCATTACGACGTGATCGTCATCGGTTCGGGCTATGGGGGCGGCATTGCTGCCTCGCGTCTGTCCCGGGCCGGGCGCAAGGTGTGCCTGCTGGAGCGTGGCCGGGAAATCCAGCCCGGCGAATACCCCAATACCCTGCTCGCGGCCACCGAGGAACTGCAAGTCCACGATCCGGATGGCCACATCGGTTCGCGTACCGGGCTGTTCGACCTGCACGTCAACGCCCAGCAGAACGTGGTGGTCGGTTGCGGCCTGGGTGGCACGTCGCTGATCAATGCCAACGTTTCGCTGGAGCCCGAGCCTGGCGTGTTCGAGGACCCGCGCTGGCCCCAGGCGGTCCGTGAGCACCGCGACACGCTGCTCAAGGACGGCTACGCACGGGCCCGGGAGATGCTCAAGCCCAACGCCTATCCGGCGTCGGAGCCGAACCTGCCCAAGCTTGATGCCCACAAGAAGTCCGCCGATTACCTCAAGCAAGGCGCGCATTTCTACACGCCCCCGATCAACGTGACTTTCGACAAGCTGCCCAACAACCTTAACCACGTCGGCGTCGAACAACTGCCGTGCAATGGCTGTGGCGATTGCGTCTCGGGTTGTAACAACAAGGCCAAGAACACCACGCTGATGAACTACCTGCCGGATGCCTGGAACCACGGCGCCGAGATTTTCTGCCAGGCCGAGGTGCGGCACCTGGAGCGCGACGGCGATGGTTGGATCGTGCACTTCCAATACCTGGACAGCGGCCGCGAGATGTTCTCGGCGCCGACCCTGTTCGTGCGGGCTGACATCGTGGTGGTGTCCGCCGGCACCCTGGGCTCCACCGAAATCATGCTGCGCTCGCGGGACAAGGGCCTGTCCATGTCCAGCCAACTGGGCGAGAACATGAGCGGCAACGGCGACATCCTCGGCTTCGGCCACAACTGCGACCAGGTCATCAACGGCATCGGTTTCGGTGCGCATTCGGCCAAGGAACTGGCGCCGGTGGGGCCGTGCATCACCTCGATCATCGACATGCGCACCGAGGGCGACTGGCGCAGCCGCATGGTCATCGAGGAGGGTTCGATTCCCGGTGCCCTCGGCCGGGCCATGGTGCCGAGCATGGCGGCGTTTGCCGACATGATCGGCGTGCCCACCGACACCGGTTTCGGTGCGAGCCTCAAGTACAAGGGGCGCGAGACCGAGAGCTTCTTGCGCGGGCCTTACTACGGCGCGCTGCACAACATGCAGACCTACTTGATCATGAGTCATGACAACGCCAAGGGTCGCATGCTGCTCGACAGCAAGGATCAGTTGCGCATCGACTGGCCCGGCGTCGGCGAACAGGAGAACGTCACCCTCGGCAACGAGCGGCTGCACCAGAGCACCAAGGCCCTGGGTGGGATCTGGGTGGAGAACCCGATCTGGACCAAGCTGCTCAAGCACAGCATCGTCTCGGTCCATCCCTTGGGCGGTTGCGTGATGGGCGAGGATGCGACCCAAGGCGTGGTCAACCACAAAGGCCAGGTGTTCAGTGGCACCAGCGGCACCGATGTCTACCCGGGCCTGTACGTGACCGACGGCGCGGTGATCCCGACGTCGTTGGCGGTCAACCCGTTGCTGACCATCTCGGCGGTGAGCGAACGCAACATGGGCCTGTTGGCGGCTGATCGGGGCTGGATCATCGACTACACGCTGCCCTCGGCCCCGCGCAAAGCGGTGGCGGCGCCGACGCTCGGCGTGCAGTTCACTGAAACCATGAAGGGCTACTTTTCCACTGCCTTCACTCAACCCCAGGGCACTGATCTGGGCCTGTACGAAGCGGCGGCCAAGCGTGGCAAGGCTGACAACTCGCCCATCGAGTTCACGCTGACCATCACCGCCGCCGACCTCAACCGGCTGATCAAGGAGCCGGAACATGCGGCAACCCTGGTGGGCACCCTGGATGCGCCGTTACTCAGTGCGCAACCGCTGGTCGCCAGCAATGGGGTGTTCAACCTGTTCGAGCAGTACCAGGAACAGGTCGGCGTGCGGCACATGAACTACGACATGAAGCTGACCGCCGAAGACGGCAGCGACTATTACTTCAGCGCTTTCAAGACCGTGCCCGAGGACAACGGCGTGCTGAACATCTGGCACGACACCAGCACCCTTTACGTCACGCTTTATCGCGGGCCGGACAAGACCGGCGCAGTGATCGGCTCCGGGGTGATGCACATTCTGCCGGCCGATTTCGCCAAGCAAATGACCACCATGAAAGTGCTCAACGCCCGCAATGAGCGTGAGCGTGTGGAGGCATTGGCGCGGTTTGGCAAGTTCTTCGCCGGGATCCTGTGGGAAAGCTACGGTGGGGTTTTTGCCGGCGACGTCTACTTCAACCCGGACGCGCCACCCCGGTTGAAACGACCACTGGACGCGCCGGCGCCGGCCGTGCATTTCTTCCAGACCGAAGACAACGTCGAGCTGCGCCTGACCCGTTACCAGGCCGGCACCAAAGGCCCGGTGATGTTGGTCCATGGCCTGGGCGTGGGCTCGAATATTTTCTCCACTGACACCATCCACACCAACCTGCTGGAATACCTCTGCAAGCACGAATACGACGTCTGGTTATTGGATTTGCGGGTAAGCATCCTGTTGCCGGCCAGCAAAAATGAATGGAACGGCGACCAGGTGGCCCAGTACGATTTCAAGGCCGCCATCGAGCAGATCCAGCAAGCGACCCTGGCCCGTGACGTGCAGTGCGTGGTGCATTGCTACGGTGCGACGACGTTCTTCATGTCGATGCTGGCGGGCTTGCAGGGTGTGCGTTCGGTGGTCTGCTCGCAGATCGCCGCCGACACGGTGGTTGCCACCGCCACCGGCCTGAAAGCCGGTTTGCATTTGCCGGGGATGCTCGATGCCATCGGCATCAAGTCCCTCACGGCCTACGCCGACACCAAGGAAAGCTGGTTCAACAAACTCTACGACAAGGCCCTTAACGGCTATGCCCGGATCGAGGCCCAGGGCTATTGCACCAACCCGGTCTGCCATCGCATCACCTTCATGTATGCGTCGCTGTACCGCCACGACACCCTCAACGAAACCCTGCACGACAACCTGCATGAGTTGTTCGGCGAGTCGAACATCCAGACCTTCGAGCACCTGGCGCTGATCGTGCGCAAGGGGCACCTGGTGGACTTCAAGGGCAACGACGTCTACATGCCCCATTTCGATCGGTTGAAGTTGCCGATCTGCTTTATCAGCGGCGCCGATAACCAGTGCTACCTGCCACAAAGCACCCTCAAGACCTACGAACGACTGTGCGAGATGCACGGCCCGCAGTTGTTCAGCCGCCATGAAGTGCCGGGGTATGGGCATATCGACTGCATGTTCGGCAAGGATGCGGTGGTGGATGTGTATCCGATCATTCTCGAACACCTGGAAAAGACGGCGCTGGGTTAGGACCGAGTCGACTTCTTCGCGAGCAGGCTCGCTCCCACAGGAGATCGCACACCCATGTGGGAGCGAGCTTGCTCGCGATGACAATCATCAGAGCGCTGCATCTCGTGAGTCCGGAATAAGGAAAAAGGATGCCCATGAACACCTACATCCGCTGGTTCCAACGCATCATCTGGGTCGGGATTGTCATGAACATGTTCTTCGCGATCCCGGCGCTGTTCGCGCCGGCATTGCTGACGTCCATGATCGGCCTGCCCCCCGTTTTGTCCGATCCCTGGCTGGAAAACGCCGGCATGTTGCTGGTGGGGATCAGCCTGTTCTACATGCCCTCGGGCTTCAACGCGCCGCGTTTCGTGGTGCATTCGTGGTTGTGCGTGCTGTCGCGGCTGGTGGCGGTTGTATTCTGGATCTACCTGATCAACACCAACAACCAGGGCTCGTTGTTCGTGCCGATGTTGATGGGCGACTTGAGCATGTTCCTGATCCTGGGTGTGCTGCTGTACCTGGGTAGCCCAGAGGCCAATCGTCCGCTGGCCTTGCTCTGCGCCGGCTGGCGGGAATGGCGCGCCGGTTGGGCGTTGCGCTGGCAGAGCCACGGTTTCAAGGTCGGCACGCTGCTGGTGCTGCTGGTGCTGGGCTTCATCGGCTACCAGACCTGGTACCAGATGATCCGGGAAGTGCCGCAACCGGACTTCGCCTCCGACGAAGACCATTACAAATACGCCGCCATCGGCCTGGGCATCGAGGCGCGGATTCCCTACTACCTGTTCGCCGTGCTGCCGCAGATGTGCCCGGAAAAACTGCCCAAGCCTGGCGGTTACGAGGTGTTCGGTTTTCTCTATGAAAACGGCAACGACCTGCCCATCGGCATGGCCAAGCGGCAGCTCGGCTACCCCACGGTAGAGCCCAACTGCGCGCTGTGTCACACCGGCTCCTATCGGGCCAACGCCAGTGACGTAGCGATTCCGGTCGCCACCGCACCGGCCAATACCCTGCAACTGCAAGCCTTCCAGTGGTTCGCCTACGATTGCGCCAGCGACCCGAAATTCACCCCCGATGCGGTGATGGCGGCGATCAATGGCAAGTTCCAACTGGGTTTTTTCGAGAAGCTGTACAACCGTTATCTGATCATCCCGATGGCCAAGAGTGCGCTGCTCAAGCAGAAGCAGGCCTACGCCTGGCAGAAGCTGCGTCCGGCCCAGGGGCCAGGGCGGACCGACACCTTCAACCCGACCAAAATGGTGGTGTTCGGCTTCCCGGATGACTCCACCATCGGCACTGTGGACCTGCCGCAGGTCTGGAACCAGAAACCGCGCGAATCCATGTACCTGCACTGGGACGGCAATAACAACAAGATCCACGAACGCAACTACGCAGCGGCCATGGCCGTGGGCGCGACGCCGCAATCGGTGCTGCCGCCCAGCTTCAACCGCGTGACTAACTGGCTGCTGGGCCACAAGGCGCCGGCCTGGCCGTTCGCCCTGGACCAGGCGAAAGTCGCCCAGGGCAAACCGATCTGGGAGAAAAACTGCGCCAGTTGTCACGATTTTGGCCGCAGCGACACCGGTCAGGTCACCACCAACATCGACCAGTTGGGCACTGATCCCCATCGCCTGAACTCCTTCACCGTCGGGCTGGTGACGGCGTTCCACGGCTTCAAGAAGCCGCCATTCGACTTCAACGCCTATCGCAAGACCCAGAGCTACAGCAACACGCCCACCGACGGCATCTGGCTGCGCGCGCCGTACCTGCACAATGGTTCGGTGCCGACTCTGTGGGATTTGCTGCAAGCGCCGGAGCAGCGTCCGCAAGTGTTCTTCACTGGCTCCGACCTCTACGACCAGGAGAAGGTCGGCTTCGTCACCAGTGGCGCGCAGATGAAGGCGTCGGCGGATTTCAAATATGACACCCGTCTGGAAGGCAACCACAACGGCGGCCACCTGTATGGCACGCAGCTGTCGGACGTCGACAAACGGGCCCTGATCGAATTCATGAAGACCCTGTAGCCCAGGGCATTGCGAAGGAGCGTTCACATGTCATTACTGCACCATTGGGAACATGAGTTCGACAAGCTCAAGGTCCGTTTGCACGGGTTGGTCACGCGGCTGGAGATGTCCTGGCAGAAACTCGTCAACGAGCTCGAGCCTGAAGAGTTCGAGGCCATCGTCAAGCTGCTGCAGCGAGGCCATGACCAGGCCCAGCACGTCATCAAGCATGGCGAATTGCCGGACGACGAACCGGCTGTGCCATGGGAGTTGTCCCACGGCTTGTCGATCCTCAAGATCGGCAATGCCACGCCCTTGCCGCAAAGCGAGGACGAGCTACCGACCCGGGTGCTCAAGGACGGCACCTTGCTGGGCTGTCGCAAATGGGAACTGCTGGACCTGTTGTGGAGCGAGGCGCTGCTCAAGTGGATCGAGAACCTGCGCCACCACGCGCCGTTCGCCACCAACCCGGCGTTGGTGAAAATGGACAACGACGTCGTGCTGGCTATCGCTGGCGACTGGGGCACCGGGCCATTTGACAGTCATGCCCCGGCAGTGGCGGTGGCCAACCAGATGCAACTGGCCCTGGCCGATTTCACCATCCATCTGGGTGATGTGTATTACGCCGGCACCCATTCCCAGGAAGACGTCGACATGGTCGGCTGGCCCCAGGGCAAACACGGCTCGTTCACGCTCAATTCCAACCACGAGATGTACAGCGGTGCCCACGGCTATTTCAAGGAACTGTCCAAGCGTTTCCCGGTGCAGCAGGGCACCAGTTACTTTGCCTTGTACAACGACGACTGGTTGGTGGTTGGCCTCGACAGCGCCTACGCCTCGGACGCCATGAACCTGTACATGGACGGCACCCTCAACACCCAGCAGATCGAGTGGATGAAAACCCTGCCCAAGCGCAAGAAACTCATGGTGCTCAGTCATCACCAGGGTTTCGATATTTCCGGGCACAACAAGACGGCGCTTTACCAACCGGTGTGCGATGCCTTGGGCCGAGAGCCGGATTATTGGTATTGGGGGCATTTGCACAACGGCATCTGCTACGCGCCGCAAGGCGGATTGCATGCGCGCTGCGCCGGGCACGGGGCGATTCCCTACGGCACTACCAGTGAGTTGAATGGACACGCCCGGGTGCTGTGGTCGGAAACGCAGTTGGCGGGAGACGAGGTGTATCCGCAGCGGGTGTTGAACGGGTATGTGAAGGTGCGGCTGAAGGGGGAGGAGATTGTCGAGACGTTCTACGGGGAGGATGGCAGCGTGCGGTGGTCTTCCAAGTAGTCGGTGAATGTCGAGCCGCTATCGCGAGCAAGCTCGCTCCCACAGGTTTTGTGAACGACATAGAACCCTGTGGGAGCGAGCTTGCTCGCGATGCTTTTGACTTTAGCCCTGGACCGGCACGCCCTTGAGGTACGGCGCCGGTTCCGCCCCCAGGTTGTTGAGCAGGCGCTCGCTGTACCAGTCGACGAAGTTCACCACGCCGAACTCATAGGTCTTGGAGTACGGGCCTGGCTGGTAGGCGGTGGAGTTGATGCCGCGCTGGTTTTCTTCGGCCAGGCGACGGTCCTGGTCGTTGGTGGCGTCCCAGACTTCACGCATGCGCGCGACGTCGTAATCCACGCCTTCGACCGCGTCCTTGTGCACCAGCCACTTGGTGGTGACCATGGTTTCCTGGGCGCTGATCGGCCACACGGTGAACACGATGATGTGGTCGCCCATGCAGTGGTTCCACGAGTGTGGCAGGTGCAGGATACGCATCGAGCCCAGGTCCGGGTTCTTGATGCGGCCCATCAGCTTGGCGCAGCCTTGCTTGCCGTCCATGGTCATCGACACGGTGCCCTTGAGCAGCGGCATGCGCACGATACGGTTACGCAGGCCGAAGCTGGCGTGGGCGTAAGGGATCTTCTCGGCGTCCCAAGCGGCGGCGGAGGCGGCCACGTGGTCCTTGAAGGCCTGGTCGGCCCGCGGGTCGGTGACGTCGTCCCATTCCAGCAGGGTCTTGAGCAATTCGGGGTGCGAGGCGTTGCAGTGGTAGCACTCGCGGTTGTTTTCCAGTACCAGCTTCCAGTTGGCTTTTTCCATCAAGGTGGTTTGCACCGCCACCTTGGTGTTCTCCATGTCGTACGGTTCCATGTAATGGTTCAGCGTCGACAGGAAGTCATCGATGGCCGGCGGGTTCTCGGCCAGGCTGATGAAGATGTAGCCCCCCGCGGTCTTCACGTTCACCGGCTTGAGGCCGTACTGCTTCATGTCGAAGTCGGCGCCCATCTCGGTGCCGGCGAACAGCAGGCGACCGTCCAGCTCGTAGGTCCACTGGTGGTAGTGGCAGACCAGCTTGGCGACTTTGCCCTTGTCGCTGGTGCACAGGCGTGAACCGCGGTGGCGGCAGACGTTATGGAAGGCATGCACCACGCCCTCGGCACCACGAATCACGATGATCGGGTTCTTGCCGATTTGCAGGGTCAGGTAGTTGCCCTTGGCCGGGATTTCGCAGGTCATGCCGGCGATCAACCATTCCTTCTGGAAGATTTCCTGCATATCGATATCAAACAAGCGCTCATCGCTGTAGAACGGTTGCGGCAACGAGAAGGTACGTTCGCGCTCTTGCAGCATTTGCGCGGTGGCCTTGCGTGCGGGTTCCAGCGGATCGCCCAGGCTCAGGGTGGTGGTGACGTCCATCGTTTTATCCTCATGGCCCTCTACGTGGCCGGCGAAAAATGACTAATCGGTTGTGCTACGCAAGGCAGAAAACTTTGTTTATCTGTTGGGGCGAGTGTGGGGCCGCGCAGGGGCGCAACCTTATCCATGGGCGACATGGCCCAATCTGTTCCCGACGCGCAAGCCCCGGTAGTTGGGGGCTGGTCGCGATAAGTATGTGAATGTCGCAGATAGGTAAATGGTCACCCAGGCGCCTGCGCACAATCGCCAACATGAAGGCCGACAGTCGGCCGTGGAGATCAGCATGTCCAACAACTTCCTGAACCCGGTCACGACCCAGACCTGGGCCAATGGCCGACATATCGTACGTTGCGTCAAAGTCATCCAGGAAACCTGGGATGTGCGCACCTTCTGCTTCATGGCCGACCAGCCGATCATGTTCTTTTTCAAGCCGGGGCAATTCGTCACCCTGGAGCTGGAAATCGAAGGCCAGCCGATCATGCGCTCCTACACCATCTCCAGCTCGCCGTCGGTGCCCTACAGTTTCTCGGTGACCATCAAGCGCGTGCCGGGGGGCAAGGTGTCCAACTGGTTGCACGACACCCTGCACGAAGGCCAGGAGCTGGCGGTGCACGGGCCGGTGGGGTTGTTCAATGCCATCGATTTCCCGAGCCCGAAAGTCCTGTACCTGAGCGGTGGCGTGGGGATCACGCCGTGCATGTCCATGGCGCGCTGGTTCTACGACACCAACGCCAATGTCGACATGACCTTTATCCACAGCGCCCGCTCGCCCAAGGACATCATCTATCACCGTGAGCTGGAGCACATGGCGTCGCGGATCGACAACTTCAGCTTGCACCTGATCTGCGAAAAACATGGCCTGGGCGAGCCCTGGGCTGGTTATCGCGGTTATCTGAACCACAAGATGCTGGAATTGATGGTGCCTGACTTCCTCGAGCGCGAGGTGTTCTGTTGCGGCCCGACCCCATACATGACCGCGGTCAAGCGCCTGCTGGAAGCGGCCGGCTACGACATGAAGCGTTACCACGAGGAGTCCTTCGGTGCCACGCCACCGGAAGCCCGCGCCGACGCCGTGGAACAGGCCGAACAAGCAGCCGACGCCCCGGAAGTCGACGCGGCGGACCTGCACCTGGTGGAGTTCACCTCCTCGGGCAAGAGCATTCGCGTGGGGCCGGGCGAAACCGTGCACGCCGCGGCTGCCAAGCTCGGCATGATGATTCCCAAGGCCTGCGGCATGGGCATCTGCGGCACCTGCAAGGTGCTGAAGCTGGGCGGGGAAGTGGAAATGGATCACAACGGCGGGATCACCGAGGACGACGAGGCCGAGGGCTACATCCTGTCGTGCTGCAGCGTGCCGAAGGGGGATGTGCGGATCGATTTCTGATCTGTCCATCCAAGTAGCGGTGAGCCCCTCCTGTGGGAGCAAAGCTTGCTCGCGATGCAGACAACTCGATCCAAAGGAGATCGCGTCGATTTCATCGCGGGCAAGCCTTGCTCCCACAGGCTTTGCTCCCACAGTAAGCCCGGGGGGGCATGACAGGCTTGGGGCGGCTTTCCTAGCCCGCCATCACTTCCCGAATATCCGCCGCCAATTCCCGCACCCGTGCTTCTTCGGTATCCCACGAGCACATGAAGCGTGCGCCGCCTTTGCCAATGAATGTGTAGAAACGCCAGCCCTTGGCGGTCAGCGCGGCGATGGCCGGTTCCGAGAGTTGCAGGAACACGCCGTTGGCCTGGACCGGGAACATCAGTTCCACGCCGGGAATGTCGCTGACCAGCTCTGCCAGCAATTGGGCGCAGTGGTTGGCGTGGCGGGCGTGCTTGAGCCAGGCCTGGTTCTGCAGCAAGCCGACCCAGGGCGCGGAGAGAAAACGCATCTTCGAGGCCAGTTGCCCGGCCTGCTTGCAGCGATAGTCGAAGTCTTCGGCCAGGTCATGGTTGAAGAACAGGATCGCTTCACCCACCGCCATGCCGTTTTTCGTGCCGCCGAAGCACAATACGTCCACGCCGGCCTTCCAGGTCAGGTCGGCCGGGGAGCAGCCGAGGAAGGCGCAGGCGTTGGAAAAACGCGCGCCGTCCATGTGCAGGTTCAGCCCCAGTTCCTTGCAGGTGACGCTGATGGCGCGGATTTCTTCCGGGGTGTAGACACTGCCGACTTCCGTGGCCTGGGTCAGGGTCACGACCCGGGGCTTGGGGTAGTGGATGTCCTGGCGCTTGAGGGCGATCTCACGGATCGACTCGGGGGTCAGCTTGCCGTTTTCGGTGCGCGCCACCAGCAGCTTGGACCCGTTGGAGAAGAACTCCGGTGCGCCGCATTCGTCGGTTTCGACGTGGGCGGTTTCCGAGCAGATCACGCTGTGGTAACTCTGGCACAGTGAGGACAATGCCAAAGAGTTGGCCGCCGTGCCGTTGAACGCGAAGAACACTTCGCAGTCGGTTTCGAACAAGACCCGGAAATCGTCCGCCGCGCGGTGGGTCCACTCGTCGTCGCCGTAGGCGCGCTGGTGGCCATGGTTGGCTTCTTCCATGGCCGCCCAGGCTTCGGGGCAAATGCCGGAATAGTTGTCGCTGGCAAACTGTTGACTCTTGTCGGTCATGGCCTTGCTCCTTGAATAGAGAGTCCTGGGTAAAGAGATCCCTGGCGGAATGCCCGGGTGGGGCGTTCCCTGGTTTTCGGCGTGCTTGGGTCCACAGCGCCGTGGTCGATCATGGTCCGGCGCGCTTGAGTGGGCGACGCCGTGGTCAATCATGGTCCGGCGCGCTTGAGTGGGCAGCGCCGTGGTCAATCATGGTCCGGCGCGCTTGAGTGGGCAGCGCCGTGGTCAATCATGGTCCGGCGCGCTTGAGTGGGCAGCGCCGTGGTCAATCATGGTCCGGCGCGCTTGAGTGGGCAACGCCGTGGTCAATACTGGTGCGCACTTTACCCAAGATTAGCGGGGGAACACACCGGATGTTTCTGTCGGAAAGTATCAAACTCATCGAGCCGTTTTACACATGAGCCGGCGCGACGGGGCGCTGGACCTGCTCAAGTGGCTGGCTCTGTTAGCGATGGTGTTCGATCATCTGCGATATGTCGGGTTCTCCGTCGATTGGCTGTACGTGCCGGGGCGCTTGGCTTTTCCGTGGTTCTGCCTGGCGATGGCGGCGAACCTGGGGCGCAGCGGGGCCAGTGCCCGCCCGTGGCGTTACCTGGGCTGGTTGCTGTTGTTCAGTGCTGTCAGCGAGATACCTTACCGGCTGTTTTTTCCCGAGCCTGCCACGCTGAACGTCATGCCGACCCTGGTCTTGGGCCTGCTGGTGGCGCGCGGCTGGCAGGCACCGACATGGGCTGCGCGCGGCCTGGCTGCGGTGGCGTTGCTGTTGGCGGTGCTGTTTACCACGCAACTGATGTTCGGTTTTTTCGGCGTGCTGCTGCCGCTGGCGATGCTGCTGGTGTTGCGCCGGCCCTGGTATTTGGCGGTGTGGCCGGGGTTGGTGTGCGTGGCGGCCAATCAATGGCGGGTGCTGTATGGCGCGGCGTGGCTGGGGGATGGGGTGGCGATCGGCGGGTTGGTGGCGTGTCTGTTTGCGCCATGGCTGGGGCTGGTGCTTTTGCGACACGCTGGTCGTTTTCATCCTCCGCCAATGCGCCGCTGGGCATATGGCCTTTATCCCACGCATTTCCTGGTCTTGCTCGCGGTTCGCCATGTCGCGGCATAACTCTCAAGGAGCAACATTTTGCGAGCCAAGCCTGTGGGAGCAAGGCTTGCCCGCGATGAAAGCGACGCGGTCTCCCATGAACCGAGGTGCCTGGATCGCGAGCAAGCTTTGCTCCCACGGTGCTATCCCGCCGGCCTTGCTCCCCTACTCTTTGACCGCATGTCGTAAACGCACCTTTGCGTGGCGTCCATAGGCATTTGACCTGCCTGCGCCAGCCATACCATCGCATCCAAAGGGCACGACCGAATGGTCCGTGCCTCACCGAGACGAAAGGCGCACCGCCGCCGCTGGGAGAGACGCGATGTTCAGCAAGCAAGACCAAATCCAAGGCTACGATGATGCACTGCTGGCGGCGATGAACGCTGAGGAGCAACGCCAGGAAGATCACATCGAGCTGATCGCGTCAGAGAACTACACCAGCAAGCGCGTGATGCAGGCCCAGGGCAGCGGCCTGACCAACAAGTACGCCGAAGGCTACCCGGGCAAGCGCTACTACGGTGGCTGCGAGCACGTGGACAAAGTCGAAGCCCTGGCCATCGAGCGCGCCAAGCAGTTGTTCGGCGCCGATTACGCCAACGTCCAGCCGCACTCCGGTTCTTCGGCCAACAGCGCCGTGTACCTGGCCTTGCTGCAGGCCGGCGACACCATCCTGGGCATGAGCCTGGCCCACGGCGGTCATTTGACCCACGGTGCCAAGGTGTCGTCCTCGGGCAAGCTCTACAACGCGGTGCAATACGGCATCGACACCACCACCGGCCTGATCGACTATGACGAAGTCGAGCGCCTGGCGGTCGAGCACAAGCCGAAGATGATTGTTGCCGGTTTCTCCGCTTACTCCAAGACCCTGGACTTCCCACGCTTCCGCCAGATCGCCGACAAGGTCGGTGCCCTGTTGTTCGTCGACATGGCCCACGTGGCTGGCCTGGTCGCCGCCGGTCTGTACCCTAATCCACTGCCTTATGCCGATGTGGTCACCACCACCACCCACAAGACCCTGCGCGGTCCACGTGGCGGCCTGATCCTGGCCAAGGCCAACGAAGAGATCGAGAAGAAGCTCAACGCCGCGGTATTTCCCGGCGCCCAGGGCGGCCCGTTGATGCACGTGATCGCCGGCAAGGCGGTGTGCTTCAAGGAAGCGGCGGAGCCTGGCTTCAAGGCTTATCAGCAGCAAGTGATCGATAACGCCCAGGCCATGGCTGGCGTGTTCATCAAGCGCGGCTACGATGTAGTGTCCGGTGGTACCGATAACCACCTGTTCCTGGTCAGCCTGATCCGTCAGGGCCTGACCGGCAAGGACGCCGATGCTGCCCTGGGCCGTGCCCACATCACCGTCAACAAGAACGCCGTGCCGAACGACCCGCAATCGCCGTTCGTGACCTCGGGCCTGCGCATTGGCACCCCGGCGGTGACCACGCGTGGCTTCAAGGTGACCCAGTGCGTCACGCTGGCCGGCTGGATCTGCGACATTCTCGACAACCTCGGCGATGCCGATGTCGAGGCCAATGTCGCGCAGCAAGTGGCGGCCTTGTGCGCGGACTTCCCGGTTTATCGCTGAGTCGGTTTTGGAGTAATGACTATGCAACGCTATTCAGGCTTCGGCCTCTTCAAACACTCTCTCAGCCATCACGAAAACTGGCAGCGGATGTGGCGCACGCCGACCCCGAAAAAGGTCTACGACGTGGTCATCGTCGGCGGTGGCGGGCATGGCCTGGCAACCGCCTACTACCTGGCCAAGGAACACGGCATCACCAACGTGGCCGTGGTCGAGAAGGGCTGGCTGGGCGGCGGTAACACCGCGCGCAACACCACCATCGTGCGCTCCAACTACCTGTGGGACGAATCGGCCCACCTGTACGAGCACGCGATGAAACTCTGGGAAGGCCTGTCCCAGGACTTGAACTACAACGTGATGTTCTCCCAGCGTGGCGTCTACAACCTGTGCCACACCCTGCAGGACATCCGTGATTCCGAGCGTCGCGTCAGTGCCAACCGCCTCAACGGCGTGGACGGCGAGCTGCTCAATGCCAAGCAAGTGGCCGACGAGATCCCGTACCTGGATTGCTCGAAGAACACCCGCTACCCGGTGATGGGTGCCACCGTCCAGCGTCGCGGCGGCGTGGCCCGTCACGATGCCGTGGCCTGGGGCTTTGCCCGGGCGGCGGACGCCCTGGGCGTGGACCTGATCCAGCAGACCGAAGTGATCGGTTTCCGCAAGGAAAACGGCGTGTGCATCGGCGTGGAAACCAACAAGGGCTTCATCGGCGCCAAGCGTGTCGGCGTGGTGACGGCCGGTAACTCCGGGCACATGGCCAAGCTCGCGGGCTTTCGCCTGCCGATCGAGTCCCATCCGCTGCAAGCGCTGGTGTCGGAGCCGATCAAGCCGATTATCGACAGCGTGATCATGTCCAACGCCGTGCACGGCTACATCAGCCAGTCCGACAAGGGCGACCTGGTGATCGGTGCCGGTATCGACGGCTACAACGGCTACGGCCAGCGTGGTTCGTACCCGGTGATCGAACACACCATCCAGGCCATCGTCGAAATGTTCCCGGTGCTCTCGCGGGTGCGCATGAACCGCCAGTGGGGCGGCATCGTCGACACCACGCCGGACGCCTGCCCGATCATTTCCAAGACCCCGGTGCCGAACATGTTCTTCAACTGCGGTTGGGGTACCGGCGGCTTCAAGGCCACCCCGGGCTCGGGCAACGTCTTCGCTGCAAGCCTGGCCAAGGGTGAAATGCATCCGCTGGCCGCGCCGTTTTCCATCGACCGTTTCCACAACGGCGCACTGATCGACGAACACGGCGCTGCTGCCGTCGCCCACTAACAGGAGAAATCCCTATGTTGCACATCTTCTGTCCTCACTGCGGCGAACTGCGCTCCGAAGAGGAATTCCATGCATCCGGCCAGGCACATATCCCGCGTCCACTGGATCCGAACGCCTGCACCGACGAACAGTGGGGCGACTACATGTTCTTCCGTGACAACCCGCGCGGGTTGCACCATGAGCTGTGGGATCACGTCGCCGGTTGCCGCCAGTACTTCAACGCGACGCGTGACACCGTGACCTACGAGATTCTCGAAACCTACAAGATCGGCCAAAAGCCGCAATTCACCGACAAGGCTGACAGTCCGAAAGCGGCCGCACAGGCTCTGGGAGAGAAGGTATGAGCCAGATCAATCGCCTGTCCAACGGTGGACGGATCGACCGCAACAAAGCGCTGAGCTTCACCTTCAACGGCCAGACCTACAAAGGCTTCGAGGGCGATTCCCTGGCCGCTGCGCTGCTGGCCAACGGTGTCGACATCATTGGCCGCAGCTTCAAGTATTCGCGTCCTCGCGGCATCTTCGCCGCCGGTGCCGAAGAGCCGAACGCCGTGCTGCAGATCGGTGCCACCGAAGCCACGCAAATTCCTAACGTGCGCGCCACGCAACAGGCGTTGTACCAGGGTCTGGTCGCCACCAGCACCAACGGCTGGCCGAACGTGAACAACGACATGATGGGCATTCTCGGCAAGGTCGGCGGCAAGCTGATGCCGCCGGGCTTCTACTACAAAACCTTCATGTACCCGCAATCGTTCTGGATGACTTACGAAAAGTACATCCGCAAGGCCGCGGGCCTGGGTCGCTCGCCGACCGAGAACGATCCGGACACTTACGACTACATGAACCGTCACTGCGACGTGCTGATCGTCGGCGCCGGTCCTGCTGGCCTGGCCGCCGCACTGGCCGCGGCCCGCAGCGGTGCGCGTGTCATCCTGGCCGATGAACAGGAAGAGTTCGGCGGTAGCCTGCTCGATTCCCGCGAAAGCCTGGACGGCAAGCCAGCGACCGAATGGGTCGCCGCTGCAGTGGCTGAACTGCGTTCGATGCCCGAAGTGGTGTTGCTGCCGCGTGCCACGGTGAACGGTTACCACGACCATAACTTCCTGACCATCCATGAGCGCCTCACCGACCACCTCGGTGACCGCGCGCCCATCGGCCAGGTCCGCCAGCGCATCAACCGCGTCCGCGCCAAGCGCGTGGTCCTGGCGACCGGCGCCTGCGAGCGTCCACTGGTCTATGGCAACAACGACGTGCCGGGCAACATGCTGGCCGGTGCGGTGTCCACCTACGTGCGTCGCTACGGCGTGGCTCCGGGCAAGAAACTGGTGCTGAGCACCAACAACGACCACGCCTATCGCGTGGCCCTGGACTGGTTCGACGCCGGCCTGCAAGTGGTGGCTGTCGCCGATGCGCGCAGCAATCCGCGTGGTGCGCTGGTGGAAGAAGCCCGCGCCAAGGGCATTCGCATCCTCACCGGCAGCGCCGTGATCGAGGCCCGTGGCAGCAAGCGCGTCACCGGGGCACGTGTTGCTGCGATCGACGTGCGTGCCCACAAAGTCACCAGTCCTGGCGAATGGCTGGACTGCGACCTGGTGGCCAGTTCCGGCGGCTACAGCCCGGTGGTCCACCTGGCTTCGCACCTGGGCGGCAAGCCGATCTGGCGTGAAGACATCCTCGGTTTCGTACCGGGTGAAGCACCTCAAAAGCGTGTATGCGTCGGTGGTGTGAACGGTGTCTACAGCCTCGGCGATAGCTTGGCCGATGGCTTCGAGGGCGGCGTGCGCGCGGCTAACGAAGCCGGCTTCAAGGCCGTGGAGGGCGTGTTGCCCAAAGCCCTGAGCCGTCACGAAGAGCCAACTCTGGCGCTGTTCCAGGTGCCGCACGAAAAAGCCACCGCACGGGCGCCGAAGCAATTCGTCGACCTGCAGAACGACGTCACTGCCGCCGCCATCGAGCTCGCCACCCGCGAGGGCTTCGAGTCGGTGGAACACGTCAAGCGCTACACCGCACTGGGCTTCGGTACCGACCAGGGCAAGCTGGGCAACGTCAACGGCCTGGCCATCGCGGCCCGTTCGCTGAACGTGAGCATCCCGCAGATGGGCACCACCATGTTCCGTCCGAACTACACGCCGGTGACCTTCGGCGCGGTGGCTGGCCGGCACTGTGGGCACATTTTCGAGCCGGTGCGTTTCACCGCGCTGCATGCCTGGCATGTGAAGAACGGTGCCGAGTTCGAAGACGTCGGCCAGTGGAAACGCCCTTGGTATTTCCCGAAGAACGGCGAAGACATGCATGCCGCGGTCAAGCGCGAATGCAAGGCCGTGCGCGACAGCGTCGGCCTGCTGGACGCCTCGACCCTGGGCAAGATCGATATCCAGGGCCCGGACGCCCGCGAGTTCCTTAACCGCGTCTACACCAACGCCTGGACCAAGCTCGACGTGGGCAAGGCTCGCTACGGCTTGATGTGCAAGGAAGACGGCATGGTCTTCGACGACGGCGTGACCGCCTGCGTCGCCGACAACCATTTCATCATGACCACCACCACCGGCGGTGCGGCCCGCGTGCTGCAATGGCTGGAGATCTATCACCAGACCGAATGGCCGGACCTGAAGGTGTACTTCACCTCGGTCACCGACCACTGGGCGACCATGACCCTGTCGGGCCCCAACAGCCGCAAGCTGCTGAGCGAAGTCACCGACATCGACCTGGACAAGGACGCTTTCCCGTTCATGACCTGGAAGGAGGGCCTGGTGGGCGGCGTGCCGGCGCGGGTGTTCCGGATCTCGTTCACCGGTGAATTGTCGTACGAAGTCAACGTGCAGGCCGACTACGCCATGGGCGTGCTCGAGCAGATCGTCGAAGCCGGGAAGAAATACAACCTGACCCCGTATGGCACCGAGACCATGCACGTACTGCGGGCCGAGAAGGGCTTCATCATTGTCGGCCAGGACACTGACAGCTCGATGACCCCGGACGACCTGAACATGGGCTGGTGCGTAGGCCGGACCAAACCGTTCTCGTGGATCGGCTGGCGTGGCATGAATCGCGAAGATTGCGTGCGCGAAGACCGCAAGCAACTGGTAGGCCTCAAGCCGATCGACCCGAATGTCTGGCTGCCGGAAGGCGCGCAACTGGTGTTCAACACCAAGCAGGCGATCCCGATGACCATGGTTGGCCACGTGACCTCCAGCTATGCCCACAACTCCCTGGGTTATTCATTTGCCATGGGTGTGGTCAGGGGCGGCTTGAAGCGGATGGGCGAGCGAGTGTTCGCGCCATTGGCCGATGGCAGCGTGATCGAGGCAGAGATCGTGTCTTCGGTGTTCTTCGATCCGAAGGGGGATCGGCAGAACATTTAGTGGCTTGAGGTCCTGTGGGAAGCCGGTGATACCGCGCCGGCATCATCGCGAGCAAGCTCGCTCCCACAGTTGATCGCGTAACCCTTGTGGGAGCGAGCTTGCTCGCGATGACGGCCTCACAGCCACCACAAGCGTTGGACTCAACAGCATTCAGACAGGTGCTCCATATGACAGCCGCCAATGTTTACCAACAACGCCCGACCACTGGGGCCAAAGCCGAGTCGTCGCTGCACCATGCCGACCTCGCAAGCCTGGTGGGCAAGGGTCGCAAGAACGCCGGCGTGACCGTGCGCGAGAAAAAACTGCTCGGCCACCTGACCATTCGTGGCGACGGTCACGATGCGGCTTTCGCCGCAGGCATTCACAAGGCCCTGGGCATCGAGTTGCCGGGCGCGCTGAGCGTCATCGTCAAGGGCGAGACCAGTTTGCAGTGGATAGGGCCGGATGAGTGGTTGCTGGTCGTCCCGACCGGCGAAGAATTCGCCGCCGAGCAGAAACTGCGTGAAGCCCTGGGCGACCTGCATATCCAGATCGTCAACGTCAGCGGCGGCCAGCAGATCCTCGAACTGTCCGGCCCTAACGTGCGCGACGTGCTGATGAAGTCCACCAGCTACGATGTTCACCCAAGCAACTTCCCGGTGGGCAAGGCCGTGGGCACGGTGTTTGCCAAGTCGCAACTGGTGATCCGCCACACCGCCGAAGACACCTGGGAACTGCTGATTCGTCGCAGCTTCTCCGATTACTGGTGGCTGTGGTTGCAGGATGCCGCGGCTGAGTATGGGTTGAGCGTGCAGGCCTGAAGCACCGCAATCCTTGTGGACGCAAAACTGTGGGAGCAAAGCTTGCTCGCGATGCGGGCGCTTGAATTCCAGATAGCCCGCGTTGTTTTTATCGCGAGCAAGTTTTGCTCCCACAGATAAATCCTCCGCCACAGGTTTTGTGTCCGGCGGGGGGTTATCCATAACAAACAGGAGTCACCGTAATGAGCCGCGCCCCAGACACATGGATCTTGACTGCCGACTGCCCAAGCGTGCTCGGCACGGTGGACGCGGTGACCCGCTTTCTGTTCGAGCAGGGCTGCTACGTCACCGAGCACCACTCCTTCGACGACCGGCTCTCGGGGCGTTTCTTCATTCGCGTGGAGTTTCGCCAACCGGATGGTTTTGACGAGCAGAGTTTCCGCACCGGCCTGGCCGAGCGTGCCGAAGCCTTCGGCATGGTCTTCGAACTGACGCCGCCCAACTACCGGCCCAAAGTGGTGATCATGGTCTCCAAGGCCGATCACTGCCTCAACGACTTGCTCTACCGCCAGCGCATCGGCCAGTTGTCGATGGACGTGGTGGCCGTGGTGTCCAACCACCCCGACCTCAAGCCGCTGGCCGACTGGCACCAGATTCCCTACTACCATTTCCCCCTGGACCCGAACGACAAGCCTTCCCAGGAGCGGCAGGTGTGGCAAGTGATCGAAGACACCGGCGCCGAGCTGGTGATCCTTGCGCGCTACATGCAAGTGCTGTCGCCGGAGTTGTGCCGCAAGCTCGACGGCAAGGCGATCAATATCCACCACTCGCTGCTGCCGGGCTTCAAGGGCGCCAAGCCGTATCACCAGGCCTACAACAAAGGCGTGAAACTGGTCGGTGCCACGGCGCATTACATCAACAACGACCTGGACGAAGGTCCGATCATCGCCCAAGGTGTGGAAGTGGTGGACCACAGCCACTATCCCGAAGATTTGATCGCCAAGGGCCGGGACATCGAAGGGCTGACCCTGGCCCGGGCCGTGGGGTATCACATTGAGCGACGGGTGTTCCTGAACGCCAATCGCACTGTCGTTCTTTAGATTTTAGGGGGCGCTTCGCAGCCCATTCGCGAGCAAGCTCGCTCCCACAGGATTTGTGCCGGTGTACAGATCCCAGCTTCACTGAAAAGCCAATGTGGGAGCGAGCTTGCTCGCGATGAGGCCCTCCCAGACAACAAAGAAACAAGACACAAGCACTACCCGAGCAATCAACGCGCTGCCTGCCTGGGCAACGCAGTTCCACAAAAACAACAGCGAGGTGAAAGCATGTCTGGTAATCGTGGTGTCGTGTATCTCGGCAACGGCAAGGTCGAAGTACAGAAAATCGACTATCCAAAAATGCAGGACCCGCGCGGCAGGAAGATTGAGCACGGTGTCATCCTGCGCGTGGTCTCCACCAACATCTGCGGCTCCGACCAACACATGGTGCGCGGCCGTACCACCGCCCAGACGGGCCTGGTCCTGGGCCATGAGATCACCGGTGAAGTGATCGAAAAGGGCAGCGACGTCGAGAACCTGAAAATCGGCGACTTGGTGTCGGTGCCGTTCAACGTGGCTTGCGGGCGCTGCCGTTCCTGCAAAGAGCAACACACCGGCGTCTGCCTGACCGTCAACCCGGCCCGTGCCGGTGGTGCCTACGGTTACGTGGACATGGGCGACTGGACCGGCGGCCAAGCCGAATACGTGCTGGTGCCGTATGCCGACTTCAACCTGCTGAAACTGCCGGACCGTGACAAGGCCATGGAGAAAATCCGCGACCTGACCTGCCTCTCCGACATCCTGCCGACCGGCTACCACGGCGCCGTCACCGCTGGCGTTGGCCCTGGCAGCACCGTATACATCGCCGGTGCCGGCCCGGTTGGCCTGGCGGCTGCCGCTTCCGCACGCCTGTTGGGTGCTGCCGTGGTGATCATCGGTGACGTCAACTCCATCCGTCTGGCTCACGCCAAGGCGCAAGGCTTTGAAATCGTCGACCTGTCCACCGACACCCCGCTGCACGAGCAAATTGCCGCGCTGCTGGGCGAACCGGAAGTCGATTGCGCCGTTGACTGCGTAGGCTTCGAAGCCCGTGGCCATGGTCACGACGGCGTCAAGCACGAAGCCCCGGCCACCGTCCTCAACTCGTTGATGGGCGTGGTTCGCGTGGCCGGCAAAATCGGCATTCCTGGCCTCTACGTCACCGAAGACCCGGGCGCCGTCGATGCTGCGGCCAAAATGGGCAGCCTGAGCATCCGCTTCGGCCTGGGCTGGGCCAAATCCCACAGCTTCCACACCGGCCAGACGCCGGTGATGAAGTACAACCGCCAACTGATGCAGGCGATCATGTGGGACCGTATCAACATTGCTGAAATTGTTGGCGTGCAGGTGATCAGCCTGGATGACGCGCCTAAGGGCTATGGCGAGTTCGATGCGGGTGTGCCGAAGAAGTTTGTGATTGATCCGCATAAGTTGTTTAGTGCGGCGTAAGCGGTAAAAGGGCAAGACGGAAAAAAGGGCGACAGTGATGTCGCCCTTTTTTATTAATCGATATTTTCATTGCTCGCCGCATGCATGCACCGAAGGTCCGAAGCCTATTCATTGGCGGACCTGATGGACTTGAGCCGTCATAGGGTTGCGCCTGAAAGAACCATAATATTTAAATGAAATATCCTTATAGGTATGAGGGCGGAAAGACTTTATCCCCTCGCTTATCCCCTCGCCTCGGTAATAATCAATGTCGAGTGCTTTTGAAGGCATATCGGTTACGTATACTTTCAGTACGACTGTTCGTTCGCTTTTTGAGAGCAATGAACGAGCGTATTCCTTTGCAACTTGGGGATCTGTGGCTATGTAGAATCCTTCACCCAGTACCAAGTTTTCCAGTTTGCTGTTGGCCCCTGCATATCCATCCAGAACTCCGCGGTTGAGCAAATTTTGTGCGCTGCTATCTGTAGTGCCATGGTAACCCACAGCATACTGTTTGGTCGGTGAGGGGGCTTCAGCTTTATTGGGGGATTTTTTTTGACCCAACAAATTTCTCAGCCCTTTGAGAGGGTTAAACCCTTTAGGAAAAAAGAAGTGTCCTGTCGGATCCCGCCTATTAAGCGGATCCCCGCCGCAATAGGTATACGCATTCAGTCCACCCTTCCCAAACGGGCTCAAACTGTCCGGACTGTTAAACCGCATCAACACTGGGTTGAAGGCCCGATACCCATTACCCAATAAATAATGCCCCGTCACCGGGTCCGGCCGTTCGCCGTTGAAGCCGAGCAGGCTGAGTAGGCCATTTTCCGCAGGGCGATGGCCGTAGGGTGTGTAGGCGAGAGGGTGAGGTTGTGTTGCATCGAGCACGTGCAATACCGAGCGTTGCTGGTCGGTGGCGAGCAAGGTGGTTTCGACGGTGCCATCCAGGCTCCGTTGTTTGGCCAGGAGTTGGTCGTCCATTTGGAAAATCGATCGTCGTACCTGGATTTGGATCTCGGTGGTCAGGCGTTCTTTCAGGTAGAAGCGCTGGGTGCGGGCCGTGGCCGATGGCATGCAATCGGCCAGGCGATCCAGTGGGTCGTAATGGTAGCGGCAGAGCAGCGTTTTGCGGTTCGCCGGCATGGATTGACTCCTGCGTGAACCGATGGTTAATCCGGCGTTACTCTCGTGGCTTGCATGCCTTTGTCGCTCTTCTCGATTTCAAAGAAGACCGTTTGCTTCTGTTTCAATGTTCTATAACCCTCGCCGGCTATCGCTGAGTAATGAACGAACAGTTCCTCGCCTCCTTTGCCGCAGGTAATGAAGCCATAGCCCTTTGCATCGTTAAACCATTTAACGGTTCCTTTGATTCGGTCGTTCATTTTTATTGTCCTGCTTGCCCGAATGAAGAAAGGCACGGGGACTGTGGTTTGCCCAGAGCCTTGTTTTTCGTTGTCTCGGCTGGAGATTAGAACCGGCACAGACAGTTGCCTACTGTCAGAGTTGACAGTAGGCAATACCGAGAAGAGATAAGGGATTGTGCGTTGATCGTTGGATGACTGCCGCAGCAGTCATGCCATGGCTTGAGCCTGCAACCGTCGACCGATCACGTCCAGCACGTCACAGCCATCGCGTAACGGAATTGCCAGGAGCAGGGCGAAATCGTGGAGGACGACGGCGTCGGAACTGAGCTCTTCGCGAAAGGCGATGTTTTCCAACAGTTGGGTCACGGCGCGGATGCGGTAGGCGGCGGTTTCGTGGAGGACGTCGAGGGGGGCTTGGGTATCGATGAGCAGGGCGGCGGGGGTGCAGTCGACGCCGGTGAGGGGCATGTATCGGTTCATGGCTAGAGCCTCATGGATTAAAAAAGGAGTTCTGACCGTAGTTTTCCGAGTCGCCAAACCCGGGTCGTCCACTGGACGACCGGGACGAACTATAGGCATCGCCTGTAGAGCGGTGCAAGGTTAGAAGTTGCGGGTGATTTCCCAAGTAATTGTGGGATTTTTGGTCGTGAGTATTCAGGCAGGAACACCGCCCTCATTGTGGCGAGGGGTCTGCTCCCGCTGGGCTGCGCAGCAGCTCCCGCTTTCAGATACCGACGGCGAGCGCTTCGCACTCGAGCGCGAGCAAGCTCGCTCGCCACGCTTATTGATGGGCTACCGCTTTGCGGATCCGCTCACAAAATTCAGGGTAGAAACCCTGGGCGCTAGGGCCTTGGCAATAGTCTTGCGCCTGGGCCAAGGCCTCGCCGCTGAAATTCAGGCTGCGGGGCATGCTGGCGAAGGTGACGTAGCCATCTTGCTGCGTCTTGATCGCATCGAAACCCTGCATGTCGTAGACCAGTTCCACATCATCATCGGCCAGCAGTCGCGCCTTGACCGTCACTTGCGTGTATTGCTTGCCCCCTGGCGCGCCATTGAGCGCTGCCAGGCCGTGGCCGACAACGCGCAGCATGTGTGGAACCCAAGGCTCGCAGTCATCCGCACAGGCGCCTGGACGGTAAAGCACGGTCAGCGCTTGCTGGTCACGGCTCACCTCGGTCAGCGCCGGGTCGGAGCGCTTGATGCGGTGCTCGATGGTCAGCCAAGTCTTCTGCTCCTCGCTGATGCCATCGGCAAGCTCCGGGTTCAGGGGGCCGCGCTGGCATTCGTTGACGCCCAGGGCAATGAGCATGCCTGTCAGGATGACCGCGAGGGTCGCTCCGCCGATCTTTACATTCATAAGCAAGCTCTGCTGGAAGTAGCCGCACTGTACGGTACCTGATCAGCCAAGGGCAGGGGCCTTTGAACAGAGGCTCGTTGGCGCAAGTAAAACCATGGCTTTTCAGGGTCAGAAACTCAAGCTGAAATAGTCGGCATTGATGAGTCTGCACATAGGGGTGTCCGGGCTTTCGCAACGATTATCCGCCCACGGCAACGATGTCGGTTCTTGGGCCTGGAGATATTCCAGCGTGAGATTCAGCTCACCGTACTTGCAAGTAATGGTCGCCCTGGTCGGTGCCTGGCTGTCTACGTCAGGTTGATGGACCGCGAACTCTGCCCCCTTGAATTGCCACAGCGCTGGGTTGACTACTTCTACCAGGCTCTGGCTCTGCCACTCGCGATGATCCTGAACTTCCACCGATTCGGTGTTGTGATGAATTTGCGTCACGGCCGGACAGGTTATTTCACCGGCGTGGACATGGCCGATCATCAGCAGGAATATTCCGGCGCCGCCGCCAGTCATTGAGTTTCGCATTTTCCTATCCCCCGATTTTTTCTATCGGCGACATGTTTGCGGCTATGTCAGGGGAAGGGCTACTGTCAGTGCTGACAGTTGTCTATGGCGATTTGGAATCAGCTGACCGTAATTTAATCGCACTTGGCGATAACACACCCAGTGTTTCGTGAAAACGAATCGGATTCAGAAGTCAGTCGCATGGTGGAACAATCCTTGTCCACCCCAGTCCAACGCTCGATTTTGCGCCGTCCCTCATGGGCGGTTTTTTCAGGGTTCAAGAGGGTGTTCGGATGAAGGTTTCACGCGGTTTTGCACTGTCTTGCCTGCTCACGCTGGCAACCGGCCCGGCCTTCGCGCAGTTCAGCCTCAGTGATGCGGCCAATGTGGTATCGGCGATGCAGGGTAATCAAGGCGAGCAGGCAGAGGGCGCCGTGGCCGCCGCGCCGAAAGCCGCCGGGTTGCTCAATACCCTGGGCTCGGAACTCAAGATCACGCCGGAACAGGCCATCGGCGGTGCCGGTGCGATGTTGGGATTGGCGAAGAACCGGCTCAGCGAGCCGCAGTTTTCCGAATTGAGCCAAAGCGTGCCAGGCCTCGATCAGATCGCCGGCAACAGCGCCATCGGTGGGCTCAATGGCCTGGGCGGTTTGCTCGGTGGCGGATCGGATAAAAATGCACTGCTCGACGGCTTGCTGGGTAACGTTAAGGACACCAACGACCTGAACACTGCCTTCAGTGCGCTGGGCATGGACAGCGGCATGATCGGGCAGTTTGCTCCGGTGATTCTCCAATATCTTGGACAGCAGGGCGTGGGCAGTTCGCTGTTGCAGAACCTGGGCGGTATCTGGAGTCAAGGTGGATAACAGACCAGTCTCATTAATAACCTCTTATTGAATTCGAGTCGGGCTGGAATGTCTTTGGACGGTAGGGGCGGAAAAGTCGCCCGAAAGGCCCATTGTTCTTAAATATCTCCATTTCCTTTGTATCTGTGTGGCGCGCACCTACAGATACTTTATTTCCCGCTGAGGTGCGAAGTCTAGTCGCGACAGTACCTGAGAATGCTTTGACGGGTTTATTGGTCAATTTTGCAAAGGTTGCGCCGAAGGAGTGGGCAGTGTCGGCAGAATGGCAGGCCAGTACTCTTATGCTGTCATAGTTTTCAAAAGCCACTCCGTGTGTAACGAGGTGTCTATGCAACTGGGCCGGAGAGATAAACTTTTCTTCCCACAGAATATAGGGTTTGTCGCCAATAGGGGGACCGCCGTGGGCCATTATGTTTAAACGCAGTTTCTGCTTATAGACATCTTCGAAAATATCTACATTCGTGGCAACCTTTTCCGCGTTTTTTACCGCTTTTATCCTGATCCCCCCCACATTATCCAAAAGGGTAGATAATGCCCGACTGATGGATCCTAATGAGAAGTGTCCGGTCGGGTCCTGATAGGTCACTGGGTTCCCCAAACCATAGGCATACGCATTCAACCCACCCTCCCCAAACGGACTCCAACTGTCCGGACTATTAAATCGCATCAACACCGGGTTAAACGCCCGATACCCATTCCCCAACAAATAATGCCCGGTCACCGGATCCGGCCGTTCGCCGTTAAACCCAAGCAAACTGAGCAAACCGTTTTCCGCCGGGCGATGGCCGTAGGGTGTGTAGCTGAGAGGATGCGGTCGAGTTGCATCGAGCGCGTTCAATACCGAACGCTGTTGATCGGTCGCCAGCAGGGTGGCGTCCCCCCTTACATCCTCGTGCCGCAGTTGCGCCAACAATTGGTTATCGTGTTGGAAGACGCTGTGTTGCACCGCCCCCTGTATCTCAGTAGCCAATCGACTCTTGCAGTAGAAACGCTGAATGCTGACCTCATCGAAAGGCGCGCAATCGACTAGGCGATCCAGTGGGTCGTAGTGATAGCGACACGATACGGTTTCGTGAGAGGTAGCAGGCATGCACCGAGCTCCGTGTGAGGTCCAGCAAATCCAGACCTCCAGCATCGGCGGTTTCCCCACCACTGGCTACTATCAGAACTGCTAGTTTTTTGGCGTGCTAACGTCAAAGATTACCGGCTCCGTCTTAACGGTTGCGAATGACGTTTTGCCACTCTTGCGCAGGTTGTCTCACATCGCTCGTGAATTCCGCTATTTCATCGAATCCTGAGAAGCGTACCTTGGGCTTGCGGGGCTGGGAAATGGGGGCGGGTTGGGCACTGTTATGGAACCAACGCGCGACGCTGGAATACTCTTCTCTTAACGATCTTGTTATTGATGCGTTTGCTACTTGCCGCGCTTTTCTTTCCCAAGCAGCAAGCTGCGGACCGCGAAAGTCATTCAGGGGTAACAATGCGTTATCTATTCGTTGTTGACGGAGAAACTCCAAGTCGTCGGATATTTTAATTAATTCGTTGGGTCTTCCATCCGTAGGTATCGTTAATTTTCTATTTCTTGCCGTGTTGAATCGAGCTTGATCAAGTGCCGAAAATAATGGATCCGAACTTGAGGTTTTCGCGTGCTGGGTGCGAGAGGCAGTTTTTGCTGGGGTTGCGTTCTTAGGAACTTTTGGTGTCAGATTGAATAGTCTTCTGAAACTTTTCCCGATACCCCAGAAATGCCCTGATGGGTCTATCCAATTTCTCGGGTCCCCGGCGCAATACGCATACGCATTCAACCCACCCTCCCCAAACGGACTCCAACTGTCCGGACTATTAAATCGCATCAACACCGGGTTAAACCCCCGATACCCATTCCCCAACAAATAATGCCCGGTCACCGGATCCGGCCGTTCGCCGTTAAACCCAAGCAAACTGAGCAAACCGTTTTCCGCCGGGCGATGGCCGTAGGGTGTGTAGCTGAGAGGATGCGGTCGAGTTGCATCGAGCGCGTTCAATACCGAACGCTGTTGATCGGTCGCCAGCAGGGTGGCGTCCCCCCTTACATCCTCGCGC
The DNA here is from genome assembly GCF_018325905.1 of Pseudomonas sp. St316. Classification (NCBI taxonomy): domain Bacteria; kingdom Pseudomonadati; phylum Pseudomonadota; class Gammaproteobacteria; order Pseudomonadales; family Pseudomonadaceae; genus Pseudomonas; species Pseudomonas sp. St316. Next base: position 6,247,167 of record NZ_AP021901.1, on the reverse strand, counting down.
CGCAGTTGCGCCAACAATTGGTTATCGTGTTGGAAGACGCTGTGTTGCACCGCCCCCTGTATCTCAGTAGCCAATCGACTCTTGCAGTAGAAACGCTGAATGCTGACCTCATCGAAAGGCGCGCAATCGACTAGGCGATCCAGTGGGTCGTAGTGATAGCGACACGATACGGTTTCGTGAGAGGTAGCAGGCATGCACCGAGCTCCGTGCGAGGTCCAGCAAATCCAGACCTCCAGCATCGGCGGTTTTCCAGCCGCTGCCTACTACCAGAACTGTTAGGAAATCTTTGCGTCGCTGCGCAACGCCGCAATCCGCCGATCCTTCTCCATCCACAGCTGATTAACCCAGTCCTGCACCTGCTGGCGAAACACCGGATCGTTTTCGTAGTCGCCCTGCCACAGCGCCGGGTCCAATTCGCGGGTCTGGATGTCGATGATGACCCGGGGCACGGCTCCGCTGATCAAATCCCAGAACCCGGGAATCCACTCCTGCGGGTACACCACCGTCACGTCCAGTACCGCATCCAGTTGTTCACCCATCGCCGCCAGCACGAACGCCACGCCGCCGGCCTTGGGCTTGAGCAGGTGGGTAAACGGGGATTGTTGCTGTTGGCGCTTGGCGGCGGTGAAGCGCGTGCCTTCGAGGTAGTTGACCACGGTGACCGGTTGACGCTTGAACAGCTCGCAGGCGGCCTTGGTGATTTCCAGGTCCTTGCCGGCCAGTTCCGGGTTTTTCGCCAGGAACGCCTTGGTGTAGCGCTTCATGAACGGATAATCCAAGGCCCACCAGGCCAGTCCCAGGAACGGCACCCAGATCAGTTCTTTCTTGAGGAAGAACTTGAAGAACGGGGTGCGTCGGTTGAAGGTCTGGACGAGGGCGGGGATGTCGACCCAGGATTGGTGGTTGCTGATCACCAGGTAGGATGTATCGCCGCGCAGGTCTGCGCCGCCGCGGATGTCCCAGCGGGTAGGGATGCACAGGGCAAAGATCAGCTTGTCGATCTCGGCCCAGGTCTCGGCGATCCACATCACCGCCCACGAGGCGTAGTCGCGAAAGCGCCCGGGCAGGACCAGCTTGAGCAGTGCGAACACCATCAGCGGTCCGAACAGCACCAGGGTATTGAGCAACAACAGCAGGGTGACTAAACAGCCGGTGAGCAGGCGGCGCATACATGACTCTTGCAAGCAGGTGGGCGGGCCATGATAAGCAGCTTCAGGCGACAGGCCAAATCGATGTGGACGAATGTTTCACCTTTTGGCCGGTATGCTGGGTTCGCTGTTGTGGCGAGCAACCGAACGAATTCACCGGTCACGGTCTAAATTCCCACCTCACACAGGAAGCCCTATTGCATGAAATCCCTTCTCGCCCTGCTTTCCCTTGTGGCCCTTCCAGTGCTGGCCGCCGAGCCGACCCTGTACGGGCGCTACGAATACATCGCGCTGCCGGAAATCGGTGGCGAAGTGCTCAAGGCCAAGATGGACACTGGTGCGCTGACCGCCTCGCTGTCGGCCAAGGACATCGAGACCTTTACCCGCGACGGTGATGATTGGGTGCGGTTCCGCCTGGCGACCAAGGACGCGAGCAACAAGGTCTACGAGCACAAGATTGCGCGCATCAGCAAGATCAAGACCCGTTCCGAAGAGGATGAAGACGACGACGAAAAAATCGCGCCCACCAAGCGCCCTGTAGTCGACCTGGAGCTGTGCCTGGGCAACGTCAAGCGCACCGTGGAGGTCAACTTGACCGACCGCAGCAGCTTCAACTACCCGCTGTTGATCGGCGCCAAGGCCCTGCGCGAGTTCGGCGCAGCGGTGAACCCGGCCCGCCGCTTCACGGCAGACAAGCCCGACTGCTGATTTCCCCGATTGACGTGCCCCAAGCCTTGGGGCACCGTTCCGGCAACTTTACTGCCGGGCTCGCAAGCCATGCCTCATATCCTGATTGTCGAAGACGAAGCCGCCATCGCCGATACACTGGTGTTTGCCCTGCAAGGCGAGGGGTTTGACACCACTTGGCTGAGCCTCGGCGCCGCCGCCCTCGATCACCAGAAAAACACGCCGGCGGACCTGATCATCCTCGACGTGGGCCTGCCGGACATCAGCGGGTTCGAGACTTGTAAAAATCTCAGACGTTTCAGCGACGTTCCGGTCATCTTTCTGACAGCCCGGGATGGCGAGATCGACCGGGTGGTGGGCCTGGAGATCGGTGCCGACGATTATGTGGTCAAACCCTTCAGCCCCCGCGAGGTGGCGGCCAGGGTCCGGGCGATCCTTAAACGCGTGGCGCCGAGGCCGGCGGTGGAGCCGGGCATGGCGCTGTTTCAGGTCGATGCCGACCGTGTGCAGATCAACTATCGCGGCAAACCGCTGAACCTCACCCGTCACGAATTCCGCCTGCTCAATTGTCTGCTGGAGCAACCCGAACGGGTCTTCAGCCGCGAACAACTGCTCGACGCCCTGGGTGTGGCCAGCGATGCTGGCTACGAGCGCAGCATCGACAGCCACATCAAGAGCGTGCGCGCCAAGCTGCGCCTGGTCCGGGGCGAGGCCGAGCCGATCCAGACGCATCGAGGCCTGGGCTACAGCTACAGTCCGGGGCACAGCTGATGTCGCTGGGGATCCGGATTTTCCTGGTCTATGTGCTGTTTATCGCCCTGACCGGCTATTTCGTGCTCGGCACGGTGATCGAGCAGATACGCCCTGGGGTGCGCCAGTCCACCGAGGAAACCCTGGTGGACACGGCCAACCTGATGGCGGAGATCCTGCGGGACGATTTCAAGGCCGGCACCCTCAACCAGAATCGCTGGCCGCAGTTGCTCAAGGCCTATGGCGAGCGCCAGCCGGCGGCGACGATCTGGGGCTTGCCGAAAAACCAGGTCAGCCACCGCATCTACGTCACCGATGCCAAGGGCACCGTGGTGCTCGACTCCAGTGGCGTGGCGGTGGGCCAGGATTATTCGCGCTGGAACGACGTCTACCTGACCCTGCGCGGCCACTACGGCGCTCGCTCGAGCCGCAGCGATCCGGATGACCCGGCGTCTTCGGTGATGCACGTCGGCGCGCCGATCCGCGACAACGGTCGGATCATCGGCGCCGTCACCGTCGCCAAGCCCAACAGTTCGCTGCAGCCTTACATCGACCGCACGGAGCGACGCTTGCTGCTGTATGGCGCCGGGTTGATTGTCCTCGGCCTGGTGCTGGGGGCCTTGCTGTCGTGGTGGCTCAGTTCGGCGCTGCGTCGCTTGACCGGTTATGCCCAGGCCGTCAGCCAGGGGCAACGGGTGGAGGTGCCGCATTATCGCGGTGGTGAGTTCGAGCAACTGGCGGGCGCCGTGGAACACATGCGCACGCAACTGGAAGGCAAGGCTTACGTCGAGCGTTACGTGCACACGCTGACCCACGAACTCAAGAGCCCGCTGGCAGCGATTCGCGGCGCCGCCGAGCTGCTGCAAAGCGACATGCCCGCCGCCCAGCACCAGCGCTTCGTCAGTAACATCGGCAACGAAAGTGTCCGCATGCAGCAGTTGATCGAACGGTTGCTCAACCTGGCCCAGATCGAGCAGCGCCAGGGGCTGGAAGAAGAAGTGGCGGTGCCGCTGGCGGCGTTGATGGATGAGTTGCTGGAAGCGCGTGGCGGCTGGATCGAAAGTCGTCAGTTGAGGGTTGAACAGCACATCGCAGCCGACCTGGTGCTGACCGGCGAGCCGTTCCTGTTGCGCCAGGCCTTGGGCAATTTGTTGGAAAATGCCTTGGACTTCACCCCCGTCAACGGCCTGCTACGCATCAGCGCCGAGCGCAGCGGCAATCGGATCGAGATTCGCCTGTTCAATCAGGCCGCGCCGATTCCCGACTATGCGCTGCCACGCTTGAGCGAGCGCTTCTACTCCTTGCCGCGCCCAGACAGCGGCCGCAAGAGCACCGGGCTGGGGCTCAACTTCGTGGAGGAAGTGGTGCAGTTGCATGGAGGGGCATTCGGGATTGGCAATGTCGAGGGTGGGGTTGAGGTGGTGCTGCGGTTGCCCTGAAAGCGTGTTTGCTGGCTGACAAAGCACATCCCGCAGGGCCCGGTTCTCCATACAATCTCCACATTCCCCCCATAAACCCCTCACACAGCCACCCCAGACTCTCCCCCATACGAACAGGGAGAGCCCCACATGAACCGCAGCCTCGCCATAAAACTGGGCATGATTGCCCTGCTGATTCTTTTGCTGATGATCCCGCTGTTGATGATCAACGGCCTCATCGACGAGCGCCAGGAACTGCGTGACGGTGTGTTGCAGGACATCGCCCGTAGCTCCAGCTACAGCCAGCAACTGATCGGGCCGATGATCGTGGTGCCGTTTCGCAAGAGCGTGAAGGTCTGGAATACCAATGAGAAGACCGGCGTGCGTTTCCTGGAAACCGTCGAGCGAACGGGCGAGTTGTATTTTTTACCGGAGCAGTTTGAACTCGACGGCCAGGTCCGCACCGAAACCCGTGCCCGGGGCATCTACGAAGCGCGGTTGTTCCATGCCGATAACCGGATCGATGGTCGTTTCAAGGTGCCTGAACGCTACGGTGTCGCCGCCAAGGACTTCGCCGATTACCGCTTCGACGAGCCGTACCTGAGCGTCGGCATCAGCGATATTCGCGGCATCGAGAATGCGCTGACCCTGACGCTGAACCAGCAGACCGTCGACTTCCTGCCAGGCTCGCGTCTCGGCTGGCTGGGACAGGGCGTGCATGTGCCGCTGCCAATGATCACCGCCCAGGGCGGCCCTGAGCTGACCTTTGGTTTTGACCTGCGCCTGCAAGGCACTGGCGAGTTCCAGATTCTGCCAGTGGGCAAATCCACCAAGGTGCACCTGTCGGCCGACTGGCCGCATCCGAGCTTCATCGGCAACTACTTGCCCACCAATCGTGAGATCAATGAGCAGGGTTTCAGTGCCGACTGGCAGACGTCGTTTTTCTCCACCAACCTTCTGGAAACACTGCAAGCCTGCGAGCCGAGCGATAGTTGTGAAGCGTTCCGCAGTCGGGCGTTCGGGGTGAGCTTTATCGACCCGGTGGACCAGTACCTCAAGAGCGACCGGGCGATCAAGTATGCGCTGTTGTTTGTCGCCCTGACCTTCGCCGGCTTCTTCCTCTTTGAAGTGCTCAAGAGCCTGGCAGTGCACCCGGTCCAGTACGCCTTGGTGGGCGTGGCGCTGGCGTTCTTTTACCTGCTGCTGTTGTCACTGTCGGAGCACATCGGCTTCACCCTGGCGTACCTGGTGTCGGCCAGTGCCTGTGTATTGCTGATCGGGTTTTATGTCTGCCATGTGCTGCGCAGCGTGAGCCACGGCCTGGGATTCTCGGCAGGGCTGGCGGGCTTGTACGGTTTGCTCTACGGCCTGCTGAGTGCTGAGGACTATGCGTTGTTGATGGGCTCGCTGTTGCTGTTCGGCTTGCTGGGCGTATTCATGGTGTTAACCCGTAAGTTGGATTGGTACGGAGTTGGGTCGAAGCCGGCGGCTGCGATGAGCTTTGAGTTGGGAGAGGTGAAATGAGCCGGTCGCTGGGGTTGCGTGAGGACCAGCGTGAGGGGGAGAAGTTGGTGGCGCTGATTGCTGGGCTGTTTCCTCTGGATCCGGTGTGCCCCTATCGCGAGCAAGCTCGCTCCCACAAAGAACGCCGCAGTCCCCTGTGGGAGCGAGCTTGCTCGCGATGAGGCCGGTACGGCGAACGCAGCACTAAACCCTGGGCACCGTCTCGAGCATCGAAGGCCGCAGGCTCACCTCGGCAAACCACGCTGCCAATTGCGGGTTGGCCTTGCGCCATTCCAGGTCGGGATGGCGCAGGTCCAGGTAGCCCAAGGCGCAGGCCACGCTGATGGAGGCCACGTCGAAGTGGCAGGCCAGCTCGGCAATCGCTTCGGCTTCGAGCAGGCCCAGGGCCCGGCGAATCTTGTCCCGTTGCGCATCGAGCCATTCGTCCCAGTGTTTTTGCGCAGGACGCAGGGCGGTTTCGTAGCGGATCATCACCGCCGCATCCATGATCCCGTCGGCCAGGGAGGCCAGGGTCAGGCGCCGCCAGCGGGCCGCGCCGTCCCGGGGGATCAGCGGGTTGCCGACGTGCTGGTGATCGAGATAGTCGAGGATGACGCGGCTGTCATGGATCACCGTCCCGTTGGCCAGGCGCAGGGCCGGGATCTTGCTCAATGGGTTGTCATCGATCAGGGCTCGGTCTGGCTTGACCGGTGTGAGTTGGCTGAGCTGTAACGCCACGCGGTCTTGCTGGCCGGTTTCGTGCAGCAGCACCATGACCTTGCGAACGAAGGGCGAAGCGGGGTTGTGGAACAGCGTCATGCTGGGGGTGGACATGGCAACGTCTCGATCAGTGGGGCTTGCTGCGCAGCATAGCGCGTTCGTGCGACCGAGCCGAAGGGGCCCGGCCGCAAGGTGCCTCAGACGGCCGGTTGCAGTGCTTGCGGCTCGGACGACGGCGTTGCCGGTTGGTGCTTGAGTTCCCGGGCGACAGTCCAGACGATGAATGCGGCGATGACATCGAAGATCGCCAATAGCACGAACAGAGGGCTGTAGCCGATCTTGGTCACCATGACGCCGAACAGCAGCGTGAAGGCGGCGGCGCCCAGGTAACCGAACATCCCGCCCATGCCGGTGGCGGTGGCGACTTCATTCTTGCCGAACGAATCGGACGTGATGGCGTACAGTGCGCCGGACAGGGTCTGGTGGGCAAAGCCGCCGACGCACAGCAGGGCGATGGCGGTGTAAGGGCTGGCGACCAGGCCGATGCAGGCTGGGCCGATCATGCAGGACGCACCGAACAACAGGACCATTTTGCGCGAGGTAAACAGCGACACCTTGCAGTATTTATGGAGCAACGGGCTCAGGTAACCGCCCAGCACGCAACCCAGGTCGGCCGCCAGGAACGGCAGCCAGGCGAACATTGCGATCTCCTTGATGTTCATGTGCCGCTCGGTCATCAGGTACAGCGGGATCCAGGCGTTGAACGTTTGCCAGGCCGGCTCGGAGAGGATCCGGGCACTGGCGATGGCGTAGAAGTTGCGGCTGGCGATGATGCGTTTCCAGCTGCCTTTCTTCGGCGTCGGGTCTTGGAAGTGAGCTTCCTGGCCGCTGAGGATGTAATCACGCTCGGTGTCGCTCAGCAGCTTCTGGTCGCGCGGATGCTTGTAAAAGATCATCCAGAGGAACGTCCAGGCCACGCCCAGGCCGCCAACGATCAGGAACGCCAGCTCCCAGCCACTGTTCAGGATCGCCCAGACCACGAGCGGCGGAGCCAGCACGGCGCCGATTGATGAACCGATGTTGAACCAGCCGATGGCCACCGAGCGTTCCTTGGCCGGGAACCATTCGGTAGAGGTCTTTACCGCAGCCGGCAGCCCGGCGGCTTCCGTCAGGCCAAGCAGCCCGCGGAAAAATGCCAGGCCCTGCCAGCCCGATGCCATGGCCGCTGCGGCACAGGCGATGGACCAGGCGAACGCGAAAATGGCGAAGCCCGTCTTGGTGCCGATGGCGTCGATGATGTAGCCGGCCACCGGTTGCATCAACGCGTAGCAGATCTGCCAGGCCACGACGATATGGGAATACTGCTCGGTGGAGATGTTCATTTCGCTCATCAGGGTGGGGGCGGCCACCGAGAGGGTATTGCGAGCCAGGTAGTTGACCATCAGGCCGGCCGTGACCAGGCCAACCATCCACCAGCGGATGCCTTTGATTTTCATCACTTCACCATCAATTATTTTTGGATTTGGCGTCGCATATCGTGTTGTAGGTTGTCGTACAACACGCGCCTTTATAGGAGGGCAAGGAATAATTTGTCAACAAATATGTCAAAGGTTGGGCGGCCTGAAACACTCGGTGTGTCTGCGGTTGTCGTATGACGAGCAGAGAGGGCGCTCACTTTGGCAAGTGCGCGCCCGGATGACTCAGCGGCGCGGGACCAGTCCCCACACCGCCAACACGCAGGGGATGCCCAACCCCAGCCAACTGAAGGCGTCCCACACGCCGTCACCCAGCAATGCACTGAAGAGCCCGGCGGCGCAAAGAACGCCGATCACCACGGGCAGGCCAAACACCTTCCAGAAACTCGACTGCCGAGGCCTCACGAGAGGACCTGCGTACCAACGGTTACACGCTTGGCCGCTTTGCGCCGCACCAGCCACAGGTAAACGCCGCTGCCGAGGACGATGATGGTCAGTACATCGAGGGTCGCCCAGAAGATCTGCATCGGCCGGCCACCGTAGTCGCCGAAGTGCAGCGGCAGGGACAGGCTCATGACGTCCATGTACCACGGCCGTTCGGCGACGGCCGTGACGTCCAGGGTGGTGGCATCGATCAGCACGGGCGTGAGCAGGTGCGAGGTCAGGTGGGTGTCGCCCTTCATGAAGACGCTGTAGTGGTGCTCGCTGGAGAACAGCGTGCCTGGGAAGGCAATGAAACTCGGCTCCATGCCCGGCGCGACGTCCTTGGCGATGTCCAGCAGCCGGCTGGCCGGCGCCAGTTGGGTCAGCGGCGGGGCGTTGCGGTAAGGTTCGACCATGGCGCTGAGGCTGTCGTTGCGCCACGCGGCGATGATCAGGTCGGCGCATGCGGCGATCACGCCGGTGACGCCGACGGTCAGCGCCCAGACCAGCGTGACCACGCCGATCAGGTTGTGCAGGTCGAGCCAGCGCAGGCGCGTGGATTTGTCCTGGCGCACCGTGGCGAACGTCAAACGGCGCATGAACGGCAGGTACAAAACCACTCCGGAGACGATGGCAACCACGAACAGCAGGCCCATGAAGGCCAGCAGCAACTTGCCCGGCAGCCCGGCGAACATGTCCACGTGCAGGCGCAGCATGACCATCATGAAGCCGCCATTGGCGGAAGGCATTTCCAGGGCCTCGCCGGTACGCCCATCAAGCATGAAGGTGTGGGAGGCATTGGGTTCGGTGCCCGGTGTCGGCGCCATGATGGTGATGACGCCGTCGGGATCGTCATCGTCCCAGCCAAAATACTGGACCACTTCACCCGGGCGATGGGCCTTGGCTTTTTCCACCAGTTGTTGCAGGTCCAGCGGTGGTGTATCGGCGGGCATTTCCCGAAGCTGCGGGGAGTCTCCCAGCAGGTGTTCGATTTCATGGTGGAAGATCAACGGCAGCCCGGTGATCGCCAGCATCAGCAGGAACGCCGTGCAGATCAGACTGGTCCAGGTGTGGACGAAGGACCAGCGGCGGATGGTTTTGCTTTTCATGATCGATCCGGATGCAAGAGGGACACGATGCCTGGGCCAGTCAGTCAAGCCGCGAAACCTGTGGGGCAAGCTTGTGTGGGAGCGAGCTTGCTCGCGATGGCGGTGCGTCAGTTGCACTGATGTTGACTGACACTCTGCTTTCGCGAGCAAGCTCGCTCCCACAGGGATTTCGTTTGACTGATCAACCTCAGCAGCAGGTGGCCCTCAAAAGGTTTTGCAAATGCTAACCGTTTACCATTTGTAGTTCACGCTGGCGACGACGTTGCGCTGGTCGCCGTAGTAGCAATAGAAGCCATCACAGGTGGACAGGTAGTCCTTGTTGAAGAGGTTCTTCGCGTCCACCGCCACCGTGACCCCCTTGAGGGTCTTGTTCAAACGGCCCAGGTCGTAATGGGCCGAGGCGTCGTACACGGTGTAGGACCCGACATGACCCCAGTCGGTGTTGGTGGTGTTGCCGTAGGTGTCGCCGACATAACGCACACCGGCGCCGACGCCGAAGCCATCCAGTGGGCCGTTATGCCAGGTGTAGTCTGCCCAGGCAGTGGCCTGGTTACGCGGCACCTGGGCCATGCGCTTGCCTTTTTCCGCCGTCGTGCCCTTGGTGATTTCACTGTCGTTGTAGGTGTAGGAACCGATCAGCTTCAGGTTGTCGGTCACATCGCCCGAGGCTTCCAACTCCAGGCCACGCACCTGGACTTCGCCCACCTGGCGGGTGACGTTGTTTTCGGTGACAGAGTTGTTTTTCTGGGTCAGGTCGAACACCGCCGCGGTCAGCAAGGTCTTGGTGCCGGGTGGCTGGTACTTGATCCCCGCTTCGTATTGTTCGCCTTCGGTGGGTTTGAACGCTTCGGTGCTGTTGACGGTTGAACCGGCTGCCGCCTGGAACGACTGGGCGAAGGAAATGTACGGCGTCACACCGTTATCGAAGACATAGCTCAGCGCCGCGTTGCCGCTGAATTTCTTGTCGCGCTGGGTGTTGGTGACGTTGTTCTGGTTGTGGAATTCGGTTCCGGTGTGAATCCAGTCCTCACGGCCACCGAGGGTCAGGCGCCAGTTGTCCAGGGCGATCTGGTCCTGGACGTACAGGCCGGTCTGGTTGGTCTTCTGGTTGTAGTCGTACATGGTGAAGTACTGGACGTTGGAGAAATCCTGTCCGTAGATCGGGTTGTGGATGTTGCTGGTCGGCACGCCGGTCGAACCCCACAACCAGCGCGAATTGCTGTTGGAGCGTTGGTGGTCCAGGCCCAGCAGCAGGGTGTGGTCGAGGGAGCCGGTCTGGAAATCGGCCTGGAAGTTGTTGTCCACGGCGAACTGGCTGATGTCTTCGTCAATGACACTGGCACTGCGCTTGACGGTGCCATCGGCGCTCACCGCTTCATCAGGACCCGCCGGCCAGAATTGCCCGCCGGCGGAGATGCCCTGGGTTTCCAGGTCGCTCTTGGTGTAGCGCAAGTTCTGGCGGAACTGCCAGGTGTCGTTCAGGCGATGTTCAAACGCATAGCCGAGGGCGTAGTAGGTACGGTCGTAGAATTCCCAGTCCGGGTCGCCGAGGTTCTTGTGGTGGGAAATCTTGCCCGCTGGCGAGGAGAGCTTGGTGCCTTGCAGTGGCAAGAACTGCCCAGTGATGCCGGTGTCGTCGCGGGTGTACTGGGACAGGAAGGTCAGGCGCGTGTCGTCGTTGATGTTCCAGGTCAGGCTTGGCGCGAGGTTGTAGCGTTTGTCCGGAATATGATCGACCTGGGCATTGCTGTCGCGCACGGTGCCGCTGACCCGGTAGAGGAACTGGCCTTCGTCATCGACCTTGCCGGTGCTGTCGAAGTTGATCTGCTTGTGCTCGTAGCTGCCGGCCTGCAGCTCGACCTCATTGCTGCTTTCGGCCTGCGGGCGGCGGCTGACCATGTCCAGCATGCCACCCGGGGGCGTCTGGCCGTAGACCGAAGAGGCCGGGCCACGCAGCACCGCGATGCGCTCAAGGTTCCAGGGCTCGATTTTCGGCGTGATGTAGTTGCCCTTGGGCAGCGGCAGGCCATCGAGGAACTGGGTCGGTATGAAACCGCGGACCAGCAGCCAGTCGTTGCGCGAGTCCGAGCCGTAGCCGCTGCTCTGCACGCCAGCGGTGTAGCGCAGGGCGTCATTGAGGTTGAGGACCGAACGGTCTTCCATCTGTTGGCGCGTGACCACCGAGACTGAGCGCGGCAGTTCGACAATCGGCGTATCGGTCTTGGTCCCGGCGGCGGTACGGGTGGCGACGTAGCCCTCGGTCGGGCCCCACGCGGTTTCGCTGAGGCCGGCACCGATCACACTGGTTTCCGGCAAGGCCATGACGCCTTCAGGCACGGCCACCAGGCTGTAGGTGCCGGCGCTGCTATGTTCCAGTTGCAGGCCGGTACCGCGCAAGGCTTCGCGCAATGCGCCCGTGGCGTCGAACTGGCCTTGGACCGGGGCCGAGGTCTTGCCCGAGGCCAGGGACGGATTCAGGCTCAGCGCGAGGCCAGCCTGGCTGGCGATCTGGTTCAAGGTGCTGGCCAGTGGTGCGGCGGGCAGGTTGTAGGTGCGCACGCTCGAGGCCTGTTCGGCGGCCAACAGCGGGCCGCAGGCGAAGGGCGTGGCGAAGGCAATGGCGATGGTCAACAGGCTGGGGCGCAACAGGGTGTCTAGCGGGCGGGACATTACGGCGGCTCCTGAATGGAAATATTTCTCAATTGCCTGGGTGCCGGATGAAAATTCAAAAGTGATAGGGCTGGATGAAAATAATTTAGATTCGCTTTGCGGGTTGGCTTGGTTTTTTATGGTGAGGTAGATGGCCTCATCGCGAGCAGGCTCGCTCCCACATTTGGTCTTCGGTGATCCCCTGTTGTGTGTTCGCCGCTGTTCCACTGTGGGAGCGAGCCTGCTCGCGATGAGGCCATCACTGATACAGCGTGCTTCAGGGCTTGGCTTCAGCCCGTGGCCCCACCACCACCCACCACCGCGTGTGATGCTCGACCTGCACCGGCAAGGTCGGCAGCAGGGCGGTCAAGGCCAGGTCGGTGTCGTGCAGTGGGAAACTGCCGGTGATGCGCAGGTCTGCCACTTGTGGCGCGATCCCCAAGTAGCCACGCCGGTAACGCCCCAGTTCGTGGACCAGGTCTTCGAGGCGCGCGTTGTCCACTACCAGCATGCCGCGGGTCCAGGCATCGGCGCCGGGGTTCAAGGCAATGGCTGGGCCTAGGCCGTCGCGGCGCATCAGCACTTGTTGGCCTTCACGCAGGATCTGTTCCTTGTCCGTGGCCTGCGGGTGCGCGGCCACAGCGGATTTCAACACGCTCAGGCGCGTGCCTTCGTCTTCACGCTTGACCAGAAATCGTGTGCCCAAGGCGCGCAGGCTGCCTTCACGGGTCTCGACGATGAACGGACGTGGGTCGTCGTGACCGGTTTCCACCAGGATCTCGCCTTCCTGCAGGATGATGCGGCGCTGCTTGTCATCGAAACGCACGTCCAGGGCACTGTGGGTATTGAGGTTGATCAGCGTGCCGTCGGCCAGGCGCAGGGTGCGCTGTTCGCCTGTCGCGGTGCGCTGATCGGCCAGCCAGTAATCCAGTGGCAGGTAACGATCTCCGGCAAACAACGCCAGTCCGATGACGGCGACAACACTGGCCAGGCCGCTGCCGACCTTGCGTATCCGTCGGCGAATGCTCGCCCGCGATTGCAGCAACGCGGCGCGCGCCGGCCCGGAGGCCACACTGAAGCGCTGGTCAAGCATGCCCAGCTGTCGCCAGGCCCGGGCGTGCTCTTCGTCGGCGGCATGCCATTGGGCGAAGGCTTCACGCTCCTGGGCACTGCTCGAGTCCAGGGACAACTGCCAGGCGATGGCGGCATCCAGCACGCTGGCCGAGACCGGTTTGGCATGGGCCTGGCTCTGGCTCATGTCGGCTCACCATACAGGGCGATGTAGCACTGTCGGATGCCTTGGGCCAGGTATTGTCGTACGCGCGGCACCGAAACACCCAGGCGTTCGGCAATTTCGGCGTGGCCGAGGCCGTCGAGGCGGTTATAGAGGAAGGCTGCGCGGGCCTTGCTCGACAGTTTGCCCAGCAGGCGATCGATGGCCTTGAGGTCTTCGAGGATGATTTGCTGTTCTTCCACCGAGGGCTGCTCGGCTTCGGGCACCAGCATCAGTTCGGTGAGGTAGGCCTGCTCCAACGCCGCTCGACGGAAATAATCGAACAACAGGCCCTTGGCGATGGCCACCAGAAACGCCCGCGGCTCGCGGGGCGCTTTCAGCTCCTCGCGACCCAGCAAGCGTACAAAGGTGTCCTGGCTCAAGTCCTCGGCCCGTTGCGCACACGCCACGTTGCGGCGCAGCCATGCCAATAGCCAAGCGCGATGGTCGCGGTACAACGCACCAACCAGATCACTGTGGGGGCTTGGGACTGACGACACGGCGCATCACCGACGTTTTAAGTAACGAGAATTGTTCGCGATTGTGACAGAGGCGGAGGCGGGAAAGCAATTGGCGCTGGTCGGACTCGATCCGGTGGGCCCAAATGAGTGTGTGGGAGCAAGGCTTGCCCGCGATGCAGGCGACTCGGGCGGTCTGTCAATTCCAGGCGATGCCATCGCGGGCAAGCCTTGCTCCCACAGATGAACCACCTTTGGAGTAGAGGATTTAGAGCGAAGGCGCCTGCTGCCGCCGTTTCCACTGGCTCAGCCTTTGTTGCAGGTCAAGCGGGCCCAGGATCTGTTGCTGGCGGGCACGGCTGAACAGGATCAGGGCCAGTTCTGCCGTGGCCAGGGCGTCGGCGCTGGCGTTATGGCGGTCGAAAACCTGCAGTTTGAACCAATCGATCCACTCGTCCAGGCCTGACTTGCGCAGGTTGGCCTGGGGGCAAAGCATCGGGGCCAGGTCGGCCACATCGAGGAACGGATGCTGCAGGCGATAGCCCAGGTAGTCTTTCAAGGCGCGCCCGAGCATGTGGGAATCGAATGGCGCGTGAAAGGCCAGCAGCGGACTGTCACCGACGAATTCCATGAACGCCAGCAGCGCCTCGGCCGGGTCGCTGCCGGCGGCAATGGCACTGGGCGCCAGGCCATGGATCAACACGCTGGGCCCCAGTTTCTGCTTATCGCATTGCAGGGTGCGTTCGAACTGCTGGCTGAAGTCGATGGCGCCGTCTTCGATGACCACCGCGCCAATGGACAGCACCTGGTCCTTGTTCAGGTTCAACCCGGTGGTTTCCAGGTCCAGCACGACCCAGCGTTGTTGCCGCAGGTCGCATTCACCCAAGACTGAAGCCGTCGGCAGGCGTTCCAGGCGTCTTTGCATTTCCTCGGACAACATTGGCTGGGCTGGGCGCAACCAGGAAAAAAAGCTCACAACTGATACCTCAGCGTCAGGCTGCTTTGCAGGCGTTGGGCCTGGCGCAGGGATTCGCGCAGGATGCGTCGGTCCAGATGGTTGAGGCTGTCGGGGTCGACGCGGTTGGAATAGGCCAGGTTCTCGCGGGTTTGCAATTGATGTTGCTGCATGCGGGTCTGTTGGATGAAGTGATAGGCCTCTTCGTAGGCTGCGCCATCGAGCGGTTCGATCACTTGCTTGTCGACCAATTGCCGCAAGCGCTCCAGGGTATTGTTGGTTTCGATGCCATTGGCCAGCGCCAGCAGACGGGCACCGTCGACGAAGGGCGTCAGGCCTTGCACTTTCAGGTCGAGGGTGGCTTTTTCGCCGTTCTTGCGACTTAGTACGAAATCCCTGAAGCGGCCCACGGGCGGGCGCTGGCGCAGGGCGTTTTCGGCCATCAGGCGTTGGAACAAACGGTTATCGGCCACTTGATCGAGGATCTGCCGGCGCAACTGCTGGCAGCCTTGCTCATCGCCCCAGACCACCCGCAGGTCGAAATAGATGCACGAGCCCAGCAGGTTTTCCGGGGTTGCTTCGCGAATGAATGCCGAAAAGCGCCGGGCCCATTCAGCGCGGGACAGGCACAGCTCGGGGTTGCCGGCCATGATGTTGCCCTTGCACAAGGTGAAGCCGCACAAGGCCAGGCTCTGGTTGATCTGCTGAGCGATGGGCAGCAGCAGGCCGCGGATCTGCGCGGCGTGGGCGGCGTCCCGGGCCTCGAACAAAATGCCGTTGTCCTGGTCGGTGTGCAGGGTTTGTTCGCGCCGGCCTTCACTGCCGAAGCACAGCCAACTGAACGGCACGCCTGGGTCACCCTTGTCGATCAGGGTCAGCTCGATGACCCGGCACACGGTGTGGTCGTTGAGCAGGGTGATGATGTGGGTGATCTGGGTCGACGACGCGCCGTGGGCCAGCATGCGCTCCACCAGTTGGCCGATCTCGCCGCGCAGGGCCACGAGGTTCTCCACCCGGGGCGCGTTGCGGATGGTCCGGGCCAGGTGCACCAGGTCAACGCGCTGCAAGGAAAACAGATCGCGCTCCGACACCACGCCACACAGGCGATGGTCCTTGACCAGGCAGACGTGGGCGATGTGCCGTTCGGTCATGGCGATGGCCGCGTCGAAGGCGCTGTGGTCCGGCGAGAGGAAAAACGGTGCCTGGGTCATGTGTCCTACGATGGCTTGGGAAAAATCCCCGGACCCATCGGCCACCACCTGCCGCAGGTCGCGCAGGGTGAAAATCCCCACCGGGGCTTTCTGTTCATTCACCACCACGATGCTGCCGACTTGCTGGTCGTGCATCAGCTTCACGGCTTCGCGCAGCGGCGTGTCCGGACTGCAACTGACCGGATGGCGCATCGCCAGTTCGCCCAGCCGCGTGTTGAGAGAGTACTGGGTGCCGAGGGTTTGTGCGGACTTTTGCTGGACCTGTTGGTTGACCTGGTCGAGCAGGCTGCTGACCCCGCGCAGGGCGAAGTCGCGAAACGGGCCGGACAGGGCGAACAGCTTGATGAAGGCCAGTTTGTTCAACTGCAGGCAGAACGTGTCTTCGCCGGCCCGGTGTTCGGTGCGCGTGGCCCGTTCGCCCAGCAGCGCGGCGAGGGGGAAACATTCGCCGGTGGTGATTTCGAAGGTGGTTTCAGTGCCACCCTTGGCCGAATGCGGACGCTCACCTACCACCCGGCCTTGCTTGACGATGTAAAAGTGCTCCACCGGGCCGTCGGCTGGTTTGATGATGGTTTCGCCCGGCGCATAAAAACGCAGCAGGCATTGCTCCACCAGATAGGCCAGGTGGGCGTTTTCCATCTGGTTGAACGGTGGAAAACGCTGGAGAAACTGCAATGTCCCCTGGATGTTTTGCAACACCGCGGTTTTCCCGGCCTGGGTGAAGGCGTCCGCTTTTTTCATAACCATTACGCAGTCTTTTTTGAATTGTTGTGGTCGGATCTGTTCTCCCATGGTCGGCCCCTCAGCGCGGGGTGCCCATTGGACGTAAGTCTAGGTCGCTGCTTAGGGCTGGACTTACGGAAAAATCCTACGCCAGGCGTCAGAAAAATCTTCATTAAATGTTCTTGGAAAAAAATCCGACGAAGTGCACATTGAAGCGCCGCAGAACGATGTCTGACCACTGTGCCAGGGGATCGATTTAAAGAACGTAGAGAGCACCATGTCCGACCACGATATTTTGAGTGACGCCGAGCGCGAGGCGCTGAGTGCCGTCATGCTGGAGCCTGACCTGCCGCCGCAGCGCGTCTTGATCGTCGATGACGACAAGGACGCTCGTGAGCTGTTGTCGGAGATCCTGGCGTTGGACGGGATTCACTGCATGACCGCCGCCAGTGGTGAAACGGCACTCAAGATGCTGGAAACCAAGCCATCGATTGGCCTGTTGATCACCGACCTGCGGATGGGCAATGTCGATGGCCTGGAACTGGTTCGCCTGGTGCGAGAGTCTCCGCGGGCGGCGCTGCCGATCATCATCGTGTCGGGCGATGCCGACGTGAAGGACGCCATCGAAGCCATGCACCTGAGCGTGGTGGACTTTTTGCTCAAGCCGATCGATACCGACAAGCTGCTGGGGTTGGTCAAGCATGAGTTGGGGATGGAGCTTTAGCCTGGCGAGAAAGCTTTTGTGGCGAGGGAGCTTGCTCCCGCTGGGGCGCGAAGCGGCCCTGTTTTTTTGGGGGCTACTGCGTAGCCCAGCGGGAGCAAGCTCCCTCGCCACAAGAGCGGTCATAGACTGCAAATGAAAAAGCCCCGGTCTTTCGACCAGGGCTTTTTCGTTGCAGCACTAGCGCTCAATCACAACCCATTGGCTGCCTTGAACTCGCGCCGACGACGGTGCAGCACCGGCTCGGTGTAGCCGTTAGGCTGCTTCGTGCCTTCGATCACCAGTTCGACCGCCGCCTGGAAGGCGATGTTGCGGTCGAAGTCTGGTGCCAGCGGACGGTACAGCGGGTCGCTGGCGTTCTGGCGGTCGACCACCGGCGCCATGCGCTTGAGACTTTCCATCACCTGGTCCTGGGTGACGATGCCGTGGCGCAGCCAGTTGGCGATGTGCTGGCTGGAGATACGCAGCGTCGCACGGTCTTCCATCAGGCCGATGTCGTTGATGTCCGGCACCTTGGAGCAGCCAACGCCCTGGTCGATCCAGCGCACCACGTAGCCAAGGATGCCCTGGGCATTGTTGTCCAGTTCGTTCTTGATTTGCTCCGGTGTCCAGTTCGGGTTGACGGCCAGCGGGATGGTCAGGATGTCGTCCACCGATGCACGCGCGCGCTTGGCCAGTTCGGCCTGACGAGCGAACACATCGACCTTGTGGTAATGCAGCGCGTGCAGGGCCGCGGCGGTCGGCGACGGTACCCAGGCGGTGTTGGCGCCGGCCAGCGGATGAGCGATTTTCTGTTCGAGCATCGCCGCCATCAGATCCGGCATCGCCCACATGCCCTTGCCGATTTGTGCGCGGCCTTGCAGACCCGTGCTCAAGCCGATGTCGACGTTCCAGTTCTCATACGCGCCGATCCACTTCTCGGCTTTCATGTCGGCCTTGCGCACCATCGGGCCGGCTTCCATGGAGGTGTGGATTTCGTCGCCGGTACGGTCGAGGAAGCCGGTGTTGATGAACACCACGCGCTCGCTGGCGGCCTTGATGCAGGCCTTGAGGTTGACCGTGGTACGGCGCTCCTCGTCCATGATCCCGACCTTGAGGGTGTTGCGCGGCAGGTTCAGCACGTCCTCGACGCGACCGAACAGCTCGTTGGTGAACGCGGCTTCTTCCGGACCGTGCATCTTCGGCTTGACGATGTACACCGAGCCGGTGCGGCTGTTGCGACGGCTGGTGTTGCCATTGAGGCTGTGGATCGCCGCCAGGCTGGTGATCAGGCCGTCGAGAATGCCTTCCGGCACTTCGTTGCCGTGCTTGTCCAGGATCGCGTCGATGGTCATCAAGTGGCCGACGTTACGCACGAACAACAGTGAGCGGCCGTGCAGGGTCACGCTCGAACCGTCAACGGCGGTGTAGACACGGTCGGCGTTCATGGTGCGGGTGAACGTCTGGCCGCCTTTGGCGACTTCTTCAGCCAGGTCGCCTTTCATCAGACCGAGCCAGTTGCGGTAGATCACCACCTTGTCATCGGCATCGACGGCGGCGACCGAGTCTTCGCAATCCATGATGGTAGTCAGCGCGGCTTCCATCAGGATGTCTTTGACGCCAGCGGCGTCAGTCTGGCCGACCGGGGTACTGGCATCGACCTGGATTTCGAAGTGCAGGCCGTTGTGTTTCAGCAGCACGGCGGTCGGTGCCGAGGCATCGCCCTGGAAGCCGATCAACTGGGCATCGTCACGCAGGCCGCTGTTGCTGCCACCCTTGAGGGTGACCACCAGTTTGCCGTCGACGATTTTGTAAGCGGTGGAGTCGACATGGGAGCCGGCCGCCAGGGGCGCGGCGTCGTCGAGGAAGGCACGGGCGAAGGCGATGACCTTGTCGCCGCGGACCTTGTTGTAGCCTTTGCCTTTTTCCGCGCCATCGGCTTCGCTGATGGCATCGGTGCCGTACAGCGCGTCATACAGCGAACCCCAGCGGGCGTTCGAGGCGTTGAGGGCGAAGCGGGCGTTCATCACCGGCACCACCAGCTGCGGGCCGGCCATGCGGGCGATCTCGTCATCGACGTTTTGCGTCGTGGCCTGGAAATCCGCCGCTTCTGGCAGCAGGTATCCAATGTCTTGCAGGAAGGCTTTGTAAGCCACGGCGTCGTGGGCCTGGCCGGTACGGGCCTGGTGCCAGGCATCGATCCGCGCCTGGAAATCATCGCGTTTGGCGAGTAGGGCTTTGTTCTTCGGCGCCAGGTCGTGGATGACCTTGTCGGCACCGGCCCAGAACGCGTCGGCGGTGAGGCCGGTTCCGGGAATGGCTTCGTTATTCACGAAGTCGAACAGGACTTTGGCGACCTGCAGGCCACCGACTTGAACGTGTTCAGTCATTGCTTGCCTCACTCTGCTCAGCTATTTCGCTTTTCAGCTCTTCGATTTTGACAATGAAGCCTCGGGACATTTAAAGCACAAACCCCGGAACCAGTACATGCCATCGCTGGCGGCTGGGTGTAAGCCTTGCTGACGGGGCTTTTCAGGGATGCGACTGCGCCTTGAGCAGACATCGGTACAACGTTATGTAGTGCTCGCTGCGGCATACTACATGATCGATTGCGGTTGTGAAAATTAGACTAATTGCGTCGTTCCGCGACCGACTAAAGTGTTACGGTCACGTCGGGACACAGGATGTTCTCAAAAAACTTATGGATTGTTCCAGATAATTCTTAAATTTTGTACACGATGTCTCTATTGTCATCCTGTGGGAGCAAAGCTTGCTCGCGATACAGGCGCCTCGGTTCCAGGGGGATCGAGTTACTTTCATCGCGAGCAAGCTTTGCTCCCACAGGGCTGAGGGATAAATCCTCAGGCCTGCAGTCTGCTCACGATCAGCTGCCTATACTGTCCCTTCCCCAATAAGAGGACTGCGCCATGGACCACCTCGTCATCACTGTTTTCGCCCCGGACAAGCCCGGTCAGGTCGAGCGCATTGCCGATTGCATCGCCGAACACGGCGGTAACTGGCTGGAAAGTCGCATGTCGCGCCTGGCCGGGCAGTTTGCCGGGATCCTGCGGATCAGTGCCCCGGCCGAGGCCCATGAGGCTCTGATCGAAGCCTTGCAGGGGCTATCGACTCACGACATCCGCGTGTTGATCGCTGAAAGCGCCCTTGAGGAGTCCTGCACCTGGAAACCCATCGCCATGGAGTTGGTGGGCAACGACCGGCCCGGCATCGTGCGGGACATCACCCGGTTGTTGAGCGAGCAGGGCGTCAACGTCGAGCGCCTGGTGACCGACGTCCGGCCGGCACCGATGAGCAGCGAGCTGCTGTTCCACGCCGAAGCGATCCTGGGAGTGCCGTTGACCCTTTCGCTGGAGACGTTGCAGGAACGCCTGGAGACCCTGGCCGATGAGTTGATGGTGGAGCTCAAGCTCAGCGACGAAGCGTAATAAAGGTTATCCAAGGAAAAACTGCGCCTGCCTGTGGATAACCTGTAGAGACCCGGCTCCAGCCCAGGCCCGCCGGGCCTCAGCGAGGAATGCTCAAAAAATCACCAGTTTTCAAGGGCTTGTGCACAAACGGCGGGGATCACGCTGTGGATAACCTTGGGAAGGATGAGCGCAGGCCACGCCAGACGTGGCCTGTAGAGGTTTGTTCGTTTTTTGATCAGGTGCGCCGGCGCATGCTGATCACCGCATCGATGCTGTACACCGCGAGCCCGGCCCAGATAAACAGGAACGCCACCAGCGTGCTGGACGACAGGTGCTCACCAAACAGCGTAACGGCGAGCAACAGCACCAGCGTCGGCGCGATGTACTGGAGAAAACCGATGGTAGTGTAGGGCAAATGCCGTGTTGCGGCGTTGAAACACACCAACGGCACCAGCGTCACGGGGCCGGCCGCCACCAGCCACCAGGCTTCGGAGGTGGTCCAGAATGCCGCCTGGGCACTGATGGCCGTGGGATTGAACAGCAACCAGGCGATGGCTATTGGCACCAGCATCCAGGTTTCCACCACCAGCCCTGGCAACGCCTTGACCGGTGCCTGCTTGCGGATCAGCCCATAGAAACCGAAGGTCAGCGCCAGCACCAAGGATACCCACGGCAGGCTGCCCACTTGCCAGACCTGCTGCGCCACACCGACCGCCGCCAACCCCACCGCCAGCCATTGCATGCGGCGCAGGCGCTCGCCGAGGAGCAGCATGCCCAGCAATACGTTCACCAGCGGGTTGATGTAGTAACCCAGGCTGGCTTCGAGCATACGCTCGTTGTTCACTGCCCAGACGTAGGTCAGCCAGTTGGCTGCGATCAGCGTCCCGCTCAGGGCAAGGATCGCCAGGCGTTGTGGGTTGTCCCGCAGTTCGCGCCACCAGCCGGGGTGTTTCCAGACCATCAGCAACGCCGCGCCGAACAGGGCCGACCACAGTACCCGGTGGATGATGATCTCCACCGACGGTACGCTGGCGATGGCCTTGAAGTAGATCGGGAACAGACCCCAGATGATGTAGGCACTCAGGCCCAGGATGTACCCGCGACGCGGGTTGGCGGCTTGCATGCAGAGTCCTTGCTTAGGCAGCTAACAAAGGAGTGATTGTAAGGAGATTTGTCTGGCTGTGTTGGGAAGCTTGTGAACAATCACCGAGTTTACTTGTGGGAGCGAGCTTGCTCGCGATAGCGGTGCGGCAGTCGACACAGATGTCTGTGTTCGATCGCAATCGCGAGCAAGCTCGCTCCCACAGGGGACCCGCAGCGGCAATCAGAACAACTTCAACGGCTCTTCATTGAGCGCCGCCAGTTGCTCGCGCAACGCCAGCACCTGGTCACCCCAGTAGCGTTCGCTGCCGAACCACGGGAAGCTGCGTGGGAAGGCCGGGTCGTCCCAGCGCCGCGCCAGCCAGGCGCTGTAGTGCATCAGGCGCAGGGCCCGCAATGGCTCGATCAGCGCCAATTCCCGCGGGTCGAAGTCGTGGAACTCACGGTAGCCGTCCATCAATTCCGACAATTGTCCCAGGCATTCCTGGCGATCACCGGCGAGCATCATCCATAAGTCCTGCACCGCCGGGCCCATGCGGCAGTCGTCGAGGTCGACGATATGGAACACCTCGTCGCGGCACATCATGTTGCCCGGGTGGCAATCGCCGTGCATGCGGATGTTCTGGTGAGGGGTGGCGGCGTAGACCTCTTCGACGCGCTTGAGCAGGTCCCGGGCGACCGACTCGTAGGCCGGCAGCAAGCTACGAGGGACGAAGCCGCTTGCCAGCACGGTGGCCAGTGAATCGTGGCCGAAGTTCTTCACGCCCAGGGCTTCACGATGTTCGAACGCACGGGTTGCTCCGACTGCGTGCAGGCGCCCGAGTAATTGTCCCAGGCGATAGAGCTGATCGAGGTTGCCCGGCTCCGGTGCACGGCCGCCGCGACGGGGGAACAGGGTGAAACGAAACCCGGCGTGTTCGTGCAGGCTGGTGCCGTTGTGGATCAGTGGCGCGACCACGGGCACTTCATATTCGGCCAGTTCGAAGGTAAAGCTGTGCTCTTCCAGGATCGCTTCGTTGGTCCAGCGCTGGGGACGATAGAACTTGGCGATCAGTGGCTCGGCATCTTCGATGCCCACCTGATAGACGCGGTTCTCATAGCTGTTGAGGGCCAACACGCGGGCGTCGCTGAGAAAGCCGATGCTTTCAACGGCATCGAGTACCAGGTCGGGCGTGAGGGTTTCAAACGGATGGGACATGCTGACTCCTGCGCAGCGGCAGGGCTGCCGCGTCCGACCCAGCATGGTAGCGCAGACAGCGGCAGATAGGGGGGCTGTGCCGAGGCTATCGCGAGCAAGCTCGCTCCCACAGGGATCGGCGGTACGCTGAAGATCCATTGTGGGAGCGAGCTTGCTCGCGATGAGGCCTGATCAGGCGCCGATAACCCCGCCATCTTCCCGGGTAATCACCATCACCGAAGACCGCGGCTTGCCGTTGGGCAAGTGCTCGGGGAAGGTCGAGCCGCCGTTTTCCCCGGGATGCTGGATCCCGACGAACAAGGCTTTCTGGTCCGGTGCAAAACTGATCCCGGTCACTTCGCAGCCCACCGGCCCGACCATGAAACGGCGAATTTCGCCACTGTTGGGGTCGGCGCAGAGCATCTGGTTGTTGCCCATGCCGGCGAAGTCGCCAGCGTTGCTGGAGTCGCCGTCGGTGAGGATCCACAGCCGGCCAGCCTTGTCGAAGCCCAGGCCATCGGGGCTGTTGAACATGTTCTGCGCATTGATATTGGACGACCCGGCCTTCGGCGTGCCAGCGTGTACCGTCGGGTTGCCGGCGACCACGAACAGGTCCCAGTCGAAGGTCTTGGAGGCGTGGTCGTCGCGGTCGGTGCGCCAGCGCAGGATTTGCCCGTAGACGTTCTTGGCCCGAGGGTTCGGCCCGTCTACCGGCTGGCCGTCTTCGCCGCGCTTGGAGTTGTTGGTCAGGGTGCAATAGACCTGGCCGTCCCTGGGGCTGACCACGATCCACTCAGGGCGGTCCATGCGGGTGGCGCCCACGGCACTGGCGGCCAGGCGTGCATGAATCAACACTTGCGCCTGGTCGGCGAAGCCGCTGCTGGCGTCGAGGCCGTTCTTGCCGTGGGTCAGCTCGATCCACTGGCCTTTGCCTTTGGGGTGGTCCGGGTTGCCGTCGCCAGCATCGAAGCGCGCCACGTACAAGGTGCCATGGTCCAGCAGGTTGCGGTTGGCCTTGGTGTTGCGAGGGTTGATGCGCTCGCGGCTGACGAACTTGTAGATGAACTCACCCCGCTCGTCGTCGCCCATGTAGACCACGGCACGACCGTCATTGGTTTGTGCCAAGGCGGCGTTTTCGTGCTTGAAGCGGCCCAGGGCCGTACGCTTGACGGGTGTGGACTCAGGGTCGAACGGATCGATTTCCACCACCCAGCCATGGCGATTGAGCTCGTTGGGGTTCTTCGCCAGGTCAAAGCGTGGGTCGTACAGGTGCCAGTTGATCTCGCGGCTGGTGACGGTGGCGCCATAGCGCTTTTGCGCTTCATCGAACTGCAAGTCGGACTTGCTGCTGCCGAAGCAGTCGGTGAAGTTTTCTTCGCAGGTCAGGTAAGTGCCCCACGGCGTCATGCCGTTGGCGCAGTTCTGGAAAGTGCCCAGCACTTTCTTGCCGCTCTTGTCGGCACTGGTTTTCAGCAAATCGTGGCCGGCGGCCGGGCCGCGCAGGCGAATTGGCGTGTTGCCATGAATCCTGCGGTTGTAGCGCGATTCCTGGACGAACTGCCACTGGGCACCGCGACGACGCTGGATCTCGATCACCGAGACACCTTCGCTGGCCTGGGCCTTGTGCACGTCTTCGGCCGACTGCGGCTGGCCGCCGTGGGGGAAGAGGTAGCGGTAGTTGGTGTATTCGTTGTTGATCGCCATCAGCGCCCGGTTCTTGTCGCCGGGGAATTCGAACAGGCTCATGCCGTCGTTGTTGTCGCCGAACTGCACTTCCTGTGCGCGGGCTGTGCCGTTGCCACTGGGGTCGAAGGCCGGTGCATTTTTCTGCAGCGGCTGGCCCCAACTGATCAGTACCGAGGATTTGTAGCCTGGCGGCAACGTAATGGTGTCGGCGGTGGCGGCGGCAATGCCCTTGAAACCCAGCAGCCGGCTGTTGCCTTCGCTCACGGCGGCGGCCAGCGCGCTGCGGCTCAGCAGGTTGCCGCCCAGGAACATCGCCGCGCCGCACAGGGCGCCCGCGCCGATGAAGCTGCGACGGCTCAGGCCGACGATCTTTTCCAGGTCGGTGGATTGGTTTTCTTCTAATAGGCTCATCATCAGGCTCCCTGCTGGTTTTGGCAGTCACCTTAAAGCGGGTCGATGAAACTATTGTTGCAACACGCTACAGCGGCGTGCCGAGCAGCACATTTGTCGCTGAAAACGTCACTTGCACCGGTGAACCGCTTTTTAGATGCTGTTTTTGTAGCTCAAGCGGGTCGGCCAGGGCGCACAGCGTCTGGCCGTTGGGCAGGCTGATGCGCACTTCGCTGGGGCCGTCTTCGGCGGCGTCGACCTGTTCGATCAGGCCGCGTAGCGTATTGATTCCCGGTTTTTCCGCTTGCTCGACAGGGTGCAATTGCAGCCAGCCGGCCTTGATCAGCGCCACCACGTCGGTGCCGACATCCAGCTCCAGGCGCAGCGTGCTGTCGTGGGTAATCCGGGCTTCGATGACCAGGCCCCGGGCCAGCTCCAGGCGTACCCGGTCGTTGTGCCCCTGGGCGTCGATGCCCAGGACCTTGCCATGCAATTGGTTACGGGCACTGGTGCGCAGCATCAGGCGACTGAGCAGGCCCAGGTCGCCGGCGTCCTCGCTCGCTTCCAGCAGTTGCACTTGCAGGGCTTGCAGGCGCTGATACAGGCGCAGCACGCGTTGGCCTTCGGCCGACAACTTGGCTCCGCCACCGCCTTTGCCGCCAACACTGCGCTCCACTAACGGTTGGTCCGCCAGGTTGTTCAACTCATCGATGGCATCCCACGCCGCCTTGTAGCTCAGCCCCGCGCTTTTGGCGGCGCGGGTGATCGAACCTTGTTCGGCGATGTGCTGCAACAGGGCGATGCGTTGTGGTCGCCGAACGATGTGCTGGGTCAGAAGCGTGGGTAAGGACATGACGGAAAACTGCGTGCAAAGGTCGATGAGCGGACGTTGGCGCGTTGGGCGTGGCGCGTCAAGCCGACTCTCCGGGTTTCGGCGTGCGAGCCAGGCAGTACACATCGACCCGCGCAGCGCCGGCATCGAGCAGCAGGGCGGCCAGTGCCTGGGCAGTGGCGCCCGTGGTGAGCACGTCGTCGACCAACGCCAAGTGACGGTTGTGCAACACAGCCTGGGGTGCGAGGGCAAAAGCCTGACGCAGGTTCCGCCGCCGGGCCTTGGCATCGAGTGCCTGTTGGGCGGGGGTGTCCTGGGTGCGTCGCAGCAGGTGTTCTTCGCAAGGGATCGCCAACGGCCCACTGAGCCAGCGAGCCAGCAGCGCTGCCTGGTTGAAACCGCGCTGACGCAAACGGCGGGTCGCCAGTGGCACCGGTACCAGCGCGTCGGGCCGCTCCAGCCCTTCGTCGAAATGATGTTGCAGCGACTGCGCCAGCAGTTCGCCCAGCAGCCGGCCCAGGGGCCATTTCGCCTGGTGCTTGAAACGGGTGATCAGGCTGTCCACCGGAAAGTCGTAGGCCCAGGGCGCCAGGACCCGTTCGAAGCTCGGCGGTCGCGAGGCGCATTGTCCGCAACGCAGTCCAGCCATGGGCAGCGGCAAGGCGCAGACGCTGCATTGATCACCGAGCCAGGGCAGCTCGCTTTCACAGGGTGTGCAGATAGGTTGCGACGTATCGGTACTTTCGCCGCACAGCAGGCAGTATTGTTTGTTTTTTAACCAGATGTAAACCGGACCTTTGTATCGTGGTTGACAGCGCATGACTCTTCCTTAAATATGCCGAACATCCGTGTCGCGCCTGTGGGTATTCCATGCCCCAGGTGCCAGCCAAGCATAATCAAGGAAATGCCCATGAGCGCCAGCACCACTGCCAACCTGCGTCATGACTGGTCTTTGGCCGAAGTCAAAGCACTCTTCGTCCAGCCATTCAATGACCTGCTGTTCCAGGCGCAGACCGTGCACCGCGCGCACTTTGACGCCAACCGCGTCCAGGTTTCCACGCTGCTGTCGATCAAAACCGGCGCTTGCCCGGAAGATTGCAAATATTGTCCGCAGTCCGGTCACTACAACACCGGCCTGGATAAAGAGAAATTGCTCGAAGTGCAGAAGGTCCTCGAAGAGGCTGCACGGGCCAAGGCCATCGGTTCGACCCGTTTCTGCATGGGCGCGGCCTGGAAGCATCCGTCGGCCAAGGACATGCCGTATGTGCTGGAAATGGTCAAAGGCGTGAAGGCCATGGGTCTTGAAACCTGCATGACCCTGGGCCGCCTCGACCTGGAGCAGACCGAAGCGCTGGCCCAGGCCGGCCTGGACTACTACAACCACAACCTCGATACCTCGCCGGAGTTCTACGGCAGCATCATCACCACCCGCACCTACAGCGAGCGCCTGCAGACCCTGGCCTATGTGCGTGATTCGGGAATGAAGATCTGCTCCGGCGGCATCCTGGGCATGGGCGAATCCCTGGACGACCGCGCGAACCTGCTGATCCAGCTGGCGAACCTGCCGGAGCACCCGGAATCGGTGCCGATCAACATGTTGGTCAAAGTCGCCGGCACGCCGCTGGAGAATGCCGAGGACGTCGATCCGTTCGATTTCATCCGCATGCTCGCCGTGGCGCGGATCATGATGCCCCAGTCCCATGTGCGCTTGTCCGCCGGCCGTGAAGCGATGAACGAGCAGATGCAGTCCCTGGCGTTCCTGGCCGGTGCCAACTCGATTTTTTACGGCGACAAGCTGCTGACCACCGCCAACCCGCAAGCCGACAAGGACATGCAGTTGTTCGCACGCCTGGGCATCCAGCCTGAAGCCCGCGAAGAACATGCCGACGAAGTGCACCAGGCGGCGATTGAACAGGCGCTGGTGGAGCAGAAGAGCAGCGAGCAGTTCTACAACGCCGCTGTTTGATTGCTCACCGATTCCCTGATTGGAATGCAAGAAACTGTGGGAGCGAGCTTGCTCGCGATGGCGATGGAACCTTCAACATTTGTGTCGACTGGTACACCGCTATCGCGAGCAAGCTCGCTCCCACAAGGTTTTTGGCCAGTCTTTAAATAGTTGAGGCCTGCATGCCCTTCGATCTCGCCGCACGCCTGGCTGCCCGTCGTGCCGACAACCTCTATCGCCAGCGCCCGCTGCTCGAAAGCCCGCAGGGCCCGGAAGTGGTGGTGGACGGCCAGCCGTTGCTGGCGTTCTGCAACAACGATTACCTGGGCCTGGCCAATCACCCGCAAGTGATCGAAGCCTGGCGCGCCGGGGCTCTCCGTTGGGGTGTCGGGGGTGGCGCCTCCCATTTGGTGATCGGCCACAGCGGCCCTCATCACGCCTTGGAAGAAGCCTTGGCCGACCTGACCGGCCGCCCACGGGCGTTGCTGTTCACCACCGGCTACATGGCCAACCTCGGCGCGGTCACCGCGTTGGTGGGGCAGGGCGACACGGTGCTGGAAGACCGCCTCAATCATGCCTCGCTGCTCGACGCCGGGCTGTTGTCCGGTGCGCGTTTCAACCGTTACCTGCACAACGATGCCCAGAGTTTGGCCAGCCGCCTGGAGAAAGCCACCGGCAATACCCTGGTGGTCACCGACGGCGTGTTCAGCATGGACGGCGACATTGCCGACCTGCCGGCCCTGGCTCGCGAAGCCAAGGCCAAGGGCGCCTGGCTGATGGTCGACGATGCCCACGGTTTCGGCCCACTGGGGGCCCATGGCGGCGGTATCGTCGAGCATTTTGGCTTGAGCCAGGATGACGTGCCGGTGTTGGTGGGCACTTTGGGCAAAGCCTTCGGCACCGCCGGGGCGTTCGTCGCCGGTAGCGAGGAATTGATCGAAAGCCTGATCCAGTTCGCCCGTCCCTACATCTACACCACCAGCCAACCGCCGGCCCTGGCCTGCGCCACGCTCAAGAGCCTTGAGCTGCTGCGCAGCGAGCATTGGCGGCGCGAGCACTTGCAGGTGTTGATTCGTCAGTTCCGCCAGGGCGCCGAGCAGATCGGCCTGCAATTGATGGACAGCTTCACGCCGATCCAGCCGATCCTGATTGGCGATGCGGGACGGGCCATGCGTTTGTCGCAAATGTTGCGCGAGCGTGGGCTGATGGTCACGGCGATCCGCCCACCCACCGTACCGGCTGGCAGCGCCCGTTTGCGCGTGACCCTGACCGCCGCCCACAGCGAGGCCCAGGTGCAGCTATTGTTGACTGCACTGGCCGAGTGTTTTGCCCTGTTGGGCCCGGAGCCAAGCCATGCGTGATCGACTGATTCTGCTGCCCGGTTGGGGCCTGGGCGTTTCACCGCTGGAGCCGCTGGCGGCGGCCCTGCACGGGCTCGACGAGCACCTGCGGGTGGAAATCGAACCGTTGCTGGCGTTGGTATCGAACGATCCGGATGAATGGCTCGACGAATTGGACGCCACCGTGCCCCAGGACGCCTGGCTGGGCGGTTGGTCCCTGGGCGGCATGCTGGCCTCGGCGCTGGCGGCGCGTCGGGGTGAGCGTTGCTGCGGCTTGCTGACCCTGGCGAGCAATCCGTCCTTTGTCGCCCATGAGCAATGGCCGAGCGCGATGCATGGAGAAACCTTCGATGGCTTTCTCGCTGGCTGTGCGGCCGACCCGCGCCAGACCCTCAAGCGCTTCAGTCTGCTGTGCGCCCAGGGCTGCAGCGATCCACGCGGGTTGTCCCGGTTGTTGTTGGCCGGGGCGCCGAGTACTTCACCCGAGGTCTTGATGGCTGGGCTTGAAGTGCTGGCGCAACTGGACACACGCGCCGCGTTGCAGCGCTTTCGTGGCCCGCAACTGCATCTGTTTGCCGGGCTCGATGCCCTGGTGCCAGCCGAAGCCGCGGGTGAGTTGCTGGTCTTGCTGCCGGATGTTGAAATCGGCCTGATCGAACAGGCCGGCCACGGATTCCTCCTGGAGGACCCGCACGGTGTCGCCGGGGCGATCCAGGCTTTTTTGCATGAGTCCGGCGATGACTGATTTGTCTCTTCCCAAATTGCCCGGTGCCTTGCCCGACAAGCGCCAGGTGGCGGCTTCGTTTTCCCGGGCGGCCACCAGCTATGACAGCGTGGCCGAGCTGCAGCGCGACGTGGGCCAACAGTTGCTCGGGCGCTTGCCGCCTTCATTCATGCCGCAACGTTGGCTGGATCTGGGCTGCGGCACCGGCTATTTCACTCGGGCCCTGGGCGCGCGTTTCGGCGCGAGCACAGGCCTGGCGCTGGATATCGCCGAGGGCATGCTCAACCATGCTCGTCCCCAGGGTGGCGCGGCGCATTTTGTGGCGGGTGATGCTGAGCGACTGCCTTTGCAAGCGGCGAGCTGCGACCTGGTGTTCTCCAGCCTGGCGGTGCAGTGGTGTGCGGATTTTGCCGCGGTGCTGAGCGAGGCCCATCGTGTGTTGAAACCAGGTGGAGTGTTGGCCTTCACCAGCCTCTGCGTGGGCACTTTGTACGAATTGCGCGACAGTTGGCGTCAGGTGGATGGCTTGGTTCACGTCAACCGTTTCCGTGCGTTCGAGGCGTATCAACACCTTTGCGCGGACAGTGGGCTGAATGTCGTCAGTCTGGAAAACCGTCCCCATGTGTTGCATTACCCCGACGTGCGCAGTCTGACTCACGAATTGAAAGCCTTGGGTGCCCACAATCTGAACCCCGGTCGCCCCGGCGGCTTGACCGGCAGGGCGCGGATCCTGGCGCTGGTCGAAGCCTATGAGCAGTTTCGTCAGGCGCAAGGACTGCCGGCGACTTATCAGGTGGTCTACGCCGTTTTGGAGAAACCGCTATGAGCCAGGCCTATTTCATTACCGGTACCGACACCGATGTAGGCAAGACCACCGTCGCGGCAGGCCTGCTGCATGCTGCGCGGCAGGCAGGCATGAGCACGGCCGCCGGAAAACCTGTGGCCTCTGGCTGCGACGTGACGCCCAAGGGGCTGCGCAACGCCGATGCCTCGGCTTTGTTGGCCGAATGCTCGATACCGTTGACTTATGCACAGGTCAATCCGGTGGCGTTCGAACCGGCCATAGCGCCGCACTTGGCTGCCCGGGAAGCGGGCGTTGCGTTGACGGTGCAGTCGTTGCTAGGCCCGATGCGCGAAGTGCTGGCGCTGGGCGCCGATTTCACTTTGATCGAGGGCGCGGGCGGTTGGCGCGTGCCGCTGGCCGGCCAGGACAATCTTTCCGACCTGGCGATAGCGCTGGGCTTGCCGGTGATCCTGGTGGTGGGCGTGCGTCTGGGCTGCATCAGC
Source organism: Pseudomonas sp. St316 (assembly GCF_018325905.1). Lineage (NCBI taxonomy): Bacteria > Pseudomonadati > Pseudomonadota > Gammaproteobacteria > Pseudomonadales > Pseudomonadaceae > Pseudomonas > Pseudomonas sp. St316. Next base: position 6,216,055 of record NZ_AP021901.1, on the reverse strand, counting down.
CACGCCTTGTTGACCGCCGAGGCTATCGCCCGTGATGGCTTACAACTTGCCGGTTGGGTCGCGAACATCATCGACCCCAAGACCTCGCGCCTGGAAGAAAATCTCGCCACCCTGGCCGAACGTCTCCCAGCACCGTGCCTGGGGCGAGTGCCGAGGATCAAAGGCATCACTGCCGACATCGTGGCTGCGCATCTGCACCTGGATTTGCTGGATTAATCATCCAAGGGAAGGTTTTCACTATGACAAGGCACTGTGCCATTAGTGTTTTTGTCGGGTCTTTTCCGTGGGGTTCTGATTCAATGGCCATTGTCGACCCTTCAAGAAGACGAGCTCTGCCATGGAAATCTCAGGTAACACCGCGTTCTATGCCGGTCTGAGCACGATTCAGACAGGGCAGAACCGTGTCGATCAGGCGGCCGGCCAGATTGCCAACACCACGATCGAGCGTTCGGTCACCAGCCAGTCGTCCGAAGTACAGGTTGATCGCCTGCGCTCGGTGGATCGCAGCCAACAGTCGGACCAAGCCATTAACATGGTCGAAATGTCCCAAGGCAAGTTCCAGGTGCAGCTGGGCGTGAATGTGGCCAAGGCATCCGACGAAATGCTCGGTACGTTGATCGATACCTTCGCCTGATCCTGCTCTTCAGATTTACAAAAACGCCGCGATTATTCGCGGCGTTCTTGTCTCTAACGCCTTATTGCTCAACTAGTCTTTTCCTACGCGCATTGCGGAATCTTCAGCGCGATGGATTTCCCGTGTCCGACATTTTTCTCAGGCTGATGACGAACGGCAAAAGATCGGTGCTTGACAAGATTTCGGCGTAAACGTATGTTTCAAACAACTGTTTGACCGTCACAACAAATCCACGCGGTCGTTCATTCCCGGTTACATCAGCAGAGGTTTATCGCTATGCCTGACTACAAGGCCCCCTTGCGTGATATTCGCTTCGTTCGTGACGAACTGCTTGGTTACGAAGCGCATTATCAGAGCCTTCCGGCTTGCCAGGACGCAACTCCGGACATGGTTGACGCCATTCTCGAAGAAGGCGCCAAGTTTTGTGAGCAGGTGCTGGCTCCGCTGAACCGTGTGGGCGACATCGAAGGTTGCACCTGGAGCGAGTCCGGCGTGAAGACCCCGACGGGTTTCAAGGAAGCCTACAAGCAATTCGTTGAAGGCGGCTGGCCAAGCCTGGCCCACGACGTCGAGCACGGTGGTCAAGGCTTGCCGGAGTCCCTGGGCCTGGCGGTCAGCGAGATGGTCGGTGAAGCCAACTGGTCGTGGGGCATGTACCCGGGCCTGTCCCATGGCGCGATGAACACGATTTCCGAGCACGGTACGCCCGAACAGCAAGAGGCTTACCTGACCAAGCTGGTTTCCGGCGAGTGGACCGGCACCATGTGCCTGACCGAACCCCACTGCGGCACCGACCTGGGCATGCTGCGCACCAAGGCCGAGCCTCAGGCCGACGGTTCCTACAAGGTTTCCGGTACGAAGATCTTCATTTCGGCCGGCGAACACGACATGGCCGACAACATCGTCCACATCGTGCTGGCACGCCTGCCGGACGCACCGGCTGGCACCAAGGGCATTTCGCTGTTCATCGTTCCCAAGTTCCTGCCTAACGCCGACGGTTCCATCGGCCAGCGCAACGCGGTGAGCTGCGGTTCCCTGGAACACAAGATGGGTATCCACGGCAACGCCACCTGCGTGATGAACTTCGACGCGGCCACCGGTTACCTGATCGGCCCGGCGAACAAAGGCCTGAACTGCATGTTCACCTTCATGAACACCGCACGCCTGGGCACCGCGTTGCAAGGCCTGGCCCACGCCGAGATCGGTTTCCAGGGCGGCTTGAAATACGCCCGTGACCGCCTGCAAATGCGTTCCCTGACCGGCCCGAAAGCGCCAGACAAGGCCGCTGACCCGATCATCGTCCACCCTGACGTGCGTCGCATGCTGCTGACCATGAAGGCCTTCGCCGAAGGTAACCGGGCGATGGTCTACTTCACCGCCAAGCAGGTCGACATCGTCAAGTACGGCGTGGATGAAGAAGAGAAGAAAAAGGCCGATGCGCTGCTGGCGTTCATGACGCCAATCGCCAAGGCCTTCATGACCGAAGTTGGCTTCGAATCGGCCAACCACGGCGTACAGATCTATGGCGGCCACGGCTTCATCGCCGAGTGGGGCATGGAGCAGAACGTTCGCGACAGCCGCATCTCGATGCTGTACGAAGGCACCACTGGCATCCAGGCCCTCGACCTGCTGGGCCGTAAAGTGCTGATGACCCAGGGCGAAGCACTCAAGGGCTTCACCAAGATCGTCCACAAGTTCTGCCAGGGCAACGAAGGCAACGACGCGCTCAAGGAGTTTGTAGAACCCCTGGCTGCGCTGAACAAGGAATGGGGCGAACTGACCATGAAGGTCGGTATGGCAGCCATGAAGGATCGCGAAGAAGTCGGCGCCGCGTCGGTGGACTACCTGATGTACTCCGGTTATGCCTGCCTGGCCTATTTCTGGGCTGACATGGCGCGCCTGGCGGCGGAAAAACTCGCAGCCGGCACCACCGAAGAAGCCTTCTACACCGCCAAGCTGCAGACCGCGCGCTTCTACTTCCAGCGCATCCTGCCGCGTACCCGTACCCACGTGGCAACCATGCTGTCGGGCGCCAACAACCTGATGGACATGAAAGAAGAAGACTTCGCGCTGGGTTACTAAGCCTTACGCGGTTCTTCTAAAAAAGCCGCTGCTTCCTTCGGGACGCAGCGGCTTTTTCATGTCTGCCACAAAAACTGTATCCACCGCAGGCCCTTGTGGGAGCGAGCTTGCTCGCGATGGCGTTTGTTCAGTCAGCACCTTCATGGCTGACACACCGCTATCGCGAGCAAGCTCGCTCCCACAGGGATCAACAGGATCCTGAAACAATATTCATCCAACTCGCCCCTAAGAAAACCTTTCCCCCTGCCGTTACAGCGATGGCAGTGTGACATCTGTCACATCTGGCGTGCCTTATGGCTCCAGTTGCAGGCACAATGCCATCTTTGATCAGCCGGGTTGGAGCTTTACCCTTGCCGCGTTCTTCCGCTGTACGCCTAAGCCATTTCCTACCGTCATTGCTGCTGTTGCTGGCGGGGCTTGCGGCTGCCTACGTCAAGGACCTCAACGTTTTCTTCACCTCGCTGTTCAACGTGCTCCCGACGCTGGTGTTGTTGCTGGGCGGGGCGTATTGCGCGGTCTACCGACGTCAACGTGAACTGTTTCTGATGGTCACGGTGTACATCGCCTATTTCCTGCTGGACACCCAGACTGACTTCTATCGCGATAACGGCAAGGTGCGTGAAGACGCGGCGGTGGTGTTCCATCTCGTTTGCCTGTTGCTGCCGTTGTTGTTCGGGCTGTTCGCGGCGTGGCAGGAGCGCACCCATCTGTTCCAGGACATGGTGGCGCGCTTCGCGGTGTTGCTGGCCTTTGGCAGCGTGGCGTTGGCGCTGGAGCAGAGTTTTCCCCAGGCCTTGCTGTTGTGGCTTTCGGAGATCCGCTGGCCCGCGTTGCACGGCGCCTGGATGAGCTTGATCCAATTGTCTTACCCGATGTTTGCCGCCGCGTTCCTGCTGTTGGCCTGGCAATATTGGCGCAACCCCCGGCCACTGCATGCTGCGCAATTGGTGGGGATGCTGGGGTTGTTCTGGATGTTGCCGAAAACCTTCATCCTGCCGTTCACGCTGAACATCATGTGCAGCCAGGTCATGTTGATGATCGCCGCGGCGGTCGCCCATGAGGCTTATCAAATGGCCTTCCGTGACGAACTCACCGGCCTGCCAGGCCGTCGGGCGCTTAACGAACGCATGCAGCGCCTGGGGCGCAATTATGTGCTGGCGATGAGCGACGTGGACCACTTCAAGAAATTCAACGACACCCACGGCCACGATGTGGGTGACCAGGTCCTGCGCCTGGTGGCCAGCAAATTGTCGAAAATCGGCGGTGGCGGTAGGGCGTATCGCTACGGCGGTGAGGAATTTGCCCTGGTGTTCGCAGGCAAGACCATCGACGAGTGCATGCCCCATCTGGAAGTCATCCGCCAGTCCATCGAGACGTACGCCATCCAGCTGCGCAACCCCGACAGTCGCCCCCAGGATGACCAACAAGGCCGTCAGCGTCGTGCTGGTGCCGGTGCGTCCAGCGTATCGGTGACGGTCAGCATCGGCGTTGCGGAACGCCTTGAGCAACGCACGCCTGAAGAAGTGCTCAAGTCCGCCGACCAGGCGCTCTATAACGCCAAGGGCGCGGGGCGTAACTGTGTGGTTGCCTTCGGGCAGAACCGCCGCGGTGCGGTGCGCATGGAGACTGCCACGGGTTGAGTGATGACGGCGCATTCAGCGTCTGGACTGTGATTGTGGGCCCGGGTAGGCGGCAGTAGGTTGCAACGATCTGCTACCGGAGAAAACCACCATGCCCGAGTACAAAGCCCCGCTGCGCGACATGCGCTTTCTGATCGATCACGTTTTCGATTTCCATGGTCGCTATGCCGAACTGGGCGCCAGCGATGCCAGCCCGGACATGGTCAGCGCGATCCTCGAAGAGGGCGCCCGGTTCTGTGAGAACGTGTTGGCGCCGCTCAATCGCTCCGGTGACGAAGAGGGTTGCCATTTCGACAACGGGGTAGTCACCACGCCGACAGGCTTCAAGCAGGCTTTCGCACAGTACGTGGAGGGCGGCTGGCATGGGCTGGCGGCGGACCCGGCGTATGGCGGCCAAGGCTTGCCCAGCTCCCTGGGCCTGGTCATCAGCGAGATGATCGGCTCCAGCAATACCTCTTGGGGCATGTACCCGGGCCTGACTCATGGCGCCATGTCGGCGATCCATGCCCACGGCACGGCAGAGCAGAAACAGACTTACCTGAGCAAGCTCACCGCCGGCCAGTGGACCGGCACCATGTGCCTGACCGAAGCCCACTGCGGCACCGACCTGGGCATCATCAAGACCCGCGCCGTGCCCCAGGCCGACGGCAGCTACGCGGTCTCCGGCAGCAAGATCTTCATTTCCGCCGGCGAACACGACATGAGCGATAACATCATCCACCTGGTGCTGGCCAAGTTGCCGGACGCGCCCGCCGGGACCAAAGGCATCTCGCTGTTCATCGTGCCCAAGTTCCTGCCCGACGCCACGGGTGAGGCCGGGGCGCGCAATGGCGTGTCCTGTGGTTCGATCGAACACAAGATGGGCATCAAGGCATCAGCCACCTGCGTGCTGAATTTCGATGGGGCCAAGGGGTTTCTGATCGGTGAGCCGAACAAGGGTCTGAACTGCATGTTCACCATGATGAATCACGCCCGACTTGGGACCGGCATGCAGGGCCTGTGCCTGGGCGAGGCGAGCTTTCAGGGCGCGATCAAATACGCTAACGACCGTTTGCAGATGCGCGCGCTGACCGGCCCCAAGGCGCCGGAGAAAGTCGCCGATCCGATCATCGTCCATCCCGATGTGCGCAGGATGTTGCTGACCATGAAGGCCTTCAACGAAGGCAACCGGGCGCTGACGTATTTCACCGCGCAATTGCTCGATACCGCACACCTGAGTCCGGACGAAACCGCCCGTCAGGAGGCCGAGGACCTGCTGGCGTTCCTCACCCCGATCTGCAAGGCCTTCATGACCGACACCGGGCTGGAGGTGACCAACCACGGCATGCAAGTGTTCGGCGGTCACGGCTTCATTCGTGAGTGGGGCATGGAGCAGTTGGTGCGAGATTGCCGCATCGCACCGATCTACGAGGGCACCAATGGCATCCAGGCCCTGGATCTGCTGGGGCGCAAAGTATTGGGTAGCCAGGGCAAGCTGCTGCGTGGCTTCACCCGGATCGTCCATAAATTCTGCGCCGCCAATGCCGGGCATCCGCAGCTCAAGGATTACATCGAGCAACTCGACGGGCTCAACCAGCAATGGGGCGAACTGACCACTCGGGTCGGCATGGCTGCCATGAAGAACCCCGATGAAGTGGGGGCCGCCTCCGTGGATTACCTGATGTACAGCGGCTACATCATCCTGGCCTACCTGTGGTTGCGCATGGCCGTGGTGGCCCAGGCGCATCTCGACAGCGGCCGAGGTGATGGGGATTTCTGCCAGGGCAAGTTGGCGACGTGTGAGTTTTACTTCAAGCGCCTGCTGCCGCGCACGACCGCCCATCGGGCTGCCGTGGAGGCTGGGAGTGATTGCCTGATGAAGCTGCCGGCGGAGTTGTTTGCGCTTTGATAGAGAGGGAATGCCAAAGATCGCAGGCTCCGCCAGCTCCGACATGGAAATGCGTATTCCCTGTAGGAGCTGACGAAGCCTGTGATTTTTTATGGTGACTAAAAATAACAAAACGGTCATGGGTTGACCCTATGTGTCGCAAAAGTTGTTGAGGTACACTCAGGTCATTGCGAAAACCGTCTTTTACGAACCAACTGTTTAGATCCTGCGAGGTTTGCCATGGCTGACTACAAAGCGCCCCTGCGCGATATGCGCTTCGTCCTCAATGAAGTGTTCGAGGTCGCGAAACTCTGGGCCCAATTGCCGGCGCTGGCCGACACCGTGGATGCCGAAACGGTCGAAGCGATCCTTGAAGAAGCCGGCAAAGTCACCAGCAAAAGCATCGCGCCCCTCAGCCGCGCCGCTGACGAAGAAGGTTGCCACTGGGCCGACGGCGCCGTCACCACGCCGGCAGGTTTCCCACAGGCCTACAAGACTTACGCTGAAGGCGGTTGGGTCGGTGTCGGTGGCGACCCGGTTTACGGCGGCATGGGCATGCCCAAGGCCGTTTCGGCCCAGGTCGAGGAAATGGTCAACTCCGCCAGCCTGTCCTTCGGCCTGTACCCGATGCTGACCGCCGGCGCCTGCCTGTCGATCAACGCCCACGCCAGTGAAGAACTGAAAGCGGCGTACCTGCCGAACATGTACGCCGGCGTCTGGGCCGGTTCCATGTGCCTGACCGAGCCCCACGCCGGTACGGACCTGGGGATCATCCGCACCAAGGCCGAGCCCCAGGCCGACGGTTCCTACAAGGTCAGTGGCACGAAGATTTTCATCACTGGCGGCGAACACGACCTCACCGAGAACATCATTCACCTGGTGCTGGCGAAACTGCCGGACGCTCCGGCCGGCCCCAAGGGCATTTCGCTGTTCCTGGTGCCCAAGTTCATGGTCAATGCCGACGGCAGCCTGGGCGCGCGCAACGCGGCCAACTGCGGGTCGATCGAACACAAGATGGGCATCCAGGCGTCCGCCACCTGCGTGATGAACTTCGACGAAGCCGTGGGTTATCTGGTGGGCGAGCCGAACAAGGGCCTGGCGGCGATGTTCACCATGATGAACTACGAGCGTCTGGGCGTCGGTATCCAAGGCCTGGCCACCGGTGAACGCTCCTACCAGAACGCCATTGAATACGCCCGTGACCGTCTGCAAAGCCGTTCGCCAACCGGCGCGCAAAACAAGGACAAGGTTGCCGACCCGATCATCGTCCACCCCGACGTGCGTCGGATGCTGTTGACCATGAAAGCCTCGAACGAGGGCGGCCGGGCCTTTTCCACCTACGTGGCGATGCAACTGGACACCGCCAAGTTCAGCGAAGACCCGACCACCCGCAAGCGCGCCGAAGACCTGGTGGCACTGCTGACTCCGGTTGCGAAGGCCTTCCTGACCGACTTGGGCTTGGAAACCACCGTTCATGGCCAGCAGATTTTCGGCGGCCACGGTTACATTCGTGAATGGGGCCAGGAGCAACTGGTGCGCGATGTGCGTATCACCCAGATCTACGAAGGCACCAACGGTATCCAGGCGCTGGACTTGGTGGGGCGCAAGATCGTCGGCAGCGGCGGTGCGTTCTACAAGTTGTTTGCCGATGAAATCCGCCATTTCACCGCCACCGCCAACAGCGATCTGGCGGAGTTCATCAAACCGTTGAACAGCGCTGTCGACACGCTGGACGACTTGACCGACTGGCTGCTGGACCGGGCGAAAAACAACCCGAACGAAATCGGCGCGGCGTCGGTGGAGTACCTCCAGGCGTTCGGCTACACCGCGTATGCCTACATGTGGGCTCTGATGGCCAGGGCGGCCTTGGGCAAAGAAAAACAAGATGATTTCTACGCGAGCAAACTGGGCACGGCGCGATTCTATTTCGCCCGGCTGTTGCCGCGTATTCATTCCTTGAGCGCTTCGGTCAAGGCGGGCAGCGAGTCGTTGTTCCTGCTGGAAGCCGGCCAGTTCTGAAATCATGACGATGTGTAAGCATTAGCTTACACATCGTGCTGGCGTTTTCCCTCTACCGGCGAATTGGATCCAGGGCTAATCTAGCTTCCATGGACGTAGCGCAGGACGCGCAAAGTAACAACACGGACACGTAGGATTCTGCCAGGACGGCGGAGTGAAATGGATGTCAGGGAAACAGTCTGCAAAGCCCCGCTTCGGCGGGGTTTTCTTTTGCCTGCGTTTTTTGTCGTGTGCGGATTTAGCCGTTCGGCTGCCTAGTCCTGCCTGATTGTTTTTTCACTGAACCCTGACGAGCGGTCGTGGGTCAATGAGCTATGTGGCAATGTAGCCATCGCCAATCAGGAGTCATCCATGGATTTCATTCGCATCATTATCGCCATCCTGCTGCCGCCACTGGGGGTGTTCCTGCAGGTCGGTTTTGGCGGAGCTTTCTGGCTGAATATCCTGCTGACGCTGTTGGGTTATATCCCGGGCATCGTGCATGCGGTGTATATCATCGCCAAGCGCTGAATTGATCTATGGAAACCCCTGTAGGAGCGAGCTTGCTCGCGATAGCCATGGCCCAGTCGACATTTCCATAGACTGACACACCACTATCGCGAGCAAGCTCGCTCTCACAGGTTTTTGGCATCCTATAGGTCGCTATCCATCACCTTGCGATAGAACAACCACTCATGCTCCAGCGCATGGGCCTGGTTCGCGGCCTTGCGAAAACCGTGGCGCTCATCCGGGTAGTAGTGCGCCTCCACCGTGACGCCATTGGCCTGTAGAGCACTGACCATGTCGCGGGTTTGCTGCGGTACCACCACCGCGTCCAGCTCACCTTGGAAAAAGATCACCGGCACGCGGATGTTCCCAGCGTGCAGCAGTGGGGTGCGGGCGTGATAGCGTTCGACGTCCTGTTGCGGATCGCCGATCAGCCAGTCCAGGTAATCACCTTCGAACTTGTGCGTGGCACGGCTGAGGGCGACAGGGTCGCTCACGCCATAGAGGCTGGCGCCGGCCCGGAATACATCATGGAATGCCAGGGCGCAGAGGGTCGTGTAGCCACCGGCACTGCCGCCTCGAACAAATGCACGACGGCCGTCGACCAGGCCTTGTTCGTCGAGATAGGCGACCACCGCGCAGGCGTCCTCGACATCCACCACACCCCAATTCAAATGCAACGCTTGCCGATAGGCCCGGCCATAACCGCTGCTGCCGCGGTAGTTGAGATCGGCGACGGCAAAGCCGCGCTGGGTCCAATACTGGATACGCGGGTCGAACAGGGGATAACAGGCCGAGGTGGGGCCGCCGTGAATGAACACCACCAATGGAGGCTTCGCGGGCGTGTTCATGGCCGGGTAGAAGAACCCGTGGGCTTCCCCTGAGGCAGATGGATAGCGCAGGGTTCTAGGACGGCTGATCTGTTCGACGGGCAATGGCGTGATTCCGCCGGCCAGCACGGCCACTTCGTGGCTATGCCGCTCAATGGCAATGACCGCCGATGGGCGGGTCGGCGAGGCTGCAACGGCGTAGATGAACCGCTCATCCAGCGCCAGGCTGCGAAAGCGGGTGTAGGTGCCGGTGAAGTCCTCACCGGCATCGTCACTGTGGCACAGGCCCAGGCGCCCGAAACCCGCTTCGGTCCAACTGGCCAGGTACGTGTGTGCGCCCAGTGGCAGCCAGGTGCAGCCACCCAGTTGCCACGGCGCTGGGGCGTGATCGGCTTGGGCGGCAGGCAGCGGCTCCAGGCCCTGGGCCGACTCTGTCCAAGGCTGCCAATAACCACCGCGATCAGTCAGGCAATAAAGACGACTGGCCGCATCGAAGCGCGGTTGCTGGATGGACTCTTCTTCACCGTTGCCCGCGACACAGCGCGGTTCCCCCCACCCCGCAGCGTTGCGCTCGGCCAGCATCAACCGCGTTGCGGTCCAGGGTTGATGTGGGCGGCTCCACTCAATCCAGGCAAGCCGCTGGCCGTCCGGGCTCACGGTGGGGGACGCGTAGAAATCTGCGCCTTCGGCCAGCAGATGCCGCTGATGATCTGCCAAGCCGATCGACACCAGGCGATGTTGGTTGGCCTGTTCTTCCACCGCCAATACCTGGCCATCGGCGAAGCTCAGATCCCCATAACGGCAGTCACCCGAGGTCAGCGCCACGGGGCGTTTGTCGTTCAGGGATTGGTGGTACAGCTGCTGGTCGGCTTCATTGACGAACAGCACACCGTCATGGCTCAGGCAGAATGACCCGCCGCCGTATTCATAGACCCGGCTGCGCGCGCTGAACCCGTCCGGTGTCAGGCAGCGGGGCATGGCGTCTTGCCAATGCCAGATCCGGCAGGCGCCGTCTGCGGGGCGGTACTCATTCCAGAACAGGCCCAAAGGCCCGAGCTGCAGTTCGGCGAAGTCGGTGCCGGCGGCAACGGCCTGGGCGGCGCTAAAAGGCTCAGCCTTTGGCGATGAGGCGCGAGTTTCGTTCATTGCGAAAGGCCAACTGTTCAATGGTTTGTGTGGCGTGCTCGGCGTCTTCACGCGCCTGCAGGATCACCCCGTGATGTTCGGACTTGCTGCACACCGGGTCGGCATTACTGGCATCGCCGGTGAGCATGAATGCCTGGCAGCGGCAGCCGCCGAAGTCCTTTTCTTTTTCATCGCAGGAGCGGCACGGTTCAGGCATCCAGTCATAACCGCGAAAGCGGTTGAAACCGAACGAGTCGTACCAGATGTGCTGCATGCTGTGGTCGCGCACGTTGGGAAATTGCACCGGCAGCTGGCGGGCTCCGTGACAGGGCAATGCCGTGCCGTCCGGCGTGACGGTCAGGAAAATGCTGCCCCAGCCGTTCATGCAGCCCTTGGGGCGTTCTTCGTAATAGTCCGGCGTGACAAAGATCAGCTTGCATGGATTGCCTTGCGCTTGCAGCTTGGCGCGGTACTCGTTGGTGACGCGCTCGGCGCGCACCAGTTGTTCCCTGGTCGGCAGCAGGCCGGCGCGGTTGAGCTGCGCCCAGCCGTAGAACTGGCAGGTGGCGAGCTCGACGAAGTCGGCTTCCAGGGCAATGCACAACTCGATGATGCGATCGATCTTGTCGATGTTGTGCCGATGGGTTACGAAGTTCAGCACCATCGGATAACCGTGAGCCTTCACCGCCCGGGCCATCTCCAGTTTTTGCGCGAAGGCTTTCTTCGAGCCGGCCAGGAGGTTGTTCACCTGCTCGTCGCTGGCCTGGAAGCTGATCTGGATATGATCCAGGCCAGCCTTCTTGAAGTCGCTGATTTTCTGCTCGGTCAGGCCGATGCCGGAGGTGATCAGGTTGGTGTAGAAACCCAGCCGGCGCGCTTCGCCGATCAACTCGGCCAGGTCCTGGCGCACCAATGGCTCTCCGCCGGAAAAACCCAGTTGCGCGGCACCCATCTCTCGGGCCTCGCGAAAGACCTTGAACCATTGCTCGGTGCTCAGTTCCTTGCCTTGCTCGGCAAAATCCAGCGGGTTGGAGCAATACGGGCATTGCAACGGGCACCGATAGGTCAGCTCCGCCAGCAGCCACAGCGGCAAGCCGACTTCAGGCTTGGGCGCAAGGCCAGGGGTGTCAGGCAAGTTCGATCCAGTGCTGTGCACGGGCGACCTCCATGAATTGCTCGATGTCGTCACCGAGCTCCGGGACGTCGGGAAACTGCTTCGCCAACGCGTCGACGATGGCCGCGACATCCCGTTCACCGTCGATCAGGCCGCCGATCAGCGCAGCGCTGTCGTTGAGCTTGATCATGCCTTCAGGATAGAGCAGCACGTGACCCTTCTGTGCGGGTTCGTACTGGAAGCGATAGCCGGGGCGCCAGCGCGGGGTCTTGCTGCGGTCGAAACTCATAAGGTGATCCCTTTGTGCCACACCCGTTGCCCGGTCACGCTGTGGTAGGGCGGGCGGTTCAATTCGTAGGCCATGCTCATGGCGTCGAGCATGCTCCAGAGGATGTCCAGTTTGAACTGGAGAATTTCCAGCATGCGCTCCTGCCCTTGGCGGGTGGTGTAGTGCTGCAAGGTAATCGCCAGGCCGTGCTCCACATCGCGCCGGGCCTGGCCCAGACGAGTGCGGAAGTATTGGTAACCGGTCGGGTCGATCCACGGGTAGTGCTGCGGCCAGCTGTCGAGGCGCGATTGATGGATCTGCGGAGCGAACAGTTCGGTCAGCGAGCTGCTGGCGGCTTCCTGCCAACTGGCCCGGCGGGCAAAGTTGACGTAGGCATCCACGGCGAAACGTACACCGGGCAGCACCAGCTCCTGGGAGCGCAGTTGATCGGGGTCCAGGCCCACCGCCTGGCCCAGCCGCAGCCAGGCTTCGATGCCGCCGTCTTCGCCGGGCGCGCCGTCGTGGTCGAGCAGGCGCTGGATCCACTCGCGGCGGATCTCCCGATCCGGGCAGTTGGCCAGAATCGCGGCATCCTTGAGCGGGATGTTCACCTGGTAGTAAAAACGGTTCGCGACCCAGCCCTGGATCTGTTCGCGCGTGGCTCGGCCTTCATACATCGCCACGTGATAGGGGTGATGGATGTGGTAGTACGCGCCCTTGGCACGCAGGGCTGCTTCGAACTTGGTGGGGACAGGGGGGTATCAGTCATTTCGGTCTCCAGGGAATGCCTGTGGGTTCTGTGGCGTCAGGGCTGGCCCCATCGTCGGATCGCCGCCTGGAGCAAGCTCGCTCCCACACTGGTTTTGCTGTGAATCAGATATCCACTACCACTCGGACTAACTGTGGGAGCGAGCCTGCTCGCGATAGCGTCCTGTCAGCCAGCATCAATCTTGACTGACACACCACAACCCCACTCCCACAATCGTGCTGCCTTTCCTACAACTCAATACTCATTCCGTCGTAAGCCACTTCAACCTTCCGGCGTACCAGTTCAGCCCGCTCGGGCGAGTCTTCGTCCAGGATCGGGTTGGTGTTGTTGATATGGATAAGGACTTTGCGCTGCTCGGGCAGTTGCTCCAGCACTTCCAGCATCCCGCCGGGGCCATTCTGGGCCAGGTGGCCCATTTCCCGACCGGTGCGAGTGCCGACGCCACGGCGCTGCATTTCATCGTCGTCCCACATCGTGCCGTCCACCAGCAAACAATCGCTGCCGGCCATGATCGCCAACAACGACTCGTCGACCTTGCCCAGGCCCGGGGCATAGAACAGCTTGCCGCCCGTGCGCAGGTCTTCGACGATCAGGCCGATGTTGTCGCCCGGGTGCGGGTCGAAGCGGTGCGGTGAATAGGGCGGTGCGGCGCTGCGCAGGGGCAGTGGGGTGAAGCGCAGGTTCGGGCAGGCGGCAATGGTGAAGCTCTGGTCGAGTTCGATGCGATTCCAGCTCAGCCCGCCGTTCCAGTGGGTGAGCATGTTGAACAGCGGGAAACCGGTGCTCAGGTCTTCATGGACCATGTCGGTGCACCAGACTTGATGCGGGCAACCTTCACGCAGGCTGAGCAGGCCGGTGGTGTGGTCGATCTGGCTGTCCATCAGGATGACCGCGTCAATGCCGGTGTCGCGCAGGGCCCGGCCCGGTTGCATCGGGGCGAAGCCCTGGAGTTGGGCGCGGATGTCCGGAGAGGCGTTGCACAAGACCCAACTCACACCGTCATCGGAGATCGCGATGGACGATTGGGTGCGCGCCTGCGCCCGCAGGCTACCGTTGCGAAAACCTGCGCAATTGGCGCAGTTGCAGTTCCACTGGGGGAAACCACCGCCGGCGGCGGAACCTAGAATCTGGACGAACATGGCTGCTCCATCTGCAAACCGAAATAAAAACGCCTCGGCTGGCCGAGGCGTAGTGCTGCGTGCTTAACCGCCTGCAGCATTCAACGGCTGGCGAAGTACATGGTGACTTCGAAGCCGATACGCAGGTCGATATATGCGGGTTTGGACCAGAACATGGGAATACTCCTTTGGTTGGGATGCTTTCGTTAGATGGAACGGGTGAGACCTATACATATAGTCCACCTCCGTTCGGAGATGTTCAGATGCTTAGGTGCCTATGTTACTAAATCTGACATATTCGTTCGCCGCGATTCTCGAAGAAAGCTCATTACAGCCGCTGCAATGATCATTGCACCGCTTGCCAGTGTTCGCCCGGGCAGGCTCCGTTGCTCAGGCAATACCATCCCCTTCAGCCTCGATCAGGCGTTGGGCGGCCAGTTGTAGCCGGGTGCGATCCAGGCACACGATGGCAGCGGACAGTTGCTCAAGATAATCCGACGGGCGGCCGGCCAGCTTGCCCTGCCAGAGCAGTTCGACGGCCTGGGCGCAGGGCAGGGCGGTGCTCTGGAGTTGGGCGGCAAGCGCCTGCTGCTGGCCGGTCAGGGAGACATCATCGAGCTGCTGGAGCAACGCCGGTAGCCCCGCCACGAATTGTTCGATGTGGGCGCTCAGTTGCGTCGCCTGGAGGCTGGGCGATTGGACGCCGAACAACAGCCCGGTTTGCCCATCGATTTGCTTCAATCCACTGAACACCGCATAACCCAACTGCAACTCCACGCGCAGGCGCTGGTAGAACGGCGTCTGACACAGCTGTGCCAGCAACCGCCAGGCGGCTTCGTCGGCCAGTGTCGGGGTGGCTGTCGGGCAAAACAGCAACACGGCCGGTTCTTTGCCGTGAGTCTGGAGCGTATGCCAGAGGCGTTGCCCGTGAGGCGCCGGCGCCAGGCTAGCCTCATCGCCGGCGATGCCCGGCACCCGGGCCAACGCCGGGCCCAACGCCCCTTGGGTGGCCGCCGACAGGCCGATGGACAGCCCGTCCCATCGGGCCGTTGTCCACACGCTTTGGTCGCTGTCGGGCACTGGCAACGCTGATGCTTGCCGTTCGTGCCGGCAGTGATTCGGCAACGCCTTCAACAGGTGCCGAATCGGCATCGGCGGGGGTTCGTGAGCGACTTGCGCCATTGACAGTGGTTGCGCAAGTTTGCTCAGAACGTGTTCGAGCACCAACGGAATCGTCGCCTGCAAGCCGACCAGTTTCAGTAGCCATTGATGACCAGAGGGCTCGAAGCTGACGTCCACACCGGCCTGGCCAGCATCCTCTCGCACATCCTGCAGGTGCCGGTCGAGCCTGGCTTGAAAGTCCGGCGTTGCCTGGGTCGTCAGTTGCCAACGCAGGTACACCGCGCCTTCACGACCGTTGTCTGGCAGCGCCTGGCTGAACTGCATGGGCGAGCGGTCCCGTCGACCCCGGGAGCGGTCCTGGGCGAAGGTTCGCAAGCCGCGGTGGGCGCTGGTCTGGCCGCGTATCAGCCCGGCGCGGGGCGCTTCGCTTGGCGTTTGCAGGAACGGATTGGGCGCGGGCAGTTGCCATTGCCCCGCGACGTTATCGGCAGGGTGCAGTTGCTTGAGGATTTCCCTGAGCCTCAGGAGGTCGCCTGCCAACAGCGACCCATCACGCCCTTCGCAGTCCCAGCGGGCCACCTGCAAGGCCGATCCTGTCTCTTGCCGACGCCGCAACAGTGCGGTGAACGCCTGGCGCAACGGCGCCCAGTCGTCCTGGGCGACAAAGAACCCCAGCCAGTCGCGCAGCAACGGCTGGATCTGCGCCGCTGTCTGGGCGTTGGCGTGCTTGAGTTCGATGTGCAGCAGCGCCTGCCCGGCAAACTCATACAGCGCGGTGGCGTTGAGGCTGTCGGCCAGGCCGCGCCGACGCAACGTGGCGAGCAAGCCGCCCGGTTTGCTGGAGTTCAGCCACGTACAGAGAAATTCCAGGGCTTGAGGCGAGGCGGCGTGCAAATCTTCGAAGGCGAACAGCAGATCAAGGTAACCCTCGCGGGCCTGTTGATAACTCGACTGCAATGATGCCATCAAGCTTGGTGGTGCCGGCCTGGCAAGCGCTTCGCCGGCAGGTATGTGGCTGTCGAACTGTTCAGCCAGCGCTTTCAAGGCGTCGATGCTTTGCGGGCCGGCCAGGCTCAGGGTCATCTGGCCGCTCTGGTAAAAGCGGCGATAGAAGTCGTGCAGGGCGCTTTGGAATTGGGCTTGCGTCACTGCCAGGCTATCGCGATTGCCGGCATGAAAACCCCGCAGCGGATGGGTCGACGATACGCCGTCATACAAGGCAAGCTGTCGCTGGGCTGCGGCATCCTGGGACCAGGCGATGAACTCCGCGTGCACCACCTCCCGTTCGCGCAACTGATCGGCTTCGTCCAGGCGCGGCTGGGCGAGCATGTCCCCGAGTCGTTCCAGTCCGTCGGCGAAGGTTGCGGGTGGCAATTCGAAGAAAAAATCCGTGGTGCGTTCGCTGGTACGTGCATTGACCTGGCCGCCGTGCCGCTGCACGTAGGCCATCAGGTTCTCCCCAGCGGGAAAACGCTCGGTGCCGAGGAAGAACAGATGCTCGAGCAAGTGCGCCAATCCCGGCCAGGCCAGGGGCGCGTCATGGCTGCCAGCCGCGACTCGCAGTACTGCAGCGCTGCGCTTAAGGCCTGGGACGTGACGCAATGTCACCCGCAAGCCGTTGGCCAGGGTTTCAGTGTGGGGGCGGAGGGAGTCGGGGGCCGGCATGAGCGCTTCCAGAACAAAGATGCGCTCATGCTAGCGGATTAGGCTGCGTTCTCAATCCTCAATCAGTGTTTGTGCAGCTCGCCGTAAAGCTCAGGACGGCGATCGTGCAGGTAGTTGTAGGCCGCGCGGGAGTCTTCCATCAGTTGGCGGTCCAGTTGAGCAACGATCAAGGCCTCATCCAGCCCCGCTAGCGCCGGGCGGCTGCCATTCGGTGCGGCGATGCTGCTTTGGCCGCAATACTGCAGGTCACCTTCGTGGCCGCAGTAGTTGGCGTACGCCACGAAACACTGGTTCTCGATGGCCCGGGCCCGCACAGTGACGTCGGCGATGAACTCGTAGGGTTGCATGTTGGCGGTTGGCACCAGGATCAGCTCGGCGCCGGCCAGGGCCAGGCGTCGGGCATTTTCCGGAAATTCCAGGTCGTAGCAGATCAGGAGGCCGAGCTTCCAGCCGTTGAGCTCCACGATGGGCAATGCGGCGTCGCCGGCGCTGAACATGGCGTGATCGAGGTCGCCGAACAGGTGGCTCTTGCGGTAGTTGGCCAGGCGCTCGCCCTGGGCGTCGATCAGCTGCACGGCGTTGTAGATCTGCCCGTCTTCGCCGCGCTCAGGGTAGCCATAGACAATCGCCAGGTTAGCGGCCTTGGCAATGCGGGCGATCTGTTGCGCCCATTCGCCGTTGTAGACCTCGGCCAATACATTCACCGCGTCGACGCCGATGTTGTAGCCGGTCATGAACATCTCCGGCAGCACCAGCACATCGGCGCCCCTGGCTTCCAGCGCCACCTGGTGCAGGCGTTGCAGGTTGCCGGCCGGATCCAGTGGCAGCGGCGGGCATTGGTAGAGGGCTACACGCATCAATAACTCCTTTTATTCGGGCCGTTTTATTCAGGCAGTGCGATCGGACCGATCTCGCGGAACACATCACCTGGACCCGGGTTCTCGGCGTGAGTTTCACCGCCGAAGTGCTTCATGATTCCCCACACGGCATTGAGTGAGGTCTGTACCGCGCCTTCGACCCAGGCCGGTGTCCATGAGACGTCATCACCGGCGATAAAGATCCCGCGTTGTTCGGCCGGCATGTCGTCCTGCATGAAATGCGCATACATGCGCTGGTTGTAGCGATAGTGGCCGGGCAGGGCGCCCTTGAACGCGCCGAGGAAATGCGGGTCGGCTTCCCAGGATACGGTGATCGGATCGCCGATGATCCGGGCGGCGATGTCCACCTTGGGATAGATTTTCTTCAGGGCATCGAGGGCCAGCTTCACGCGCTTTTCCACCGGGTGCGGGAGCATTTTCAGCGCGTCGCTCATCCAGGAATACGACAGGCAAATCACCCCCGGCTTGTCGTCCCCGTTGTCGAACAGATAGGTGCCACGGGTCAGCCGGTCGGTCAGGGTCATGCTCATCAGGTCACGGCCGGTCTCCGGGTCCTTGTCCTTCCAGAACGGCCGGTCGACCATCACGAAGGTCTTCGACGATTGCATGTAGCGGGTGCGGTCCAGGGCCATCCACATTTTTTGCGAGAACAGCGCTTCTTCACATTCGATCTGGGTGGTCAGCAGCCAACTCTGGCAGGTGACCAGCACGGCGGCGTACTCGCGGGTGTTGTCCCAGACGTCGGTCACGCTGAACCGGCCATCAGCCGCGCGGGCGATGCGCTTCACGCCGCTGCGTGGGGCGCCCAGGTGCAACGAATTCAGGCTGGTCCCTTGCGGCCAGTGCACGCAACGTTCCGGCACGTGGTTCCAGATGCCGTGGGGCACCTGCTCGACGCCACCGACCACCAGGTGCTGGTGGTCGTCGCAGTTGGTCATTACGACGCGGAAGATTTCCAGCATCGAATTGGGGAAGTCCGAGTCCCAGCCGCCGGTGCCGAAACCGACCTGGCCGAACACTTCGCGGTGCTGGAACGAGAGCTTGGCGAAGGCCTTTGAGGTGGCGACGAAGTCATAGAACGTGCGGTCATCCCACAAGGGTACCAAGGTGTTCCACAACGCCTTCAGGCGCGGCACGTCGCGGTCGCGGATCGCCTGCTGGATGTCTCCGAAGCGCGAGCCATCCTCCAGCGCATCGGCCCAGGCATCGGCAACTTCCTGGAACAGTGCGGGAAGGTCCGCCAGTTTCTGTGCGTAATAGGTCTGGCCTTCGAGGTCGATGACCGTACTGCCGGAAGCCGGTGTCAGCGGGTTGGGGAACGGTTTGGTCTCCAGGCCCAACTTGTCGACGTAATGGTAGAACGCAGTGGATGACACCGGAAAACGCATGCCGCCCAGCTCGGCAATCACCCCCTCGGCGCCATTGAACGCTTGTGAGCGCAGGCGCCCACCCATCTTGGATGCCTCGTAGACCACGGGTTTGAGACCCAGCTTCATCAGCTCGTACGCCGCCACCAGACCGGCGATCCCGGCCCCGACGATCGCCACTTCGGTACCGTGGTTGTGGGCGGGAATGCTGCCCAGGCCAGCCGGATGCTCGATCCAGTCGTCAAAGGCGAAAGGAAAGTCCGGCCCGAAAATGGTGATGGGCTTCTTACCGTCTGCTGGGTGGCGATTGTTCTTGTTCATGGCTGACCTTGGTGGGCGACTCGACGCGGTGTTCGCGTCTGAGTATAGGAAAGATGCCAGCCATTCTAGGGAGTGTGGAATACGTTAATAAGACACAATATGTCGTCGTTTTTAACTGCTTTCAGTCACTTTGACGTGCTTATAAAGCGTAATGACAAAACGGGTTCCCTGTGGGAGCGAGCTTGCTCGCGATAGCGGCTTGTCAGTCATGAAGATGTGACTGAACCAATGTCATCGCGAGCAAGCTCGCTCCCACAGAAACTCGCATTTTGAGTGCCTTTGGCTGAACGTCTCTATGACGAGCATCTGGAAGTATTGGAGAGAGGGCTTTGACAATGACGTAGAAATTTTCCGACTTGATTACGCGTTGTTCCCTGTAGGACTTAGACCGGCTGGCCTCGATCGATCTTGCTGCTGAGGATGATCGAAGTGGTGGTCTTCTCCACACCGTCCACGCTGCCGATCTGGTCCAGCAACTGGTCCAGCTGTTCCGGCGAGTCCGTGCGCAGCCAGGCGACATAGTCGAACTCACCGCTGACCGCGCACAGCTGCTGGACCTGGGCCATGGCGCTCAAGCGCCGCAGCACGTCCTTGCCGGAGCGTGGTTGGACCTTGATGCCAACATACGCCTGCAAGCCGCCGTCAATCACCCGTTGGCCCAGGCGCACGCCGTACCCAGTAATCACCTTGGTTTTTTCCAGCCGCGCCAGCCGCGAGGTCACGGTCGTGCGGGCGATACCCAGTTGCCGGGCGAGCATGGCGACGCTTTCCCGGGCGTTGATTTGCAGCGCCGCGATCAGTTGTCGATCGATTTCGTCGAGGACGGGAGGGCGGGTATCAGTCAAAGTGGGCTCCGGCGCAGGCATTCGATGGCGAGCATGTTACAGCCGCTCACCTGTGAAATAGCTAATGGCAGGCAAGGCCAGTGCGTGCCAGGCGGGGGCCTGGTGTACCTGTGAAGTCCTGAACCAGAAACTGTCCTGGCAAACCAGCTGTTCGGTGGGCAACTGCAACAAGAGGTCCAGTGGGAACGACTGCACTGAGCCTGGATCGTCATTGTCTTGCGCTTCCCAATCGCGCTCGAAACACCGTACATGCAGCTGCTCGGCGTGGAAGCTTTCAAACAGCGGCCGGTTGCCCAGCCACTGTGGATGCACCCGCAACGTGTGCTCCTGGACATCCAGGAGCAGCAATTGCCAGCCTCGGTAACTTCCACACTGTTCTGTCACATCGGTTGCCATGCAGGTCAGGGCCAGATAGCGGCTATCCGTCGACCAGATCATTGATGGTGCCAGATCGACCAGTGCGCAGCCTGAGGCTGTCAGCAGGTGGCCGCCGAGCCGCGGTGTCTGCGCGCGCACCCAACTGTCGGCATATTCCGTTTCGCTGCCGAACAGCCAGGCGGCATCCTGATGGTCGGGGGCGGGCTGGATGAAGTCACCGTCGGCGTTGGCCACTTGCGGACGATCCACCAGGCGCCAGGGAGCGACGCGGTGCAGTTGTGAGTTTGTCACCTGCAGCTCCACGGTGTTGTAGAACAGCCGGGAGTGTTCGTCGGGACGAAAGAACGATGGATCGCCACCGATCGGCGGCGCAGGGATGTTGAAGCGTTGCAGCGCGCTGCTGTCCAGGTCCTGGTCAAGACGACCGGCAACCACCGCCAGGCTCAGCCGGCCATCACGAAAATCGAGTATGCGCTCCACCCACATGGCGGGCCCCTCCAGCAGGCGTCGATCCTTCACGTCTGCAATCACCCCGCGAGTGGTCACTGTCGTTGAGCCTTCAAAAGGCAGCAGTGCCAGGTAGCGTCCGCAGTCTGAAACGCGGTGATCCAACAGCCAACTTCCTGGCAAGTGCCAGTCACCGATCTGACAGCGATAGCCCCGAGCCCCTCGCGATTGTCGCCAAGCCAGATCAACTGAGCACGCACACCGTCCAACATCGGCTGCGTCTCGATAAACGAGTCACCTCGCCCCCCTGGACTGTCCAACGGCATTGCAAGGGTCATGCGGGTCAGTTTGAATTCAGCGACTTGTACGCGGCCTTGGGCGTCATGGCCGGCCTGGATTTCGGTATCGCCGTGGATACTGTCCAGGCGATAGCCGTAGCGGCCGGAACCTGGGCGCGGATAGTCGAGGTACGTGCCGATACGCACATGTTCGGCGTCGAGGCCCTGCAACTCATGCCAGTAGAAGGACGGTTCCGTGGCACTCTTTACCCAAGGTGAGGGCAGGACGCGCCAGCCGGTGTCGAGCTGCCACAACCAATACTGGTCGTCCTGCGCCTCACCGCCTTGCTCCTGGGCCAGGCACACCAGGGCGCGTTGATCGGTGCTCCATATCAACGGTGCGTCTGCGGCCATCAGTAGGTCGGACGGTTGCCCGTTGACGCTGACGGTGTAGCGCGGCGACAGCAGGGGATCCAGTGGCTGGGCCAGGTCACGAAAGGTCGAGGGCAATGATAGGTTGCCCAGCAGGCACTGCCGGCCATCAGCGGAGCGCCGCTCAAAGGTCGGCTCAGGACGACAGTCGGCTTCCAGCCACAGATCGGCGACCGGCACCAGGTGAGTGACGCTGGCCGTTTGCAACAGCTCATCGAGCCGGGTTTCGCGAGCGCTGTTATCCACCAGCGGGCTATGGCGTCCACTCAACAGGTCGAGGTCAAAAGCGTCCAGCTCCCAGAGTTCGCTGTCGGCGCAGCGGTACAACTGGCGTTGCTGACGGTCGAGCACCACCAGTCCCCATGTTTGCCGGGACGGTACCGGTGCCGCGAAATAACGCCCGTCGCTGGAGAACACCGCCGAAGAACCAAGGCCATGCAGGAGCACACCGTCGGGGAACAGATAGTCGCAATAAGTCGGGCCGCCCATGGCGATTTCGCCGTGGTTGAACGCCCGGATCGGCTCGCCCTCAGGGGTCAGCAGCGGCTCGTTCCCACCCCAGGCACTCGGCCCTTTGCTGGAAACGGGCGCCAACCCAAGGCGGCGCTCCCAACTGCTGACGCAGGCGAGCCCGACGATGATGCCGACGATCGCCACCAAGATGCCCCACCACTCGGGTAACGCGCGGCCCAGGCTGAAACCCAGGCCAAACACGGCGCCGACCGTCACCCGGGCAATGCCTCGGCCCATTGCCAAGAAGCCCAGGCGAGCGGCAAGGCCCATCAGCAGCCCGAAGAACACCACCGCCAGCAAAGCCAATGGGGGCGGCAGCACGGTGACGAAAAAGGCCGGCACCAGCAGGATGCCGAGTTGCCAGAACAGTTCAAGAAACAGTCGGGGGAGGCTGGAGGTGGCGATGATGGGCGGTCTCGGTGAGGGGAAGGTTTTATTGTAATGGAGCAAAAGATACTAACGGAGGATGGAATCCCGGATGACGCAGCTGTTTTGATTTTTCGGCAGGTTAGGTATACGTTACATCTACAGTAATTTGTCACGTATACGAGACATGGACTATACACTTATCTCAACGCGTCTCGGCGAACAGGTCCGGCAACGCCGCCTGCATCGTGGTCTGACCCAAGCCAATCTCGCTTCCTTGGCGGGTATTACCCGGCAGAAAGTCATTGCCGTTGAAAAGGGCGACCTGTCAGTAGGCATGCTTGCCTATGCGCGAATTCTGGGGGCCTTGGATTGTGAGTTCGCGGTAGTGCCGGCTGCAATGCCCACGCTTGACGAAATCCAGGTAGTGTTCGACTGATGGCGACCTTACTGCAGGTTGCGACGCCTGATGGCGACAGCGGGAGGATCCTCGGCAGTGATTTTTGCGGCATCTAACCTACGTTAGGAGCTACCAGTATGTTCAAAGTTTGGGTCAGAGACGGTACCGAGAAATCGTGCCCGGACTTCAGTCCCCCTCCGTGAACCGCCGCCGTGTCAGGAAAAGCACCACGCCCAGCGGCACGGCCAGTAGTGCTAGCAGCTCCAGGTCAAAACCCAGCACCTGCTGCTCACCAACCTTGAAGATGCTGACCAAACCCGTTGCCAGCAGCGCCAAACCCAGCCACTTGCGCAGCGGGTATGGTTTCAGAAACTGAACGAGGATCGCGCCCAGCACCAGAAGGACGACAGTTTGCATGATGTAGGGCATGTGCAGTTCCTCAGACCTTGATGACCAGCGTCACGACAGAGCGCTGTGGGCCAATCCCTCCATGGACCTCTCCCTCAATGCTGACCAGCACGTCACCTGCATGCAGGTTTGGCAGGGCCCCTTTGAGGTACCAGTTGACACCTGTCGTCACGACTGCACCTGAAGCCCAGCCAATGAGCGGCCCGCCCAACGCACCTACCCTCCCGGCAACGCCACCTGAGGCCGCAGCAATTCCCTTGGCAACGTTGCCGCGCATAGTGTTGATAGCATCGGCCTGCTGCCGGGTGAGGGGATTGGAAATGCAGACTGTCAGCAGGCATGGCAGGTTTCGAGCCTGCATTCGGTCGTACATATCGACGACCATGCCGTTGACTTGGTAATGGGCGCGTTTTGCTTCGCCAAAGTGCAGCTCGCGCAGGCGACCTCGGTCGCTTTCCATGAGGGTGATTTGAGACAGATTGAAGACGATCCCTTCCTCGGACCTGTACTGCGTGGTCTTCTCGAACTTCATGCGCGTATCCATTCGTGCAAAAAGACGATGATTTTCTACAAGCGGTGACTAAGATGCAAACGGTCTTTGATGTGAGGCTCCAGGGTATTTGACGTCTGCACGGGACTCATCGCCAGCAAGCCAACTCCCCGGTAACAACACATCGAGCGCGTCGGTTTTGTTTTGAGAACAGCACGCTAGGCATGTCAGTGTGGTGGACCCGGCACTGGCGGAATCTGCGCCTCGACAGGTGGTAGGCCCGCCTTACAGACTTTATGTAGACACGAAAATCAGCGCCCAATAAAAAAGGCCTACGCCGGTTAGACGTAAGCCTTTGATTGTTTGGTGGGCCCACACGGACTCGAACCGTGGACCAAAGGATTATGAGTCCTCTGCTCTAACCAACTGAGCTATAGGCCCTCAGTAGGCCGCGGATTATAACGACGGTTTCTCGGCTGTGCTATCCGAAAAATCCGAAACGGTCATACGAAGAAACGTTGCGGCAAACTCATCGGCGCACAGGGGCAGGCTGACGATGTAGCCCTGAATCTGTTCGCAACCTTCCTCGGTCAGGAATTGCTGTTGGGCCAGGGTTTCGACGCCCTCGGCGATGATGGTGAATTGCATGCTGCGGCCCAGGGCAATGATTGCCCGCACGATAGCCGCGTCGTGGGGGTCGTCGGGCAGGCCGCGGACGAAGGATTGGTCGATCTTGAGGATGTCCAGTGGCAGGCGCTTGAGGTAACTCAGGGAGGAATAGCCCGTGCCGAAGTCGTCGATGGCCAATTGCACGCCGAGTTTTTTCAGCTGGTGCAGCACCGTCAGGGCCTCTTCGGCCTGGCTCATGATGAAATTTTCGGTAATTTCCAGTTGCAATAGGCCGGGTTCGAGTTGGTGCTCGCGCAGCAGTTGTTCGATGCGCCCCAGTAGATTGGGTTGGCGCAGCTGGGCTCCGGCCAGATTGACCGACAGGGGGCCGAGGCTGTCGTAGGTGTCATTCCATTCGCACAGCTGCCGGCAGGCGCGCTCCAGTACCCAGTCGCCGATTTGCAGGATCATGCCGTTTTCTTCCGCCAAGGGAATGAAGTGCTCCGGCGGCACGTCGCCAAACGTGGGGTGAGTCCAGCGGATCAATGCTTCGGCACCCACCAGTTGGTTGTCGACGAGGCTGATTTTGGGTTGGAAGGACAATGACAACTCGTTGCGTTCAATCGCCCGCCGTAGCTCATGCTCCAAGGCCACTCGCTCACTGGCCTGAGCGGTGAGGTCGCGGGTGTAGCTTTCCACCCGGTTGCGTCCTTTGGCCTTGGAGCGGTACATCGCCGCGTCGGCATTCTTCACCAGTGTGGCGACGTCGCAGCCGTCCTGCGGGTAGAGGCTGGTGCCGATGCTGGCACTGATGAAGAACTCGTGCTCGCCGGCCTGGAACGGCGCAGCGAAGCAGTTCAACAGTTTCTGGGCGATGTGCTCGGCGTCGCTGGGCTGCTGCAAGCCAGGCAGCAGGATGATGAACTCGTCGCCGCCCAGGCGCGCCACGGTGTCGATGTCGCGCAGTTGCTCGCGCAAGCGCACGGCAATGCCCTTGAGCAGCAGGTCGCCGACCGGGTGCCCGAGGCTGTCATTGATGTGCTTGAAGCGGTCCAGGTCCAGGAACAGCACCGCACCCTGGCCGCCATTTTCCTGCTGGTTGTTCAAGGCTGTCAGCAAGCGGCTTTCGAACAGCGTGCGATTGGGCAAGCCGGTCAGTGGATCGTGGTGCGCCTGGTAATCGAGCCGGGCCTGGGCGTGTTTGAGGCTGGAGATATCGGCGAAGACCGCGACGAAATGGGTGATCTGTCGGTCCCGATTGCGCACCGCGCTGATGGTCAGCCAGCTGGGGTACAGCTCGCCGTTCTTGCGCCGGTTCGAGATCTCTCCCTGCCAGTGACCTTCCGCCGTCAACTGGTGCCACATCGCGGCATAAAACGCGCTGTCATGCAGGCCGGAAGCCAACAACCGAGGCGTATGGCCCAAGGCTTCGGTTTCGCTGTAGCCGGTGATTTCGGTGAAGGCCCGGTTCACGGCGCTGATGTGCTGTTGCGTATCGGTAATCAGCACACCTTCGGCAGTGCTTTCGAACACGGTGGCGGCCTGTTGCAGTTTCTCCTGCATGAGATGGCGTTCGGTGATGTCCCGGGCGATGGTCAGCATGCAGTCTTCGTTGCCGATGGGCAGCGGGCGACTGGAGACTTCGCAGAGCCGGATCTGCCCGTCGTTGCGACGGATATGGCAGCTGAAATCCCTGACGAAGCCGTCCCGTTTCAGCAGATCGAGCATCTGCTTGCGCTCGTTGAGATTGACCCAGATGCCCAGGTCCAAGGTGGAGCGGTCCACCGACAGGGCACTGTTGAAACCGGTAATGCGGCTGAAACCTTCGTTGACTTCAATCAGCAAGCCGTCGCTTTGCCGGGACAGCAGCAAGCCATCGGGCGAGGCGTGGAATGCCTTGGCGAACTTCTCTTCGGATGTCTGCAATTGCTGCTGGGTCTCCTTGAGCTGGCTGATGTCCCGCACCACCACGACCAGGGCTGGCGTCGTGTCGAGATCGAATGGCTCGGCGGAGATCAGCCCGGTGAACACCTGGCCATTGCTACGGCGAAAGGGCATTTCCAGATTGCGGATGCTGCCGGCCTGCAAGCGTTGCAACAGGCCCGGCCCCACGCCCTGGATGCCCCAGATATTCAGTTCGGTTGCGCTGTGTCCCACCACCTCGGCGGCGCTCAGGCCGATCTGCTCTTCGAAGGCCTTGTTGACCTCCAGCAGGCAACCGTCCAATAACCGTGCAATCACCAGGATGTCGGGGCACTGGCGGAACACCGAGGCAAATTTCTGCTCTGAAAGGCGCAGCGCTTCCTCGGTGCGCTTGGCTTCGCTGATGTCGATCATCAGCCCCCGCAGCACCGGTTCGTGCCCGTGTTCGATCAGGCTGACAATATCGCGCACCCAAAGGCAGCGGCCATCGGAGGTGATCACCCGATAATCGATGCAGTGGTCGCGACCCGCCAGCACTTCATGATCGCAGTAAGTCTGGGCACGGATCAGGTCGGCGGGATGAATGATGTTGCGCCAGAAGCCTGGGATCAGCCAATGGGAAAGGGGATAGCCGAGCAAGTCTTCGGCGTGGGGTGACACGTAGCTGTAAGTGAAATCGCTGACCCTTGCCTCCCAGGCGATGGCTGACAGGCTCTCCACCAGCCCGCGGTAATGGTATTCGCTGCTGCGCAGCTCCTGTTCCAGCTCGACCCGCCGGGCGATTTCCGAGCTGAGTCGGCGGTTGATGCGAATCACCACCGCCAGTATGCCGACCAGGAGCAGCAACGCAGGCAAGCCGTAAACCAGCAAGTCTGACCAGAGCTGGCGGTAGTCATGCACATTGCCAATCCATTTCTGCTGGATCTCGGCAACTTCGGCCGGGCTCATGTCCGCCATGACCTTGTCCAGGATACCCACCAATATCTTGTTGTCTCGAGGGACGGCCATTGCCAGCTGATAGCGATACGGCGTCTCCCCGCTGACATAGAGGCCTTCGAGCTTGAGTTGGCGCAGGTTCCAGACACTGGAGGCCAGATCACCCACTACCGCGTCCACTTCGTCGGTTGCCAGGGCTTGCAAGGCTGAACTGACGTTGGGCAGCGCCACGAGGTTCAGGTCGGGATGGTGATTGCGCAGCAATTCATGGGGGGCATAGTTCTCCACCACGGCGATTTTCAGCCCGTACAGTTCCTTGAGGTTGTGCGGCTGGGCGCCACCGCGATGGGCCAGGATGACAATGGGGAAATCCAGGTAAGGCCGAGTAAACGCCAGGTAGTTCTGGCGGTCCGGCGTGGACATGATGCCCGGCAAAAGGTCGATTTTGCCCTGTGCGACTTGCTCGAGCACGGCGGTCCAGCTGACCGGCTCGATGGGCGTGAGCTTGATGGCCAGCCGTTCGCGAATGATGTCGACGTAGTCGGCAGCCAGGCCCTGATAGCGGCCCTGGTCGTCACGAAACTCAAACGGCGGCCATGAGGCATCGATACCCAGGCGCAGGTCGGGGTGGTCCTTGAGCCAGCGGAGCTCCTCGTCGGTGAGCGTCAACGCGCCAGCTGTTGCGGTCCAGGTCATCAATGACAGCAAAAGCGCGGCCGTCAGTCTGGGCATCACTGTCTCGTCATGGCTTTGGGAGGATGATTCGAGTGTAGACGGACCACAGGGTGGTGAGGAGCGTAACGAAGGGGATTTTATCTGTGCATAACAAAACCCCGGCAGGGCCGGGGGTTTTTAAGGTCACTCGTCGAGGAAGGAGCGCAGATGCTCGCTTCGCGTCGGGTGGCGCAGTTTGCGCAACGCCTTGGCTTCGATCTGACGAATCCGCTCACGGGTTACATCGAACTGCTTACCAACTTCCTCAAGGGTGTGGTCGGTATTCATGTCGATGCCGAAGCGCATGCGCAGTACCTTGGCTTCACGGGCAGTGAGGCCGGAGAGTACTTCGCGAGTCGCTTCCTTGAGACTCTCGACAGTGGCGACATCGATCGGAGACTGCATGGTGGAGTCTTCGATGAAGTCACCCAGATGGGAGTCTTCGTCATCACCGATCGGGGTTTCCATGGAGATCGGCTCTTTGGCGATCTTCAGTACCTTGCGGATCTTGTCCTCAGGCATTTCCATGCGTTCGCCCAGCTCTTCCGGCGTCGGTTCGCGACCCATTTCCTGCAACATCTGCCGGGAAATACGGTTGAGCTTGTTGATCGTCTCGATCATGTGCACCGGGATACGGATGGTGCGGGCCTGGTCGGCGATCGAGCGAGTGATCGCCTGACGGATCCACCAGGTGGCATAAGTCGAGAACTTGTAGCCGCGACGGTATTCGAACTTGTCCACCGCCTTCATCAGGCCGATGTTGCCTTCCTGGATCAGGTCGAGGAATTGCAGGCCGCGGTTGGTGTACTTCTTGGCAATGGAGATCACCAGACGCAAGTTCGCTTCGACCATCTCTTTCTTCGCGCGACGGGCCTTGGCCTCGCCGATCGACATGCGACGGTTGATGTCCTTGATCTCGGCGATGCTCAGGCCGGTCTCGGCCTCCAGCGCACTGAGTTTCTGCTGGCAACGAACGATGTCCGGTTGCAGGCGGGCAATGGCTTCAGCGTATTTGCTCTTGCCCTTGGCCAGTGCATCGGTCCAGCTTTCGTCGACTTCGTTGCCAGGGAACTGGCGCAGGAAATCAGCACGCGGCATGCGGGCGTCACGCACGCAAAGCTGCATGATCGCGCGCTCTTGCTGGCGCAAGCGATCCAGGGCGCCGCGAACACGCTCGACCAGGCCTTCGAACTGCTTCGGTACCAGCTTGATCGGCATGAACAGCTCGGCCAGTGCCAACAGCTCGGCAATCGCCTGCTTATTGTTGCGGCCGTGCTTTTTCAGCGCCTTGCGGGTGATTTCCATCTGGTCGGCCACAGCGCCGAAACGCTGTGCTGCGATGACCGGATCCGGACCGCTTTCGGCTTCTTCCTCGTCGTCGCTCGCTTCGGCGTCGTCGTCATCGGTGTCGTCGTCGGCCTTGACAGCTTTCGCGTCGATCGGCGGCGGCACTTCGGCGGCAGGCGGCGCAATGCCGTCGTCCGGATCGATATAGCCGCTCAGGACGTCGGACAGGCGGCCACCTTCGGTGGTGACGCGGGTGTACTCGGAGAGAATATGGTCAACCGTGCCAGGGAAGTGCGCGATTGCGCCCATCACTTCACGGATGCCTTCTTCAATACGCTTGGCGATTTCGATTTCGCCTTCACGCGTGAGGAGCTCTACCGTACCCATTTCACGCATGTACATGCGCACGGGGTCGGTGGTGCGACCAATGTCGGTCTCGACCGCTGCCAACGCTGCGGCCGCTTCTTCAGCGGCCGCCTCGTCGGTATCGGCGTCGGCCAGCATAAGGGCATCCTTATCTGGAGCAACCTCGAATACGTTGATCCCCATGTCGTTGATCATGCGGATGATGTCTTCCACCTGTTCCGGATCTGAAATATCCTCCGGCAGGTGGTCGTTGACCTCCGCGTAAGTCAGGTAGCCCTGCTCACGACCCAATAGGATCAACTCTTTGATACGAGACTGCTGTTGCGCTTTTCCGGACATAACACCCTATCCACTGAAGGTCTTGGCGGGCAAAAAACAAGCCGAGGATTATACCTGAGCTGTGACCTCACGCGCCAGTTGAGGTCGGGTTTGATGCGCAAACATTGCGGCTGAGTAAGTCGCGCAATTGGTTTTTCTCTTCGCTGGTCAACTCGCTCTGGCGAGCTTTTCGCAGAAGTTGTTCCAGGTTTCGCTCGCGTTGGCGGGCGGACAAGCTAGTAATGGTGTCGAAAAACTGTTGTTCAAGGTTGTCTCCCTCAATCAGCCATTCCTTCTCGGCCAGGGCCTTCAACAGGCGCCCCTGCTCGGTGCCGTGCCACCGTGCAATCAACTGGAAAGAGTTTAGCTTGGGGTTCTTCTGCACGGCTTCCAGGAGTGCGACCAGCAATTGCGTATTGCTGTGGTCCTCGGCGGCGAAGTGCCCGGCGTCTTCTACTTTCTCCGCCAGTTGCGGGTGATGCAGCAAGGTGCGCAAGGCGGCCAGTGTTGGTGGTTCGACGGCGGCCGGCACGCGCGGGGCACGTGGCTGGTCGCGATCGCCGCGCTTGCCGTTCTTGTCCCAGGGTTTCTTGTCCCATTTTTTGCCGCCGCTACCGGGTTTTTTCGGTGTCCATTCCTGCTGGGGGGCGTAATCCTGCTGGGGTTGATGATAGTCGGCGAAATCCGGCATCGCGTCGTAATCGATGCCCGGGTCATAAGCCGGCGGCGCCTCCTGGGGGGCGCTGTGCACCAGTTGATTGACCGCTTCGCTGTTCAGGCCGGTGATCTCGGTCAGGCGCTGGCGCATGAGTGTGCGCAGGTTGGCGCCGGGCACCTTGTCGATCAGCGGTGCCGCGAGGGTGGCCATGTGGGCCTTGCCTTCGAGGGAGCGTGGGTCGGCTTCTTCGGTCAATTGCTGGAAAAAATAGTCGGCCAACGGTTGTGCGTGCTGATTGATCCGCGCACGGAACGCGTCGGTACCTTCGGAGCGCACCAGGGTGTCCGGATCCTCGCCCTCGGGCAGGAACAGAAAGCGTGCCCGGCGTCCGTCCTGCAGGCACGGCAAGGTGGCCTCCAGTGCGCGCCAGGCGGCGTTACGGCCGGCCTGGTCGCCGTCGAAGCAGAACAGCACGTTGGGCACCACGCGAAACAGGCGCTTCATGTGCTCTTCGCTGGTGGCCGTGCCCAGGGTCGCTACGGCGTTGCGCAGGCCTTGCTGGGCCAGGGCAATAACGTCCATGTAGCCTTCGACGACAATGATTTCATCGAGGTTGCGGTTGTTCTTGCGTGCTTCGTACAGGCCGTAGAGTTCCTGGCCCTTATGGAACACTGGGGTTTCCGGGGAGTTCAGGTATTTGGGCTTGTCGTCGCCCAGTACCCGACCACCAAAGGCGATGATCCGCCCGCGTGTGTCGCGGATCGGAAACATGACCCGGTCGCGGAAGCGGTCGTAGCGCTTGCCGGTCTCGGCGTTTTCGATCAGCAGGCCAGCGTCGATCATGGCGCGCTGTTGCAGCGTATCGCTGCTTAGGTGCTTGTACAGGTTGTCCCAGCCGGGCGGGGCGAAGCCGAGGCCGAAGTCCCGGGCGATTTCGCCAGTCAGGCCGCGGCCCTTGAGATACTCCACCGCGGCCTTGCGTGCCGGATGGCTTTTGAGGGCCTGGCGATAAAAGTCCGCCGCCGCCGTCAGCAGTGGGTAAAGCGGAGAATCGGTCGGTTGGCGTGGCTTGTGCTGTCGACCGCTTTCCTCCCGGGGTATTTCCATGCCCGCGGCTTTGGCCAGTTCTTCGACGGCCTGGGGGAAGTCCAGGTTGTCGTGGTCCATCAGGAAGCCGAGGGCATTGCCGCCAGCGCCGCAGCCGAAGCAATAGTAGAACTGCTTGTCGGGGCTGACGCTGAAAGAAGGTGTTTTCTCTTTATGGAACGGGCAGCAGGCCGTGTAGTTCTTGCCCGCTTTCTTCATTTGCAGGCGAGAGCTGACCACGTCGACGATGTCGGTGCGGTTCAGGAGGTCGTCAATAAAGCTCTGGGGAATCAGCCCGGCCATGGCGTTCTCATCATCACTGCGCGAAATATGGACCCGAAATCGGCAGGCGTAACCGGGTCTGGGTTTGAGGCACGCTAAATCGGTGGCTCGACCGGGTCGTCTGCATCATCGCTGTCGGGAAGTGTATCTGCCGATAATCCACTGACGTTAATAACTATCAGTATTCGACTGTTTGAATGTGTTGCGCTGAGTCCGGTAACGGCTGTTCAGGCCTCGGATAGCTCATGAAGCGGACACGCAGGCAGGTGCCTTGGGCTGATCGTCGTTAGAGGAATCAGGGTGTGCTCGTCGGTAGCCTTGGAAGGCTCGTCAGGAAAGACGTGCACCGCTGGCAAAAGAGCCAGGTCTGACGCGGTGAAGCAGGTTGTCTTGGTCGCGTCTGCGGCTTTGACAGTGAAGCATCAAGCGTTATTCCGCAAATGCCATAAGCCCGGCTTGAAGGCCGGGCTTGGCAGAAGCTTGCTACGGACGTCTGTGTATTAGTACAGACGTACGGCGCGGCGCTGTTCGCGCTGAACTTTCTTGGCGTGACGCTTAACAGCGGCTGCTGCCTTGCGCTTACGCTCAGAAGTCGGCTTCTCGTAGAATTCGCGGCTACGAACTTCAGCCAGAACACCGGCTTTTTCGCAGGAGCGCTTGAAACGACGCAGAGCTACGTCGAAGGGTTCGTTCTCTTTTACTTTGACGGCTGGCATCCAGAGCTACCTTCATTCATTACCGGGGTCAACATCCTCGCGGCAAAAGAGCACTTGAAGACGTCGGTTTTTAAGGGTTGCGGATGTTAACCCCTCAACGCTCGGAATGCAAAGCCTCTGATCGAAAACCGCTGGTCGGGGCACAACGCGGCGACTATTATGCGCGCCTTCGAATTCAGCCTCTACAAGGCGCAAACCCATGCTAGTACTGGGATTAGAAACCTCCTGCGACGAAACCGGTGTCGCACTTTACGACAGTGAGCGCGGCCTGCTGGCCGATGCGCTGTTCAGCCAGATCGACCTGCACCGCGCCTATGGCGGGGTGGTGCCCGAGCTTGCCTCCCGCGATCACGTCAAGCGCATGCTGCCCTTGATCCGCCAGGTCCTGGCCGACGCTGGCTGCGTGCCGACCGAGATCGACGGCATCGCCTACACCGCTGGCCCGGGCCTGGTGGGCGCGTTGCTGGTGGGCGCTTCCTGTGCCCAGGCGCTGGCCTTTGCCTGGGGGATTCCGGCCCTGGGCGTGCATCACATGGAAGGCCACCTGTTGGCGCCGATGCTGGAGTCGCAGCCGCCGCAATTTCCGTTCGTCGCTTTGTTGGTATCGGGCGGCCATACGCAGCTCATTCGGGTCGATGGCATCGGCCAATACGAGCTGCTCGGCGAGACGCTCGACGATGCTGCCGGCGAAGCGTTCGACAAGACTGCAAAAATGATGGGCCTCAATTATCCCGGTGGGCCGGAAATCTCCCGGCTTGCAACGCAAGGGGTCGATGGGCGTTTCGTATTCCCGCGGCCGATGTGCGACCGTCCCGGCCTGGATTTCAGTTTCAGCGGGTTGAAGACCTTCGCCCTGAATACCTGGCAGCAGCGCGTCAGCGCCGGGGACGACAGTGAGCAAGCCCGTTGCGACATCTCGCTGGCGTTCCAGCAGGCCGTGGTGGAGACTTTGACCATCAAGTGCAAGCGCGCCCTTAAACAGGCCGGGCTCAAGCGCCTGGTGATCGCTGGCGGCGTGAGCGCGAACAAGGCCTTGCGGACATCGCTGGAGAAAATGCTCGGCGACATGAAGGGCGACGTTTACTACGCCAGGCCGGAGTTCTGTACAGATAACGGCGCGATGATTGCCTTTGCCGGTTGCCAGCGTTTGCAGGCCGGCCAGCATGAAAGCCTGGCGATCAGCGTACAGGCGCGGTGGCCGATGGAGCAGTTGGCGCCGCTGTGAAGAGTGATTTAAAAATGCCGTTCGCGCCCGGCGAACAGGTCGCGTAGATTGCCCCGGTGACGCCAGACGATCAGCGCTACCAGTGCGCTCATTGGCAGTAAGGCCGCCGGTTCCTGCCAGGCCAGCAACGGCAGGGTCAGCGGTGTGGCGATCAGCGCGGCCAGGGAGCTGGTGCGGGTCAGGTAGAACGTCAGCAGCCAGGCACAGACAGCCAGCAGGGCGGCGGGCGGGTACAGGCCCAGCAGCATGCCGGCGGCGGTGGCGACACCTTTGCCGCCACGAAAGCGAAAGTACAGCGGGAATAGATGGCCGATGACGGCGCAGACGCCGATCCAGGCCTGTTGCTGCAACGAGAGCCCTGCGAGGCTGGCGATCAATACCGGGACAAGGCCTTTGCAGAGGTCGCCCAGCAGGGTCAGGATGGCGAGTTTGCGTCCGGCCAGGCGCAGCATGTTGGTGGCGCCGGCATTGCCTGAGCCACTCATTCGCGGATCCGGGCGACCGGTCAGGCGGCTGAGCAAAATGGCGAAGGACAGCGAGCCGAGCAGGTAGGCGAGAATCGCCAGTAACCAAAACATGCTAACCATTCCGGGCGAGGACGCCCTGATTCTAACGGCGCATTGCGCCCTTGTCGTGCTGCGGAGAAGAGTGCTTGGACAGAGTGTTTATCGAGGGCCTGGAAGTCGACACGGTAATCGGGGCCTACGACTGGGAGCGAGGCATCCGACAGTGCCTGCGGCTTGACCTGAGCTTCGCCTGGGACAACCGCCCGGCCGCCGCGGGCGACGACCTGACCTTGGCGCTCGACTACGCCAGCGTATCGTCACGCATCCAGGCGTTTGCCGAGCAGGCGCAGTTCCAATTGGTCGAGACCTTTGCCGAGCGACTGGCCCAGGAGCTCATGGATGAGTTCAAGATCACCTGGTTGCGTCTGAAAGTGACCAAGCCCGGCGCCGTACCGGCGGCCAGCGGCGTTGGCGTGGAGATCGAGCGCGGATGTCGCTGACTCAGGTTTTTCTCGGGCTCGGCAGCAATATCGAGCGTAAAACCCATCTGTGCGCCGGACTGGAAGCCTTGGCCGGTTTCCTGGTGGACATGCGCTGTTCGGCTGTGTTCGAGAGCCAGCCGGTGGGTATCAAGAGCGGGCCATTCTTCAATTTCGTCGTCTCAGCCTTCACGGACCTGCCGCTGATGGAGCTCGATCGTCGTCTCAAGTTCATCGAGGCGGACAACGGTCGCTATGCGCCGGACCGCAAGGGGCTGCCGCTGGATATCGACGTGTTGTTGTATGGCGAACAGGTCGGCAACTTCGATGGGTTGATCCTGCCGCGCGCGGAAATCCTCAAGAACGCCTTCGTCCTATGGCCTTTGTCGTTGATCGCGCCGGATCGGATTCACCCAGGTGTGGGCAAAAGCTTCGCCACTTTGTGGGAAGAATCGCAGATCGACCAGGTGCTGGCGCCAGTGGCTTTCGAGTGGCGCGGCCAGCAGCTGACGCCATCGAATCTGCGCTGAGGCGCCTGCCGCTATCGCGAGCAAGCTCCCCTGTGGGAGCGAGCTTGCTCGCGATGACGGCGGAACATCCAGCAAAAATGCCAACCGACACGACCTCCCGTCAGCTCGCCGCTTCCTTGTAGCCTTTCAACGCCTTGAGACGCTCGCGCTTGATCGCCTCACCCAGCTCCGGCCCCTTGAAGCCTTTCTCCAGCAAGGGCTGCACCGCCACTGCGCGGGCGGCTGCCGCTGCGCCGCGCAGATAATCAGCCTGTGGATAACTTCGCTCTTCAAGTCCTTTGCGCCCCCGTGCATCCATCTCGCAGGCTGCGATGAATTCCTCGAAGCGCTGAGGTCGACGGTACACATCGAAACTCTGCAGCAGCTCAAGCAAAGTAGACGCCTTGAGCTCCAGCGCGCGATGACCATGGGTGTGGTATTGGCCAACCAATAACGCCAGTTCCTGACAGTCTCGAGGCGCCTTGAAGCGCTCGTTGACCGCTTTGATCAGCTTCAACCCCGTGTGTTCATGGGCAATGTGTCGCGGCCATTCGTGTTGAGGCGTCAGGCCTTTGCCCAGGTCATGGAGCAGGCAGGCCCAGCGGACCGTCAGCGGTTGTCGGTGCAGGGCGGCTTGTTCCAACACGCTCAGGGTATGGACGCCGGTGTCGATTTCCGGGTGATGGGCTTCAGGCTGGGGCACGCCAAACAGCGCATCGACCTCTGGCATCAGGACCTTGAGGGCCGTGCAGTCGCGCAACACCTGGATAAATACCTGTGGCTGCTTTTCCATGAGGGCGCGGGAAATTTCTTTCCAGCTGCGCTCGGCCGTCAGTGCTTCCAGCTCGCCGGAATCGCTGAGTTGGCGCATCAGTTCAAGGGTTTCGTCCGCCACCTTGAAACCCAGCGGAGCATAACGCGCGGCGAAGCGGGCAACCCGCAGGACTCGGAGCGGATCTTCGGCGAAAGCAGGGGAAACGTGGCGTAGCACCCGGGCTTCCAGGTCGCGCTGGCCGTGGTACGGATCGGTCAGTTTGCCGTGGTCATCTTCGGCCATGGCGTTGATCGTCAAGTCCCGACGAACCAGGTCTTCCTCCAGGGTCACTTCAGGGCTGGCATGGAACACGAAGCCGCCATAGCCTCGGCCGCTCTTGCGTTCGGTGCGGGCGAGGGCGTACTCCTCGCCGCTCTTCGGGTCGAGGAATACCGGAAAATCGGCCCCCGCCGGGCGAAATCCCTTGGCGAGCATTTCCTCGGCGGTGGCCCCCACCACGACCCGATCGATATCGGTGACGGGAATGCCCAGCAGGCGGTCGCGAACGGCGCCGCCGACTTTATAGATCTGCATAAAAAACCTCCGTTGGTCCGACAGGATAACCTTTGCGTCGGACGTCCGGAGGCGAAAACGGGATCAAAGATGAATGACGGCCAGGTCCAGGCGACCATAGTCTCCTTCGGCTTGTTCGCTTCTGGGGGGACGTGATGGGTTTTCATCACCTGGTCGCCTTGCAGGGTTTCCAAGTGGATATCGAAACCCCAGAGGCGATGCAGGTGCTTGAGCACTTCGTCGGTGGAGTCGCCCAGTGGTTTGCGATTGTGCGCCTGGTGCCGCAGGGTCAGCGAGCGATCCCCGCGGCGGTCGATGCTGTAGATCTGCACATTGGGTTCGCGATTGCCCAGGTTGTACTGCGCCGCCAGGGTTTCGCGGATGATGCGGTAGCCGCCCTCATCGTGAATGGCAGGTACTAGCAGGTCATCTTTCTGATCGTCATCGAGGATGCTGAACAACTTCAGGTCGCGAATCACCTTGGGCGAGAGGTACTGCAGGATGAAGCTTTCGTCCTTGAAACTGCTCATGGCGAATTTAATGGCAGACAACCAGTCCGAGCCGGCGATTTCCGGGAACCAGCGACGATCTTCCTCGGTAGGGTTCTCGCACATGCGCCGGATGTCTCGGTACATGGCGAAGCCCAGTGCGTAAGGGTTGATACCGCTGTAGTAAGGGCTGTCGAAGCCAG
The DNA here is from genome assembly GCF_018325905.1 of Pseudomonas sp. St316. Classification (NCBI taxonomy): domain Bacteria; kingdom Pseudomonadati; phylum Pseudomonadota; class Gammaproteobacteria; order Pseudomonadales; family Pseudomonadaceae; genus Pseudomonas; species Pseudomonas sp. St316. The sequence goes on along the minus strand of NZ_AP021901.1, from coordinate 6,178,561 downwards.
GCTGGAACACCACGCTGGTGTGGGACGTCAGGAACTCCATCATGAAGCCGTCGGTGACCAGGCCCTCGTCGTACAGGTCGTTCATCAGCGTGTAGTGCCAGAACGTGGCCCAACCCTCGTTCATGACCTGGGTTTGGCGCTGTGGATAAAAGTACTGGGCAATCTTGCGCACAATGCGCACGATTTCCCGCTGCCACGGCTCCAGCAGTGGCGCGTGTTTTTCAATGAAATAGAGAATGTTCTCCTGCGGCTCGGCAGGGAACCGGGCATTGTCTTTTTCGTTGTACTTGTCTGCACCTTTGGGAATGGTGCGCCACAGGTCGTTGATCTGTTTCTGCAGGTGTTCTTCGCGGTCCTTTTGGCGCCGGCGTTCTTCTTCGGCGGAAATCGGATAGGGCCGCTTGTAGCGGTCCACGCCGTAGTTCATCAGGGCGTGGCAGGAGTCCAGCAGGTCCTCGACCGCGTCGATACCATGGCGCTCCTCGCATTGCATGATGTACTGCTTGGCGAACACCAGGTAATCGATGATCGAGCTGGCGTCGGTCCACGTGCGGAACAGGTAGTTGCCCTTGAAGAAGCTGTTGTGCCCATAGCAGGCATGCGCGACCACCAGGGCCTGCATGCAGATGGTGTTTTCTTCCATCAGGTAGGCAATGCATGGATCGGAGTTGATGACGATCTCGTAGGCCAGCCCCATCTGGCCGCGGCTGTAGGATTTCTCGGTACTGAGGAAGTGCTTGCCGTATGACCAGTGGTGATAGCCCAGCGGCATGCCAACCGACGCGTAGGCGTCCATCATCTGCTCGGCGGTGATCACCTCGATCTGGTTCGGGTAGGTGTCGAGGGCATAGCGGTCCGCGATACGGCTGATTTCGCGGTCGTAGGCCTGGATCAGCTCGAACGTCCATTCGGAGCCGGTGGAAATGGGCTGGCGCTTCTGCTCTTTTTTGGCGGTCATGTCACTAACCTGCGCTGGAAGAGTTCACGGAAGACCGGGTAGATATCCCCGGCCGAGACCAGTTGCTGTTGGGCAAATGTGTCGGAAAAAGCTTCGGCAATCCGTTCGTATTCGTACCACAAGGCCTGGTGTTCGCGTGGAGTAATCTCCACATAAGTGTAGTACTGGACGAATGGCATGATCTGGTTGATCAGGATGTCACGGCAGATCGGTGAGTCGTCGTTCCAGTTGTCGCCGTCCGAGGCCTGGGCCGCATAGATGTTCCATTCATTGGCGGGATAACGTTCGGCCATGATCTCCTGCATCAGTTTCAAGGCGCTGGAGACAATGGTGCCGCCGGTTTCCCTGGAGTAGAAAAATTCCTCTTCGTCCACTTCCCTGGCGCTGGTGTGATGGCGGATGAACACTACATCGATCTTGTCGTAGTTTCGCTTCAGGAACAGGTACAACAGGATGAAGAAACGCTTGGCGATGTCCTTGGTGGCCTGGGTCATGGAACCGGACACGTCCATCAGGCAGAACATCACCGCCTTGGAACTGGGGTTTGGCTGTTTCACCAGCAGGTTGTACTTGAGGTCGAATGTGTCGAGGAACGGTACGCGGTGGATGCGGGCGCTGAGTTTCTCGATTTCCGCTTCAAGGTCCTGAATGTCGCCGAAGTTGTCGGGTTCTTCGCGTTTCAGGCGGGCCAGTTCTTCCTTGGCCTCGCGCAATTTTGCCCGGCTGCTGCCCGACAGCGCGATACGCCGTGCGTGGGCTGAGCGAAGGGTACGGATGATGTTGATGCGTGATGGATTGCCTTCATTGCTGATGCCGGCACGCACGGTCTTGAAGGTGTCGGTGCCGGTCAGGTTACGCTTGACCAGGTTCGGCAACTCCAGGTCCTCGAACATGAACTCGAGGAATTCCTCCTGGGTGATCTGGAACACGAACTCATCCATGCCCTCGCCGGAATTGCCGGCCTTGCCGGGCCCCTTGCCGCCGCCTCCGCCTTGGGGGCGGGGGATGTGCTCGCCACTGGTGAATTCCTTGTTGCCGGGGTGCACGACGGTCTGTTTGCCACCGCGACCATGGTGAAGCACCGGCTCGTCGATGTCGCGACCGGGGATACTGATCTGTTCGCCGTGTTCCATGTCGGTAATGGAACGCCGGCTGACCGCCTCTTCGACGGCCTTCTTGATGTGGTCACGGTAACGCCGCAGAAACCGCTGGCGGTTCACCGTGCTCTTGTTCTTGCCATTAAGGCGTCGGTCGATCACATAGCTCATAGGCCCCTCCGGGGGAGCTTCAAGTCGTAAGCCTCAAGCTGCAAGGGGCGTGGCGTCGAGCCATGGGCTCAACGCCGTTCCCTTGCAGGCTGTAGCTAGAAGCTTGCCGCTGCTTACTGCGATTTGCGGACCCGCAGATACCACTCGGAGAGCAGTCGTACCTGTTTGTCGGTGTAGCCACGTTCGACCATGCGTGTGACGAAATCGTTGTGTTTTTGCTGGTCCTCCTTGCTGGCCTTGGCGTTGAAGCTGATGACTGGCAGCAGGTCTTCGGTGTTGGAGAACATTTTCTTCTCGATGACCACCCGCAGCTTTTCATAGCTGAGCCAGGTTGGGTTCTTGCCGTTGTTGTTGGCCCGGGCGCGCAGTACGAAGTTGACGATCTCGTTGCGGAAGTCCTTCGGATTGCTGATGCCCGCCGGTTTCTCGATTTTTTCCAGTTCCTCGTTGAGGGCCACGCGATTGAGTATTTCGCCGGTTTCCGGGTCGCGGTATTCCTGGTCCTGGATCCAGAAGTCTGCGTACAGCACGTAGCGGTCGAAGATGTTCTGGCCGTACTCGCTGTAGGACTCCAGGTACGCCGTCTGGATTTCCTTGCCAATGAACTCGATGTAGCGCGGGGCCAGGTATTCCTTGAGGAAGCGCAGGTAACGCTCGCGGGTTTCGGCCTGGAATTGCTCCTGCTCGATCTGCTGTTCCAGCACATACAGCAGGTGAACCGGGTTGGCTGCGATCTCGTGAGGGTCGAAGTTGAAGACCTTGGACAGGATCTTGAACGCGAAACGTGTGGACAGCCCGTTCATCCCTTCATCGACCCCCGCGTTGTCGCGGTATTCCTGGATCGACTTGGCCTTCGGATCGGTGTCCTTGAGGTTTTCACCGTCGTACACGCGCATCTTCGAATAGATGTTGGAGTTTTCCGGTTCCTTGAGGCGTGACAGCACTGTGAACTGGGCAAGCATCTTCAGGGTGTCGGGTGCGCAATGAGCCTTGGACAGCGAGCTGTTGAACAGCAGCTTGTCGTAGATCTTCACCTCGTCGGTCACTCGCAGGCAGTACGGCACCTTGACGATGTAGATCCGGTCGATGAAGGCCTCGTTGTTCTTGTTGTTGCGGAAGGTATGCCATTCCGATTCGTTGGAGTGGGCCAGCAGTATGCCGGTGAACGGGATGGCCCCCAGGCCCTCGGTGCTGTTGTAGTTGCCCTCCTGGGTTGCGGTCAGCAAGGGGTGCAGCACTTTGATGGGTGCCTTGAACATTTCGACGAATTCCATCAGGCCCTGGTTGGCCCGGCACAGCGCACCCGAATAGCTGTAGGCGTCGGCGTCGTTCTGTGGGAATTCTTCCAGTTTGCGGATATCGACCTTGCCCACCAGGGCGGAAATATCCTGGTTGTTTTCGTCGCCCGGTTCGGTCTTGGCCACGGCGATCTGGTTGAGGATCGATGGGTAGAGCTTGACCACCCGGAACTGGCTGATGTCACCGCCGAACTCGGCCAGGCGCTTCGTCGCCCATGGCGACATGATGGTATTGAGGTAGCGGCGTGGAATGCCGAAGTCTTCCTCGAGGATCGCGCCGTCCTCGGTGGCATTGAACAGCCCCAGGGGCGATTCGAACACCGGCGAGCCCTTGATGGCGTAGAAGGGTACTTTTTCGATCAGTTGCTTGAGCTTCTCGGCCAGGGACGATTTACCACCACCCACGGGGCCGAGCAGATAAAGGATTTGTTTCTTCTCCTCCAGGCCCTGGGCGGCATGGCGGAAATAGGACACGATCTGTTCGATGCATTCTTCCATCCCGTGGAAGTCTGCAAAGGCCGGATAGCGGCGAATCACCTTGTTGGAAAAGATTCGCGAGAGCCTCGAGTTGGTCGAGGTATCCAGCAGCTCCGGTTCTCCGATTGCCAGCAACAGACGCTCCGCAGCCGATGCATAGGCGCTGCGCTCCTGCTTGCAGAGTTCGAGGTACTCCTGCAGCGTGTATTCCTCCTGCCGCGTGGACTCGAAACGTTGCTGGAAGTGGCTAAAAATGCTCATGACGTCACCTCGCTCGATACGTGGAGCCGGTGGCGGATCAATCAGTCGATGCTGGACAGCCGCTGGGAACCCAGTTGCCGTTTACCCCCCAGAATGCTTTCAAGAATGCAGGCTCCTGAAAGCTTACTCCCGATGACCCGTGCGCCGGTGTACCGGCTCTCCCCTGTTTTGGATGGCCTGAGGCTAAGGATAGTTCGGAATCGGAGAGGTAAAGGTGGAATGCGTAATTAGTTGTGGCAGACCGTTCGTCTGCCATTGCTCAAGCCCACGGTTCACGCGGGCTTGGCCGGCATAAAAAATTATTCGTGAGTGTCCTGCGCTGTTTCTGAAGGATAAGTCGCGCGCCACAACTCAAAACCGCCGTCCAGGCTATAAACGTCGCTGAAGCCCTGGCTGACCAGATAAGCGGCTGCGCTCTGGCTGGAGTTGCCGTGATAGCAGACCACGACCGTTGGTGCGTCGAGGTCGGCGGCTCGGATGAAGTCGGCGATGGAGTGGTTATCCAGGTGCCTGGAACCACTGATGTGCAACGCCGCAAAAGTGGCTGGGTCGCGGACATCGACAACGACCGCGCCTTGCTCGCGCAGGGCCTGGGCCTGTTCCGGGGGGATGCGTTTGAATTCGCTCATGAGGGGCTCCTGTAGCTAAAGCGCAACGCCGGTCAAACGGCAGTGCCGACCGGTAATGGGGCAGGGGGCGGGTAATGGGTTTTGGCGTGGCCCTGTTCATCGCAATCGCAATGCAGTTGCTCGCCAGTGTCGACATTCATCAGGGTCATGGCGCTGCCCCATACGCAACCGGTATCGAGGGCGAAGACGCCGGGTTCGTCGGATTGGCCGCCCAGTGCCGCCCAGTGCCCGAAAATGATCTTCAGGTTACGGGTCTTGCGCTCACTGTGCTTGAACCAGGGGGCATAGCCGGGCGGCGCCGTCTCGATGCCTTCCTTGCCCTTGAGGTCGAGTTTGCCGTCGCGGGTGCAGAAGCGCATGCGCGTGAAATAATTGGTGATGACGCGAAGACGAGCGTTGCCGGTGAGGTCGTTGTCCCACTTGACCGGCTCGTTGCCGTACATGCCATCCAGGTAGGGGGCGAACAGATTGTCGTCGCGCAACGCCTTTTCGACTTCGCCAGCGCACTTGAGCGCCTTGCGCAGGGACCATTGGGGCGGGATGCCAGCATGGACCAGTGCGAGGTTGCGCTGCTCGTCATAGTGCATGAGCTTCTGCTGGCGCAACCACTCCAGCAACTCAACGCAATCGGGGGCGTCGAGGATCTCGCTCAAGGTGTCGGATTTTTTCAGGCGTTCGATGTTCTGCCAGGCAGCCAGCAGATGCAGGTCGTGGTTGCCGAGCACGCACACCAGCGACTGGCGGATGCTGTAGAGAAAACGCAACGTCTCGAGGGACTGCGGGCCACGGTTGACCAGGTCGCCCACCAGCCACAGGGTGTCTCTTTGAGGATCGAAGGCGACGCGTTCCAGCAGGCATTTGAGCGGGTCGAGGCAGCCTTGCAGGTCGCCGACCGCATACGTGGCCATTAGTGCAGGGCTCCGGGCACGGCCAGGCGAAAGGGCTTGATGACGGCGTCGAAGCGTTTGCCGTCCTCGGCCAGCATCTGGTAGGTGCCCTGCATGGTGCCGACCTTGGTGGTCATCACCGTGCCGCTGCTGTAGCTGTGGCTGTTGCCGGCGTCAATCAACGGCTGCTGGCCGACCACACCTTCGCCACGCACTTCTTCGACATGGCCATCGCCGTCGGTGATGATCCAGTGCCGCGACAGTAGCCTGGCCGGCAAGGAGCCGTTATTGCGCACGGTAATGCTGTAGGCGAAGGCGAAGCGGTCATGCTCGGGTTGCGACTGTTCTGCCAGAAAACGGGTGGTGACGCTGACGTCGACCTGGTAACGAGGATCGGACATGCAAAAAGGCCTTAAAAGCGAAGCGGGACGCGGGCGCGAGTCAGGAGATCAGTCTAGGCCAACTATCGGGTAGTAGACCAGATGGGTGTACTTCCCGATAGCGATCGTCACCCGTTCAGTTGGCGTCGACTTGCGGGGTGACCTGTTCACTGAGTTTGTCGGCCAGGCGCACGAAAGCGGCGAGGTCCAACTGTTCGGGGCGCAGGCTGCCATCGACGCCAGCGGCTTCGATTTCGGCGCTGCTGAGCAGCAGTTTCAAGGTGTTGCGCAAGGTCTTGCGGCGCTGGTTGAACGCTTCGCGCACCACCCGCTCCAGCAGGCGATGATCCTTGGCCGGGTGTGGCAGGACGGCGTGGGGCACCAGTCGGACGATGGCCGAATCGACCTTCGGTGGCGGGTTGAATGCACCCGGGCCTACGTTGAACAGGTGTTCGACCCGGCAATGGTACTGGACCATGATCGACAGGCGACCCCAGTCACCACCGCCAGGACCGGCGGCGAGGCGCTCGACCACCTCTTTTTGCAGCATGAAGTGCATGTCACGGATCAGGCCTGCGTTGCTCAGCAGGTGGAAGATCAGCGGCGTGGAGATGTTGTACGGCAGGTTTCCCACCACCCGCAGGCTGTTCGGCGCGGCGTTCAGGCTATTGAAGTCGAACTTCAGCGCGTCGCCCTGGTGCAGGCTGAAATTGCTCCTGCCGGCGAACTGCTGGTTGAGGATAGGGACCAGGTCCTTGTCCAGTTCCACCACGTCCAGTTGCGCGCCGCTGTCGAGCAGGCCTTCGGTCAGGGCGCCCTGGCCCGGGCCGATTTCCAATAGGCGATCGTCGGGCTTGGCCCGGATGGAGCGCAGGATGCGATCGATCACGCCGGCGTCATGCAGGAAGTTCTGGCCGAAGCGCTTGCGCGCGCGGTGTTGGTATTGCTCGGTCATAAATGGGTCTCGGCCATCTGGTAGGCGGTTTCCAGCGCGACTTGCAGGCTGCCGGTATCGATCTTGCCGCTGCCGGCCAGGTCCAGGGCGGTGCCATGGTCCACGGAGGTGCGGATGATCGGTAGGCCCAACGTTACGTTGACCGCTGCGCCGAAGCCTTTGTACTTCAGCACGGGCAGGCCCTGGTCGTGGTACATCGCCAGCACCGCGTCGCAGTGCTCCAGATATTTTGGGGTAAACAGAGTGTCGGCAGGCAGCGGGCCACGCAGGTCCATGCCCTCGCTGCGCAAGCGCTCCAAAGTGGGTTCGATGATATCGATTTCTTCACGGCCCAGGTGTCCGCCTTCACCCGCATGGGGATTGAGCCCACAAACGAGGATGCGTGGCTGGGCGATGCCGAATTTTTCCTGCAGGTCGGCGTGCAGGATACGCGCGACCCGCTCCAGGCGTTCCGGGGTAATGGCGTCGGCGATGTCCCGCAAGGGCAGGTGAGTGGTCACCAGGGCCACTCGCAGGCCACGGGTGGCGAGCATCATCACCACTTGCGCGGTGTGGGTCAGCTCAGCCAGGAATTCGGTGTGCCCGGAGAAGGCAATCCCGGATTCGTTGATCACGCCTTTGTGCACCGGTGCGGTGATCATGCCGGCGAACGCTCCGTCCAGGCAGCCTTCGCCGGCGCGGGTCAGGGTTTGCAGGACGAACGCGGCGTTGGCCTTGTCCAACTGCCCGGTGACGACCGGGGCGCCCAGGGGGGTATCCCAGACGTACAGGCTGTTGGCGGGCGCCGGGACGTCCGGCCAGGCCTGCGGTGTCACCGGCAACAGGTCGACAACCACCCCCAGTTGCGCGGCCCGCTCAAGGAGCAGGTCGCGGTTGGTGATGGCAATCAGGGGATGTGGCTGGGCTTGCGAGGCGAGCAGCAGGCACAGGTCGGGACCGATGCCGGCTGGTTCGCCGGGTGTCAGCGCGAAACGCTTGGGTTTCACTGCGCTGCCTGGTCTGCACCAGGAAGTTTGATTTCAACGTAGGCTTCGTCGCGAATCTGACGCAGCCAGGTTTGCAGCTCTTCGTCGTATTTGCGGTTGCGCAATACGGTCATCGCCTGCTGTTCGCGAGCCTGGGTGGTGCTGTCAGTGGCGCGGCGGCCAAGGACTTCCAGCACGTGCCAGCCATAAGGGCTCTTGAACGGCTTGGACAGCTGGCCTTGCGGCGTGTCGGCCATGACCTGGCGGAATTCCGGAACCAGTGCATTGGGGTCAACCCAGTTCAGGTCGCCGCCGTTGAGGGCCGAGCCCGGGTCTTCCGAGAAATTCTTCGCCAGCTCAGCAAAGTCTTCGCCCGCTTCGATGCGATCGTAGAGTTTCTCCGCCAGGCGCTTGGTCTCGGCTTCGCTGCGAATCTCGCTTGGCTTGATCAGGATGTGGCGAACATGCACTTCGTCACGGACCTGGGTTCCACCACCGCGTTTTTCCAGCACTTTCAGGATGATGAAGCCGCCTGGCGTGCGCGCCGGCTGGGTGATGTCGCCCACGGCCATGGCGCTCAGTTCGCGGTCGAACGGAGGTGGCAGTTGAGCGGGCTTGCGCCAGCCCATGTCACCGCCTTCCAGGGCGTTGTCGCTGCCCGACTTGGCAATGGCCATCTGACCGAAATCGGCGCCTTGCTTGAGCTGCTGGTAGACATCCATTGCCTGGCGATAAGCGCTCTGGATCGCTTCGGAGTTAGCGCTTTCCGGGGTCGGAATCAGGATGTTCGCCAGGTGCAGTTCTTCGGACAGCTGCATCTTGCCCAGGTCCGAGGCGAGGAAGTTCTTCACTTCCTGCTCCGACACCTGGATGCGTTCGGCCACACGGCGCTGACGCACACGGCTGATGACCATTTCGCGGCGGATCTGATCGCGGGCGTCCTCGTAGGAGAGACCGTCGCGAGCCAGGGCGGCACGGAACTGGTCGATGCTCATGTTATTGCGCTGGGCAATGGTGCCGACGGCCTGGTTCAGCTCTTCATCGGTGATGCGGATGCCGGAACGTTCGCCGATCTGCAGTTGCAGGTTCTCGACGATCAAGCGCTCCAGCACCTGCTGGTCCAGCACGCCCGGAGGCGGCAGGCCGCCACCGCGCTTGGCGATGGTTTGCTGCACTTCATGGACGCGCTGGTCCAGTTGGCTCTGCATGACCACGTCGTTGTCGACGATGGCCACCACCTTGTCGATGGATTGAACCGCGGCGTTGGCCGCAGTGCCCAGGAACAACGCGCCCAGCATCAGCGGGCGCAGACAATCAGAAAGCTTGGTCTTCACGTTCACGATAACCTTGGATGCCTTTGTCGAGGAAGCTCTCTACCTTGGCGCCAGTGAGGCCGCCGAGTCCCTTCAGAACAATTTGGAGGAAGACGCCGTGGTCGCCTTTTTCGTTTTGCGGGGCGTCTTGACTGAATTCGTCGTAGTCGACCCAGTAACGGTTGATCACGCGCAGTTTCCAGCAGCAGTTGTCGTATTCGAAACCACCGAAGGCTTCCAGGGTACGATTGCGGTTGTAGTCATACTGCCAGCGGCTGATGGCGTTCCACTGCGGCACGATCGGCCAGATGACCGAGAAGTCGTGCTGCTTGATCTTGTAGTAGTCCTTCACGTAGCCAGCTGTACCCGGCGTGCCGTAGTCGCCGCCGCCCACTTGCCACCGACCGGTTGTCTGGTCGTAGCGGACCAGGTCGTTGCGATAGCGATAACCGGCGTTGATGACCTTGTTCGGGTTGTCTTGCGGCTGGTAGTGGAACATCGCGCTGCCCGAGCGTGGGCTGTGGGTGTCCGGGTCCCAGTTGTAGTCGGCCGTGGTGCGCCAATCGCGGTTCCAGCGATATTCGTATTCCAGGGCATAAGGCGAGACGCTGGAATGCGCGTCTTCACGCGTCTTGAAGTCGATACCTGGCAGTTGGACTTCGCGGTCCTTGAAGTAGAAGGCCTGGCCGACGCTGATGCGCTGGCGCTCGAAGCCGTCTTCCTGGATCCAGCGGTTGGTCACGCCCAGGGACAGCTTGTTCTCGTCACCGACACGGTCGGAGCCGCTGAAGCGGTTGTCCCGGAACAGCGACGAATAGCTGAAGGTGCTTTCGCCGGTATCGAAGACTGGGATGTCGCTTTGGTCTTTCTCCGGTACATAGAGATAGAACAGGCGAGGTTCCAGGGTCTGGCGGTAGTTCTTGCCGAACCACTGGGTGTCCCGGTCAAAGTACAGGCCGCTGTCGATGCTGGCGATTGGAACGCCACGGCTTTGGCTGCTGCTGTAGGTGCCGTTCAGGCGGTCGCCCTCGGCGCCCTGCACGTCAATGTCGGCCTTGCCTTGATTATCGAGGTCCAGGTCATACCGCGTGTACTGGTATTTGAGCGACGGCTTGACGAAGCCATAGCTCGTACTCATTGGCAGGCTCATGACCGGCGCCAGATTCATCCGGTCACCGGTGGCGCGGGCCAGGCCCCGAACGTTGGTGTCCAGGAATGGCGTTCCTATTGTCCCGTCATTATTGAACGGACCACCGTCCTTATCCCTATACCTGCCAGTCCTCAAATCCCGATCAAAGCGCACGAATTCCGTGTTGTAAGCAAAGTTCAACCCGCCCGGATGCTGCGGCAGGGCGCCGTTGAAGGTGAGTTGCGGCAAGCGGTCATACGGCGTGATGTTCGAGATCGTCGCCATCTGGTAAGCCTGGACGTTCAGGCGGGCAGTGTACGTGTCACCCCGATAGCTGACCGCGCCCTGCTGATTCACGTAGTCCCTGGACTCGACGCCGATCTGGTCGGTCTGCAAGTCCTGGAAGTAGTAGGGGTCGCTGATCTTGGTGTAGTCGACTTCCGTCAGCACGCGGGAGTCGAGGCCACCCTTGTGCTGCCAGTTGTACATGTAGCGGGTCTTGCTGTAGTCGGTCTGCTGGCTGCGATCGTCATCTTCGTCGTTGAGGTACGCGGCGCCGAACTGACCTTCGCTGGACTTGGTCAGGTAGCGGAACTCGCCTTCCATCAACAGGCCGCGCTTGCTCATGTAGCGCGGGTACAACGTGGCGTCGTAGTTCGGCGCCAGGTTGAAGTAGTACGGGGTAACCAGCAGGAAGCCGGTGTCGCTGCCGCTGCCGATGGTCGGTGGCAGGAAGCCGGACTGGCGACGGTCGTCGATCGGGAAATAGATATAAGGCGTGTACAGGACTGGAATGTCCTTGACCCGCAACGTCACGTTGGTCGCTGTACCGAAGCCGGTCGCCGGGTTCAGGGTGATGTTGTTGCCCTTGAGCGTCCAGGCGTTGCTGTTCGGTTCGCACGTGGTGTACGTACCGTCCTTGAGGCGGATGATCGCGTTCTCGGCGCGCTTGGCGTACAGCGCGTTACCGCGGATACGCGACTTGTGCAGCACGTATTCGGCGTTGTCGACCTTGGCTTCGCCGGTGTCCAGCTGTACATCGGCATGGTCGCCGACGATCAGTGCACCGTTGTCGCGAACGCGTACGTTACCGCTCAGCTCACCGCGGTTCTCCGCCTGGTACAGGCTGGCCTCATCGGCCTCGACCTGCATGCTGCCCTGGCGCATGACCACGTCGCCGGCCAGGGTCGCCACCTGTTCTTCCTGCTGATAGCGTGACGCCTTGGCGCCGAGGAAGGTGGGGGCGTCGCTCTTGGCCGTCTTGTCGTTCATGCCAGGACGGGTCGGCTCGATATAGGCACCCGAGCAGTAAGGCCCGGTTTCAGCCAATTGCGCCGGGGTGAGGTTCTCTCGTGGAACCCAATCCAGGTGACTGTAGTCTGCACTGCGCGACTTCAGGCCACGGCCCTTGGCTTCGGTAACGAGCATCGGCTTTTCGCCGGCTTCCTCGCCCGAGCTGCTGTCAGCCGGAGCCGCGCCGCTGTCGGAGACCGCACTGCCATCATGCACGGGACGCGGCGGCAACGCGGCGGCCGGTGTCTTGGGCGCACAGTCCCAGGCACCCGAAGCGGAGACGGAGCAGTCATACTGCTGCGCCGCGACGACGAATGAAGAGGCCAGGGGTTGCAGGGCCAGCAGACTGCCGGTAACCAGCAACGGAAATTTTTTACGAAACGCGGGGGATTTCAATGCCATCTTATTAGTCCGGGCTTCCTGCGTGCCATCTGCCCGCGGTGTGGGCCGCACGCCTCTCGATGGTCTGAAAAAGATGCTGGATAATAAAGCATGACCCGCTTGACGGCTAGCGCCGTCGGAGACCCTTGCAATGCCCGACCAAGATGTACGCTTGCAACACCTGAAAGTTTGGCTCGATGAACAACTGCCGATCCTTTTCACTCAACAGGGCTGGGGCACCGTACCCCCGGCCACGTTGACCGCCGCCAGCAGTGACGCGAGTTTTCGGCGTTATTTCCGCTGGGAAGGCGAGGGTCGCAGTTTGATCGTAATGGATGCGCCACCGCCCCAGGAAAACTGCAAACCCTTCGTGGATATTGCTTTTTTGCTGGCGAAATCCGGCATTAACGTGCCAAAAATTTATGCCGAAGACCTCGAACGCGGCTTTCTTTTGCTCAATGACTTGGGTAACCAGACCTATCTGGACGTGATCAACGGCGAAAATGCCGACGATTTATTCCGCGATGCGCTGCAAGCCTTGCTGGCTTTCCAGCAGCTGCCGATGGTTGCGCCGTTGCCGAGCTACGATGTCGCGTTGCTGCGCCGGGAGCTGGAATTGTTCCCGGAGTGGTACGTCAAGCGCGAGCTGGGTGTCGAATTGAATTCGGCCCAGCAGCAACTCTGGCAGCAGGTCAGCGAGCTGCTGATCGACAGCGCCCTGGCCCAACCCAAAGTGTTGGTGCACCGCGACTACATGCCGCGCAACCTGATGCTCAGTGTGCCGAACCCCGGCGTGCTGGATTTTCAGGATGCGGTCTATGGCCCCGTCACCTACGACGTGACCTGTTTGTTCAAGGACGCCTTTCTCAGTTGGCCCGAGGCGCGTGTGCGCGGTTGGCTGGAGCGTTACTGGCAGCAGGCCGGCGCCCTCGGCATTCCCGTCCAGCCGGATTTCGAGGACTTCCTGCGGGCCAGCGACTTGATGGGCGTGCAGCGCCATCTCAAGGTCATCGGGATCTTCGCGCGCATTTGCCATCGTGACGGCAAGCCACGCTACCTCGGCGATGTGCCGCGTTTCTTTGCTTATATAGAAGCGGTCATTGCTCGTCGTCCGGAACTGGCACCGCTCGATGAACTGCTGGGCAGCCTGCGGCCATCGGCCGGAGCAACGGCATGAAGGCGATGATCCTGGCGGCGGGCAAGGGCGAACGCATGCGGCCCTTGACCCTGACCACGCCAAAGCCGTTGATTCGCGTCGGTGGTGTTCCCTTGATCGAATACCACTTGCGGGCGCTGGCCAGGGCCGGGTTCACCGAGATCGTGATCAATCATGCCTGGCTCGGCCAGCAGATCGAAGATCACCTGGGGGACGGTTCACGGTTTGGCGTGAACATTGGGTTTTCGCCCGAAGGCGAGCCGCTGGAAACCGGCGGTGGAATCTTCCGGGCCTTGCCGCTGCTGGGCGATGAAGCGTTTGTGGTGGTGAATGGCGATGTCTGGACCGACTACGATTTCAGCGCTTTGCGCCGGCCGCTCGAAGGGTTGGCGCACCTGGTGCTTGTCGACAATCCCGAGCATCACCCGAACGGCGATTTCATCCTCGCCGACGGAAAGGTTCACGATGGGCAAACACCTGCCGACAACCTGACCTATAGCGGCATTGCAGTCCTGCACCCGCGGTTATTCGATGGTTGCACAGGCGGTGCGTTCAAGCTCGCACCGCTGTTGCGCGCGGCCATGGCCGAGGGGCGCGTCAGTGGCGAGCACCTCAAAGGGCACTGGGTCGATGTCGGCACCCATGAACGTTTGGCGCAGGTCGAAACCTTGATAGAAGCGAGCGGTTGATATGTGGTGGCCAGGGACTCTGATTGGAGCCGGGGCGGGCTTTGCCATAGCCAGCATCCCGGGGGCCATGCTTGGAGCTTTGTTGGGACAAGCGCTGGATCGGCGCCTGAACCTGCAGGGCTGGGCGCAGGTACGTGAGCGCCTGGGCGGACGCCCGGCGCTGCGCAACGATGAGTTGTTGTTTGTATTGCTGGGGCGGCTGGCGAAAAGTGATGGGCGTGTGGTTGATGGCCACATCCAGCAGGCTCGCCAGGAGATGCGTGCACTGGACTTGAGTGAACCGGCGCAACGCCGGGCGATCGCGGCATTCAACCGGGGCAAGACCGGAAACGATCGCTTGCGCGGTTACATGCGCCGCCTGGCCGTCCAGCCTTATGCTGCTGAAGGGGTATTGCGCGCGTGTTGGCGGATGGTCTGGGCCGATGGGCGTGCCGGTGTCAGCGAGCGAGAACTGGTGACCCAGTGGGGGCGCTGGTTGGGCTGGACACCGCAACAGGTCCAGGCGCTGGCGGCTGACTACGAGCCGCAGAAACTGTCGCGGCCCAACAGCGGCGTGACCTATCAAGAGGCGCTGCGCTTGCTGGGGGTTTCGGCCACCAGCGAACCGTCACAGATCAAGCGCGCTTACCGACGCCTGCTCAGTCGTCATCATCCGGACAAGATTGCCGGTAGCGGAGCAACGCCCTTGCAGGTGCGTGAAGCCACCGACAAAACCCGGGAGCTGCATAACGCCTATCGGTTGATTCGGGAACGACGGGATTTTCGCTAGCTTGCGCAGGAGCAGTTGTGGCGGGGATAAATCCCCTCGCCATAACAGAGCTTCACTCAAGCAGGCGTGCGCCTTACTCCCCTACCTTCTGCGGGTTCAACCAACCCCGAACCCGACGAAACAATTGCTCCTGGTCCGCCGACACATTGGGCAACGCCTTGAGCGCGACTTGGCTGAAGGTCGAGCCTTTCAAGCGTTTGCTCGCCTGCAAGCGCTCCAGCGCCGCGTTGCGCTCCAGTGGCTTGTCCATGTAGAAAATGTCGACGGTCGCCAGTTTCAAGGTCGAGGTCAGTTCGACCAGGGCCGGCTTGGCGGTAGTCGGGGGCTGGGCGGCCACCATCACGAAGCGCTCGACCTGCGAGGGCTGCTTTTCACTCAGGTAACGCGCCGCCCAATAGGCGCCAGTGCCATGGCCCAGCAGCACAATGCGGCGTGCGCTTTGCTGTTCGGCGTAGGTCAGCGCGGCATCGATGCGGGCGAAGATGCGCTCGGCGTCGGCCTTGGCGTGTTCTTCATCGGTTTGGGCAACGACTGGATCTGCCGCATCGGCTTCGCCGCCTGCGACCTGTTCGATCGGCGCCGCCGTGGTGGCGTCCGGTGCGGCGGCGGTGTCGGACGGGTTGGTCTCGGGCGGTGCTTGCACCACGCGCGGTGCAATGACGTCGCTTTGCAGGTCCGGCAGGGTGATACTCAGGCTGCTCCATTCGACATCGGGCAACTTTTTGCGCAAAGGGCCGATAACTTGAGGCCAGTCAGCTGTTTCGCCAGCGCCGGGGATTATGATGACCGCGCCCCTGGGATCGCCGGTATTGGCCGGTTTCCACAGCGCCAGGAAGGCGTCGCTGCCGGTCTGTAACTGTTGTTGTTCCTGGATCGGGACTTTTCGTTCAAGTGCGGTCGCTTCTTCCTGGCTACGCTCGAGCAAGGGTTGGCGCTCGACGGGTTTCTCCTCGGCAGGTTGCTGCGCGGCGGGCGCCGTTTCGCCGGCCTGTACGGAAAAGGCACTTGGCAGGATCAGCGACAGGCACAATGCTGGCAACGCCAGGCGATAAACAGAGGGCATCGGATATTCCATGACCAGAAGTATTTCCGGCAGCCTAATGGGTTGGTCAGTATTTGTCAGTGCATGAGACTTCGATGATGCGTTTTTGCTGCCTGTGGGTTATCGGCTGTTTATGGCTTCCCTTGATGGCGTGGGCCGCGCCCGCGCCGTCGGCGCAGGGGGTGCAATTGGATGCAGGGCAACGCCAGTGGTTGGTGCAACATCCGCAATGGCGAGTCGGCCTGGTATTGCAGGCGCCCTATGCCCAATATGATCGGCGCCTGCAGCGTTTGTCCGGCACTAACGTCGAGTTGATGCAATGGCTGGGCAAGGCGTTGAACGTCGAACTCACCTGGCGCAATTTCCAGGACCTGGCACAACTGGAAGCAGCGGTGCGCGCCGGCGAGGTGGACGTTGCTCCGGGCCTGACCCAATCCCCGGGCGGGCTCAAGCTCTGGCAGTTTTCCGATCCCTATATGCGCGTGCCGCAATTGATCGTCGGCGCGCAGAAGGGGACGGAAGGGGTGGAGTTGGAAAAACTCGACACCCAGGCCCGGGTCGCGGTGCGCATGCCCAGTGCCACGGCCGATTACCTGCGCAGCAACTATCCAATGCTGAATTTGCAAGGCGTGCCAATGGAGCGTGAGGCCCTGCAATTGCTGCTGACCCAGCAGGCCCGATACGCGGTGGTCGACGAGGCGCAGTTGGGGCGGTTGATGGTCGAGCCCGAATTCGCCGAGCTGGCGGTGGTGGGCGACATCGGCCTGCCGCAGTTGCTGCGGGTTGCCACGCGCCGGGACTGGCCGGAACTGGCCGAGATCATCGACAGCGGGTTGCAGGCGATCCCGGCCAAGGAGCTGGAGCAACTGCACAGCCGTTGGCTCAAGCCAAAATATCCACGCCTGACCGAGACCCCAGGCTTCTGGCAGAACTTGACCCTATTGATTCTGGCTCTGCTGCTCAGCAGCGTCGCCATCGTGTTCTGGCAGCGCCGCCAGCAACGCGCACTGGAGCGCCGCCTGCGTGCCGCGAGGGAGGACATTGCCCAGCGTACTGCCAGCGAAGAAGCCTTGCGCCTGACGCAGTTTTCCATCGATCAAAGTACGGTCGGCATCCTCTGGGTCAATTGGGACAGCCACGTGCGTTACGCCAACCGAGCGGCTGAAATCATGCTCGGCTATGCCTCGGGCGCCATCATTGACCGCCCCTTGATCGACTTCGAGCCGGGCTTGCACATGGATCGCTGGCTGAACCTGTGGAAGCGCGCCCGGGCCAGTGAAGAGGGGCCGCAGAGTTTCGAAACCGAATGCGTGCGAGCCGATGGCAGCATCTTGCCGGCTGACGTTTCCCTGAGCTTCCTGCGTTTTCGCGACGCCGAATACCTGGTGGTCTATCTCAACGACGTGACCGAACGCCGACGTGCATTGGCGGCGCTGCGAGAAAGCGAAGCGCGGTTGCAAGGCATCGCCGCCAACGTGCCAGGCCTGGTCTTTCGCCTCGAGCGAGCGCCGGTGACCGGCCAGATCGACTTTGCCTACATCAGCGAAGGCAGCGAAAGCCTGGTGGGCTATTCCCCCGCCACCCTGGCCCGCAGCGACACCGGGCTGCGCAGCCTGGTGCACCCGGACGACAAGGCCGGTTACCACCGTACCCAGGACCAGGCGCTGGACACCGACAGCGACTGGTCATGGCAGGGCCGCATCCTGACCCGCGAAGGCCAGGAGCGTTGGGCCGAGATCAAGGCGATCACCCGTCGTCTCGAAGATGGCGCCTATGTCTGGGACGGAATCGTCTGGGACATCACCGAAAGCAAGCGTATCGAACTGGAACTGGCCAGCTCCCGGGAACAGTTGCGCGAGTTGTCGGCGCACCTGGAAAGCGTGCGGGAAGAGGAGAAGGCGCGCATTGCCCGGGAAGTTCACGACGAGCTGGGTCAGATGCTGACGGTGTTGAAGCTAGAAACATCCATGTGTGAATTGGCCTACGCGCAACTCGACCCGGGCCTGCATGAGCGGCTTAACAGCATGAAGCGCCTGATTGCCCAGTTGTTCCAGCTGGTGCGGGACGTGGCGACGGCGCTGCGCCCGCCGATCCTGGATGCTGGCATTGCCTCGGCGATCGAATGGCAGGCGCGGCGTTTCGAGGCGCGTACGCAGATCCCATGCCTGGTGCAGGTGCCGGACAACCTGCCAGCGCTGAGCGATGCCAAGGCCATCGGCCTGTTCCGGATTCTCCAGGAAGCACTGACCAACGTGATGCGCCATGCCCAAGCGCATACTGTAGAGCTGACGCTGGTTCAGGAGGGCGACGAATTGTGTCTGACGGTCAGCGACGACGGTGTAGGATTTATCGCCGATACGGGGCGGCCAACTTCCTTTGGCCTGGTCGGCATGCGTGAGCGGGTGTTGATCATGGGCGGGCAGTTGTCCCTGGAAAGCGAGCCGGGGGAGGGGACGACCCTGGCGGTGCGAGTGCCGTTGCATGAGGCCTGATGGGGTGGGTTGCCTGGGCGGGGCCAATCGCGAGCAAGCTCGCTCCCACATTTATTGCGGCGTGTTCATTACCGATCCAGTGTGGGAGCGAGCTTGCTCGCGATAGCGGTGGGTCTGCTGGCAAGGATGTCGAGCGTAAAGTTGCCATTGCGAGCCTGCTCGCGATGAAATCCTGAATCTGGAGAACAACGTGATCCGTGTACTGGTAGCCGAAGACCACACCATCGTCCGCGAAGGCATCAAACAGTTGATCGGCCTGGCCAAGGATCTGGTGGTAGTGGGGGAGGCGAGCAATGGCGAACAGTTGCTCGAAACCTTGCGCCACGTGCCCTGCGAGGTGGTGCTGCTGGACATTTCCATGCCGGGCGTCAACGGCTTGGAGGCGATCCCACGGATCCGGGCGCTGAACAATCCGCCGGCCATCCTGGTGCTGTCGATGCATGACGAAGCGCAAATGGCCGCCCGCGCCCTGAAGGTCGGCGCCGCCGGCTACGCGACCAAGGACAGCGACCCGGCCCTGTTGCTCATGGCGATTCGCAAGGTCGCGGCTGGCGGTCGCTACATCGACCCGGACCTGGCCGACCGGATGGTCTTTGAAGTCGGCCTGACCGACACGCGACCGTTGCACTCGCTGCTGTCCGAGCGTGAATTCTCAGTCTTCGAGCGCCTGGCCCAGGGTGCCAACGTCAACGACATCGCCCAGCAACTGGCCCTGAGCAGCAAGACCATCAGTACCCACAAGGCACGGCTGATGCAGAAGCTCAACATCACCTCATTGGCGGAACTGGTGAAGTACGCGATGGAGCACAAGCTGCTCTAACGTCCGCGATTTCCCCTCGTGGGAGCGAGCTTGCTCGCGATAGCGGCGGCACATTCAATCTTGATGTCGGCTGACACTGCGCAATCGCGAGCAAGCTCGCTCCCACAGGGTTCTGTGTCGGCATATCCATTTGCGACACACTCCAACAGCGTTTTTCGCCCCTGCTTGCTGCTTGCGGCTTGAGACTCGCCACCGCATTTACCCAATCCCGCCATCCCTGTAGGGCAATCCCTACCCCGACTCTTCCATCTGGCTGAGGTGATTCTCTCCTGCGCCCCGATTTGCGCGTGCCCCAGGGTCCACTAGGCTTGATTCACAAGCAGTCATCAATACAAAAGGTGCGGGTATGAGCCAGGTCGATTCAAGCGCGGGGGCCAGTGATGTGCTGGTCAGCTTTCGTGGTGTGCAAAAGAGCTACGACGGCGAGAACCTGATCGTCAAAGACCTCAACCTGGATATTCGCAAAGGCGAATTCCTGACCCTGCTCGGGCCTTCCGGCTCCGGCAAGACCACCAGCCTGATGATGCTCGCCGGGTTTGAGACCCCAACCGCTGGTGAGATCCTGCTGGCCGGGCGCTCGATCAACAATGTGCCACCGCACAAGCGCGACATCGGCATGGTGTTCCAGAACTACGCCTTGTTCCCTCACATGACTGTCGCCGAGAACCTGGCGTTCCCACTGACCGTGCGTGGCTTGAACAAGAGCGACGTGAGTGATCGGGTCAAACGCGTCTTGAGCATGGTCCAGCTGGACAGCTTCGCCCAACGCTATCCGGCGCAATTGTCCGGCGGCCAGCAACAACGGGTGGCCTTGGCCCGGGCGTTGGTATTCGAGCCGCAGCTGGTGCTGATGGATGAGCCCCTTGGTGCGCTGGACAAGCAATTGCGCGAACACATGCAGATGGAAATCAAACACCTGCACCAGCGCCTGGGTGTAACGGTGGTCTACGTGACCCATGACCAGGGCGAAGCCCTGACCATGTCCGACCGCGTGGCAGTGTTCCATCAGGGCGAGATTCAACAGATCGCCCCGCCGCGCACGCTCTATGAGGAGCCCAAGAATACTTTCGTCGCCAATTTCATCGGCGAGAACAATCGCCTCAATGGTCGCCTGCACAGCCAGACCGGCGACCGCTGCCTGGTGGAGCTGGGACGTGGCGAGAAGGTCGAGGCCCTGGCGGTGAACGTCGGCCAGCCCGGCGAGCCGGTGACCCTGTCGATCCGTCCGGAGCGGGTGAGCCTCAACGGCGTCAGCGAACAATGTGTCAACCGCTTCTCAGGGAGGGTGGCGGAATTCATCTATCTGGGCGACCACGTCCGGGTTCGCCTGGAAGTCTGCGGCAAGACCGACTTCTTCGTGAAACAGCCGATTGCCGAGCTCGATCCCGCGCTCGCCGTCGGGGACGTGGTTCCGCTTGGCTGGCAAGTCGAGCATGTGCGTGCGCTCGATCCCCTTCTAGAGGCGAATTGATCGCCCCCTGCTGTACCAACACCAACCCTGCACGTGGAGAGAACAATAAATGTTGAGATCCCTGAAGTTCACAGCCCTGACACTGGGCATGATGGGTGCGGCTAGCGCGATGGCGGCGGGCCCGGACCTGACCGTGGTGTCTTTCGGTGGGGCGAACAAGGCGGCTCAGGTCAAAGCCTTCTACGCACCGTGGGAAACGGCCGGCAATGGCAAGATCGTGGCTGGCGAGTACAACGGCGAAATGGCCAAGGTCAAGGCCATGGTCGACACCAAGAGCGTTTCCTGGGATTTGGTGGAAGTCGAGTCCCCGGAATTGTCCCGTGGTTGTGACGAAGACATGTTCGAGCAACTCGATCCGGCCCTGTTCGGCAAGGCCGAAGACTACGTCAAGGGTGCTATCCAGCCGTGCGGCGTAGGCTTCTTCGTGTGGTCGACCGTGCTGGCCTACAACGCCGACAAACTGAAGACCGCGCCGACCAGTTGGGCCGACTTCTGGGACACCAAGCAATTCCCGGGCAAACGCGGCCTGCGCAAGGGCGCCAAGTACACCTTGGAATTCGCCCTGATGGCCGATGGCGTAGCGCCGAAAGACGTCTACAAAGTGCTGGCCGGCAAAGATGGCCAGGACCGTGCGTTCAAGAAGCTCGATGAGCTCAAGCCGAATATCCAGTGGTGGGAAGCTGGCGCCCAGCCACCTCAGTACCTGGCTTCCGGTGACGTGGTCATGAGCTCGGCCTACAACGGCCGGATCGCCGCGGTACAGAAAGAAAGCAACCTGAAAGTGGTATGGAACGGCGGCATCTACGACTTCGACGCCTGGGCCATCCCACGTGGCCTGGACAAGACCCGCGCCGAAGCTGCGAAGAAATTCATCGCCTTCTCGGTGGCGCCGCAGCAGCAGAAGACCTACTCGGAAAACATCGCCTACGGTCCGGCCAATACCCAGGCTGTACCGTTGCTGGCCAAGGATGTCCTGAAGGACATGCCGACCACCCCGGAAAACATCGCCAACCAAGTGCAGATCGACGTCAGCTTCTGGGCTGACAACGGTGAGCAACTGGAGCAGCGCTTCAACTCCTGGGCGGCCAAGTAACCCAACGGTCTGAAACCCGATGAGATCCATGTGGGAGCGAGCTTGCTCGCGATAGCGGTCTGTCAGGCACATCAATCTTGAATGTGCCGCAGCCATCGCGAGCGAGCTCGCTCCCACAGGTTCTTTCATCGACCCGGGTGTTTCAAAAGAACAGAGGCGGCCCGCCGCCCCTGTAACGATCAAAAAGATTTGCGGAGTTCGCCATGGCCATCGCCGTTCCACTGAACGCGGGCACCAGCCCCACCCTCAAGCAACGGCTCAAGCACGCCGAGCGGATCAACCGCTGGAAGGCCCAGGCCTTGATCGCGCCGCTGGTGCTGTTTCTGTTGCTGGTGTTCCTGGTGCCGATCGTGGCGCTGCTGTTCAAAAGCGTCAGCAACCCGGAAGTGGTGGGCGCGATGCCGCGTACTGTCGCCGCCGTCGCTGCCTGGGACGGACGTGGTTTGCCGGGCGAGCCAGTGTACAAGGCTGCCAGCGAAGACCTGGCCGAAGCCCGCAAGAATCAGACCCTGGGCGACTTGTCCAAGCGCCTGAACATGGAACTGGCCGGCTATCGCAGCCTGCTGACCAAGACCGCTCGGGCGTTGCCGTTTGCCAGCGAGCCGGCTTCCTATAAAGAAGCCTTGGAAAACCTCGATGAGCGTTGGGGCGACCCGGCGTACTGGCAGGTGATCCGCCGCAACACCAGCAACGTCACCCCGTATTACCTGCTGGCGGCCGTCGATCACCGCATCGATGACCTCGGCGAACTGGCCACGGCCACCCCTGACCAGTCGATCTACCTCGACATCTTTGCCCGGACCTTCTGGATGGGCCTGGTGATCACCGCGATCTGCCTGGTGCTGGCCTATCCGTTGGCCTACCTGCTGGCGAACCTGCCTTCGCGCCAGAGCAACCTGCTGATGATCCTGGTGCTGCTGCCGTTCTGGACCTCGATCCTGGTGCGGGTGGCGGCGTGGATCGTGCTGCTGCAATCGGGCGGCTTGATCAATAGCGCCCTGATGGCCATGGGCGTCATCGATAAACCCCTGGAGCTGGTGTTCAATCGCACCGGTGTCTACATCTCCATGGTCCATATCCTGCTGCCGTTCATGATCCTGCCGATCTACAGCGTGATGAAGGGTATTTCGCCCACCTACATGCGTGCGGCGATTTCCCTGGGCTGTCATCCGTTCGCCAGTTTCTGGCGGGTGTACTTCCCGCAGACCTATGCCGGTGTCGGTGCCGGTTGCCTGTTGGTGTTCATCCTTGCCATCGGCTACTACATCACGCCGGCGCTGCTGGGCAGCCCGAACGATCAGATGGTCAGCTACTTCGTCGCGTTCTACACCAACACCAGCATCAACTGGGGCATGGCCACGGCGCTCGGCGGGCTGCTGTTGCTGGCGACCATCGTGCTTTATCTGATTTACAGCTGGCTGGTGGGCGCCAGTCGCCTGCGCCTGAGCTAAGGGGAGATCGAAAATGGTGAGTCCTTACATGTCCCCCGTCGAGCGGGTGTGGTTCTACTGCTTGCGCACACTCTGCGGGCTGATTCTGTTGTTCCTGATCCTGCCGGTGCTGGTGATCATTCCACTGTCGTTCAACTCCGGCAGTTTCCTGGTGTACCCACTGCAAGGCTTTTCACTGCAGTGGTACCACGATTTCTTCGCCTCGGCCGAATGGATGCGAGCGCTGAAGAACAGCATCATCGTGGCCCCGGCGGCGACGTTGCTGGCGATGGTCTTCGGTACGCTCGCGGCCATCGGCCTGACCCGTGGCGACTTCCCAGGCAAGGCGTTGGTGATGGCCCTGGTGATTTCGCCCATGGTGGTGCCGGTGGTGATTATTGGCGTGGCCAGCTACCTGTTTTTCGCACCGCTGGGGATGGGCAACAGCTTCTTCTCGTTGATCGTGGTCCACGCCGTGCTGGGTGTACCGTTCGTGATCATCACGGTGTCGGCGACCCTGCAGGGGTTCAACCACAACCTGGTTCGGGCAGCCGCCAGCCTTGGGGCTTCGCCACTGACGGCGTTTCGTCGGGTGACCCTGCCGTTGATCGCCCCGGGCGTGATCTCCGGTGCACTGTTCGCCTTCGCGACGTCGTTCGATGAAGTGGTGGTGACCCTGTTCCTGGCCGGCCCCGAGCAGGCAACCTTGCCTCGGCAGATGTTCAGCGGCATCCGCGAAAACCTCAGCCCCACCATCGCGGCGGCGGCGACGTTGTTGATCGCCTTCTCGGTGATCCTGTTGCTGACTCTGGAGTGGTTGCGTGGGCGCAGCGAGAAGCTGCGTACTACTCAAGTCTGACGGCCAGAGCTGTACCCTGTGGGAGCGAACCTGCTCGCGATAGCGCCGCAACATCCGGCATTGATGTTGCCTGACATACCGCTATCGCGAGCAAGCTCGCTCCCACAAGTGGGCTTATCCACCGGTTCCTTCATCGCATTCACGAGCTGAATGGCAGACAACCCCCAATACCGAGCTATCCTTGTGCCAGCCCATACTCGAACAAGAGGCCGCGCACATGAGTCTTTCCTCATTCAAGATCGCCCATAAACTGATCACCGGTGCCGCTGCCATCGAGCAACTGGCCGCGGAATTGACGCGTCTGGACGTCGACAACCCGCTGATCGTGACCGATGCGGCGTTGGTCAAGTCCGGCACCGTGGAACTGGCCCTGCAACATCTGGGCGGACGGGACTACGAGATTTTCGACCGGGTCATGCCGGACCCGGAAATCGCCATTGTCGAAGACTGCATGCAAGCCTATCGCGACGGTGGTCACGACGGCCTGATCGGTCTCGGCGGCGGCAGTGCCATCGACATCGCCAAGTGCGTGGGGGTCTATGCCGGTTATCACGGCGAGCTGCAAGACATGTTCGGTGTCGATCAGGTACCGCGCAAAGGCCCGCCCATGATTGCCATCCCCACCACGGCGGGTACCGGTTCGGAAGTCACCAACGTGGCGATCCTCTCCGACAAGGCCGCACAGCTGAAAAAAGGCATCGTCAGCGATTACCTGTTGCCGGACGTGGCGCTGGTCAGTCCGCAGATGACCCTCACCTGCCCGCGTAGCGTAACGGCTGCCAGTGGTGTCGATGCGCTGGTACATGCCATCGAGGCCTACCTGTCGCTCAATGCTTCGCCAATTACCGATGCGCTGGCCATCGGCGCAATCAAGCTGATAACCCCTGCGCTGCCCAAGGCCTATGCCAACCCGTCTCATCTGCAGGCCCGTGAGGACATGGCCACGGCCAGCCTGATGGCCGGCATGGCATTCGGCAATGCCGGCGTCGGGGCCGTGCACGCGCTGGCCTATCCGTTGGGCGGGCGTTTCCACATATCCCACGGCGTTGCCAATGCGCTGTTGCTGCCCTATGTCATGGCGTGGAACAAGATGGCCTGTGTCGAGCGCATGCGCGACATCGCCGAGGCCATGGGCCTCAAGACCGCCCACCTGAGCGATCTTGAGGCTGCCGACGAAGCCGTGGAGGCGATGGTGGCATTGTGCGCCGCGGTGCAAATCCCTAATGGCCTGAGTAGCCTGGGCGTGACCGCGGATGTTATCCCTGCCATGGCGATGGAGGCTGCCGGGATCGAGCGTTTGATGCGCAACAATCCGCGCCAACTGAGCGCCGCCGATATCGAGAAGATCTACCGCGCGGCGTATTGATCGACTGTCACGGTGGGCGCGCCAAATCTTGAGGTATACAATGCGCGCCATCGTGATTTCGCTCAAAACAGGTGCGTCATGCAGCCCTTCGCTATTGCTCCGTCGATTCTCTCCGCTGACTTCGCCCGCCTGGGCGAGGAAGTGGACAACGTTCTGGCCGCCGGGGCCGACATCGTGCACTTCGATGTCATGGACAACCACTACGTGCCCAACCTGACCATTGGCCCGATGGTCTGCGCGGCGCTGCGCAAGTACGGTGTCACCGCGCCGATCGACGCGCACCTGATGGTCAGCCCGGTGGACCGCATCGTCGGCGACTTCATTGAAGCCGGCGCCACCTACATCACTTTCCACCCGGAAGCCACGCTGCACATCGACCGTTCCCTGCAGTTGATCCGTGAAGGAGGTTGCAAGGCAGGCCTGGTGTTCAACCCCGCCACGCCCCTGGACGTGCTCAAGTACGTGATGGACAAGGTCGACATGATCCTGCTCATGAGCGTCAACCCGGGTTTTGGTGGGCAGAAATTCATCCCGGGCACGCTCGACAAGCTGCGCGAAGCCCGTGCGCTGATCGACGCCTCGGGTCGTGATATCCGCCTGGAAATCGACGGTGGCGTGAACGTGAACAACATCCGTGAAATCGCCGCGGCCGGCGCCGATACGTTCGTCGCGGGTTCGGCGATCTTCAACGCGCCGGATTACAAAGAGGTGATCGCAAAAATGCGCGCCGAACTGGCCCTGGCGCGCCCATGAGCGGCTTCGAGCAGCTGTTCCCCGGCAGCTTGCCGCGTCTGGTGATGTTCGACCTTGATGGCACATTGGTCGATTCGGTCCCGGACCTCGCGGTGGCGGTGGACACGATGCTGCTCGAGCTTGGCCGCCCGCCTGCCGGCCTCGATTCGGTACGCCACTGGGTCGGCAACGGCGCGCCGATGCTGGTGCGCCGGGCCCTGGCCAATGACATCGATGCCCAAGGTGTCGATGATGCCGAGTTCGAGCGGGCGTTGGAGTTGTTCAATAAAGCCTACGAAGACAATCACCAACTGACGGTGGTCTACCCTGGCGTGCGTTCCACCCTCAAGTGGCTGAAAAAGCAGGGCGTGGAAATGGCGCTGATTACCAACAAGCCTGAGCGTTTCGTCGCGCCCTTGTTGGACCAGATGAAAATCGGCCGTTATTTCCGCTGGATCATCGGCGGCGACACCTTGCCACAGAAAAAGCCCGATCCGGCCGCGCTGTTCTTCGTGATGAAAATGGCCAACATCCCGGCCTCACAATCCTTGTTCGTCGGCGACTCGCGCAGCGATGTGCTGGCGGCCAAGGCAGCAGGGGTCAAGTGCGTGGGGCTGAGTTACGGCTACAACCACGGCCGACCGATCGCCGAAGAGTTTCCGACGCTGGTGATCGACGATTTGCGCCTGTTAATTCCCGGTTGCCTGGACCCGGCCGCTGAGATAACGTTGCCCGACGCTGTTCAATCCTCTCCTGGAAACGCCATCGTGGTGGTCACTCGCAAACTCTGGATGAAAGTCATCAAGGCCCTGGCCCGCTGGCGTTGGCGCGCCTGACGTGATCCTGGCCGGTTATCCGGCGCGTTTGCATACCTGACTGTCAGCTCCTCTTGCCACGAGGCACCCCATGAACCGCGAAGAATTCCTGCGTCTAGCCGCTGCCGGCTACAACCGCATCCCCCTTGCCTGTGAAACCCTGGCCGACTTCGACACGCCGCTGTCGATCTACCTCAAGTTGGCCGACCAGCCCAACTCCTACTTGCTCGAATCGGTGCAAGGCGGCGAGAAATGGGGCCGTTATTCCATTATCGGCCTGCCGTGCCGCACCGTGCTGCGGGTCCATGATCATCGCATCAGCGTGACCCATGACGGCGTCGAAATCGAAAGCCTCGAAGTCGAAGACCCGCTGGCCTTCGTCGAAACGTTCAAGGCCCGCTACAACGTGCCGACCATTGCCGGCCTGCCGCGCTTCAACGGCGGCCTGGTGGGGTACTTCGGCTACGATTGCGTGCGCTACGTGGAGAAACGCCTCGGCACGTGCCCGAACCCTGATCCGCTGGGCGTGCCAGACATCCTGCTGATGGTGTCCGACGCGGTCGTCGTCTTCGACAACCTCGCCGGCAAGATGCACGCTATCGTGCTGGCCGATCCGTCCCAGGAAGATGCCTACGAGCAGGGTCAACAAAGCCTGCAAGCACTGTTGGAAAAGTTACGTCAGCCGATCGCCCCACGTCCCGGCCTGGACTTCAGCAAGCAGTCGGCGGCCGATCCGGTGTTCCGCTCCAGTTTCACCCAGGACGATTACGAACGGGCCGTCGATACCATCAAGGAGTACATCCTGGCGGGTGACTGCATGCAGGTCGTGCCATCGCAGCGGATGTCCATCGATTTCAAGGCGGCGCCCATCGATCTCTACCGGGCGTTGCGCTGTTTCAACCCGACACCCTACATGTACTTCTTCAACTTCGGCGATTTCCACGTCGTGGGCAGTTCGCCGGAAGTGCTGGTGCGGGTAGAAGACAACCTCATCACGGTGCGGCCGATCGCCGGCACTCGCCCACGTGGGGCTACGGAAGAGGCCGACCGGGCGCTGGAAGAGGACCTGCTGTCGGATGACAAGGAAATCGCCGAGCACCTGATGCTGATTGACCTTGGGCGCAACGACACCGGGCGGGTCTCGGAAATCGGTTCGGTGAAGCTCACCGAGAAGATGATCATCGAGCGCTATTCCAACGTGATGCACATCGTCTCCAACGTCACCGGCCAGTTGAAGGCCGGGCTGACGGCGATGGACGCCTTGCGGGCGATCCTGCCGGCGGGCACCTTGTCCGGCGCGCCGAAAATCCGCGCTATGGAAATCATCGACGAGCTGGAACCGGTCAAGCGGGGCGTGTACGGCGGGGCCGTGGGTTACTTCGCCTGGAACGGCAACATGGACACCGCCATTGCCATTCGCACCGCAGTGATCAAGAACGGTGAACTGCACGTGCAGGCCGGCGGCGGTATCGTCGCCGACTCGGTGCCGGCACTGGAGTGGGAAGAAACCCTGAACAAGCGCCGGGCGATGTTCCGCGCGGTGGCGCTGGCCGAGCAGACTTCGAACGACTGAAAACCCTTCAACAACTGTGGGGAAGCGAACAAGTTCGCTCCCCCACAGGTCTTTCAAGCAACTCGATCAGTGTGTGGGAGCGAGCTTGCTCGCGATGAGGCCGTCATATTCAACCCACCAGTTGACTGACAGTCCGCTATCGCGAGCAAGCTCGCTTCCGCAGGTTTTCACGGTCAGAAATCCAGGCTGACCCCCAAGCTCACCCCCTGCTGGGTGGAGTCATCATCCTTGCGCAATGTATAGCCGCCCCGCAGCGCCAAGTCGTTGGTCAACTTGTGGCTGACCCCCAGGCTCAGGCGATTCAGGTGGCTCTGTGGCGTGTAGCCTTCCAGCGTGAAGTCGTTGGCCGGCAGGCTGTTGAGGGCGATGTTCACCTTCTGCGTGTCGTCTTCATACTCACGTTCGTGGGCATATTCGCCAAACACCTGGGTCTGCCGGGTGATGTTGTATTTGCCCTGCAAGCCGATGCCCAGGCGCTTCGAGTCACGAGTCTGGTCGTCGAAGGTCAGGGCCGTGGAACGGTTGCCCTTCTCGGAATAGCCGTCGACCTCCACCTTCGCGTAGTCGGCGCTGATAAACGGTGACAAGTGCCATTCGCTGCCCGGTTGGGCGATGTCATAGCCCAACCGGGTGCTGAATGCCCACAGGTGACCGTCGGTGTCGCCTTTTTCCTGCGCTTGGTTGACGCCCAGGTCGAACTTGCGCTTCAGGCTGTCGTAGTCGAGCTTGCCGCCGGTCAGTGCCGCATCGGCCCACCAGCGATTCTGCTGGAACTGGGCGAAGGCGGTCGCCAGGTAGCTGTTGAGCTTGTAGTCCGAATCGTTATGGCCCGCTTCCATGTCCTGACGGTAGAGGCCAGCGGCGACGCCCACGCGCCAGGCCTCATTGAGGCGATAGCTGCCGCCGATGTTCAGGCTGTAGCCGCTGCCGTCGGCGCTGGCGCCGCTGTCCTGGCTGTCGATATCCAGGTGCTGGCCACCGCCGGCGACGATGGCGCGCCACTGGCCGACCGCCTGCCAGTTCTCCCAGTCCGATTGCCATTGGCTGCGCAGTTCGTCCTGGTGGGCGCGCAGGGTCGAATGAGCCATTTCCGGCAACAACGTCAGTTCCCAAGGTGCCGCGAGCAGGGAATAGGCGTAGTCGGCGATCAGTTTTTGCCCTGTCTCGGTGGGATGGACCGAGTCGTTGTAGATCAGCTTGGTGGGATCAGGCGTGGCGCTGTTGATACCGTAGGTGGGGTTTTCCGTGCAGCCGTTGCCGCTGAAGCAAGTCGCGGTGAGGTTCTCACCGGTGGCGAGGCCAAATCTTGCCGGGTCGGCGAAGCTTTCCTTCAGCAAAAGCGGAATGTTCAATGGAATGATTTCAGCGTCGATGCCTTGCAGTCGCGTGACCAGCTGTTGGTTGAACTGGTTGCCCAGTTGCGAAAAGGCGTCTTGCAACGGACCACCGTTGAGGGCCGGGGTCAGGCCCAGATCGGGCAGCAACCAGACCATCACGTAACGGGCACCGGCCGTTTGCAGCACCTGGACGCTATCGGCCAGGCGGTCCGCGGCGGCGTTCGCCTGCTCGGGGGTCAGCACCCGACCTTGTAGGAAGTCGTTGCCACCACCGGAAAGGTAATACAGCGCATTCGGATCGGCGCGCAGGCCATTGGATTGCAGGTAGCCGGGACGGCTGCGATCACCGGTGTCGGACACGCCGGTAATCGACTCGAGGATCTGGTCGGTACGATAACCACCCACCGCCCAGTTGTTGCCGTCCGCCAGCCCCTCGCTGGCGCGGACCGCCGAAGTGGAGGCGGCGGTCTCGTCGGCGGAATAACCCAGGCGCCCACCGAGCAACTGGGTGGAGTTGGCGGAGTAGGCCTCGCCGCTGCCGTCGGTGTAGATCGGACCGGTTCGGTTGGTATAGCGCTCGGTCGAGCCGGGCGGACCATTCGGGTCGGCGAACTGGCCAGCGTCGTTGAGGCTGTCACCGAACACGATGAACTTGGAATAAGGGTTGGGGGCGGCGCTTGCCTGGGCGCAGGCCATCGCCAGCAGGCAACTGGCAATCGGTACGAACAACGTCTTCTTGATCATGGGAAAGTCCGTTTTTATCTTATTTTTGTTAGAAAACGAAACGACAGTACCAAAAACTTTCGGCGTTTTGCCATCTATCTGGAACGTCGCGATTGTTTCAAAGCCCTTCGGGGTCGGTCATATTGCGTGCTCCGCCCAGCTAAGCTACTGTGCCGGGACGTATGAACGAGACTTTTCCTGTGTCGATTGTCAGCAAACTTCTGGATCAAATGATCAAGGCACACGCCCGCTGGCGTTGGCGCGCCTGAACATTCTCCGCCGGCCTCGCCGGACCTGTACCGATTTGCCTTCTTTACCCGCTTGTAGAGCCGCTTCGCAGGGGCATCACTTGCCTCGCCAAGCGCAGCAGCGCGCGGGTCACTCTCTGAAGGCTGTATTTAAAGTCAGTGAATTCAATAGGTTGCTTACGCCATGTTGCTGATGATCGATAACTACGACTCTTTTACCTACAACGTTGTGCAGTACCTCGGCGAGCTGGGCTCCGAGGTCAAGGTCGTGCGCAACGACGAATTGACCATCGCCGAAATCGAAGCCCTCAAGCCTGAGCGCATCGTGGTTTCACCCGGCCCGTGCACGCCGACCGAAGCAGGCATTTCCATCGACGCCATCAAGTATTTCGCTGGCAAGCTGCCGATCCTGGGTGTCTGCCTGGGGCATCAGTCGATCGGCCAGGCGTTCGGCGGTGACGTCGTGCGCGCCCGACAAGTCATGCACGGTAAGACTAGCCCGGTATTTCACCAGGACAAGGGTGTGTTCGAGGGGCTCAATCATCCGCTTACCGTAACCCGCTACCATTCCCTGGTGGTCAAGCGCGAAACGCTGCCCGACTGCCTGGAGTTGACGGCCTGGACCCAGCTTGAAGACGGCTCGGTCGATGAAATTATGGGGCTGCGCCACAAGACGTTGAATATCGAGGGTGTGCAATTCCACCCCGAGTCTATTCTCACCGAACAGGGCCACGAACTGTTCGCCAACTTTCTCAAGCAAACCGGCGGCACGCGCTAAGGACTTTTCATGGATATCAAGACAGCCCTGAGCCGTATCGTCGGCCATCTCGACCTGAGCACCGACGAGATGCGCGACGTGATGCGCGAAATCATGACCGGCCAATGCACGGATGCGCAGATCGGCGCGTTCATGATGGCCATGCGCATGAAGAGCGAGAGCATCGATGAAATCGTCGGTGCGGTTTCGGCGATGCGTGAGCTGGCGGACAAGGTCGAGCTCAAGACGCTGGATGGCGTGGTTGATGTGGTCGGCACCGGTGGTGATGGCGCCAATATCTTTAACGTTTCCACGGCTTCGTCGTTTGTCGTCGCGGCGGCCGGTTGCACCGTTGCCAAACACGGCAATCGGGCAGTCTCCGGCAAGAGCGGCAGTGCCGATCTGCTGGAGGCAGCCGGCATTTACCTGAACCTGACGCCGATCCAGGTGGCACGCTGCATCGATAACGTCGGCATCGGTTTCATGTTTGCCCAGACCCACCATAGCGCCATGAAACACGCCGCCGCGCCGCGCCGCGAGTTGGGGCTGCGTACGTTGTTCAACATGCTCGGCCCGCTTACGAATCCGGCCGGCGTGAAACATCAGGTAGTCGGTGTGTTCAGCCAGGCGTTGTGCCGGCCATTGGCTGAAGTCTTGCAACGCCTGGGCAGCAAGCACGTGCTGGTGGTCCATTCCAAGGATGGGCTGGATGAATTCAGCCTGGCGGCGCCGACATTCGTGGCCGAACTAAAAAATGATCAGATCAGCGAGTATTGGGTCGAACCTGAAGACCTCGGCATGAAGAGCCAGAGCCTGCACGGCCTGGCGGTCGACGGTCCGACCCAATCGCTGGAGTTGATCCGCGATGCATTGGGGCGTCGCAAGACCGAGAATGGCCAGAAGGCCGCTGAGATGATCGTGCTCAATGCCGGTGCTGCGTTGTACGCCGCCGACCACGCCAGCAGCCTCAAGCAAGGCGTGGAACTGGCCCATGATGCGCTGCACACTGGCCTTGCCAGGGAAAAGCTCGAAGAGCTGGGTGCATTTACCGCCGTATTCAAAGTGGAGAACGAAGGATGAGCGTGCCAACGGTTCTGGAAAACATTCTGGCTCGCAAGGTCCAGGAAGTGGCCGAGCGTAGCGCCCGGGTCAGTCTGGCCGAGCTGGAAAGCCTGGCGCGTTCAGCGGATGCGCCGCGCGGCTTTGCCCAGGCCTTGATCAATCAGGCCAAGAAAAAACAGCCGGCGGTGATTGCCGAAATCAAGAAGGCGTCCCCCAGCAAAGGCGTTATTCGTGAGCACTTCGTCCCGGCCGAGATCGCGCGAAGCTACGAGAAGGGCGGTGCTACCTGCCTCTCGGTGCTGACCGATGTCGACTTTTTTCAAGGGGCCGATGACTACCTGAAACAGGCGCGGGCGGCCTGCAAGCTGCCAGTGATCCGTAAGGATTTCATGATCGACCCGTACCAGATCGTCGAGGCGCGCGCGCTGGGCGCCGATTGCGTGCTGTTGATCGTTTCCGCCTTGGACGACGTGAAAATGGCCGAGCTGGCGGCCGTTGCCAAAAGCGTCGGGCTGGATGTCCTGGTGGAAGTCCACGACGGTGACGAGTTGGAACGAGCCCTGAAAACCCTCGATACCAAACTGGTCGGCGTGAACAATCGCAACCTGCACACTTTCGAAGTGAGCCTGGAAACCACCTTGGACCTGTTGCCGCGCATTCCGCGCGATCGCCTGGTCATCACCGAAAGCGGCATCCTCAACCGAGCCGATGTCGAGCTGATGGAAGTCAGCGATGTGTATTCGTTCCTGGTGGGCGAAGCGTTCATGCGGGCCGAGAACCCGGGTGCGGAATTGCAGCGACTGTTCTTTCCTGAACGAGGCCTGCCGGTGAGCGGCTCGACGCTGGACTGATCCATGTCGCCTGTGATTTCCCTGACCGTCGAAGCTGGCCTGCAAGCCGAACAGGATCTGTTGGCTAGCATTTGCGCCGGCGACGCCGAGTTCGGCCTGTTGTTCTGGCAGCCAAATGATCGTGCGCTGGTCATGCCGCGCCGCTTGAGTCGCCTGGCGGGGTTCGAACACGCCTGTGACGTATCGGCTGCCCATGGCTGGCCGGTCCTGTTGCGCGAGACCGGTGGTGAACCGGTGCCGCAGTCAGCCGCTACCGTGAATATCGCCCTGGTCTACGCGCCACCGCGCAGCGAAGGCGACCACGGACGTATCGAGACCGGGTACCGCCGCTTGTGCGATCCCATCTGCCAACTGCTGGATGAACTGGGCGGGGTGGCTTCGCTGGGAGAAGTGGAGGGGGCTTTTTGTGACGGGCGTTTCAACGTCAACCTCGACGGCCGGAAAATGGTCGGCACCGCTCAGCGCTGGCGCCAGAGCAAGGGTGGTCAACGCCCGGTGGGGCTGGTTCATGGCGCGCTTTTGCTGGAGAACGAGCGCGAGTCCATGGTCGCGGCAGTCAATCGCTTCAATGAGGCCTGTGGCCTGGAGCAGCGAGTGCGTGCCGAGAGCCATATTGCCCTGCATGAAAAATTCCCGGCACCTCACGCGCTGGAGCGGCTCGACGCTTTGTACCGGGAGCTGCTGACCAATCTGCTGAGCGCCTAACGCGTTCCGAACACCACCATGGTCTTGCCTTTGACGCTGACCAGGTTGCGCTCTTCCAGATCCTTGAGAACGCGACCGACCATTTCACGCGAGCAACCGACAATCCGACCAATTTCTTGGCGGGTCACCTTGATCTGCATGCCGTCCGGGTGGGTCATGGCATCGGGCTGCTTGCACAGCTCCAACAGACAACGTGCGACACGTCCGGTGACGTCGAAAAATGCGAGATCGCCGACCTTGCGGGTGGTATTGCGCAGGCGCTGTGCGATTTGGCCGCTGAGGACGTAAAGAATGTCCGGGTCTTGCAGGGACAGTTCTCGGAATTTGGCGTAGCTGATTTCCGCAACTTCACATTCAATCTTGGTCCGCACCCAGGCACTGCGCTCCTGTTCCTTGCCCGCCTGTTCGAACAACCCCAGTTCGCCGAAAAAATCTCCGGAATTGAGGTAGGCGATGATCATTTCCCGACCGTCGTCATCTTCTATAAGGATAGTGACCGAGCCCTTGATGATGAAAAACAGCGTGTCGGAACGATCTCCCGCACAAATGATGTTGTGTTTGGCCGGATAGCGGCGGCGCTGACAATGCATCAAGAGTTTGTCGAGATTCTTGATCCTGAACGTGGGAGTAATGGCAACCATGGTTGTATCCCGCAAGACTGCGCTGTGTGGTGGTTTGGTTTTTTTATAAGGGCGAATAGCTATCGCTAAAAGCTGGCCATGCGCCAGCGAATTCGCGCCAGCTTAACAGAGGCGTCCCTAATTGATTTGAGAATTTACCTACACGCTGGCAGGTCAGGTCTCCTAAGACGCAGGGACGTCATGTCGGAGCGCTGTGCTAAGCTGGCGACCCTTTTTTAACAGTGGAGTCTTGGCGATGAAGGCACGCATCCAATGGGCTGGCGAAGCCATGTTCCTCGGTGAGTCAGGCAGTGGTCATGTGGTCGTCATGGACGGCCCGCCAGAGGCCGGTGGGCGGAACCTGGGTGTTCGGCCGATGGAAATGCTCCTGCTGGGCGTAGGCGGTTGCAGCAATTTTGACGTGGTCAGCATTCTTAAAAAGTCCCGCCAGGCCGTCGAAAGCTGCGAAGCCTTCCTGGAGGCAGAGCGCGCCACTGAAGATCCCAAAGTGTTTACCAAGATCCACATGCACTTCGTGGTGAAGGGGCGAGCCCTGAAGGAAGCCCAAGTCAAGCGTGCCATTGAGCTCTCCGCCGAGAAGTACTGCTCGGCTTCGATCATGCTTGGCGCCGCCGGGGTCGAAATCACCCACGATTATGAAATCATCGAGTTGGGTTGAGTCGATAGCCGACGGGCCGTATTGATGTTTCGGATAAAAAAGGCGACTCCCCTGAGGGAATCGCCTTTTCAATTTCCGTGGGAATGAGCTATTCAGTCCCCAATTGCCGTCAAATCCGATAAGTGCTCTTGGTCATGACCTTGGCCAGCAGGCTCATGCCGAACTTCACCGGGGCCGGAAAACGGAAGCCACCGGCCTCAAGCGCACTCTCGGCATGGTGTTCCTCGTCCACACGCATCTGCTCGAGGATCGCCCGGGATTTTTCATCCTCGGCCGGCAGTTGTTCGAGGTGTTCATTCAAATGCTTGCACACTTGATGCTCGGTCGCGGCGACGAAGCCGAGGCTGACTTTGTCGCTGATCAGCCCGGCAACGGCGCCGATCCCGAATGACATCCCATAGAACAGCGGGTTCAGGACGCTGGTATGGCTGCCCAACTGGCGAATCCGTTGTTCGCACCAGACCAAATGGTCGATTTCTTCCTCGGCGGCATGCTCCATTGCCTCACGCACTTGCGGTAGCTTCGCTGTCAGCGCCTGTCCCTGATACAGCGCCTGGGCACAGACTTCGCCGGTGTGGTTGATACGCATCAGTCCGGCGACGTGGCGGGTTTGCTCGTCACTCAGTTGCGCGTCCGGCTGCACGATAGCCGGTGATGGGCGGTACGGCTGACCACTGAAGGGCAGCAGCGTGCGCATCGCGGTATCGGCTTGCAGCAACAGACGGTCAATCGGCGAGTAGTGACGTTGGGTAGTCATGCTTACCTCCGGGAAAAATCACAGCGGCCAGTTTAACCCAATCGACCGCCGAAGATTTGCGTTGGGTCAGGGGTATCAGCCCGGTGGCCAGTTCATCTGGCGCTGCCCCAGCACATGCATATGAATGTGATAGACCGTTTGCCCACCCAGTTCATTGCAATTCATCACCACGCGAAAACCTTCTTCACAGCCCAATTCAAGCGCCAGGCGCTGGGCAGTGAACAAAATGTGTCCAGCCAGGCCTTTGTCTTCCTCGGCCAGGTCGTTGAGAGTGCGGATCGGTTTTTTCGGTATGACCAAAAAATGTACAGGCGCCTGCGGGGCGATGTCGTGGAAGGCCAATACCTGGTCATCCTCGTAAATGATCTTCGCCGGGATTTCCCGGTTGATGATCTTGGTAAACAGAGTATCCACAGCTGTTTTCTCCGTTGGGTTCGTCGAGGGCGGGTGTCTTGAAGGCTACCGTTGAGGCGCCTGGTTGTTCAACTTGAAGGGATCAGCGCGGGCAGTAAGCCTTGTTGATCATGCCGGCGATGGTTCGGACCAGCCATCGCGACCCTAGTCGCGGCAGTGCGGCCAGCCAGCGGTTGCGGCGTCCGGGAATGATGATGGCGCGGTTGCGGTCCAGCGCGCGCACGGCGTACAGGGCCACCTCTTCCGGGCTCATCAGCAACTTGCTGTCGATGAGTTTCTGTTCGTCCATCTGCGCCCTGGAAAAGAAGCCGGTCCGGGTCGGGCCAGGGCAAAGCACCGAGACCTTGATCGCGCATTTCTTCAACTCGACCCGCAGGGCTTCGGAGAAGTGCAGCACATAGGCCTTGCTGGCGTAATAGGTACTCATCCAGGGGCCGGGTCGGAACGCGGCGATAGAGGCGACATTGAGGATCTGGCCGCCGCCAAGCAGTGCCATGCTGTTGCCGATAGCATGACAAAGCCGTGTCAGGGCGAGGATGTTGACTTCGATCAGGTCCTGCTCGGTCATCCAGTCCTGGCCCAGGAACGGCCCGCTGGTGCCGATGCCTGCGCAATTGACCAACAGGTCGATCTGCCGCTCACCTTCCTCCAGCTCCAGGAGAAAGCCTGAAAGCCTCAGCGGTTCTCCGAGGTCGCAGGCCCGGAACAACACCTCTACGCCAAACCGCTGAGTCAGTTCGATTGCAATACTTTCCAACCGATCGCGCTGTCGAGCCACCAGTATCAGGTTGCGGCCGCGCCGTGCAAGCGCTTCAGCCATGGCCAGGCCAATGCCGCTGGAAGCGCCAGTGATCAGTGCGTAACGGGTCATGCAGTTCTCCATAGCAACAGCCCGCCGCCAGTTGACTGGGCTGTCACCGGCATGAAGCGCGCTTATTGTTCCTCTTCTTCTTCATAGTCTACAGAAGGTGAGGCGGGCTCGGCTGCCTCGGCGGCTGGTTCTTCGGTGGTTTCGCTGCTCGACTCACTGCTTTCATAGCTGCTCAGGCTGCTGCTGCCGTAGTCCTCCTGGAGGGCTCCGAAGATGCCGGCAAAGGTAGCCAGGAAAATCAGAACGATCATGACAAGCCAAAGCGACGCCAGCAATTTGACCGCCGTGGTATTACGCGGTGGCGGCGGACCATATTGGTTTGCGCCGGTGTTGCCCGGAGCGATGATGAGGACGAACGGGAAGATGCTGCCCACGAATGGAACCAGGTTAATCAGCCATAACCACCCCGACCAGCCGAGATCATGCAGGCGCTGGACGTTGAACTGGATGCTCACGAAGGCAAAGGCAAGCACGACGGCGACGCCGAGCAGACCGCCGACGACCAGCGCAGCGATCGAGTTGGAAGCCATCAGCCAGGCCGTGGCTAGCCAGAAGCCCAAGCCGACCAGGGGCAGCATGGCCAGGGTCAGCACCATGGTCCAGGCCAGGTAGCGCAAGCGCCCGATACGCCCATCGAAGCTGAAGGGTTTGAGCGTGCTGTACTCGGCGAGCGCTTCACCCACTTCGGCGCGTGGAGGCGCGTAGGGCGAGACGGGGTCGACGATCGACTCTGGATGGCGCCCACCCGGCTGTTGCGGCGACTCCTGTACTTCGCCGAGGCTCAGTTGGAGGGCGGCGGGTTCGGCTTCGATTCGGGCGTCGATTCCGCTCTTGTTGAGCGCTTCCAGGTACTGCTGGGCTTCGCTCTGGGACAGGTTGCTTTTAAGGGCAACCTTGCGACCAGTGAACAGCCGTTCAATGGCGCTGATATCGCTTTTGAACAGTTCGGCGAGGTTGAGTTTGGCTGTGGTGGTATCGACGCCCGGCATCAGGCCTCCGTCGAATACAATGTTGAAACGGGTTTCGCTCATGCCCGGCATCCTTGTCTCTGAAAGTTAAGTAACTGTTTTTTTAGGGTCGCTTCAGCGGGGCCATTGCCCGCCAAGCTGCGCCGCCCGGGCATGTGCCTGACGGTATTCTTCATCCAGGCGTGCCACCAACTGATCGACGCTGGGCAAATCATCGATTTCACCCACGCCTTGGCCTGCGGACCATACGGTTTTCCAGGCCTTGGCTTCGTCGTTCAGTGGTTTGAGTTTCGAGCCAAAATCCACCTCGCCTTTGTTCTGCAGGGCGGCCAGATCGAAACCGGCATTCTCCAGGCTCTGGCGCATGAAGCTGGCCGGCACTCCGGATACAGCGGGAGTATGCACGATGTCTGCGGCCCTGGATGTGAGCAACATCTCTTTATAAGCGTCAGGAGCGTGGCTTTCGCTCGTAGCGATAAAGCGCGTACCGAAGTAGGCCAGATCGGCGCCAAGCACTTGTGCGGCCAAAATCTGATGGCCGTGGTTCAGGCATCCCGCAAGTAGCAAGGTCTTATCAAAAAACTGCCGGATCTCGGCAATCAATGAAAACGGGCTCCAGGTTCCGGCGTGTCCGCCTGCACCGGCGGCAACGGCGATCAAGCCATCGACACCGGCTTCGGCGGCTTTCTCGGCATGACGCCGGGTCGTCACGTCATGGAACACCAGTCCGCCATAAGCATGGACGGCATCCACCAACTCCTTCACCGCGCCCAGGCTGGTGATGACTATCGGCACCTTGTGTTCGATGCAGATGGCCAAGTCGGCTTGAAGCCGCGGGTTGCTGTGATGGACGATCAGGTTTACGGCGTAGGGTGCCGGATTCTCCAGGGTCGCCAGGCCTGCTTCGATTTCCTCGAGCCAGGCCTTGAAGCCACTGCTGTCGCGCTGGTTCAACGCCGGAAAACTTCCGACGATGCCGTTGCGGCAGCAGGCCAGCACCAGTTGCGGATTGGAAATCAGGAACATTGGCGCTGCTACGATGGGCAGGCGCAAGCGTTGTTCAAGCAGAGCGGGCAACGACATGGCAAGTACCCCGGATAATGGACGCTGATTGGAGGTTAGAACGGTCGGACGACGACCAGAATTACGATAGCCAGCAATATCAGAACCGGCACTTCATTGAACCAGCGATAAAAGACATGGCTGCGGGTGTTTTCGCCACGGGCGAAGCGCTTTACCTGGGCGCCGCACATATGGTGGTAACCGATCAGCAGCACGACCAGGGTGAGCTTGGCGTGCATCCAGCCACCTTGGGTGAAGTAGGCGCCGGCGTTGAGACTGAGCAGCCAGATGCCGAATA
The DNA here is from genome assembly GCF_018325905.1 of Pseudomonas sp. St316. NCBI lineage: Bacteria > Pseudomonadati > Pseudomonadota > Gammaproteobacteria > Pseudomonadales > Pseudomonadaceae > Pseudomonas > Pseudomonas sp. St316. The sequence continues at coordinate 6,138,708 of NZ_AP021901.1, read as the reverse complement.
CGAGGGTGGCGATCATCGCCGGGCCCATGATGCCGCGGTACAGCTTGCGCTCCATGATGCTGAAACGTTCCTTGCTGACGCTGTCCTCGCTTTGGGCGTGATAGACAAACAGGCGAGGCAGGTAGAACAGGCCGGCGAACCAGCAGACCATGCTGACGATGTGCAGTGCTTTGAGCCACAGATAGAGCATTTTTAGTTATTCCCAGGATTCACGGTAGCCCGATAGTAGAGGTTAGAGCGTCCGCACGTCACCTTGGCGGTTGTCGCCGGGCCCTGCGGCCCCTATCATCGACGGCTTTCCAGTGGGTTCGTTGAGGGCAGGTTTATGGTCAAGGTCGGTATCGTCGGCGGCACGGGGTACACCGGTGTCGAACTGCTGCGTCTGTTGGCACAGCATCCGCAAGCTGAGGTGGTGGTCATCACTTCCCGATCCGAGGCCGGCCTGGCCGTCGCCGACATGTACCCGAACCTGCGAGGCCATTACGACGGCCTGGCATTCAGCGTTCCGGACATCAAGACCCTCGGCGCCTGCGATGTGGTGTTCTTCGCCACGCCCCATGGTGTCGCCCACGCCCTGGCAGGTGACCTGCTGGCCGCCGGGACCAAGGTCATCGACCTGTCGGCGGATTTCCGTTTGCAGGACGCCGATGAATGGGCCAAATGGTACGGTCAGCCCCACGGTGCGCCGGATCTGCTCGACGAGGCGGTCTACGGCTTGCCGGAAGTCAATCGCGAGAAAATCAAGCAGGCCCGACTGATCGCGGTACCGGGTTGCTATCCGACGGCCACTCAGTTGGGGTTCCTGCCGCTGCTCGAGGCCGGTCTTGCCGATGCTTCGCGCCTGATTGCCGACTGCAAGTCCGGTGTCAGTGGGGCCGGGCGCGGAGCCAGTGTCGGCTCGCTGTATTCCGAAACGTCGGAAAGCATGAAAGCGTATGCGGTCAAGGGGCACCGCCACCTGCCGGAAATTCGCCAAGGGTTGCGCCGGGCCGCGGGCAAGGATGTCGGCCTGACCTTCGTGCCGCACCTGACGCCGATGATTCGTGGCATTCACTCCACTCTTTATGCAACCGTCGTCGATCGTTCGGTGGACCTGCAGGCGTTGTTTGAAAAGCGTTACGCCAACGAACCGTTCGTCGACGTAATGCCGGCCGGCAGCCATCCGGAAACCCGCAGCGTGCGCGGTGCGAACGTTTGCCGGATCGCCGTGCATCGTCCGCAGGACGGTGATCTGGTGGTGTTGTTGTCGGTTATCGATAACCTGGTCAAGGGCGCGTCCGGCCAGGCTGTTCAGAACCTGAACATTTTGTTCGGGTTGGATGAACGCCTGGGGCTGTCCCATGCCGGGATGTTGCCGTAACGGCAGCACAAGCTTCAGGTTGGCAGCTACAGGCTCAAGGCTTGTAGCTGGCCGCTGCTCTTCTAAATAGTTGACCAATTTTCTAGGAGAAGCGGATAATGCCCGCCATCACGCATTATGGCGGCGTAAGCGCCGGGAGATATTCAGCATGAGCGTCGAAACCTTCACCCCCACGGCTTTGCAATTCACCCACGGTGCCGCGCACAAGGTGAAGAGCCTGGTCGATGAAGAGGGCAATGATCGTTTGAAGCTGCGCGTATTTGTAACGGGCGGCGGTTGTTCCGGTTTTCAGTACGGTTTCACTTTTGATGAAGAAGTGGCCGAAGATGACACCATCGTCGAGCGCGAAGGGGTCAGCCTGGTGGTCGATCCGATGAGCTTCCAGTACCTGGCAGGTGCCGAGGTGGATTATCAGGAAGGCCTGGAAGGCTCGCGGTTCGTGATCAAGAACCCAAACGCGACCACGACCTGTGGGTGCGGTTCTTCGTTCTCGATCTGAGTGCTCAATAAAAAAGCCGCAGTGCCTTAAGGCCCTGCGGCTTTTTTTTGTCCGCAATTATTGGATTCAGGCCGGGTAGATGGCGCCGAGCATGCGCAGCCCACGTGCGCCGGTGACACTCGGGCGGTTGCCTGGAATGCCTTCAAGGCAACAATGGGCAAGCCAGGCGAAAGCCATGGCTTCAACCCAATCCGGGTCTACGCCGTACACCGCCGTACTGCTGACTTTGGCATTTGGCAGCAAGTCAGCCAGGCGCTGCATGAGCGTCTGGTTGTGCGCGCCGCCACCACAGACCAGCAACTCCTGAGTATTGGGCTGGGCATGTTGGAGTGATTCGACGATGGTCAGGGCTGTCAGTTCGAGCAACGTGGCCTGCACGTCTTCCGGCGCGAAGGCTGGCAACTGCGACAAATGCTGTATCAGCCAAGGCAGGTTGAATACTTCACGCCCGGTGCTTTTCGGACCCTTGGTGACGAAGAAGGGATCGCTGAGCAAAGCCTTGAGCAAGACTGGCTCGACTTTCCCGCTGGCAGCCCATTGACCGTCCCGATCGAAATGGTCGCCTCGTTGTTGGTGTATCCAGGCATCAAGCAATACGTTGCCTGGGCCGCAGTCGAAACCGGCTACTGGTTTCGCGGGCTCTATCAGGCTGAGATTGCTGAAACCGCCGACATTCAGCACCGCGCGATTGCCGACTCGTTCTTCGAACAGTGCTTCGTGAAATGCCGGAACCAGCGGGGCGCCTTGTCCTCCGGCGGCGACATCACGGCTGCGGAAATCGCTGACCACGGTGATGCCAGTCAACTCGCTCAACAGGGCCGGATTGCCAATCTGTACGGTGAATCCACGGGCCGGTTCATGCCGGATGGTCTGGCCGTGGCTGCCAATCGCCCTGACATCCTCAGGCTTGAGTTTCTTTTCGTCGAGCAGGGCATGGATACCCTGTGCGGCCAGCGTTACCCAACTTTGCTGGGCGATGGCGGAGCGGGCGATCTCATCGGGCCCGCTGCTGCACAATCCGAGCAATTCGGTGCGCAGGGCGGTGGGCATCGGAATGTAGTGCGTGGCGATCAATTTGATCGCCGGGGTCAGTTCGATCAGTGCGATATCCAAGCCATCCAGGCTGGTCCCGGACATCACACCGATATAGAGCGCCATGTTTAGCGCTTGCTCGAAGCCAGCATGGTGGCTTTCTCTTGATCCATGCGAGCCATCAAAGGTTGGCTTTGAGCCAGGAAGCGTGCGCGTTCGGCCTTGGCGATCGGATCGGCCATCGGCAGTTTCTGGCCAAGTGGATCGACGTGGACGCCGTTGACCTGGAATTCATAGTGCAAGTGCGGGCCGGTGGACAGGCCGGTAGTGCCAATGTATCCGATCACCTGGCCTTGCTTGACGGTACCCCCCGTCTTCACGCCTTTGGCGAAGCCCTGCATGTGGCCATACAGCGTGCGGTAGGTATTGCCGTGCTGGATGATCACGGTGTTGCCATAACCTCCGCGACGTCCGGCCAGCAATACCTTGCCGTCGCCGGCAGCCTTGATTGGCGTGCCACGCGGCGCTGCATAGTCGACACCTTTATGGGCGCGGATCTTGTTCAGGATCGGATGCTTGCGGCCGGCGGAGAACTTCGAGCTGATACGGGCGAAATCAACCGGTGTACGGATGAATGCCTTGCGCATGCTGTTGCCGTCGGCGGTGTAGTAGCTGCTGTTGCCTTGTTTGTTGGTGTAGCGCACCGCGGTGTACGTTTTGCCGCGGTTGGTGAAGCGCGCGGAGAGAATCGGGCCGTTGCCGACGCTCTTGCCATTGACCACTTTCTGCTCATAGATGATGTCGAATTCGTCACCCTGGCGAATGTCCTGGGCGAAGTCGATGTCGTAGCCAAATACGCTGGCCATGTCCATGGTCAGGCTATGGGAAAGGCCGGCGCGTGCTGCCGACTGAGACAATGAGCTGTTGATGACGCCATGAACATAGGCTGAGCGAACGGTGGGCTTGGCGGTGACGCGGTTGAATACATAACCCTTGTCGTTTTTGGTCAGGGTGATGCTTTCCAGGTCGCTCAGCTTGGTGTGCAGGTTGGTCAGCTGTCCGGCTGGATCGAGTTCGAATTCGAGTTTCTGGCCACGTTGCAGTTGTGTGAATTGCTTGGCTTGCTTGTCGCTGGCCAGGATTTCATGGACTGAAGCCGAGGGCAGGCCAACCTTTTCGAAGAGGGTGGAAAGCGTGTCGCCCTTGGCAACAATCACTTCGCGATGGTCTGGTCCTTTCTTTTCTTCTGCAACAGGCACTGGTGCCTGAGCGGCTGCCTCGATGGTGTCCTGCGGGCTGTTTTCAATCTGTGCAAAAGGAGAGGCGGCCGGTTCGTTTGTGGCTTGAACGGCTTCGGCGGCGTCTTGTTCTTGTGTCAGTTGTTCAGCAGGACTTTCCAGTTCCAGGCTCAGAGTCGTCTTTTTGGCTTCAACATCGCTGGAGGGAAACACCAGGAGCGCCAGGCTAAGGAGGGCTGCGATGCCACTTGCGGCAAGCAGGTGGGTCTTTGGGTAAAGCGGTGGCGCTTTAGACGGTTCTGTGGTCATAGGTAATTTTGACTTTTGAAAAAATGAATTGGAAAAGATGAATGACATGATGAAGATGAAATAACTGTATAAAATATAATCAAAACCCCTGCGAAGCAAGTCCGCGGACGCTCTGTTCTGTGGATTGGCGTCCGCGCGCCGGGCAAACCTTGTATTTGGTGCGCGATCTTGTATGGTTGGGGCCCTTTGAATCTGAGCCTTACGGGTCTGTTATGAAGTCGGTTGAAGAGCAGCTAGCGCTGATCAAACGTGGTGCGGAAGAACTGTTGGTCGAGTCCGAGCTGATCGAAAAGCTCAAGCGCGGGCAGCCGCTGCGTATCAAGGCTGGTTTCGATCCGACGGCGCCCGATCTGCACCTGGGTCATACCGTGCTTATTAATAAGCTGCGCCAGTTCCAGGATCTGGGGCACCAGGTCATCTTCCTTATAGGTGATTTCACCGGGATGATCGGTGATCCAAGCGGCAAGAGTGCTACGCGCCCACCGCTGACCCGTGAACAGGTTCTCGATAACGCCGAGACCTACAAGACTCAGGTTTTCAAGATTCTTGATCCGGCCAAGACCGAAGTGGCTTTCAACTCCACGTGGATGGATCAGATGGGGCCTGCGGATTTCATTCGTCTGACGTCCCAGTACACCGTGGCTCGTATGCTCGAGCGCGATGATTTCGACAAGCGCTATACAACCAATCAGCCAATCGCCATTCATGAGTTCCTTTACCCGCTTGTACAGGGTTATGACTCGGTCGCGTTGCGCGCGGACGTTGAGCTCGGCGGTACTGATCAGAAGTTCAACCTGTTGATGGGGCGTGAGTTGCAGCGCGGCTATGGTCAGGAGGCGCAGTGCATTTTGACCATGCCATTGCTGGAAGGTCTGGATGGCGTGAAGAAGATGTCCAAGTCGCTGGGCAACTACGTAGGTATCCAGGAAGCGCCAGGCGTCATGTACAGCAAGCTGGTCTCCATTCCTGATGTGCTGATGTGGCGTTACTTCGAGCTGTTGAGCTTCCGGTCCATGGATGAGATCAATGCGTTGCGTGCCGATGTCGAGGCGGGGGCTAATCCGCGAGACATCAAGATCAAGCTGGCCGAAGAGATTGTTGCTCGGTTCCATGGTGAGGAGGCTGCGGCCAGTGCTCATCGTGCGGCGGGTAATCGTATGAAGGATGGTGAGCTGCCGGATGATCTGCCGGAGATCGAGTTGACTGCTACCGAGGATATGCCGATTGCGGCAGTCCTTAATAAAGCGGGCCTGGTCAAGAACGCGGCGGTGGCGCGAGACCTTCTGGGGTCGGGTGGTGTGCGTATAGATGGTGAGGTGGTGGATCGCGCCTATATATATGAGCTGGGTTCTACTCATGTATGTCAGGCCGGTAAGAAGGCTTTCGCGCGTATTACGCTGAAATCTGAATAAAGCTGAAAATAGGTATTGACGGCAGATTCTGGAAGTCTATAATTCGCCCCACTTCCGGCGCAGTCGAAACGGAAAACTCCTTGAGATTCAATGAGTTAAGTAGGTTTCGAGGGTGTTGGGCTTCAGATCATCGAAGTCCGGAAGGAGCAGGTAGAGCAGCGTAGTTTGGCTCTATCGGCGGTTCGATCTTCTCGGTCGAAAGCGGTGAAAAAGAGGTGTTGACAGCAGCGAGTAACGCTGTAGAATTCGCCTCCCGCTAACGAGAGATCGAAAGCGCAAGTGGTTGAAGTTGAAAAGGAAACTTTGAAAACTTCTGAAAATAACCGCTTGACAGATACACGGGGCGCTGTAGAATGCGCGCCTCGGTTGAGACGAAAGACTCAGCCAGCCGCTCTTTAACAACTGAATCAAGCAATTCGTGTGGGTGCTTGTGGAGTCAGACTGCTAGTCAACAGATTATCAGCATCACAAGTTACTCCGCGAGAAATCAAAGATGTAACCAACGATTGCTGAGCCAAGTTTAGGGTTTTCTCAAAACCCAAAGATGTTTGAACTGAAGAGTTTGATCATGGCTCAGATTGAACGCTGGCGGCAGGCCTAACACATGCAAGTCGAGCGGTAGAGAGGTGCTTGCACCTCTTGAGAGCGGCGGACGGGTGAGTAATGCCTAGGAATCTGCCTGGTAGTGGGGGATAACGCTCGGAAACGGACGCTAATACCGCATACGTCCTACGGGAGAAAGCAGGGGACCTTCGGGCCTTGCGCTATCAGATGAGCCTAGGTCGGATTAGCTAGTTGGTGGGGTAATGGCTCACCAAGGCGACGATCCGTAACTGGTCTGAGAGGATGATCAGTCACACTGGAACTGAGACACGGTCCAGACTCCTACGGGAGGCAGCAGTGGGGAATATTGGACAATGGGCGAAAGCCTGATCCAGCCATGCCGCGTGTGTGAAGAAGGTCTTCGGATTGTAAAGCACTTTAAGTTGGGAGGAAGGGCATTAACCTAATACGTTAGTGTTTTGACGTTACCGACAGAATAAGCACCGGCTAACTCTGTGCCAGCAGCCGCGGTAATACAGAGGGTGCAAGCGTTAATCGGAATTACTGGGCGTAAAGCGCGCGTAGGTGGTTCGTTAAGTTGGATGTGAAATCCCCGGGCTCAACCTGGGAACTGCATTCAAAACTGTCGAGCTAGAGTATGGTAGAGGGTGGTGGAATTTCCTGTGTAGCGGTGAAATGCGTAGATATAGGAAGGAACACCAGTGGCGAAGGCGACCACCTGGACTGATACTGACACTGAGGTGCGAAAGCGTGGGGAGCAAACAGGATTAGATACCCTGGTAGTCCACGCCGTAAACGATGTCAACTAGCCGTTGGGAGCCTTGAGCTCTTAGTGGCGCAGCTAACGCATTAAGTTGACCGCCTGGGGAGTACGGCCGCAAGGTTAAAACTCAAATGAATTGACGGGGGCCCGCACAAGCGGTGGAGCATGTGGTTTAATTCGAAGCAACGCGAAGAACCTTACCAGGCCTTGACATCCAATGAACTTTCCAGAGATGGATTGGTGCCTTCGGGAACATTGAGACAGGTGCTGCATGGCTGTCGTCAGCTCGTGTCGTGAGATGTTGGGTTAAGTCCCGTAACGAGCGCAACCCTTGTCCTTAGTTACCAGCACGTTATGGTGGGCACTCTAAGGAGACTGCCGGTGACAAACCGGAGGAAGGTGGGGATGACGTCAAGTCATCATGGCCCTTACGGCCTGGGCTACACACGTGCTACAATGGTCGGTACAGAGGGTTGCCAAGCCGCGAGGTGGAGCTAATCCCACAAAACCGATCGTAGTCCGGATCGCAGTCTGCAACTCGACTGCGTGAAGTCGGAATCGCTAGTAATCGCGAATCAGAATGTCGCGGTGAATACGTTCCCGGGCCTTGTACACACCGCCCGTCACACCATGGGAGTGGGTTGCACCAGAAGTAGCTAGTCTAACCTTCGGGAGGACGGTTACCACGGTGTGATTCATGACTGGGGTGAAGTCGTAACAAGGTAGCCGTAGGGGAACCTGCGGCTGGATCACCTCCTTAATCGACGACCGCAGCTGCTCCATGAGCTCCCACACGAATTGCTTGATTCATTGAAGAAGACGAAAGAAGCAGCCCGAAATTGGGTCTGTAGCTCAGTTGGTTAGAGCGCACCCCTGATAAGGGTGAGGTCGGCAGTTCGAATCTGCCCAGACCCACCAATTTTGTGTGGGAAACGCCTGTAGAAATACGGGGCCATAGCTCAGCTGGGAGAGCGCCTGCCTTGCACGCAGGAGGTCAGCGGTTCGATCCCGCTTGGCTCCACCACTACTGCTTCGATTGTATAAAGCTTAGAAATGAGCATTCCATCGGTTCGATGGTGAATGTTGATTTCTAGTCTTTGACTAGTTCGTTCTTTAAAAATTTGGGTATGTGATAGAAAGATAGACTGGACGTTACTTTCACTGGTAACGGATCAGGCTAAGGTAAAATTTGTGAGTGGCTCAATGAGCGTGATCGAATTTTCGGCGAATGTCGTCTTCACAGTATAACCAGATTGCTTGGGGTTATATGGTCAAGTGAAGAAGCGCATACGGTGGATGCCTTGGCAGTCAGAGGCGATGAAAGACGTGGTAGCCTGCGAAAAGCTTCGGGGAGTCGGCAAACAGACTTTGATCCGGAGATGTCTGAATGGGGGAACCCAGCCATCATAAGATGGTTATCTTGTACTGAATACATAGGTGCAAGAGGCGAACCAGGGGAACTGAAACATCTAAGTACCCTGAGGAAAAGAAATCAACCGAGATTCCCTTAGTAGTGGCGAGCGAACGGGGACTAGCCCTTAAGCTTCTTTGATTTTAGCGGAACGCTCTGGAAAGTGCGGCCATAGTGGGTGATAGCCCTGTACGCGAAAGGATCTTAGAAGTGAAATCGAGTAGGACGGAGCACGAGAAACTTTGTCTGAATATGGGGGGACCATCCTCCAAGGCTAAATACTACTGACTGACCGATAGTGAACTAGTACCGTGAGGGAAAGGCGAAAAGAACCCCGGAGAGGGGAGTGAAATAGATCCTGAAACCGTATGCGTACAAGCAGTGGGAGCCCACTTTGTTGGGTGACTGCGTACCTTTTGTATAATGGGTCAGCGACTTATTTTCAGTGGCGAGCTTAACCGAATAGGGGAGGCGTAGCGAAAGCGAGTCTTAATAGGGCGTCTAGTCGCTGGGAATAGACCCGAAACCGGGCGATCTATCCATGGGCAGGTTGAAGGTTGGGTAACACTAACTGGAGGACCGAACCGACTACCGTTGAAAAGTTAGCGGATGACCTGTGGATCGGAGTGAAAGGCTAATCAAGCTCGGAGATAGCTGGTTCTCCTCGAAAGCTATTTAGGTAGCGCCTCATGTATCACTGTAGGGGGTAGAGCACTGTTTCGGCTAGGGGGTCATCCCGACTTACCAAACCGATGCAAACTCCGAATACCTACAAGTGCCGAGCATGGGAGACACACGGCGGGTGCTAACGTCCGTCGTGAAAAGGGAAACAACCCAGACCGTCAGCTAAGGTCCCAAAGTTATGGTTAAGTGGGAAACGATGTGGGAAGGCTTAGACAGCTAGGAGGTTGGCTTAGAAGCAGCCACCCTTTAAAGAAAGCGTAATAGCTCACTAGTCGAGTCGGCCTGCGCGGAAGATGTAACGGGGCTCAAACCATACACCGAAGCTACGGGTATCACGTAAGTGATGCGGTAGAGGAGCGTTCTGTAAGCCTGTGAAGGTGAGTTGAGAAGCTTGCTGGAGGTATCAGAAGTGCGAATGCTGACATGAGTAACGACAATGGGTGTGAAAAACACCCACGCCGAAAGACCAAGGTTTCCTGCGCAACGTTAATCGACGCAGGGTTAGTCGGTCCCTAAGGCGAGGCTGAAAAGCGTAGTCGATGGAAAACAGGTTAATATTCCTGTACTTCTGGTTATTGCGATGGAGGGACGGAGAAGGCTAGGCCAGCTTGGCGTTGGTTGTCCAAGTTTAAGGTGGTAGGCTGGAATCTTAGGTAAATCCGGGATTCTAAGGCCGAGAGCTGATGACGAGTTACCCTTTGGGTGACGAAGTGGTTGATGCCATGCTTCCAAGAAAAGCTTCTAAGCTTCAGGTAACCAGGAACCGTACCCCAAACCGACACAGGTGGTTGGGTAGAGAATACCAAGGCGCTTGAGAGAACTCGGGTGAAGGAACTAGGCAAAATGGCACCGTAACTTCGGGAGAAGGTGCGCCGGTGAGGGTGAAGCACTTGCTGCGTAAGCCCACGCCGGTCGAAGATACCAGGCCGCTGCGACTGTTTATTAAAAACACAGCACTCTGCAAACACGAAAGTGGACGTATAGGGTGTGACGCCTGCCCGGTGCCGGAAGGTTAATTGATGGGGTTAGCTAACGCGAAGCTCTTGATCGAAGCCCCGGTAAACGGCGGCCGTAACTATAACGGTCCTAAGGTAGCGAAATTCCTTGTCGGGTAAGTTCCGACCTGCACGAATGGCGTAACGATGGCGGCGCTGTCTCCACCCGAGACTCAGTGAAATTGAAATCGCTGTGAAGATGCAGTGTATCCGCGGCTAGACGGAAAGACCCCGTGAACCTTTACTATAGCTTTGCACTGGACTTTGAATTTGCTTGTGTAGGATAGGTGGGAGGCTTTGAAGCGTGGACGCCAGTTCGCGTGGAGCCAACCTTGAAATACCACCCTGGCAACTTTGAGGTTCTAACTCAGGTCCGTTATCCGGATCGAGGACAGTGTATGGTGGGTAGTTTGACTGGGGCGGTCTCCTCCTAAAGAGTAACGGAGGAGTACGAAGGTGCGCTCAGACCGGTCGGAAATCGGTCGTAGAGTATAAAGGCAAAAGCGCGCTTGACTGCGAGACAGACACGTCGAGCAGGTACGAAAGTAGGTCTTAGTGATCCGGTGGTTCTGTATGGAAGGGCCATCGCTCAACGGATAAAAGGTACTCCGGGGATAACAGGCTGATACCGCCCAAGAGTTCATATCGACGGCGGTGTTTGGCACCTCGATGTCGGCTCATCACATCCTGGGGCTGAAGCCGGTCCCAAGGGTATGGCTGTTCGCCATTTAAAGTGGTACGCGAGCTGGGTTTAGAACGTCGTGAGACAGTTCGGTCCCTATCTGCCGTGGACGTTTGAGATTTGAGAGGGGCTGCTCCTAGTACGAGAGGACCGGAGTGGACGAACCTCTGGTGTTCCGGTTGTCACGCCAGTGGCATTGCCGGGTAGCTATGTTCGGGAAAGATAACCGCTGAAAGCATCTAAGCGGGAAACTTGCCTCAAGATGAGATCTCACTGGGACCTTGAGTCCCCTGAAGGGCCGTCGAAGACTACGACGTTGATAGGCAGGGTGTGTAAGCGCTGTGAGGCGTTGAGCTAACCTGTACTAATTGCCCGTGAGGCTTGACCATATAACACCCAAGCAATTTGTGAACTCGAAAGAGGCCAGATTGCGGTGTGTGAAGACGAAACGAACCGAAAGTTCGAGAGACTCGACAGCAACACACAAATCTATCGCATACCCATTCGCTGGCACGTGACCGCAAGGCACGCACCGGCTACCGAATTTCTTGACGACCATAGAGCATTGGAACCACCTGATCCCATCCCGAACTCAGCAGTGAAACGATGCATCGCCGATGGTAGTGTGGGGTTTCCCCATGTGAGAGTAGGTCATCGTCAAGATTAAATTCCGAAACCCCAATTGCGAAAGCAGTTGGGGTTTTGTTTTTGCCCGCAGGAAAGTCATTTTGTGTTTCTATGCAACTGTCTTGCGCATGGCTATCATGCGGGCCTCATTATCAGGGCGCAGTCCGCATGCTCACGTTGCTAAAACTTCTGAAGGATGGTCGCTTTCATTCAGGGCAGGCGCTGGGTGCTGCACTGGGTATCAGCCGTAGTGCTGTGTGGAAACAATTGCAGCACTTGGAAGCAGAAATAGGGCTGTCTGTTCATAAGGTTCGAGGTAGAGGGTATCAGTTGGCTAAGCCTCTGGTGCTTTTGGATGCTGCTGAGATTTACGCAAAAGGCCTTCATGAGTGGCCTGTCCATGTCTTTGACGCTATCGACTCGACCAACGCCGAGGCGCTGCGTTTGATCGAGCGTGGGGCGGCTGCGCCTTTCATGGTTTTGGCCGAACGACAGATCGCTGGCCGTGGGCGTCGTGGTCGGAAGTGGATCAGTCCGTTTGCTGAAAACCTCTATCACAGCCTGGTGCTACGCATTGATGGCGGCATGCGGCAGATCGAAGGGCTGAGCCTGGTCGTCGGACTTGCTGTCATGCATGCCCTGCGTGATATGGGGATCGCTGAGGCGGGGCTGAAATGGCCTAACGATGTCCTGGTGGGAGAGAAAAAAATCGCCGGCATCTTGCTTGAGTTGGTGGGGGATCCTGCGGACGTTTGCCATGTTGTCCTGGGTGTGGGGATTAATGTGAATATGCAATCGACTGATGAGGTCGACCAGCAGTGGACATCCATGTGTCTTGAGGCAGGAAGGGATTTTGATCGAAATGAGCTGGTGGCACGATTGGGTGCGAAGCTTGAGCACTATCTGAGGCTTCATCACGCATCGGGGTTTGCCGCAATACAGTCGGAGTGGGAGCAATACCATCTTTGGCAGGGGAAGGCTGTCTCCCTGATTGCTGGTGTTAATAAAATTGACGGTATTGTGCTGGGCATTGATCTCCAGGGTGCGCTGCGTTTGAAGGTAGAAGGTGTGGAAAAAAACTTTAGCGGTGGTGAGCTCAGTCTGAGGTTGCGTAATGATTCTTGAGCTTGACTGCGGCAATAGCTTTATCAAATGGCGTGTTCTTCGTGCCGACGGGGTGACGCCGGTCGAAGGTGGCGTGGTCAGCTCCGACAGCGATCTGCTAGTGAGCCTGAGTAATGCTGAAAAGTTCCAGCTCGAGAAATGTCGTCTTGTTAGCGTGAGGACCCTGGAGGAGACTGATTCATTGGTCGCCTCTCTCGTTGATATGTTTGGGGTGTCGGTGACCCGTGCCGTGCCTGCCCAAGAAATGGCGGGGGTGAAAAACGGCTACCAGGATTACGAGCGGTTGGGGCTAGATCGATGGCTGGCCTTGCTTGGTGGGTTTCATCTTGCTTCAGGCGCGTGCCTGGTCCTTGATTTTGGCACTGCCATTACGGCTGATTTTGTGGCGGCGGACGGTGAGCACCTCGGCGGATTCATTTGTCCGGGCATGCCTTTGATGCGTAACCAATTGCGTACTCATACGCGAAGAATTCGCTATGACGATATGGCGGCCGAGCGAGCCCATGAGAGTCTCGCTCCAGGTCGGACAACTGTCGAAGCGGTCGAGCGCGGTTGCATGCTGATGCTCAGGGGGTTTGTCCTGACTCAGCTTGAGCTGGCGCAGCAATACTGGGGAAAGGATTTCGTGGTGTTTCTCACGGGTGGGGACGCCAATCTGGTTTCCGGGGTTGTTCCTGATGCCAGGGTGGTGCCCGATTTGGTTTTTGTCGGTTTGGCGATGGCCTGTCCTTTGTCTTGAGGTTTCTATGCGGTGGTTGTTTCTGTTGTTGCTGGTTTTGAATGTCTTCTACTACATCTGGCATCAGCAGGAGGCACCACTTCGCGCCAAGGATGTGACTCCACTCAGTTTGTACCGAGGTTCGCAGCAGGATATCCACCTTTTGAGCGAAACGGCGGATGCACTTGTCAGGCGCGACCTGGGTAAATCCGGTGACGCGCAAAAGACCTGTGTTTACTTGGGTGGTTTTGTTCGTCCGGAGCTGGCCAGGCAGTTGGAGCTGCGATTGGCTGCCTCGGGTGTTGTAGCTCGTTCTGCTGCGCCGAGCTCGCCAAATCTCCCAGAGGGTGGGGGATTCTGGGTTCTGGTTTCCCAGGAAAGCGCGGGAAAGGTGAATGAAGCGTTGCTTCAAAACCTTTCTAAAGAATTCAATGAGTTAAAACATAAAATAATGCCATGCGAAGGGGTTGCACCCGCAGGGTAGTTTGCATAGAATGGCGCCCGCTTCGCAGCGAAGACCTTTAAAGGTTAGCGATACGAAGCGACGTCAACGCAGCTAACCTCAGGTTTTTAATGAGAAAATGCTTGACAGAAGGCTGGCATGATATAGAATGCCGGCTCGCTTAGGAGGGGTTCCCGAGCGGCCAAAGGGATCAGACTGTAAATCTGACGTCTACGACTTCGAAGGTTCGAATCCTTCCCCCTCCACCATTTTTAGCGTGAGCTGCAAGCTCCGCGGGTATAGTTTAGTGGTAGAACCTCAGCCTTCCAAGCTGATGATGCGGGTTCGATTCCCGCTACCCGCTCCAAGTTTGCAGGTTGTGCAAAGTGTTTCGCTCTTGTAGCTCAGTTGGTAGAGCACACCCTTGGTAAGGGTGAGGTCAGCGGTTCAAATCCGCTCAAGAGCTCCATATAACAAGGCAGATATGAAAATATCTGCCTTTGTTTTAATGGCTTGTGTGACTCGCTAAATTCTTCTCCTAGGGGTGATTTCGATGGCTAAGGAAAAGTTCGAACGTAATAAGCCGCACGTCAACGTTGGTACCATTGGTCACGTTGACCACGGTAAAACCACGCTGACCGCTGCTCTGACCCGCGTCTGCTCCGAGGTTTTCGGTTCGGCCAAGGTTGACTTCGACAAGATCGACAGCGCCCCGGAAGAGAAAGCTCGCGGTATCACCATCAACACCGCTCACGTTGAATACGATTCGGCCGTGCGTCACTACGCACATGTTGACTGCCCAGGTCACGCCGACTACGTAAAAAACATGATCACTGGTGCTGCGCAGATGGATGGCGCGATCCTGGTTTGCTCGGCCGCTGATGGTCCGATGCCGCAAACCCGTGAGCACATCCTGCTGTCCCGTCAGGTAGGCGTTCCGTACATCGTTGTCTTCCTGAACAAGGCTGACATGGTTGACGACGCTGAGCTGCTGGAACTGGTTGAGATGGAAGTGCGCGATCTGTTGAGCACTTACGATTTCCCAGGTGATGACACTCCGATCATCATTGGTTCGGCTCTGATGGCTCTGAACGGCCAAGACGACAACGAAATGGGCACCACTGCTGTGAAGAAGCTGGTGGAAACTCTGGATAGCTACATTCCAGAGCCAGAGCGTGCTATCGACAAGCCGTTCCTGATGCCAATTGAAGACGTGTTCTCGATCTCCGGTCGCGGTACTGTTGTGACTGGTCGTGTTGAGCGTGGCATCGTCCGCATCCAGGAAGAAGTTGAGATCGTCGGTCTGCGCGATACTCAGAAAACGACCTGCACCGGCGTTGAAATGTTCCGCAAGCTGCTCGACGAAGGTCGTGCTGGCGAGAACTGCGGCGTGCTGCTGCGCGGCACCAAGCGTGACGACGTTGAGCGTGGCCAGGTTCTGGTCAAGCCAGGCACTGTCAAGCCGCACACCAAGTTCACAGCAGAAGTTTACGTTCTGAGCAAGGAAGAAGGCGGTCGTCATACTCCGTTCTTCAAAGGCTACCGTCCACAGTTCTACTTCCGTACAACTGACGTGACCGGTAACTGCGAGCTGCCAGAAGGCGTTGAAATGGTAATGCCAGGTGACAACATTCAGATGACTGTTACCCTGATCAAGACCATTGCGATGGAAGATGGTCTGCGTTTCGCTATCCGTGAAGGCGGTCGTACCGTCGGCGCTGGCGTCGTAGCCAAAGTCATCGAGTAAACAGTTGTAATGTCTTTTTCGGGCCGGCATAATGGTCGGCCTGATTTTGTTTTAGGTCAGTAGCTCAATTGGCAGAGCGACGGTCTCCAAAACCGTAGGTTGGGGGTTCGATTCCCTCCTGACCTGCCAGATTCACTCAGTGTGTCTGGCTTTCTTTTCACAGGATCTTCATAGATGACTCCTAAAGCTGAAGCTCAAGGCTCTCGCTTCGATCTGCTCAAGTGGCTAGTGGTAGTCGCTTTGGTGGTTATTGGCGTTGTTGGCAATCAGTATTATTCTGCTTCGCCGATCCTGTACCGCGTACTTGCATTGCTCGCCATTGCTGCTGTTGCTGCCTTTGTAGGCCTGCAGACAGCCAAGGGCAAGTCTTTCTTTGTACTCGCTAAGGAAGCTCGCACTGAGATTCGTAAAGTCGTATGGCCGACTCGCCAAGAAACCACGCAGACCACGTTGATCGTTGTGGCTGTTGTTCTGGTAATGGCGTTGCTGTTGTGGGGGCTCGATTCCCTGCTCGGCTGGCTTGTTTCCTTGATTGTTGGCTAAGGGTGTCCCGTGGCTAAGCGTTGGTACGTTGTGCATGCTTACTCGGGTTACGAGAAGCATGTTATGCGCTCGCTGGTAGAGCGCGTAAAGCTGGCTGGCATGGAAGATGGCTTTGGCGAGATTCTGGTCCCCACTGAAGAAGTGGTTGAGATGCGTAATGGCCAGAAACGCAAAAGTGAACGTAAGTTCTTTCCGGGCTACGTGCTGGTACAGATGGATATGAACGAAGGGACTTGGCACTTGGTCAAGGATACCCCTCGGGTGATGGGCTTCATTGGCGGTACCGCCGACAAGCCTGCGCCGATCACAGATAAAGAAGCGGAAGCAATTCTGCGTCGTGTCGCTGATGGTAGCGACAAGCCGAAGCCGAAGACACTGTTTGAACCAGGTGAAGTTGTACGTGTCACCGACGGTCCATTCGCTGATTTCAATGGCACGGTTGAAGAAGTTAACTACGAAAAGAGCCGGATCCAAGTGGCAGTGCTCATTTTCGGTCGCTCTACTCCGGTAGAGCTAGAGTTCAGTCAGGTCGAAAAGGTCTGATTGAGCAGGCATCCCAACCCCGCAGCCCTAGGCTGTGGGGTTTTGTCGTCACTGGGATAAACGCGCAAGTAACCGGGGAGCCTTTCGAGGCGTTCGAACCCGTAATTGGAGTGCCTCATGGCCAAGAAAATTACCGCTTACATCAAGCTGCAAGTGAAGGCCGCTCAGGCTAACCCAAGCCCACCTGTTGGTCCTGCCCTGGGTCAGCACGGCGTGAACATCATGGAATTCTGCAAGGCCTTCAACGCCCGTACTCAGGGTCTTGAGCCAGGTCTGCCGACTCCAGTGATCATCACTGTCTACAGCGACCGTAGCTTCACTTTCGAAACAAAAAGCACCCCTGCTTCGGTTCTGCTGAAGAAGGCTGCAGGTTTGACCAGCGGTTCCGCTCGTCCAAACACCGTTAAGGTTGGCACCGTTACCCGTGCTCAGCTGGAAGATATCGCGAAAACCAAAAACGCGGATCTGACTGCAGCTGATATGGATGCAGCCGTGCGTACTATCGCCGGTTCTGCTCGTAGCATGGGCCTTAACGTGGAGGGTGTGTAATGGCTAAGCTGACCAAGCGTCAAAAGGCTATCGCCGGCAAAATCGAAGCAGGCAAGGCCTACAACTTTGTAGACGCCGCCGCTCTGCTGGCTGAGCTGTCGACTGTCAAGTTCAGCGAGTCGTTCGACGTTGCTGTAAACCTGGGCGTTGACCCACGTAAATCCGACCAGGTCGTTCGTAGCGCTACCGTGCTGCCACACGGCACTGGCAAGACCGTTCGTGTAGCTGTCTTCACCCAGGGCCCAGCAGCTGAAGCTGCTCTGGCTGCTGGTGCTGATCGCGTTGGCATGGACGATCTGGCTGCTGAAATGAAGGGCGGCGACCTGAACTATGACGTAGTGATCGCATCCCCGGATGCCATGCGCGTTGTAGGCCAGTTGGGTCAGATCCTCGGTCCACGTGGTCTGATGCCTAACCCTAAAGTCGGCACCGTAACGCCAGACGTAGCCACCGCGGTTAAAAACGCCAAGGCTGGTCAGGTTCGTTATCGCACCGACAAAAACGGCATCATTCACACTTCCGTTGGCAAGATCGGCTTCGATGCCGTCAAGCTGAAGGAAAACGTTGAAGCCCTGATCGCTGATCTGAAGCGCATCAAGCCAGCTTCTTCGAAAGGTATCTACGTCAAGCGCGTTACCCTGAGCACCACTATGGGCCCAGGTCTGGTTATCGATCAGAGCTCGCTCGACGCGTAAGACTCAGATTGGCGCAAGTAATTGCGCCAATCAAAAAATTGGGGTCCCTGCCTGGCGGGGGCTGTCCAAGACCGTAGGCGACGCAAGTCTTAAACCACAAGCCTACGCAGATGGTGCTCCCGGTTCCTTACCGAATCAGACACCAAAACGACATTCGGTTTCGATCGAATGAAACGGTAACAAGCAGGAGTTAAACCCGTGGCAATTAATCTCGAAGACAAGAAGGCCATCGTCGCTGAAGTCAACGAGGCTGCCAAAGTCGCTCTGTCCGCTGTCGTGGCTGATGCCCGTGGCGTAACAGTAGGCGCAATGACCGGACTCCGTAAAGAGGCTCGTGAAGCTGGCGTTTACGTACGTGTTGTACGTAACACCCTGCTCAAGCGCGCTGTTGCTGGCACTGAATACAGTGTTCTCAACGACGTGTTCACCGGCCCGACCCTGATCGCGTTCTCCAAGGAACATCCAGGCGCTGCTGCCCGTTTGTTCAAGGAATTCGCCAAGGGTCAGGACAAGTTCGAGATCAAGGCAGCTGCGTTCGAGGGCAAGTTCCTCGCAGCTAATCAGATCGATGTACTGGCAACACTGCCGACCCGCGACGAAGCCATTTCGCAGCTGATGAGCGTGATTCAAGGCGCTACCAGCAAGCTGGCTCGTATTCTGGCTGCAGTTCGCGAGCAAAAAGAAGCTGCCGCAGCCTAAGGCTGAGCATTTTCTCTCGCGCTTTTTTGTTTATTTCGATGGTCGCGTAGGCCGTCCCCCAATTCAGGAAATACAGTAATGTCTATCTCCCAAGAAGATATCCTCAACGCCGTAGCTGAAATGTCCGTTCTGCAGGTTGTTGAGCTGATCAAAGCTTTCGAAGAAAAATTCGGCGTTTCCGCTGCCGCTGCTTCCGCCGGTCCAGCTGCTGCTGCTGCCGTTGTTGAAGAGCAAACCGAATTCAACGTCATGCTGACCGAAGCTGGCGAGAAGAAAGTAAACGTGATCAAGGCAGTACGTGAACTGACCGGTCTGGGCCTGAAAGAAGCCAAGGCTGTAGTTGACGGCGCTCCTGCCATGGTTCTGGAAGCTGTTGCCAAAGACGCAGCTGACAAAGCCAAGGCCACTCTGGAAGAAGCAGGCGCTAAAGTCGAGCTGAAGTAAGCATCGACTTTGCGTCTCCAGCCCGAGCGTTAAGCGACAGGCTGATGGCTGGTGGCTCTTGCCACCGGCCTTTTTCCGTTATTGGCAGCCGACTGGGTCGGTGCTGATAGCGAGCTGTAACCACCCGATGTGGTGGCGCAAACCATGGGGTTTGCACGATTTTCTGGCTGCTCCCGTCGGGAGGGGCCAAACAAGCAGGTGACCAAGCTGGGGAACGCTGATGGCTTACTCATATACTGAGAAAAAACGTATCCGCAAGGACTTTAGCAAGTTGCCGGACGTCATGGATGTGCCGTACCTCCTGGCCATCCAGCTGGATTCGTATCGTGAATTCTTGCAAGCGGGAGCGACTAAAGATCAGTTCCGCGACGTGGGCCTGCATGCGGCCTTCAAATCCGTTTTCCCGATCATCAGCTACTCCGGCAATGCTGCGCTGGAGTACGTCGGTTATCGCCTGGGCGAACCGGCATTTGATGTCAAAGAATGCGTATTGCGCGGTGTGACTTACGCCGTACCTTTGCGGGTAAAAGTGCGCCTGATCATTTTCGACAAAGAATCGTCGAACAAAGCGATCAAGGACATCAAAGAGCAAGAAGTCTACATGGGTGAAATCCCCCTGATGACTGAGAACGGTACCTTCGTAATCAATGGTACCGAGCGTGTAATCGTTTCCCAGCTGCACCGTTCTCCGGGCGTGTTCTTCGACCACGACCGTGGCAAGACGCACAGCTCCGGCAAACTGCTTTACTCCGCGCGCATCATTCCTTACCGCGGTTCGTGGTTGGACTTCGAGTTCGACCCGAAAGACTGCGTATTCGTGCGTATCGACCGTCGTCGCAAGCTGCCTGCATCGGTACTGCTGCGCGCGCTCGGCTATACCACCGAAGAAGTGCTGGACGCGTTCTACACCACCAACGTTTTCCATGTGCAAGGTGAAAACCTCAGCCTGGAACTGGTGCCTCAGCGCCTGCGCGGTGAAATCGCTGTCCTCGATATCCTGGATGACAAAGGCAAGGTTATTGTCGAGCAGGGTCGTCGTATCACTGCTCGCCACATCAACCAGCTGGAAAAAGCCGGGATCAAAGAGCTGCAGGTGCCTCTGGACTACGTCCTGGGTCGCACTACGGCCAAGGTCATCGTGCATCCGGCCACCGGCGAAATCCTGGCGGAGTGCAACACCGAGCTGAACACCGAGATCCTGGCAAAAATCGCCAAGGCCCAGGTCGTTCGCATCGAGACGTTGTACACCAACGACATCGACTGCGGTCCGTTCATCTCCGACACCCTGAAGATCGACTCCACCGGCAACCAGCTGGAAGCCCTGGTCGAGATCTATCGTATGATGCGTCCTGGCGAGCCGCCAACCAAGGATGCCGCCGAGACCCTGTTCAACAACCTGTTCTTCAGCCCTGAGCGCTATGACCTGTCTGCGGTCGGCCGGATGAAGTTCAACCGTCGTATCGGTCGTACCGAAATCGAAGGTTCGGGTGTACTGAACAAGGACGACATCGTTGCTGTCCTCAAGACCCTGGTCGACATCCGTAACGGCAAGGGCATCGTCGACGACATCGACCACCTGGGTAACCGTCGTGTTCGCTGTGTAGGCGAGATGGCCGAGAACCAGTTCCGTGTTGGCCTGGTGCGCGTAGAGCGTGCGGTCAAGGAACGTCTGTCGATGGCTGAAAGCGAAGGCCTGATGCCGCAAGACCTGATCAACGCCAAGCCTGTGGCTGCGGCGGTGAAGGAGTTCTTCGGTTCCAGCCAGCTGTCCCAGTTCATGGACCAGAACAACCCGTTGTCCGAGATCACCCACAAGCGTCGTGTCTCCGCGCTCGGCCCGGGCGGTCTGACCCGTGAGCGTGCAGGCTTCGAAGTTCGTGACGTACACCCGACGCACTACGGTCGTGTATGCCCGATCGAAACGCCGGAAGGTCCGAACATCGGCCTGATCAACTCCCTGGCTGCCTATGCGCGCACCAACCAGTACGGCTTCCTCGAGAGCCCGTACCGTGTGGTGAAAGACGCCCTGGTTACCGACGAGATCGTGTTCCTGTCCGCCATCGAAGAAGCTGATCACGTGATCGCCCAGGCTTCGGCCACGATGAACGACAAGAAGGTCCTGATCGACGAGCTGGTAGCTGTTCGTCACTTGAACGAGTTCACCGTCAAGGCGCCGGAAGACGTCACCCTGATGGACGTATCGCCCAAGCAGGTAGTTTCGGTTGCAGCGTCGCTGATCCCGTTCCTCGAGCACGATGACGCCAACCGTGCGTTGATGGGTTCGAACATGCAGCGTCAAGCTGTACCAACCCTGCGTGCCGACAAGCCGCTGGTAGGTACCGGCATGGAGCGTAACGTTGCCCGTGACTCCGGCGTTTGCGTCGTGGCTCGTCGTGGTGGCGTGATCGACTCCGTCGACGCCAGCCGTATCGTGGTTCGTGTTGCCGATGACGAAGTTGAAACTGGCGAAGCCGGTGTCGACATCTACAACCTGACCAAATACACCCGCTCCAACCAGAACACCTGCATCAACCAGCGTCCGCTGGTGAGCAAGGGTGATCGGGTTCAGCGCAGCGACATCATGGCCGACGGTCCGTCCACCGATATGGGTGAGCTGGCGTTGGGTCAGAACATGCGCATCGCGTTCATGGCATGGAACGGCTTCAACTTCGAAGACTCCATCTGCCTGTCCGAGCGTGTTGTTCAGGAAGATCGCTTCACCACGATCCACATCCAGGAACTGACCTGTGTGGCCCGTGACACCAAGCTTGGCCCAGAGGAAATCACTGCAGACATCCCGAACGTGGGTGAAGCTGCACTGAACAAGCTGGACGAAGCCGGTATCGTTTACGTAGGTGCTGAAGTAGGCGCAGGCGACATCCTGGTCGGTAAGGTCACTCCGAAAGGCGAGACCCAGCTGACTCCGGAAGAAAAACTGCTGCGTGCCATCTTCGGTGAAAAAGCCAGCGACGTTAAAGACACCTCCCTGCGCGTGCCTACCGGCACCAAGGGTACCGTTATCGACGTACAGGTCTTCACCCGTGACGGCGTTGAGCGTGATGCTCGTGCACTGTCGATCGAGAAGACTCAACTCGACGAGATCCGCAAGGACCTGAACGAAGAGTTCCGTATCGTCGAAGGCGCAACTTTCGAGCGTCTGCGCTCCGCTCTGGTCGGCCACAAGGCCGAAGGCGGCGCCGGCCTGAAGAAAGGTCAGGAAATCACCGACGAAGTTCTCGACGGTCTTGAGCATGGCCAGTGGTTCAAACTGCGCATGGCTGAAGATGCTCTGAACGAGCAGCTCGAGAAGGCCCAGGCCTATATCGTTGATCGCCGCCGTCTGCTGGACGACAAGTTCGAAGACAAGAAGCGCAAACTGCAGCAGGGCGATGACCTGGCTCCAGGCGTGCTGAAAATCGTCAAGGTTTACCTGGCAATCCGTCGTCGCATCCAGCCGGGCGACAAGATGGCCGGTCGTCACGGTAACAAGGGTGTGGTCTCCGTGATCATGCCGGTTGAAGACATGCCGCACGATGCCAATGGCACCCCGGTCGATGTGGTCCTCAACCCGTTGGGCGTACCTTCGCGTATGAACGTTGGTCAGATCCTTGAAACCCACCTGGGCCTCGCGGCCAAAGGTCTGGGCGAGAAGATCAACCGTATGATCGAAGAGCAGCGCAAGGTCGCTGACCTGCGTAAGTTCCTGCACGAGATCTACAACGAGATCGGCGGACGCAACGAAGAGCTGGACACCTTCACCGACCAGGAAATCCTGGACTTGGCGAAGAACCTGCGCGGCGGCGTTCCAATGGCGACCCCGGTGTTCGACGGTGCCAAGGAAAGCGAAATCAAGGCCATGCTGAAACTGGCAGACCTGCCAGAAAGCGGCCAGATGCAGCTGTTCGACGGCCGTACCGGCAACAAGTTCGAGCGCCCGGTTACCGTTGGCTACATGTACATGCTGAAGCTGAACCACTTGGTAGACGACAAGATGCACGCTCGTTCTACCGGTTCTTACAGCCTGGTTACCCAGCAGCCGCTGGGTGGTAAGGCGCAGTTCGGTGGTCAGCGTTTCGGGGAGATGGAGGTCTGGGCACTGGAAGCGTACGGTGCTGCATACACTCTGCAAGAAATGCTCACAGTGAAGTCGGACGATGTGAACGGCCGGACCAAGATGTACAAAAACATCGTGGACGGCGATCACCGTATGGAGCCGGGCATGCCCGAGTCTTTCAACGTGTTGATCAAGGAAATTCGTTCCCTCGGCATCGATATCGATCTGGAAACCGAATAACACGTGACGCGAATCGAGAGCGGGGCTGTCTTGCCCGCTCTCTGCTCCGCCAGGAGGAAAGGCCTTGAAAGACCTACTGAATTTGCTGAAAAACCAGGGTCAAGTCGAAGAGTTCGACGCCATCCGTATTGGATTGGCCTCGCCTGAGATGATCCGTTCGTGGTCGTTCGGTGAAGTTAAAAAGCCGGAAACCATCAACTACCGTACGTTCAAACCCGAGCGTGACGGCCTGTTCTGCGCCAAGATCTTTGGCCCGGTCAAGGATTACGAGTGCCTGTGCGGTAAGTACAAGCGCTTGAAGCACCGTGGTGTTATCTGCGAGAAGTGCGGCGTTGAAGTCGCACTGGCAAAAGTTCGTCGTGAGCGCATGGCGCACATCGAGCTGGCCTCGCCAGTTGCCCACATCTGGTTCCTGAAATCGCTGCCGTCGCGTATCGGCCTGCTGATGGACATGACCCTGCGTGATATCGAACGCGTTCTCTACTTCGAGAGCTATGTCGTTATCGATCCAGGCATGACCACCCTTGAAAAAGGTCAGCTGCTCAACGACGAGCAGTACTTCGAAGCGCTGGAAGAGTTCGGCGACGATTTCGATGCCCGCATGGGTGCCGAAGCTGTCCGTGAGCTGCTGCACGCTATCGACCTGGAGCACGAGATTGGCCGTCTGCGCGAAGAAATTCCGCAAACCAACTCCGAAACCAAGATCAAGAAGCTGTCCAAGCGTCTGAAGTTGATGGAGGCCTTCCAGGGCTCCGGCAACCTGCCAGAGTGGATGGTGCTGACCGTTCTGCCGGTTCTGCCGCCAGACCTGCGTCCACTGGTTCCGCTCGATGGCGGTCGTTTCGCGACTTCCGACCTCAACGACCTGTATCGTCGAGTGATCAACCGTAACAACCGCTTGAAGCGCCTGCTTGATCTGTCCGCTCCGGACATCATCGTGCGCAACGAAAAGCGTATGTTGCAGGAAGCGGTCGACGCACTGCTCGACAACGGTCGTCGTGGCCGCGCTATCACCGGTTCCAACAAGCGTCCTCTGAAATCCCTGGCTGACATGATCAAGGGTAAGCAGGGTCGTTTCCGTCAGAACTTGCTCGGTAAGCGTGTTGACTACTCCGGTCGTTCGGTAATTACCGTAGGCCCGACCCTGCGTCTGCACCAGTGCGGTCTGCCTAAGAAAATGGCTCTGGAGCTGTTCAAGCCGTTCATTTTCGGCAAGCTGGAAATGCGTGGTCTCGCGACCACCATCAAAGCCGCCAAGAAAATGGTCGAGCGCGAGCTGCCAGAGGTCTGGGACGTTCTCGCTGAAGTGATTCGCGAACACCCAGTGCTGCTCAACCGTGCACCGACCCTTCACCGTCTGGGTATCCAGGCGTTTGAACCGGTACTGATCGAAGGTAAGGCTATCCAGCTGCACCCGCTGGTCTGTGCTGCGTACAACGCCGACTTCGACGGCGACCAAATGGCCGTGCACGTACCGCTGACGCTGGAAGCCCAGCTCGAAGCGCGTGCGTTGATGATGTCGACCAACAACATCCTGTCGCCAGCCAACGGTGAGCCAATCATCGTTCCGTCGCAGGACGTTGTATTGGGTCTGTACTACATGACGCGTGAAGCGATCAACGCCAAGGGCGAAGGTCGTGTGTTCGCGGATCTGCAGGAAGTTGACCGTGTGTTCCGTGCCGGCGAAGCCGCACTGCACGCCAAGGTCAAGGTGCGGATCAACGAAACCGTGAACGATCGTGACGGCGGCAGCGTGACCAACACTCGTATCGTCGACACTACCGTCGGCCGTGCGCTGTTGTTCCAGGTTGTGCCAAAAGGTCTGTCCTTCGACGTCGTCAACCTGCCGATGAAGAAAAAGGCGATCTCCAAGCTGATCAACCAGTGCTACCGCGTGGTTGGTCTGAAAGAGACCGTGATCTTCGCTGACCAGTTGATGTACACCGGTTTTGCCTATTCGACCATTTCCGGCGTTTCCATCGGTGTTAACGACTTCGTTATCCCGGATGAAAAAGCCCGCATCATCGGTGCTGCCACCGAAGAAGTGAAAGAGATCGAAAGTCAGTACGCCTCCGGCCTGGTAACCCAGGGCGAGAAGTACAACAAGGTGATCGACCTCTGGTCCAAGGCGAACGACGAAGTTTCCAAGGCGATGATGGCCAACCTCTCGAAAGAGAAAGTCATCGACCGTCATGGCAACGAAGTCGACCAGGAATCGTTCAACTCGATGTACATGATGGCCGACTCGGGCGCACGGGGTTCTGCTGCGCAGATCCGTCAGCTCGCCGGTATGCGTGGCCTGATGGCCAAGCCGGACGGCTCCATCATCGAGACCCCGATTACCGCGAACTTCCGTGAAGGTTTGAGCGTACTCCAGTACTTCATCTCCACTCACGGTGCTCGTAAGGGTCTTGCGGATACCGCGTTGAAAACGGCGAACTCCGGTTACCTGACTCGTCGTCTGGTAGACGTTGCCCAGGATCTGGTCGTGACCGAGATCGATTGCGGCACCGAACATGGCTTGCTGATGACTCCGCACATTGAAGGCGGTGACGTTGTAGAGCCATTGGGTGAGCGCGTATTGGGTCGTGTCATCGCCCGTGACGTATTCAAGCCAGGTACCGAGGACGTCATCGTTCCTGCCGGTACCCTGGTGGACGAGAAGTGGGTCGAGTTCATTGAACTCAACAGCATCGACGAAGTGATCGTACGTTCGCCGATCAGCTGCGAAACTCGCTACGGCATCTGCGCCAAGTGCTACGGTCGCGACCTGGCTCGTGGTCATCAGGTGAACATCGGTGAAGCGGTCGGCGTTATCGCTGCCCAGTCCATCGGTGAGCCGGGTACCCAGCTGACGATGCGTACGTTCCACATCGGTGGTGCGGCAAGCCGGACCTCCGCGGCCGACAGCGTTCAGGTGAAGAATGGCGGTACCGTCCGTCTGCACAACCTGAAGCACGTTGAGCGTGTTGATGGTCACCTGGTAGCGGTGTCCCGTTCCGGTGAGCTGGCGATCGCTGATGACTTCGGTCGTGAGCGCGAGCGTTACAAGCTGCCGTATGGTGCCGTGATTTCGGTGAAGGAAGGTGACAAGGTCGACGCTGGCGCTATCGTGGCCAAGTGGGATCCGCACACTCACCCGATCGTTACCGAAATGAAAGGTACCGTGACCTACGTGGGCATGGAAGAAGGCATCACGATCAAGCGTCAGACCGACGAATTGACCGGTATGACCAACATTGAAGTACTCGACGCCAAAGATCGTCCAGCTGCTGGTAAAGACATCCGTCCTGCCGTGAAGATGGTCGACGACAACGGCAAGGATCTGTTGCTGCCAGGCACTGACGTAATCGCTCAGTACTTCCTGCCAGCCAACGCCCTGGTCGGTGTTGCGGATGGTGCGAAGATCGCGATCGGTGACGTTATCGCGCGTATCCCGCAAGAAACGTCGAAGACCCGTGACATCACCGGTGGTCTGCCACGCGTTGCTGACTTGTTCGAAGCGCGTCGTCCGAAAGAAGCCTCGATTCTGGCTGAAGTCAGCGGCACCATCGCGTTCGGCAAAGAGACCAAGGGCAAGCGTCGTCTGGTCATTACCCCGAACGACGGCACTGATCCGTACGAAGAGCTGATTCCAAAGTGGCGCCACCTGAACGTCTTCGAAGGCGAACAGGTAAACCGCGGCGAAGTGATCTCCGACGGCCCAAGCGACCCGCACGATATCCTGCGTCTGCTGGGTGTGAGTGCGCTGGCCAAGTACATCGTGAACGAGATCCAGGACGTTTACCGCCTGCAAGGCGTGAAGATCAACGACAAGCACATCGAGACCATCCTGCGTCAGATGCTGCGTAAAGTTGAAATCGCTGAATCCGGCGACTCCAGTTTCATCAAGGGCGACCAGATGGAACTGACTCACGTACTGGTGGAAAACGAGCGTTTGGGCGCGGACGACAAGTTTGTCTCCAAGTTCACCCGCGTGCTGCTGGGTATCACCAAGGCGTCGTTGTCCACCGAATCGTTCATCTCGGCGGCTTCCTTCCAGGAAACCACCCGTGTACTGACCGAAGCGGCGGTAACCGGCAAGCGCGATTACCTGCGCGGCCTGAAAGAAAACGTGGTCGTGGGTCGTCTGATCCCGGCCGGTACCGGTTTGGCCTATCACAGCGAACGCAAGCGTCGCCGCGAAGCAGACAAGCCGTTGCGCGTAAGCGCCAGTGAAGTGGAAGCTGCACTGACCGAAGCACTGAACTCGAGCGGTAACTGAGTTCTGCGGTAATTAAGTGCCTGGCCCTGGTCACCCCGCCCGCCGGATCGAGACAAAAAGTCGAGATCCGGCGGGCGGGGAGGTCGGGGCCTTGCCTTGACTGGGAGCAAGATCCTCTTTAGAATCTTGATCCCCTAAATTTGGCGGGAATTCGTTCCTGCCATTTTGCTTTTCTTGTAAGACAATAGCGTCGCAAGACAACAGTGGAGCTAGTAGATGGCAACTATCAACCAGCTGGTACGTCAGCCGCGTAAGCGTATCGTCGAGAAATCCGACGTGCCTGCGCTGCAGAACTGCCCGCAACGTCGTGGCGTATGCACCCGTGTGTATACCACCACGCCGAAAAAACCTAACTCGGCACTGCGTAAAGTATGCCGTGTGCGTCTGACCAACGGTTTCGAGGTTTCCTCGTACATCGGCGGTGAAGGCCACAACCTGCAAGAGCACAGCGTGGTCCTGATCCGCGGCGGTCGTGTAAAAGACTTGCCAGGTGTTCGTTACCACACCGTTCGCGGTTCTTTGGATACCTCCGGCGTTAAAGGTCGTAACCAGGGTCGCTCGAAGTACGGTACCAAGCGTCCGAAATAATCGGCCGTTTTACAGTTTTTCATTTTATTGAGTCGATAAGAGTAAGGTCGGGCACGCATTAGCTGTCCCGGGCTAACCTGAAGACCGTTTGAGGGCTTATCAATGCCAAGACGTCGCGTAGCAGCCAAACGTGAGATTCTGGACGATCCGAAATACGGAAGCCAGATTCTCGCCAAGTTCATGAACCACGTAATGGAAAGCGGCAAGAAAGCCGTTGCCGAGCGTATCGTTTATGGCGCACTGGACAAAGTTAAGGAACGCAAGAACAGCGATCCCCTGGAAATCTTCGAGAAAGCTCTCGACGCCATCGCTCCGCTGGTCGAAGTGAAGTCGCGCCGTGTAGGCGGTGCTACTTACCAGGTTCCGGTCGAAGTTCGTCCGTCCCGTCGTAACGCCCTGGCAATGCGCTGGTTGGTAGACTTCGCCCGCAAGCGCGGCGAGAAGTCTATGGCTCTGCGTTTGGCTGGCGAACTGTTGGACGCTGCTGAAGGTAAAGGTGCTGCAGTTAAGAAGCGTGAAGACGTGCACCGTATGGCTGAAGCCAACAAGGCTTTCTCGCACTACCGCTTCTAATTTTAGCGTCACTCAATTTGCGAGGGCTTTATGGCTCGTACTACACCGATTAACCGCTACCGTAACATCGGTATCGTCGCTCACGTGGATGCTGGTAAAACCACCACCACCGAGCGCGTCCTTTTTTACACCGGCAAAAGTCACAAGATGGGCGAGGTGCATGACGGCGCCGCGACCACCGACTGGATGGTGCAGGAGCAGGAGCGTGGTATTACCATTACTTCTGCTGCCATTACCGCCTTCTGGAAGGGTTCCGAGAAGCAGTACAAGGATGAGCACCGCTTCAACGTTATCGACACCCCGGGTCACGTAGACTTCACTATTGAAGTTGAACGTTCCCTGCGTGTACTCGACGGCGCTGTGGTTGTGTTCTGCGGCACCTCGGGTGTTGAGCCTCAGTCGGAAACCGTATGGCGTCAGGCCAACAAATACGGCGTTCCACGTCTTGTTTATGTGAACAAGATGGACCGTGCTGGCGCCAACTTCCTGCGCGTGATCGCTCAGATCAAGCAGCGTCTGGGTCACACTCCGGTGCCGATCCAGCTGGCTATCGGTTCCGAAGACAACTTCCAGGGTCAGATCGATCTGATCAACATGCAAGCGGTCTACTGGAATGATGCTGACAAGGGTATGGTTCCTGTTCGCAAGGACATCCCTGCAGAGTTGCTGGAAGAAGCCGAGAAGTGGCGTGGCAACATGGTTGAGGCTGCGGCCGAAGCCAACGAAGAGCTGATGAACAAGTACCTCGAGGGTGAAGAGCTCACCAACGAGGAAATCAAGGCTGCTCTGCGTCAGCGTACTATCGCTGGTGAGATCGTCCTGGCTGTTTGCGGTTCTTCCTTCAAGAACAAGGGTGTTCCCCTGGTTCTCGACGCCGTTATCGACTTCCTGCCTGCGCCAACCGACATTCCAGCCATCAAGGGTACCGACCCGGATGACGAGACTGTCGAGCTGGAGCGTCATGCAGACGACAACGAGCCGTTCTCGGCTCTGGCGTTCAAGATCGCTACCGACCCATTCGTGGGTACCTTGACCTTTGTCCGTGTTTACTCGGGCGTGTTGAACTCCGGCGACGGCGTGATCAACTCGGTAAAAGGCAAGAAAGAGCGCGTTGGTCGTATGGTGCAAATGCACGCAAACGCCCGCGAAGAGATCAAGGAAGTGCGCGCTGGCGACATCGCGGCCTTGATCGGCATGAAGGATGTCACCACTGGTGAGACTTTGTGCAACGGCGACAAGCCAATCATCCTGGTTCGCATGGACTTCCCGGAGCCGGTTATTTCGGTTGCCGTTGAGCCAAAAACCAAGGACGACCAGGAAAAAATGGGTATCGCTCTGGGCAAGCTTGCTCAGGAAGACCCGTCTTTCCGCGTCAAGACTGATGAAGAGACTGGTCAAACGATCATCTCTGGCATGGGCGAGCTGCACCTGGACATCCTGGTTGACCGGATGCGCCGTGAGTTCAACGTCGAAGCCAACATCGGTAAGCCTCAGGTTTCCTATCGTGAGCGCATCACGAAGAACTGTGAAATCGAAGGTAAGTTCGTTCGCCAGTCCGGCGGTCGTGGCCAGTTCGGCCACTGCTGGATCCGTTTTGCTCCTGCTGACGAAGGTCAGGAAGGTCTGCAATTCGTGAACGAAGTCGTAGGTGGTGTGGTTCCTAAGGAATACATCCCGGCGATCCAGAAGGGTATCGAAGAGCAGATGAAGAACGGCGTTGTTGCCGGCTATCCGCTGATCGGCCTGAAGGCGACCGTGTTCGATGGTTCTTACCATGACGTCGACTCCAACGAGATGGCGTTTAAGGTGGCTGCTTCCATGGCTACCAAGCAACTGGCCCAGAAGGGCGGTGGTGAGTTGCTTGAGCCAATCATGGCGGTAGAGGTCGTTACGCCTGAAGACTACATGGGTGATGTCATGGGCGACCTTAACCGTCGTCGTGGCATGATTCTGGGTATGGAAGATACGGTTTCCGGCAAGGTAATTCGTGCTGAGGTTCCGTTGGGTGAAATGTTCGGTTACGCGACCGACGTTCGTTCCATGTCTCAGGGTCGCGCAAGCTACTCTATGGAATTCAAAAAATACAATACAGCTCCGTCGCATATCGTCGAGACTGTTACCAAAAAACAAGGCTGATTCAGTCCTTTAGGCAAGGAGTTAATTGTCGTGGCTAAAGAAAAATTTGATCGTTCCCTACCGCACGTCAACGTTGGCACCATTGGTCACGTTGACCATGGTAAAACCACTCTGACTGCTGCTCTGACTCGCGTCTGCTCCGAAGTTTTCGGTTCGGCCGTTGTCGCTTTCGACAAAATCGACAGCGCCCCGGAAGAAAAGGCTCGTGGTATCACCATCAACACCGCGCACGTTGAGTACAACTCTTCGATTCGTCACTACGCTCACGTTGACTGCCCAGGTCACGCTGACTACGTGAAGAACATGATCACCGGTGCTGCCCAGATGGACGGCGCGATCCTGGTTTGCTCGGCTGCTGATGGTCCGATGCCACAAACCCGTGAACACATCCTGCTGTCCCGTCAGGTAGGCGTTCCGTACATCGTTGTCTTCCTGAACAAGGCTGACATGGTTGACGACGCTGAGCTGCTGGAACTGGTTGAGATGGAAGTGCGCGACCTGCTGAGCACTTACGACTTCCCGGGTGACGACACTCCGATCATCATCGGTTCGGCTCTGATGGCTCTGAACGGCCAAGACGACAACGAAATGGGTACCACCGCTGTTAAGCGTCTGGTAGAAACTCTGGACAGCTACATCCCAGAGCCAGTTCGTGTTATCGACAAGCCATTCCTGATGCCAATCGAAGACGTGTTCTCGATCTCGGGTCGCGGTACTGTTGTAACTGGCCGTATCGAGCGCGGTATCGTCAAGGTTCAGGATCCACTGGAAATCGTTGGTCTGCGTGACACCACCGTCACCACCTGCACCGGTGTTGAAATGTTCCGTAAGCTGCTCGACGAAGGTCGTGCTGGCGAGAACTGCGGCGTTCTGCTGCGTGGTACCAAGCGTGACGACGTTGAGCGTGGCCAGGTTCTGGTCAAGCCAGGTTCGGTTAAGCCGCACACCAAGTTCGAAGCTGAAGTGTACGTTCTGAGCAAAGAAGAAGGCGGTCGTCACACTCCGTTCTTCAAAGGCTACCGTCCACAGTTCTACTTCCGGACCACTGACGTGACCGGTAACTGCGAACTGCCGGAAGGCGTTGAAATGGTAATGCCAGGCGACAACATCAAAATGGTTGTCACCTTGATCAAAACCATCGCGATGGAAGACGGTCTGCGTTTCGCTATCCGTGAAGGCGGTCGTACCGTCGGCGCTGGCGTCGTAGCCAAAATCATCGAGTAAGCTCTTTTTAGAGTCAGCTTTGATGAGTTGAAAAAGCCTCCGCTTAGCGGGGGCTTTTTTATTGGGTTGACACCTATCGGGGGCGTCTATAGAATTGCGCCTCCTTTTAACGGGCGTATTGCGCCCGGTGGGAATAGCAGCCGGAGTCTGAAATCCAATGCAAAATCAGCAAATCCGTATCAGGTTGAAGGCTTTTGACCATCGCCTGATCGACCAATCCACCCAGGAAATCGTGGAAACCGCGAAACGTACTGGTGCTCAAGTGCGTGGTCCAATTCCACTGCCTACCCGTAAAGAGCGGTTCACCGTTCTGGTCTCCCCGCACGTCAACAAAGACGCGCGTGACCAGTACGAGATCCGTACTCATAAGCGCGTTCTGGACATCGTCCAGCCAACGGATAAAACCGTTGATGCACTTATGAAGCTTGATCTTGCGGCCGGTGTGGAAGTGCAGATCAGCCTCGGCTAAGACTCGGTCTTAGTCGTGTAACGCTCTGAAATGGGCGGCCATAGCGGGTGAAAGCCCCGTACACTCATGAGGTTTACAACATGACTATTGGTGTAGTCGGTCGTAAATGCGGTATGACCCGTATTTTCACCGAAGAAGGTGTCTCCATTCCGGTCACGGTCATTGAGATCGAGCCGAATCGCGTCACCCAGTTCAAAACTGAAGAGACCGATGGCTATCGTGCAGTGCAAGTCACTGTCGGCGAGCGTCGCGCTTCGCGTGTAACAGCAGCTCAGGCTGGCCACTTCGCCAAGGCGAACGTTGCCGCTGGTCGTACCGTAATGGAATTCCGTCTTGAAGAAGGCGAGTACCAGGCCGGCGATCTGATCAACGCTGAAATCTTCGCCGCTGGTCAACTGGTTGATGTAACCGGTCAGTCCAAGGGTAAAGGCTTCCAGGGTACGATCAAGCGTTGGAACTTCCGCGGGCAAGATAACACCCACGGTAACTCCGTATCCCACCGCGTTCCAGGCTCTATCGGCCAGTGCCAGACTCCTGGTCGTGTATTCAAGGGCAAAAAAATGTCCGGTCATATGGGCGCTGAGCGCGTGACCGTGCAGTCCCTCGAAGTAGTGCGCGTGGACGCTGAACGCAATCTGTTGTTGGTCAAGGGCGCTGTTCCTGGCGCTACTGGCGGCAACTTGGTTGTACGTCCAGCAGCCAAGGCTCGCGGTTAAGGGGAAGCTGACATGCAATTAAATGTAAATGACGCTCAAGCGATCGAAGTTTCCGAACTGACATTTGGCGGCGAATTCAACGAGACGCTGGTTCACCAAGCAGTCGTGGCCTACATGGCTGGCGGCCGTCAAGGTAGCAAGCAGCAAAAGACCCGTTCCGACGTTTCCGGTGGCGGCAAGCGCCCATGGCGTCAGAAAGGTACTGGCCGTGCTCGTGCCGGTACTATCCGTAGCCCAATCTGGCGTGGCGGCGGTACGACTTTCGCAGCTCGTCCTCAGGATCACTCCCAGAAGCTGAACAAGAAGATGTATCGCGCAGCAATGCGTTCCATCCTTGCTGAGCTGGTGCGTACTGATCGTCTGGTCGTGGTTCAGGACTTCGCTGTTGAAGCACCGAAAACCAAAGATCTGCTGAACAAGCTGAACGGCATGGGCCTGACTGACGTCCTGATCGTGTCTGACGCTGTTGATCAGAACCTGTACCTGGCTGCTCGCAACCTGCCACACGTCGACGTTCGTGACGTGCAGGGTTCCGATCCGGTCAGTCTGATCGCATACGACAAGGTGTTGATCAC
This sequence comes from Pseudomonas sp. St316, assembly GCF_018325905.1. Lineage (NCBI taxonomy): Bacteria > Pseudomonadati > Pseudomonadota > Gammaproteobacteria > Pseudomonadales > Pseudomonadaceae > Pseudomonas > Pseudomonas sp. St316. The sequence goes on along the minus strand of NZ_AP021901.1, from coordinate 6,104,788 downwards.
CGTGTCGGCCGTGAAGAAATTCGAGGAGCTGCTGGGATGAACCAGGAACGCGTATTTAAAGTTCTGCTTGGCCCGCACGTTTCCGAGAAGGCTACGGTTCTGGCAGACAAGAAAGGCCAGTTCGTTTTCAAGGTTGCTACCGACGCAACCAAGCTGGAAATCAAGAAGGCCGTCGAAAGCCTGTTCAGCGTGAAAGTAGAGCGCGTGACGACCCTGAATGTTCTGGGTAAAAGCAAGCGCACTGCTCGCGGTCTGGGCAAGCGTAATGACTGGAAGAAGGCAGTTATCTCCCTTCAGCCAGGCCAAGATCTCGATTTCAGCAGCAGTGCTGAGTAAGGAAGGGGTGCATCATGGCAATCGTTAAATGCAAACCGACTTCCCCTGGCCGCCGTTTTGTGGTCAAGGTGGTCAACCAGGAGCTGCATAAAGGCGCTCCTCACGCACCGCTGCTCGAGAAAAAATCGAAGTCTGGTGGTCGTAACAACAATGGCCGTATTACCACTCGTCACATCGGTGGTGGTCATAAGCAGCATTATCGTCTGGTCGACTTCCGTCGCAACGACAAGGATGGCATCGCTGCCACCGTCGAGCGTATCGAATACGATCCAAACCGTACTGCTCACATCGCTCTGCTGCTGTACGCAGATGGCGAGCGTCGCTACATCATCGCCCCTAAAGGCGTGAGTGCTGGCGACCAGCTGATCGCAGGTGCCCTGGCACCGATCAAGCCGGGCAACGCTCTGCAACTGCGTAACATTCCAGTTGGTAGCACCGTACACGGCATCGAATTGAAGCCAGGTAAAGGCGCACAGATCGCTCGTTCCGCTGGTGCTTCGGCTCAGCTGATCGCTCGTGAAGGTGTCTACGTGACCCTGCGTCTGCGTTCTGGTGAGATGCGTAAAGTACTGGCTGAATGCCGTGCGACCCTGGGCGAAGTCTCGAACTCCGAGCACAGCCTGCGTTCGTTGGGTAAAGCTGGTGCCAAGCGCTGGCGTGGCGTTCGCCCAACCGTTCGTGGTGTTGCCATGAACCCGGTTGACCACCCACATGGTGGTGGTGAAGGTCGTACCTCTGGTGGTCGTCATCCGGTATCGCCATGGGGCTTCCCGACTAAGGGCGCGAAGACTCGTGGTAATAAGCGTACCGACAAAATGATCGTCCGTCGTCGCAAGTAAATAGAGGGATACGACAGTGCCACGTTCTCTGAAAAAAGGTCCTTTTATTGATCTTCACCTACTGAAGAAGATCGAAGTGGCGGCGGAAAAGAACGATCGCAAACCAGTTAAGACCTGGTCGCGTCGTTCGATGATCCTGCCACAAATGGTCGGTTTGACCATCGCAGTACACAACGGTCGCCAACACGTCCCAGTTCTCGTGAACGAAGACATGGTCGGCCACAAACTGGGCGAGTTCGCCGGTACCCGCACTTATCGCGGGCACGTGGCAGACAAGAAAGCCAAGCGTTAAGGGGTTAGGAAATGGAAGTAGCCGCTAAGTTGTCGGGCGCTCGAATCTCCGCCCAGAAAGCCCGCTTGGTCGCCGACCAGATCCGCGGGAAGAAGGTGGGCGAAGCGCTCAACCTGTTGGCTTTCAGCAGTAAGAAAGCCGCCGAGATCATGAAGAAAGTGCTGGAGTCGGCCGTAGCCAACGCCGAGCATAACGAAGGCGCAGACGTTGATGACCTGAAGGTCAGCACCGTTTTCGTCAACGAAGGGCGTTCGCTGAAGCGCATCATGCCACGTGCCAAAGGCCGTGCTGATCGCATCGTCAAGCGGTCTTGCCATATCACTGTCAAGGTTGCTGACAAGTAACGGAGTCGAAGAGATGGGTCAGAAAGTACATCCCATTGGCATTCGCCTGGGAATCGTCAAGGAGCACACCTCCGTCTGGTACGCAGACGGTCGGACTTATGCGGACTACTTGTTCGCTGATCTGAAGGTGCGTGAGTATCTCCAAGACAAACTAAAAAGCGCGTCCGTAAGCCGTATCGATATCCATCGTCCGGCGCAGACTGCACGTATCACCATCCACACCGCTCGTCCAGGTATCGTTATCGGGAAGAAAGGTGAAGATGTTGAGAAGCTGCGTCAGGACCTGACCAAGCAAATGGGTGTGCCTGTGCACATCAATATCGAAGAGATCCGCAAGCCGGAGCTCGACGGTATGCTGGTTGCGCAGAGCGTAGCTCAGCAGCTGGAGCGTCGCGTAATGTTCCGTCGCGCTATGAAGCGCGCTGTACAGAACGCAATGCGCATTGGTGCCAAAGGCATCAAAATCCAAGTGAGCGGTCGTCTCGGCGGTGCTGAAATCGCACGTACTGAATGGTATCGCGAAGGTCGTGTGCCACTGCACACCCTGCGTGCCGACATCGACTATGCCAACTACGAAGCTCACACCACCTACGGTGTGATCGGTGTAAAGGTTTGGATCTTCAAAGGCGAAGTAATTGGTGGTCGCCAAGAAGAACTGAAGCCACAAGCACCAGCGCCTCGTAAAAAAGCTGCTAAGTAAGGGGTACGCCAAATGTTGCAACCAAAGCGTACGAAGTTCCGCAAGCAAATGACCGGTCACAACCGTGGCCTGGCATTGCGCGGTAGCAAAGTCAGCTTCGGCGAGTTCGCGCTGAAGTCTGTTGCTCGTGGTCGTCTCACCGCTCGTCAGATCGAGTCAGCGCGTCGTGCTCTGACCCGTCACGTAAAACGTGGCGGCAAGATCTGGATCCGTGTATTCCCGGACAAGCCTGTCACCAAGAAGCCACTCGAAGTTCGGATGGGTAAAGGTAAGGGTAACGTGGAGTACTGGGTTGCCCAGATTCAGCCAGGTAAAGTCCTGTATGAAATCGAGGGTGTTTCTGAAGAGCTGGCGCGTGAGGCTTTCGCCCTGGCTGCTGCAAAGCTGCCGCTCGCCACCTCCTTTGTTAAACGGACGGTGATGTGATGAAAGCGAATGAACTTCGTGAAAAATCAGCACAGCAGCTGAACGAGCAACTGCTCGGCCTGCTGCGCGACCAGTTCAATCTGCGTATGCAGAAAGCAACTGGCCAGTTGGGGCAGTCTCATCTGCTCTCGCAAGTTAAGCGTGACATCGCTCGCGTGAAAACTGTGCTCAACCAGCAGGCAGGTAAGTAATCATGGCTGAAGCCGAAAAAACTGTCCGTACGCTGACTGGCCGTGTTGTCAGCGACAAGATGGACAAAACCATCACCGTTCTGATCGAGCGTCGCGTTAAGCACCCGATCTACGGTAAATACGTTAAGCGTTCGACTAAGCTGCACGCGCACGACGAAACCAATCAGTGCCACATCGGCGACAAAGTCACTATTCGTGAAACTCGTCCTTTGGCCAAGACCAAGTCTTGGGCGCTGGTTGATGTTCTCGAACGCGCTGTGGAAGTCTAAGGACTAGGGGTCGGAGAAATTATATGATTCAGACTCAATCCATGCTCGATGTGGCCGATAACAGCGGCGCTCGCCGTGTTATGTGCATCAAGGTGCTGGGTGGCTCCCATCGTCGTTACGCTGGTATCGGTGACATCATCAAAGTTACCGTCAAGGAAGCAATTCCTCGCGGTAAGGTGAAAAAAGGCCAAGTGATGACTGCTGTTGTAGTCCGCACTCGCCATGGCGTCCGTCGTGCTGACGGCTCCATCATCCGCTTTGATGGCAACGCTGCTGTTCTGTTGAACAACAAGCAAGAGCCGATCGGCACCCGTATCTTTGGGCCAGTGACCCGTGAACTTCGTACTGAGAAGTTCATGAAGATCGTCTCGCTCGCCCCAGAAGTGCTGTAAGGAGATCCGACATGCAAAAGATTCGTCGTGACGACGAGATCATCGTGATCGCCGGCAAAGACAAAGGTAAGCGCGGTAAGGTGCTGAAGGTTCTTGCTGACAACCGTCTGGTTGTTGGTGGTCTGAACCTGGTCAAGCGTCATACCAAGCCTAACCCGATGTCGGGCGTACAGGGCGGTATCGTCGAGAAAGAAGCGCCACTGCACGCTTCCAACGTCGCCATCTTCAACGGCGAAACCAACAAGGCTGACCGCGTTGGTTTCAAAGTAGAAGACGGTAAGAAAATTCGTGTCTTCAAGTCGACCCAAAAAGCGGTTGATGCTTGAACACTGCTAGGTAGAAGACCATGGCACGACTAAAAGAGATTTACCGGAAGGAAATCGCACCGAAACTTAAGGAAGAACTTAAGCTTTCGAACGTGATGGAAGTTCCGCGCGTTACCAAAATCACCCTGAACATGGGTCTGGGCGAAGCGATCGGCGACAAAAAAGTCATCGAGCACGCTGTTGCTGACCTGGAAAAGATCACCGGTCAGAAAGTCGTTGTGACTTACGCTCGGAAATCCATCGCTGGCTTTAAAGTCCGTGAAGGTTGGCCGATCGGCGTCAAAGTGACCCTGCGCCGTGAGCGTATGTACGAGTTCCTGGATCGTCTGCTGTCGATCTCCCTGCCTCGGGTTCGCGACTTCCGCGGCCTGAATGCCAAGTCCTTCGATGGTCGTGGCAACTACAGCATGGGCGTTAAAGAGCAGATCATTTTCCCGGAAATCGATTACGACAAGATCGATGCTCTCCGCGGTCTGGACATTACCCTGACCACCACTGCTCGGACGGATGACGAAGGTCGCGCACTGCTGCGCGCTTTCAAATTCCCGTTCCGCAACTGATTGGAGTAGGAAAATGGCCAAGAAGAGCATGAAGAACCGTGAGCTGAAGCGTCAGCTCACCGTTGCCAAGTACGCCACCAAGCGTGCAGCGCTGAAAGCTATCATCGTTGATCTGAACGCAAGTCCAGAAGCGCGTTGGGAAGCTACCGTAGCCCTGCAGAAGCAGCCACGTGATGCAAGCGCCTCGCGCATGCGTAACCGCTGCCGCCTGACTGGTCGTCCGCACGGCGTGTACCGCAAGTTCGGCCTCGGCCGTAACATGCTGCGTCAAGCTGCAATGCGTGGTGACGTTCCAGGTCTGGTTAAAGCCAGCTGGTAAGCACTGTCAAAGTCGCGACGTTCGGGATCGCAAGATCCTGACCGTCGGTGACCTTGAACTTGAATCAAGCCCCTATTGGGGCTTGATTCATTTGTGGGGTGTGTCTAGAATACCCGGCTCGCCTGAGCCCGTGTTTTTATTGCACGGATGCGCTCGGCGACACGTACTAGCCGAAAGGCTAATTTTTTGTGTATTAGGAGCGTCTAGCCCATGAGTATGCAGGACCCGTTAGCGGACATGCTAACTCGTATCCGTAATGCCCAGATGGCTGAAAAGTCCGTCGTAAGCATGCCATCTTCTACTTTGAAGGTAGCTGTTGCCAAAGTCCTGAAGGACGAAGGTTACATTGCGGGTTATCAGATCAGCAGCGAAATCAAACCTCTGCTGTCCATCGAGCTGAAGTACTTCGAAGGCCGTCCGGTCATCGAGGAAGTGAAGCGCGTTAGCCGTCCAGGCCTGCGTCAGTACAAGTCCGTCGATGATCTGCCAAAAGTTCGTGGCGGTCTCGGTGTGTCTATCGTCTCCACCAACAAAGGTGTGATGACGGATCGTGCTGCGCGCGCTGCCGGTGTCGGCGGCGAAGTTCTTTGCACTGTGTTCTAAGGGGGGATAAGCATGTCACGCGTCGCTAAGAACCCCGTTAAGCTGCCAGCCGGTGTCGAAGTCAAATTCGCAGGCCAACAGCTTTCGGTGAAGGGTGCCAAGGGCACTCTGCAACTGAACATCCATTCGTCCGTTGAGATCGTTGAAGAAGCTGGTGAGCTGCGTTTCGCTGCTCGCAATGGCGATCAACAGACTCGCGCAATGGCTGGTACCACTCGTGCGTTGGTAAACAACATGGTCCAAGGCGTAAGCCAAGGCTTCGAGCGCAAGCTCCAGCTGGTCGGTGTTGGTTACAAAGCGCAAGCAAAAGGCACAGTGCTGAACCTGGCTCTTGGCTTCTCGCACCCAGTGGATTATGAACTGCCGGAAGGCATCACCGCTGAGACTCCTAGCCAGACCGATATCCTGATCAAGGGCATCGACAAGCAGCTGGTAGGTCAAGTGGCCGCCGAGATCCGCGACTTCCGTCCACCAGAGCCGTACAAAGGCAAAGGTGTGCGCTACGCGGACGAAGTCGTCCGTCGTAAAGAAGCCAAGAAGAAGTAGGGCATAGCAAATGACCGACAAAAAAGTTACTCGACTGCGTCGCGCTCGCAAAGCACGCCTGAAAATGCACGAACTCGAAGTCGTGCGTCTCTGCGTGTTCCGCTCGTCGCAGCACATCTACGCCCAGGTCATTTCGGCCGACGGCAACAAAGTCCTGGCAAGTGCCTCGACTTTGGATAAAGAACTGCGTGATGGCGCCACTGGCAACATCGACGCGGCCACTAAGGTTGGCCAGCTGGTCGCTACGCGTGCAAAAGCCGCTGGCGTCTCGCAGGTGGCTTTCGACCGCTCTGGCTTCAAGTACCACGGCCGCGTCAAGGCGCTGGCTGATGCTGCTCGTGAAGCTGGGCTGGAGTTCTAAGTTATGTCAAATAACGACCAAAAGCGCGACGAAGGCTACATCGAGAAGCTGGTTCAAGTTAACCGCGTAGCCAAAACCGTTAAAGGCGGCCGTATCTTCACTTTCACTGCGTTGACCGTAGTGGGTGATGGTAAAGGCCGTGTTGGCTTCGGCCGTGGCAAGTCGCGTGAAGTGCCTGCTGCGATCCAGAAGGCAATGGAAGCTGCTCGCCGCAACATGATCCAGGTTGATCTGAACGGCACCACTCTGCAGTACGCAATGAAGTCTGCCCATGGCGCTTCGAAGGTGTACATGCAGCCTGCTTCTGAAGGTACCGGTATCATCGCTGGCGGCGCTATGCGTGCTGTCCTCGAAGTTGCTGGCGTTCAGAACGTTCTGGCCAAGTGCTACGGCTCGACTAACCCGGTAAACGTGGTCCACGCCACTTTCAAGGGTTTGAAAGCAATGCAGTCTCCTGAATCCATTGCCGCCAAGCGTGGCAAAAGCGTCAAGGAGATCTTCTGATCATGGCTACCGTAAAAGTTACGCTGATCAAAAGCATGACCGGCCGCATCCCTAACCACAGATTGTGCGTTAAGGGTTTGGGTCTGCGTCGCATCGGTCACACTGTAGAAGTCCTGGATACTCCCGAGAATCGCGGGATGATCAACAAGGCTTACTACATGCTGCGTGTCGAGGGTTAATCGATGAAACTCAATGATCTGAGTCCAGCGCCGGGTTCCCGTCGCGAAAAGCATCGTCCGGGCCGTGGTATCGGTAGTGGTTTGGGCAAGACCGGTGGCCGTGGCCACAAAGGTCAGACCTCCCGCTCCGGTGGCACCATTGCTCCAGGCTTTGAAGGCGGTCAACAGCCGCTGCATCGTCGCCTGCCGAAGTTCGGTTTCGTTTCCCTGAAAGCCATGGACCGCGCAGAAGTGCGTCTGTCCGAGCTGGCCAAAGTGGACGGCGATATCGTCACCGTGCAGTCCCTGAAGGATGCCAACGTGATCAACCAGAACGTTCAGCGTGTGAAAATCATGCTGTCGGGCGAAGTTGCTCGTGCTGTCACCATCGGAAAGGGAATCGGCGCCACCAAAGGTGCGCGTGCGGCTATCGAAGCAGCTGGCGGCAAGTTCGAGGAATAAATGGCTAAGCAAGGTGCTCTCTCTGCGCTCGGCAAAGGCGGTATGTCTGAACTCTGGGCTCGTCTGCGTTTTCTGTTCCTGGCGATTATCGTCTACCGAATAGGCGCACACATCCCGGTTCCAGGTATCAACCCGGACCGACTCGCGGACCTGTTTCGACAGAATGAGGGGACCATTCTTAGCTTGTTCAACATGTTTTCCGGCGGCGCGCTGGAGCGGATGAGCATCTTTGCACTGGGGATCATGCCGTACATTTCGGCATCGATCATCATGCAATTGATGAGCGCCGTCAGCCCGCAACTGGAGCAGTTGAAGAAGGAAGGTGAAGCTGGCCGTCGCAAGATCAGCCAGTACACCCGCTACGGCACTGTCGTCCTCGCTCTCGTTCAAGCCATTGGCATGTCCATCGGCTTGGCGGGGCAGGGCGTTTCGTTCACTGCTGACTTCAGCTTTCATTTCGTTGCGGTAACCACTTTTGTGGCGGGCGCGATGTTCATGATGTGGCTGGGTGAGCAGATTACTGAGCGTGGTGTTGGCAACGGTATCTCGATGTTGATCTTCGCAGGTATCGTCGCCGGTCTTCCGAGAGCGATCGGGCAGTCTTTCGAGTCTGCGCGTCAGGGTGATATCAACATTTTCGCCCTGGTTGCCATCGGTCTGCTGGCAGTAGCGATTATCGGTTTCGTGGTGTTCATTGAGCGTGGTCAGCGTCGTATTGCTGTTCACTACGCCAAGCGTCAGCAGGGCCGCAAGGTGTTTGCTGCGCAGACTAGCCACTTGCCGTTGAAGGTGAACATGGCCGGCGTAATTCCGGCTATTTTCGCGAGCAGCATCCTGCTGTTCCCGGCTTCGTTGGGTGCCTGGTTCGGCCAGTCTGAAGGTATGGGCTGGTTGCAGGACATCTCGCAGTCGATCGCTCCTGGTCAGCCGTTGAATATTCTGCTGTTTAGTGCAGGGATTATTTTCTTCTGCTTCTTCTATACGGCGTTGATGTTCAATCCGAAAGACGTAGCGGAAAACCTGAAGAAGTCCGGTGCCTTTATTCCGGGCATCCGTCCAGGTGAGCAGTCTGCGCGCTACATTGATGGCGTTCTGACTCGCTTGACCATGTTCGGTGCTCTTTACATGACGGCCGTCTGTCTGTTGCCCCAGTTCCTGGTGGTTGCGGCAAACGTACCGTTCTACCTTGGCGGGACCTCGTTGCTGATCGTGGTCGTGGTTGTGATGGACTTCATGTCCCAAGTACAATCGCACCTCGTTTCGCACCAGTACGAATCCCTGATGAAGAAAGCCAACCTGAAGGGCTACGGCAGCGGCATGTTGCGCTGAGTAGCGTCCATAAGGTTCGAGGAGTTGGTGATGAAAGTTCGTGCATCGGTGAAAAAGCTGTGCCGCAACTGCAAGATTATTCGCCGCGAAGGTGTTGTTCGGGTAATTTGCAGCGCGGAACCGCGTCACAAACAGCGCCAAGGCTGAGTGTGATTGTGCTTTAAGCCCGGCAGCTAGTGCGCTGCCGGGTTGATTATTTGTTATTACAGCGATATTATCTCGCGCCCTATTTCTTGGCTTCCGGGGCGTAGGTAGCTGTCAATTGGAGTCCCACTGAATGGCCCGTATTGCAGGCGTCAACATTCCAGATAACAAGCATACTGTTATCTCGCTGACCTACATCTATGGTGTTGGTCGCACTACTGCACAGAAAATTTGTGCAGTGACTGGGGTCAACCCAGCGGCAAAGATCAAAGATCTGAGCGACGAGCAGATTGAACAGCTGCGTGGCGAAGTGGCGAAGTTCACCACTGAAGGTGACCTGCGTCGCGAAATCAACATGAAAATCAAGCGCTTGATGGACCTCGGTTGCTATCGCGGTCTGCGTCATCGTCGTGGTCTGCCAGTACGCGGTCAGCGTACCAAGACCAACGCGCGTACCCGTAAAGGTCCGCGTAAGCCGATCCGCAAGTAATCGCCCCAGCGAATCGACAGGAATTTAATCATGGCAAAACCTGCTGCTCGTCCTCGTAAAAAAGTTAAAAAGACAGTGGTTGATGGCATCGCCCACATCCATGCTTCTTTTAACAACACCATCGTGACCATTACCGACCGTCAAGGTAACGCTCTTTCCTGGGCTACCTCCGGTGGTTCGGGTTTCCGCGGTTCCCGCAAGTCCACCCCGTTCGCTGCTCAAGTAGCTGCTGAACGTGCTGGTCAAGCTGCGCTGGAATACGGCCTGAAAAACCTCGACGTCAACGTCAAGGGGCCAGGTCCAGGTCGTGAATCCGCAGTCCGCGCTTTGAACGGCTGTGGCTACAAGATCGCCAGCATCACCGACGTGACGCCAATCCCGCACAACGGGTGCCGTCCGCCGAAGAAGCGCCGCGTGTAATCCAGGAGATTGTAAAGAATGGCTCGTTACATTGGTCCAAAATGCAAACTCGCTCGTCGCGAAGGCACCGATCTTTTTCTGAAGAGCGGCGTGCGCGCGATCGAATCGAAGTGCAACATTGAAGCAGCACCTGGTATCCACGGCCAACGCCGCGGCCGCCAGTCCGACTACGGCACCCAACTGCGTGAAAAGCAGAAGGTCCGTCGTATCTACGGCGTTCTCGAGCGTCAATTCAGCGGCTACTACAAAGAAGCTGCTGGCAAGAAAGGCGCAACCGGCGAAAACCTGTTGCAACTGCTCGAATGCCGTCTGGACAACGTTGTATACCGTATGGGTTTCGGTTCTACTCGTGCCGAATCTCGTCAGCTGGTATCGCACAAGTCGATCAGCGTTAACGGTCAGACCGTAAACGTTCCGTCCTACCAGGTTCGTGCTGGTGACGTGGTTGCTGTTCGCGAGAAAGCAAAGAACCAACTTCGCATTGTCCAAGCTCTCGATCTGTGTGCCCAACGTGGCCGCGTAGAATGGGTAGAAGTAGACACTGAGAAGAAGTCGGGCGTTTTCAAGAACGTTCCTGCTCGCAGTGATCTGTCCGCCGACATCAACGAAAGCCTGATTGTCGAGCTCTACTCCAAGTAAGGGCTAGAAAATAGGTGCATCCATGCAGATTTCGGTAAATGAGTTCCTGACACCCCGCCATATTGATGTGCAGGTTGTCAGTCCAACCCGCGCCAAGATCACACTCGAGCCTCTCGAGCGTGGTTTCGGCCACACCCTGGGCAACGCGCTGCGCCGCATCCTGTTGTCCTCAATGCCCGGCTGTGCAGTAGTCGAGGCCGAGATTGACGGTGTGCTCCATGAGTACAGCGCCATCGAAGGTGTACAGGAAGACGTAATTGAAATCCTGTTGAACCTTAAAGGTCTGGCTATCAAGCTGCACGGTCGTGACGAAGTTACGCTGACCTTGTCGAAGAAGGGTTCGGGGGTGGTTACCGCTGCCGATATTCAGCTGGATCATGATGTCGAGATCGTTAACCCCGATCACGTAATCGCTAACCTGGCGTCTAACGGCGCCCTGAACATGAAGCTCACCGTAGCTCGTGGTCGTGGTTATGAACCGGCAGACTCGCGTCAGAGCGATGAAGACGAAAGCCGCAGCATCGGTCGCTTGCAGCTTGACTCTTCGTTCAGCCCGGTTCGCCGTATCGCATACGTGGTGGAAAACGCCCGTGTCGAACAGCGTACCAACCTGGACAAGCTGGTTATTGATCTGGAAACCAACGGTACCCTGGATCCTGAAGAGGCTATCCGCCGCGCTGCAACCATCCTGCAACAGCAGTTGGCTGCGTTCGTCGACCTCAAAGGTGACAGTGAGCCAGTGGTTGTTGAGCAGGAAGACGAGATCGATCCGATCCTGCTTCGCCCGGTTGACGATCTGGAACTGACTGTACGTTCGGCTAACTGCCTTAAGGCGGAAAACATCTACTACATCGGCGACCTGATTCAGCGTACCGAAGTAGAGCTGTTGAAGACTCCGAACCTTGGCAAGAAATCCTTGACTGAAATCAAGGACGTTCTGGCCTCCCGCGGTCTGTCCCTCGGCATGCGCCTCGACAACTGGCCGCCTGCAAGTCTTAAGAAGGACGACAAGGCGACTGCCTGATCGTCGTAATCACCGAACGTTGTGTTTGGTAAGGAATGAACCATGCGTCATCGTAAAAGTGGTCGTCACCTGAGCCGCACCAGCTCGCACCGCAAGGCCATGTTTCAAAACATGGCGGTGTCGCTGTTCGAGCACGAGCTGATCAAAACTACACTGCCGAAAGCCAAAGAACTGCGTCGCGTTGCTGAGCCGCTGATCACTCTGGCCAAGACAGATAGCCTGGCTAACCGCCGTCTGGCTTTCGACCGTACTCGTTCGAAAGCTATCGTTGGTAAGCTCTTCAACGACCTGGGCAAGCGCTACGCTACCCGTGAGGGTGGCTACCTGCGCATCCTCAAGTGCGGTTTCCGCGCTGGCGACAACGCGCCTATGGCGTACGTCGAGTTGGTTGATCGTGCTACTGCCGGCGAAGCTGTAAGCGCCGAGTAAGACGACAGTCTGTAACGAAGAACCGGGCCCAGTGCCCGGTTTTTTGTGGGCGTAAGAATGCTCTATTCGTACAAGTTTTAGCTGGACGTCGGTGGCACTATCGGTGCGGGGGTTGTTGGTAGATATTTTCTATGGATGTCCGCAATTTAATGAATTTGTCGGCGTCATGGTTGTTGATCGATACTCCCTTCCAGCCGATTAGCCGGCAGTTCAAAGACCGACCTAGGAAGATTGAGCATGAGCCAGACCAAAACGCTTACGACCGCCAGCGGCGCGCCAGTCGCCGATAACCAGAACTCTCGTTCCGCCGGCCCGCGCGGCCCATTGCTGCTCGACGACTTTCACCTGATCGAGAAGCTCGCTCACTTCAACCGCGAAAACATCCCCGAGCGCCGTGTGCACGCCAAAGGCTCGGGCGCCTACGGTACATTCACCGTCACCCGGGATATTACCCAGTACACCAGCGCCAAGCTGTTCGAATCCGTTGGCAAGCAGACGCCCACCTTCCTGCGGTTCTCCACTGTGGGCGGCGAGCGTGGTTCGGCCGACACTGAACGCGATCCGCGCGGTTTCGCCCTGAAGTTCTACACCGAGGAAGGCAACTGGGACATCGTTGGCAACAATACGCCGGTATTCTTCATCCGTGATCCATTGAAGTTTCCAGACTTCATCCACACCCAGAAACGTCTTGCGCAAAGCAACCTGAAAAGCGCCCAGGCGATGTGGGATTTCTGGTCGCATTCGCCAGAGGCGTTGCACCAGGTCACCATTCTGTTTTCCGATCGCGGTATTCCGGATGGCTACCGCCACATGCACGGCTTCGGTAGCCACACCTACAGCCTGATCAGCGCACAGGGTGAGCGCCACTGGGTGAAGTGGCACTACAAGACCCAGCAAGGGATCAAGAACCTTGCGCCGGCAGAGGCTGCACGTTTGGCGGGGACGGACCCGGATTACGCCCAGCGTGACTTGTTCAACGCCATTGAGCGCGGTGACTTCCCGAAATGGAGCGTTTGCATCCAGATCATGAGCGAGGCCCAGGCCGCAGCGCATTACGAGAATCCGTTCGACGTGACCAAGACCTGGTCGCAGAAAGAGTTTCCGTTGATCGAAGTCGGCGTGCTCGAGCTCAACCGTAACCCGCTGAATTACTTTGCTGAAGTCGAGCAGGCGGCGTTTGGCCCTAGCAACATGGTGCCAGGGGTGGGGCTGTCGCCGGACCGCATGCTGCAGGGCCGTGTCTTCGCTTACGCTGATGCGCACCGCTACCGTGTGGGCACCAATCACCAGCAATTGCCGGTGAATGCGCCGCGCAGTCCGGTCAATACCTACCAGCGCGACGGAGCCATGGCGTTTGGCAGCAATGGCGGGGCGGCACCGAACTACGAGCCTAACAGCTACGTGGAATCGCCGAAGCAGGCCCCGCGTTATGCGGAGCCAGCACTGGCCCTCAGTGGTGCGGCGGACCGTTACGATCATCGCGAAGACACCGACTACTACAGCCACGCTGGTGCGCTGTTCCGCTTGATGAGCGATGAGCAAAAGGCGCTGTTGATCAGCAACATCGCCGGTGCGATGGGCGGTGTGTCGGCAGATGTGGTTGACCGTCAGTTGCAGCATTTCTTCAAGGCCGATGTTGCCTATGGAGAGGGCATCGCAAAAGCCTTGGGTGTAGCGCTTAACTAAGTCTAAACGAGAAGCAGAACCGCCCTCATTAGGGCGGTTTTTGCGTTATTTAACCTGGTTTTCTCGGATTTTCTTCGCTTTTGTTGCGTTGAGGCAGTGACCTTGCGGTCCGCTTGGTTCAAACTACAACCTTTAAAAGCTTGTGGAGATGTAGGGCGATGCAAGGTCACCCAGACGTAATCGATTACCTCAACACGTTGCTGACAGGCGAACTGGCAGCCCGTGATCAATATTTCATCCATTCGCGGATGTACGAGGATTGGGGTTTTACCGAGCTCTACGAACGTATTAACCACGAGATGGAAGAAGAGACGCAGCACGCCGATGCGCTGATGCGCCGGATCCTGATGCTCGAAGGCACGCCACGCATGCGCGCCGATGACCTGGACGTCGGTACCACCGTGCCCGACATGCTCGCCGCCGACTTGCGCCTGGAATACAAAGTCCGCGCAGCGCTGTGCAAAGGCATCGAGCTCTGCGAGCAGCACAACGACTACGTGACCCGCGAGATCCTGCGGATCCAGCTCAACGACACCGAAGAAGACCACACCTACTGGCTGGAGAAGCAGTTGGGCCTGATCAAGCTGGTCGGGTTGGAAAACTACCTGCAGTCGCAGTTCTGATGTATTTATTGTGGGAGCGAGCTTGCTCCCGATAGCGGTATATCAGTCACGTTTGTGCTGGCTGATCCACCGCTATCGCGAGCAAGCTCGCTCCCACAGGGAAACAACAAAAAGCCCCTGCCATCGATGAGATGACAGGGGCTTTTTCGTGCTCGGGTGAAATCAGTCCCGATCACGTTCCAGCAGCGGCTTGAGGTAGTAGCCGGTGTAGGACTGCTTCATCTCGGCCACTTGTTCCGGCGTCCCTACGGCGATGATCTGGCCACCCTTGGAGCCGCCTTCCGGCCCCAGGTCCACCAGCCAGTCAGCGGTCTTGATCACGTCCAGGTTGTGTTCGATCACCACTACGGTGTTGCCGTGGTCGCGAAGGCGGTGCAGCACGTCGAGCAATTGCTGGATATCGGCGAAGTGCAGGCCTGTGGTCGGCTCGTCGAGGATATACAGGGTCTTGCCGGTGTCGCGCTTGGACAGCTCGCGGGACAACTTGACCCGCTGGGCTTCACCGCCGGACAACGTCGTCGCCGACTGCCCCAGCTTGATATACGACAGGCCTACATCCATCAGCGTCTGGAGCTTGCGCGCCAGGGCCGGCACCGCGTCGAAGAACACCCGGGCCTCCTCGATGGTCATCTCGAGGGTTTCGTGGATGTTCTTGCCCTTGTATTTGATCTCCAGGGTCTCGCGGTTGTAGCGCTTGCTCTTGCACACATCGCACGGCACGTAGATGTCTGGCAGAAAGTGCATTTCCACCTTGATCAGGCCATCGCCCTGGCAGGCTTCGCAGCGCCCGCCCTTGACGTTGAACGAGAAACGCCCCGGACCGTAGCCCCGCGAACGGGACTCTGGCACGCCGGCGAACAGTTCGCGGATCGGTGTGAACAACCCGGTGTAGGTCGCCGGGTTGGAGCGCGGGGTACGGCCAATCGGGCTCTGGTCGATGTCGACCACCTTGTCCAGGTGTTCCAGGCCTTTGATGCTGTCGTGGGCGGCCGCTTCCAGGGTGGTGGCACCGTTCAGGGCCGTGGCGCTGAGGGGGAACAGGGTGTTGTTGATCAGCGTCGATTTGCCGGAGCCGGACACGCCGGTCACGCAGGTCAGCAGGCCGATCGGGATTTCCAGGTCGACGTTGCGCAAGTTGTTGCCGCGAGCACCCTTGAGGGTCAGCGACAACTTCTTGTTGCGCGGCGTACGTTTGGCCGGGACCTTGATCTTGACCCGGCCCGACAGGTATTTACCCGTCAACGAGTCGGGGTGCGCCATGACTTCGGCGGCAGTGCCCTGGGCGACGATATGCCCGCCATGCACGCCCGCGCCCGGGCCGATATCCACCACGTAATCCGCCAGGCGAATGGCGTCTTCGTCGTGTTCGACGACGATCACCGTGTTACCGATATCCCGCAGATGTTTCAGGGTCCCGAGCAGTCGGTCGTTGTCGCGCTGGTGCAAGCCGATGGACGGTTCGTCGAGGATGTACATCACCCCTACCAGGCCCGCGCCGATCTGGCTGGCCAGGCGGATACGCTGGGCTTCGCCACCGGACAGGGTGTCTGCGCTGCGGTCGAGGGTCAGGTAATCGAGGCCGACGTTCACCAGAAACTGCAGGCGTTCGCGGATTTCCTTGAGGATCTTGTCGGCAATTTCGCCCCGGCGGCCAGTGAGCTTCAAGCCGCCGAAATAGTCAGTGGCGTCGCCAATCGGCAGATTGGTCACCGCCGGCAGCGTCTTCTCGCCGACCCACACGTGGCGCGCCTCGCGACGCAAACGGGTGCCACGGCAATCCGGGCAGGGCTGGGTGCTGAGGAACTTGGCCAGTTCTTCGCGCACGCTGGCCGATTCGGTCTCGCGGTAGCGTCGCTCCAGGTTCGGCACGATGCCTTCGAACGGGTGGGAGCGCTTGACGATATCGCCACGGTCGTTGAGGTATTTGAAGTCGACACTCTGCGAGCCGCTGCCGTGCAGGATGAATTTCTGCTGGTCAGCAGGCAACTCGTTGAACGGCTTGTCCAGGCTGAACTTGTAATGGGCCGCCAGGGAGCCGAGCATCTGGAAGTAATAGACGTTGCGCCTGTCCCAGCCGCGAATCGCGCCTTCGGCCAGGGTCAGCTCGCCGTTGACCAGCCGCTTGGTGTCAAAGAACTGCTTGACCCCCAGGCCATCGCAGGTCGGGCAGGCGCCGGCCGGGTTGTTGAAGGAGAACAGCTTGGGTTCCAGTTCGCTGATGGCGTGACCGCAGATCGGGCAGGCGAAGCGCGCGGAGAAAATGATCTCCTCGCCAGGCTCGTCGTCCATTGGCGCAACCAGGGCGATGCCGTCGGCCAGTTTCAGCGCCGTCTCGAAGGACTCGGCCAGCCGCTGTTGCAGATCGGCCCGGACCTTGAAGCGGTCGACCACCACATCGATCGAGTGCTTCTTCTGTTTATCCAGCTTCGGCAGCTCGTCGAGCTCGCACAGCTTGCCGTTGACCCGGGCCCGCACGAAGCCCTGGGCTCGCAGTTCTTCGAAGACCATCAGGTGTTCGCCCTTGCGCTCGCGAATCACCGGCGCCAGCAGCATCAGCTTGCTGCCTTCGGGCTGGGCCAGCACCAGGTCGACCATTTGGCTGACGGTCTGGGCTTCCAGGGGAATGTCATGGTCGGGGCAACGGGGAATACCGACCCGCGCATACAGCAGGCGCAGGTAGTCGTAGATCTCGGTGATGGTGCCGACCGTCGACCGGGGGTTATGGGAGGTCGACTTCTGTTCGATGGAAATGGCCGGCGACAGGCCTTCGATGGTGTCGACGTCGGGTTTTTCCATCATCGACAGGAACTGCCGGGCGTAGGCCGACAGCGATTCGACATAGCGTCGCTGGCCTTCAGCGTACAACGTGTCGAAGGCCAGGGATGATTTGCCGGATCCGGACAGGCCGGTGATGACGATCAGCTTGTCCCGTGGCAGGGTCAGGTCGATGTTCTTCAGGTTGTGGGTACGGGCCCCACGAATCAGGATCTTGTCCAAAGTGGCCTCGCTCGGCGGGCGTCGAAAACGTAGGAGTATACGGGCAAATACTGGATGGATGCACACTATTGAAGGTGCGATTGCAGCCATACATGAAGACTGCGCGGCAAACGGTCGCCATATACCCTCTCAATCGATGGGACTGGTAGAATCGCCGCCGGTTCACATGAGGTTTTTCCATGCAAGATCCCCACAGCGAACGCATGAGTCGTGGCGAGACACGTGCAGCAAGCGGTCTGGCCCTGGTGTTCGCCTTCCGTATGCTGGGCATGTTCATGGTGTTGCCGGTGCTGGCGACCTATGGCATGGACCTGGCGGGCGCGACCCCGGCCCTCATCGGGTTGGCGATTGGCGCTTATGGCCTGACCCAGGCGATCTTCCAGATCCCGTTCGGGGTCATTTCCGACCGCATCGGCCGGCGTCCGGTCATCTATCTGGGGCTGATCGTCTTCGCCCTCGGCAGTGTGCTGGCGGCCAATGCCGACTCGATCTGGGGCGTGATCGCCGGACGCATCCTACAGGGCGCCGGGGCTATTTCCGCCGCCGTCATGGCGCTGCTGTCAGACTTGACCCGCGAACAGCATCGGACCAAGGCCATGGCCATGATCGGCATGACCATTGGTCTGTCGTTCGCTGTCGCCATGGTCGTAGGCCCGTTGCTGACCCGCGCCTTTGGCTTGTCGGGCCTGTTCCTGGCGACCGGTGCCATGGCGTTGGTGGGCATCCTGATCGTGGCGTTCATGGTGCCGCGCTCCACCGGGCCACTGCAGCACCGCGAATCCGGCGTGGCGCGCCAGGCACTGATCCCGACGCTCAAGCACCCGGACCTGTTGCGCCTGGACCTGGGCATTTTCGTGCTCCACGCCATGCTGATGTCCAGCTTCGTAGCCTTGCCGCTGGCCCTGGTCGAGAAGGCCGGCCTGCCCAAGGAGCAGCACTGGTGGGTCTACCTGACTGCGCTGCTGATTTCGTTCTTCGCCATGATTCCGTTCATCATCTATGGCGAGAAACGACGCAAAATGAAACGAGTTTTGCTCGGCGCCGTCATGACGCTGATGCTCACTGAGCTATTCTTCTGGCAGTTTGGCGATAGCTTGCGGGCCCTGGTGATTGGCACGGTGGTGTTCTTCACTGCGTTCAATCTGCTGGAAGCTTCGCTGCCGTCGCTGATCAGCAAGGTTTCACCGGCGGGCGGCAAGGGCACGGCGATGGGGGTCTATTCCACCAGTCAGTTCCTGGGTTCGGCGTTGGGCGGGATCCTCGGCGGCTGGCTGTTCCAGCATGGCGGTTTGTCGGTTGTGTTCCTGGGTTGCGCCGCGCTGGCTGCACTTTGGTTCGCCTTTGCTGTTACCATGCGCGAACCTCCCTATGTGACGAGCCTGCGCTTGCCCTTATCGCCCGAGGCGATCCGTGAGGCTGGCCTGACCGAGCGTCTGAAGGCCGTCGTTGGAGTAACCGATGCAGTGGTGGTCGCCGACGAGGCGGCCGTGTATATCAAACTGGACACCGAATTATTGGATCGCGCGACGCTTGAGCGCCTGGTGAACAACCCGGCCCCGACCGCGTGCGAAGCCTAGGAGAACGTTATGGCCCGTGGGGTTAACAAAGTCATATTGGTCGGTACTTGCGGCCAGGATCCCGAAGTTCGTTACCTGCCGAACGGCAACGCCGTGACCAACCTGAGTCTGGCGACCAGCGAACAGTGGACCGACAAGCAGACCGGCCAGAAGGTCGAGAAGACCGAATGGCACCGCGTGTCGATGTTCGGCAAGGTGGCCGAGATCGCCGGCGAATACCTGCGCAAGGGTTCGCAGGTGTACATCGAGGGCAAGCTGCAGACCCGCGAGTGGGAAAAGGACGGCATCAAGCGCTACACCACCGAAATCGTGGTCGACATGCAAGGCACCATGCAACTGCTGGGCGGCCGTCCACAGGGTGACCAGCAACAAGGTGGCAACAACTACCAGCAGTCGGCCCCGGCCCCACGGCAGCAAGCGCCTCGTCCACAGCAGTCGGCGCCACAGCCACAACGCGAACGCCCGGCGCCACAACAGGCCGCGCCGCAGCCTGCTCCGGATTTCGACAGCTTTGATGACGATATTCCGTTCTAATGCCTACCTAAGACTATTCTGTAAAGTTTAGGCTTGAGACCCCCGCATTGCGGGGGTTTCGCGTTTTTGGCAGGGTAAAAATCAGTCATAAATAATCTTCTGATAGACCGGCGTTTGCTTGGCGCTGTGCTTGATGCGTCGCACTGAGCTGCCGGTGATGAGTTGCCCACCGAGCAGAAGATTGCCACGAGGAGATCGCGGTTCGAAAAGCTGCTGTCTTAATACCCTTATGGCTTCTGCACCTAATTCATCGCGAGGCACGTGAAGCGTGGTGAGCGGTATATCGTTGATGTCCGCCAGATTGAACCCGTCCATGCTCATCACTGAAACATCGTGAGGAACCCTCAAGCCAGCATGCTGGAGCGCTTTAACGGCCCCGGCTGCCATAAAGTCGCCCCCGGCCAGGATGGCAGTCGGTCGGTCTTCGGGTGCGCAGTTTTCCATGAAGGCCGCCACCCGCGCTTCAGATTCAGCACTGCCGAAACCTTCGGCAATGATTAGGTGTTTCGCTTCGACAAAATCGAGATTTTGCTCCTTCCATGCGTCACGAATTCCTCGTATTCGCAGGTCCATCGTGTACCGCCTGAGGCACTGGAGGGTCAGTACATTTCGATGGCCCATCTGAAATAGATAATTCATCGAATAATGACCGATTAAAAAGTGGTCGGGCGATATCGAGGGCAGGCGCATGCTGCGGTCGATGCAGTTGATCAACACCGTCGGCTTGCTGAGGTCGGCCGCCAGTTGGTGTATGTGCGGATCATCAATACCAATCAGGATCGCCGCACCGGTGTCCTTCTGATTCATCTTTTCCAAAAACAGTAAGGCGTCGCTATCGACCTCTTCGAGCTCACAGTAGCGGACTCGAACATCATGCTGCGCTACCGCCTGCGTGATGCCCTGGATAACTTTGTAGTAGAAGATATCAGAGCGTACGTTGAAGGCCCGCGAGGGCGCGAAGAGGGTCAGCCCGTTGAGTAGGAAACGACCCTTGGCGAGGCCTTCCATCACGCCCTGCTGACGAGCCGCCGCTAACACTATTTCTCTCGTGGCCGGACGGGTATTTGATTTACCAGCAAGCACCCGCGACACCGTTGCGATGGACAGGCCGGTCTGTGCCGCGATTTCAGCAATGCGTAATTTCCCCATCGCGGCTTATCCATTGAGACAATTTATGTAAAGGCTTTCATAGCAGAAAATGACCACCAATCCTAGCGTCCTTGGGCGTCTGCCACGCTACGGTAGAGGCGAATGTAAATTTATACATGCCTGCTTCTGTACGAATGATGGGCAGGTGCCATAGCGTCAAGCCTCAAATAAAAACAAAACACCGGAAAATCCGGTGACAGGCGAAGACTTGATGACTATCGATATCGAACGCAATGCTCGACTTTCGGCCAAGCTAAAATTCATCCCGCATCTGCGTTGGTGGATGCTTTCCCTGTTTTTGCTCGGCGTCACCGTAAACTACATAACCCGCAATTCATTAGGCATATTGGCGCCGGAACTGAAGACCACGTTCAGTATGTCGACTGAACAATACTCGTGGGTGGTCGCCTCTTTCCAACTGGCTTATACGGTTTTCCAACCCATCTGCGGGTGGCTGATCGATGCGCTCGGGCTCAAGCTCGGCTTCGTGATATGCGCCGTTGTATGGTCCGTGATGTGCCTTCTTCATGCCGGGGCAGCGAGTTGGGTACATCTGGCAATTCTGCGTTTTTTCATGGGTGCTTCGGAGGCAGCGGCTACGCCAGCCAATGCCAAGGCGATAGGGGACTGGTTTCCAAAAAAGGAACGACCTATCGCCGCGGGCTGGGCGGGGGTCGGCTTTTCTTTGGGGGCGATGCTCGCCCCTCCCATCATCTATCTGGCTCATGTCTCTCTGGGCTGGCAGGGCGCATTTCTAATTTCCGGGGGGATTGGCCTGGTCTGGGCCGCCGTCTGGGGATGGCTCTACCACGCCCCCAACATCCACCCGCGCTTATCACCCGATGAGTTGAAGCATATTCAACAAGACGGCGAAAAAACCGGCCAGCAAATGCCATTTTTCAAAGCGTTGAAAAAGATTGGTCGGGACAAGCGATTTTACGGTATCGCGCTTCCCGCCTTCATGGCAGAACCGGCATGGGCGGTCATGAGCTTTTGGGTGCCGCTGTATCTGGCCAACGAAAGAGGAATGGACCTTAAGCAAATCGTACTGTTTGCCTGGGTTCCGTTTCTGGCCGCGGACTTGGGCAGTATCGCCAGCGGTTATCTATCACGCGCTTACCATCGATTTTTCAAATGCACCCGGGTGAACTCGATCGTCGCCAGTTCAATCACCGGCGCGTTCCTGATGTTTTCGTTAGCCGTGATGACTCAGGTGAAGGACCCCTATGTGGCGATTGCGCTTATTTCAGTCGGCGGTTTTGGCCACCAGATTATTTCCTGCATGTTAAGTGCACTGGTCGTCGAAACGTTTGAGCGGGATGAGTTGGCGACGGTGAACGGAATGCGAGGCTCATGTGCCTGGATTGCCAGCTTTATTTTCTCGCTGATCATCGGTGTCAGCGTGGACAAAATAGGATTCAACCCATTGTTCATTGCGATGGGGCTCTTTGATTTTATAGGTGCGTTTTTCATGATTTTGTTTATCGCAGACAGAGCGTCCAAACCTGAAGCGGTGCGTGCACAATGAAGTCACTTAAAGTCTGGACGTTACAGGCCCAGGAAAAAGGCTACATCGAGCTCCTGGTCGAGGGTCGACATCTATTCAGAATCTATATTCTTGAAGACGGTTTGGCGCGTGTTCTGCTTATGCGTGCAGGCGCGTTGGCACTGGATCGGACCTGGAGCATTGCGCCTCGGGAGGACGTCGCCTGGGAGGGCCGGGCGCGCGAGTCGGTAGCGGACTTCTCTTTGCCCGCGTACCAGGTTGAAACGTTTCAGGACCGGTTGGTGCTCACCACCAAAAAACTCCGCATCACTGTGAATCATCCGCTGTGGTTACAGTGGGAATACCAGGATGGCCAGCGCTGGAGGCCGTTGGTCTCGGATCGGCCCACCGGTGCCTATTCGCTTGACGCTCATGGTGAAGGCCTGGAGCATTACCAGCTTCGCGCGCCTGAACATCGCTACTACGGGCTCGGCGAGAAAACCGGCGATTTGAACCGCGCCGGCAAACGTTTTGAAATGCGTAACCTGGACGCAATGGGATATGACGCTGCGAGCACCGACCCGCTGTACAAGCATATTCCCTTTGTCATCACGCACCAGGAACACGCCAGCTTCGGGATGTTCTATGACAACCTGAACACCAGCCTGTTTGATCTGGGTAACGAGCTGGATAATTATCACCGACCCTACCGTCGGTACAAAGCGGAGGCCGGCGACCTCGATTACTGGGTACTTGCAGGCCCGCGCATACTGGATGTGACGAAGGCTTTCGTTCGCCTGACCGGGCGCACCTTGTTTCTGCCTAAATGGAGCCTGGGCTACAGCGGCTCAACCATGCACTACACCGATGCCGACAATGCCCAGGACCAGTTGCTGGAGTTTCTGGATCTGTGCCGTCGGCACGATATTCCCTGCGACTCTTTTCAACTGTCATCCGGGTACACCTCCATTGGCGAAAAGCGTTATGTGTTCAACTGGAACCATGAAAAAGTCCCGGACCCCAAGGCGCTTGCCCGGGCCTACCGGGAGGCCGGCGTCAGACTGATTGCCAACATAAAGCCTTGTCTCCTGCAGGACCACCCGCGCTACGCCGAGGTAGCTAGCCAAAAGATGTTCATTACCGACTCTGAATACGACATGCCAGAGCGGTCGGTCTTCTGGGACGATGAGGGTTCTCATCTGGACTTCACCAACCCGGACACCGTCAGTTGGTGGCAGTCAAATGTCACGTCACAGCTGTTGGAGCTGGGCATTGAGTCTACGTGGAACGATAACAATGAATTCGAAGTGTGGGACGGCGAGGCGCGCTGCCAAGGCTTCGGGCGCGAGATAGCAATCAAACATATCCGGCCCGTCATGGCATTGCTGATGATGAGAGCGTCTCTAGAGGCACAACAGCGGTTTTCGCCGTCAGAGCGGCCCTACCTCATCTCTCGCTCTGGTTGTGCCGGCATGCAGCGTTATGTTCAGACCTGGAGCGGTGATAACCGGACCCACTGGAAAACACTGCGCTACAACACCCGCATGGGCCTGGGCATGAGCCTGTCGGGGTTGTACAACGTGGGGCACGATGTCGGTGGGTTCTCCGGTAATAAACCGGATCCCGAGCTGTTTGTCCGTTGGGTCCAGAATGGTGTGATGCATCCGCGCTTCACCATTCACTCCTGGAACGACGATGGCACCGTCAATGAGCCATGGATGCATCCAACGGTCACCGATGCGGTCCGTGACGCTATTGGGCTCAGATACCGGTTGATGCCTTATTTCTATACGTTGCTGTGGCAAGCCAGTCACGACGATGAGCCCATTCTGCGACCAACGTTTCTTGACCACGAGTACGACCTTCAAACGTTCGAGGAAAACGACGAGTTCCTGCTTGGCCGAGACGTCCTCGTCGCCAGCGTTGTAGAGCAAGGCGCACGCGAGCGCGAGGTGTGGCTACCCCTGAACGCCACAGGATGGTGCGACTGGCATACAGGTCGTTGGTACGAAGGCGGCCAGTACGTTTCTCTGGATGCACCTTTGGAACGTTTGCCCTTGTTGGTGCGAGGGGGCACAGCGATACCGACCGGTGAGTGCCACAAGCTGAATGACTCCTCTCTTGATCGGCGTCGTGAGCTGGTGATTTTTCCTGCACCTTCAGGCGCCTCCAGCGGTGTGTTATTTGAAGATGACGGCATCAGTCATGACTGGAAAAACGGAAATTGTCTGGTGATCAGATGGACCATTGAATATGGCCCGGACTTCATTGATGTGAAGCTATCTAAAACGGGGGATTTCCGTCCGGCGTGGGAGCAGCTTGAGGTGTCCCTGAAAGTCGCGGATGCGAGAGCCTTGAGAATCAATGGCCATAGCGGCTGCGCTTTAAAGTTGGCCGACATTGCGGAGCACGAACAACTTCGTTGATTCCCTGGGAAGTCTTGCCCTCCCAGTCCAGGAGGGCAGAACCACGGGGTATAGGAGGCTTCATGGCCTCATGCACGCGCTCCCCCAAGAACCGTGCATGCGAGTTTCCCTGCCTGCGGCTTACAAATCCAGATCCAATAGCTCCTGCATCCTCTCGCCAATCGACTGCGTCAACCACGTGGCATGGAACGCCATTTCCTTCACCGTTATATCCACCCGAAACCGAAGCGCAATCGGCTTGCCATCGGCCCCGGCGTAGCCCACCTCAAAGTGGTTCACGTTGGCGAAAGTGGTCAAGGTGTAGGGCTTGATGTAATAGATATCGCTGTAGGGTATGCATTCTTCGGTGGTTTGCCGGGCAGGGCGGCGCTGGGTGAAGGTGAGGCGCTGCTGGCGTTCGTCAAAGCAGAAGCCAAGCACCTCGGGCTCGGAGGCGAGCCAGTTGATCACGCAGACGGCTGCGAATGCGCTGATGAACATGAGCGCCATGACCAGCGGGTCCATGATAATCATCTTGTGAGTGGGCGACAGGCCTTCGACCTTGAACAGCATCATGGTAAACACTGCCAGCGAGTAGACGGGCAGGGCCAGTAACATCGCCGCAGCGTAAACCATGGTGCCCAGGAATCCCGGCCTGGATTCGTCGTTTGAGCAATCCCACATGGGCGGGTGCCGTGGCGCTGATGTGGCGGTCGGGAACGGGGATTCGACCAGGCGCGGCGCTCGTTTGCGTTTCATACGGCTGGCTCGTGGGAAAAATACCGGCCATTTTTATCGTTATTTCTCAGGTACGCCTAGTAAAAAACCGTTCGCCCGAGGTCGGGTTCTTCCTGGCCCCCGCCAACCCAGGTTTTTTCTGCCTGACTTGCCATGCCATTACCCTCACGGTCGGTCATTGGCCGGTAACTCATGCCGTGTCGGCGTCTTCTCTTCGTGATAGTGCGGTTTGCCTTGGGGAGAGTTCATCAAGGTCGAGTTGGCCAGGATCGTCTCCGTCAGCAAACAGTCCTCGCTTTCCCCGAACCAGCAAGCCAGCGCCGAGTTTCGATTGCCATGCATGTCCACGACGGCCGGCCAGTTTTCGACGTCGTGGGCGTCACTGGGGGCAATGTCGGGGTAGTGCTTGGGCGGCAGGACCAATGCATCACCGGGCTGCAGCCACAGGTCAGCCAGATAAATCTCCCGGGCCGCAGGGCGCCAGCGCGCGACGCTGATCACCAGCGGCAAGCGTCCGTAGCGGGAAAAGAACGCGTGGGGGAAGTTGTGGTATTCGAGGTCTGTCGGGTTGTAGGTCAGCAGCTCGCGCTGGCGCGCCGGGCCCAGGTAGGGCGATTGGTGGCCGGCCCATTTGCCGTAGGTGTATTGGCCCAGGATCAGTTGGTCGTACTCGAAACGCAGGCATTCGCCGTTGCCGAGCAGGGTCATGCCAAAAGCTTGCGCCGTTTCCCTGGTTGCCCAGATCGGTGCGTAGTGCACTTCGCTGGCGTGGAAATCGAAGGTCTTGATCCAGTAGGAACCGGTGTTCGTTGCAACCTCGCGGTCCCGCCAGCTGATGCCGGAATATCGAGTCCCCAGGGACAGGGCCGGGTTCTCGGGGCTGAGCTGGATCGGGTTGCCGCGCACCTGGACACTCGGCTGCGCCAACCCATGGTCGTTGAACAGATAGGGAAAACGACGGGGATCGAGGGCTGTTTCCACGCCGTCGCCGATAAAGGGAACACTGTTGAAGACTTGCATCGTATGGGGACCACGCACGCAAGAGGGCTATAGGGAATGGCAGTCGAAACCTGTGGGAGCGAGCTTGCTCGCGATGGCAGCGGTACATTCAACATTGAAGCAAGCTGAACCAGCGCCATCGCGAGCAAGCTCCCCACAGGGAGTAACTATCGGGTATCAACTATACGGACGATGCTGCTCGCGCAACCAATCCATGCCGTGAGGTTGACGCCAAGCCCGGACGGCAGCGCGCTTTTCAACCTGGGTCAGGCATAAGGCGTCCATCCAGTAGTAGACCATCAACAGGTGAAACACCTCATCGCCGCGCCGGTCCCAAATGACGTCGTCCTGCTGGCGACCCGGTTCGATGGGCTTGAGGCGGCAGTCGCCCTGGTCATGCATGCCCTGCAGGCAGGTTCCCGTCTCGTAGTTGATCAGCAGTACCGGGTGGTTGATTTCCGGGTAGGGTTTTTCCAGCTCGGGCATGTACCAGTATTGCCCTGGGTTGTGCCTGTCCGGCGTCTGCATGGCGATACGGGTCCGGTTTTGCGGATCGACCGCCAGTGCCGGCTTGGCGTCGGTATTGTTGCGCACGATGTAGAGCGCGGTGCGAGGGTCTTCCTCGGTACTTGCCGTCTTGACCAGCTTGACCTTGCCGAACGAGTCGTGGGAAAGCCGCGCCTTGATCTTCACCGTTGGGTTGAGGTCTTTGCCTGCCTGGCCAAAACCGGCAATGAGTCCATCGACACCGGGCACCTCGAAGTCATTCCCTGCCAGCACATAGGTCAGGCCGGACAACGGGTTGGGTTGCATGTGCTTGGTCAGCGTCTCCCAACGTGCCAGCGACACTTCGCTGGCGCCGTTGGCCAGCAGGGCCTCGCGCATGGCGTACCCCGGGTAGTAGCGTGAGTCGCGCGGCCAGCGTTCAGTGGCCATCAGCAGTTTCTGCGCGCTTTTTTGTTTCAGCAGCAGGGCCAATCCATCCCAGAACTGTTCAAATTCCGTGGTCGATGCATTCGCGGCGGGTGGGTAGTGGAAACTCTCGCTGGTTTCCTTGCTTTTGTTGTCGACGAACACCATTCGCAAGGCTGGGCCGGTTGCCGTGGCCTTGGGGGTGGTTTGCCGCCCGGAGCGGCCTAGGACCACCACCGACTCCTGCCAATTGGCTTCGATTTCCGCCTTGTAGCTGGTGTACCACTGGTAGGCCTGCTCCAGTGCCGTACGGGTCTCGCCTTCATTGACGAAACGATAGACGGGCGAGATTTTCAACTCCACGACCGTGGGGTCGTCCGGCAGCGAATCACGCCATTTGCCGAACTCCGCGTTGCAGTTGCTGGGGTCCACGGCGTTGAAAGCGATGGCGTGCGTACCGCCCTGGGTGGTCAGGTTGGCGTTGCGATGGGCGATGTTTTTCTTGACCGTTTCCGAGATCGAGGTGGTCGCGCTACCGCTGACAAAGGCGCCGTATTCGGCCTTGACCATCGCATCGAGGGTATTGGTCTGGCTGAGGAAACTCTTGAGTGCGGTCATCGCATAGTTCAGCGAGCCGCCGACGGTCACTTCGCTGACGATGTCGGCGCCAAAATCGACGAGGAAGTTGAAAAACGCCGTCGGATTGCCTGGGTCGAAGGCCTTGGGCAGGTCATCGACACGCTTCTTGAACGCTTCAGTCGCATTGGCCGGATTGACTTCGAAGGTCAGTTTCCATAACCGCACCGTATGACTGTAGAGCGCGGCTTCGCGCTCTTCGAGCGTCTTGATGTCACTGCCGAAGGTGACTTTGAAACCAGCGGAAAAGGCGCCGTATTTACCGGAGGCTTCGACACTCGTCTGGGTATGTTTTTCGAACTCGTCGCGGGAGGAAAACGTCTCGGTTGAGAAGTTCTCGGTGGCCACGACGGTGGACATGGTGACGTTTTTCCCTACGTTGTAGGCTGTTTTCCGGTACGGCACGGCACGTTTGCCCGACTCGGTATCGCCGACCTTGTGACACTCCTTGCTGTCACCGGCCCAATCGAGCCGGTTCAGTCCACGCCCCAGCAGTTGCGAGCCGCCGATATCGCGCACGTCGTCGCCTGCGGTGCCCTTCAGTCCATCGTTCATCGCTTTTCTCCCATCGCTCAGGTTGTATCAACTGGGTGCCAATTGATGGGAGTGAGTATCGGGAGGGCCGTGATAACCGGACAGTCCAGAACAGTGTCAGTCCGGTATCAGTTTGGTATCAGGCCAAATGCCATCTTTTCATTAACCCGCCGAGGGACGCTGGAGTACACTCGGTCGGCTGCCGTTGTTCCAGGGTAGAAGGGTTATCGACATGGACTCCCGACACAATACCTTTGCTGCCCTGCCCAAGCGTGATGCCTCGCTATCCGACGGTCGTGTCCTGCTGGATGCGGTGTCGTTGAAAGGACTGCGAAAACAGCATGGCCTGAGTCAGGAAACCCTCGCTGAAGCCTGCCTGAATCGGCATTTGTGCGTCTCGATCGCCTCCATCAAGCGCGCCGAAACCGGCAAGCCGGTGCTTTATCGCACCGCTCGGCACCTGGCGACGGCCTTCGGGGTCGATGTGAGTGCGCTGCTGGGCGATCCCGCCTCGGCGGCTTTGGTGCACATCCAGCAGACGATGAGCGAGTTGCACCAAGCGGCCTTTGCGCAACAGGCGCTGAAACAGGTCGATGACAGCGTCATTCGCTACGTGCTTGAACTGTCTTTTCGGATCGATGGGTTGCCAGGGGCGCCGTTCATGGATGAAGTCGAGCGGCTGGTGCGTCAGTTCGGTGGCGTTCCACTGGGGATGACGCAGGATGTGGTGATCGCCCAATTCGGCTCTCCGCAGGCGTATCGCAGCGATAGCGAACGGGGCCTGCTCTGCGCGTTGGCGCTGAGCCGCGAGCAATTCGTCACGCCAGGGCATGCCTTGGTGCTGCGGCTTGTACGCCTGAGTGCCGAAGCGCCAGAACTCCACGCCGAGCCCGCTTTGCTCGCGCAAAAGCCGTTACTGGATCGTCATGGGAATGCGCCGGTGTATGTTGCGCAGAACCTGCTGGAACAACTCGCCACCCGGTTTGAGTTTTCCGCCTGCGATGATGAGTTTCAGGCCTATCGCAAATGCCTGCGCCCGCGCAGCCTCGACGAAAACGCGCCGCGTC
Source organism: Pseudomonas sp. St316 (assembly GCF_018325905.1). Taxonomy (NCBI): domain Bacteria; kingdom Pseudomonadati; phylum Pseudomonadota; class Gammaproteobacteria; order Pseudomonadales; family Pseudomonadaceae; genus Pseudomonas; species Pseudomonas sp. St316. Next base: position 6,075,342 of record NZ_AP021901.1, on the reverse strand, counting down.
CGTTGGTGGGGCGAGCCATCGAGCTGTTGCAGTTCAAGGCAGTGATCGAGGCCACCCAGGAATGCCAGGATGGGCACGTCGTCTATGTGCGCGGCATGGCGGGTATTGGCAAGACCCGGTTGGTCAGCGAGTTTTTCGAGATGGCTCGCCAGCGTGGCTTTGCCTGTCATCGCGGCGATGTGCTGGACTTCGGCATGGACAACAGTCTGTGGCCCCTGGGTCAATTGGTGGCCAGCCTGCTCAACCTCGGTGGGGCGCAACCCATCAGTGCGTCGCTGTTGGACGCGGCCTTGTTCCACCTGAAAGTGGCCGCCGAACACCGCATGTTCCTGCAAGTGCTGACGGGCGTGTCGTCTGCCGAGCCGCCCATCCTGTATGGCGACATGAGCAACCAGGCCCGTACCCAGGGGCTGTTCCAGGCTTTGCTCGACGTGGTGCTGCGCGTCGCGGTGCAACAACCCGTGGTGATCTGCTTCGAAGACCTGCACTGGGGCGACACCACGCTGTTTACGCTGTTGGGCAAGCTGCTCGATGCCACTGACGAAGCGCCGGTTGTCTGGCTGCTGACGTCTCGTCCCGAAGATGACCCGCTGGGCGGCGAAATCCGTTCGTATTTCTCCAGCCCCATGAGCCTGCTCGACATCGCGCCGATCCGGGCGCGGGAGGCTACGGTTCTGGCGGAGCAATTCATCGATGTCGATCCGCGCTACCGGGCTGAATGTGTTGCCCGCGCCCAGGGTAATCCGCTGTACTTGACGCAACTGCTGTCGAGCCAGGAAGGTATTTTTCCCGACAGTCTTCGGCATTTGGTCCAGACCCGCTTTGACAAGCTGGCCCCCGAGCAACGTCGCGCCCTGCATTACGCCGCGGTGCTGGGTAATCGTTTCGAGCTGACGCTGTGGCGCCAGGCGCTAGGGCAGCCCGGTTATCTGCCGACGGCGGACATGCGCCAAGGGCTGCTGCGGGAAATCGAGCCAGGCAGCTATCTGTTTGTCCACGACCTGGTCATGCACTGCCTCTACGACGCGATGCCTACGTTGCTTCGCGAGCAGTTGCACGGTGAGGTGGCGAGCCTCTACCGCGAGCGCGACCGGGTGCTCTATGCCCAGCATTTGCTGCGGGCCAACGATCCGGCGGCGTTCGACGCGTTGTTGGTCGCCATGGCCGAAAAGCGCCTGGCCTGCCAGTACGACAGTGTCCTTGCGCTGGCGCGGCAGTGCGCGGCGTTTGCCGAGCGTACGCAGGGCGATTTTTCCTTCGCGTTGCTGTGCGGCCAGGCGTGCTCGGGCCTGGGCCAGACCTTGGAGGCTCGGGCGCATTTCCAGCGGGCCCTGGCATTGGCCGAGCGGCCCCAGGATCAGATCGAGGCCGCACTGGGGCTGGCCGCGGTCCTCAATACCCTCGATTGCCTGGACGAGGAGGAGCGCCTGATCGAGGACATGCTGCCCATCGCCCGGGCCATGCAGGCCCATACGGCGCTGGCCCGGTTGAATCACCTGCACGGGAACATCTATTTTCCACGGGGCGATTACGTCGAGTGTCGCCGGCTCCATGAAGAGGCCTTGTCCTTTGCCCGCATCGGCCGGGATCTGGAAACCGAGGCCAAGGCCCTGAGTGGCATTGGCGACTCCTATTACGCACAAGGGCGCATGCAGACCGCCTACGAGGTGTTCGATCAATGCGTACGCCTGTGCGAGCGCAATGGGCTGGCGCATGTGGAGGCGGGCAATCGCAGCGCCCGAGGGTCGGCGCAGCTTTACCTGGGCCAACCGGAGCAAGCCTTGCGTGACGCCATGGAGGCCATCGAATGCAGCACCCGGCTGCGCAATCATCGGGCGCAGGTTTTCTCGCGGCTCACGGCGGCCTGGGTGCTGGTGGCGGGCGGCCAGGATGCCTTGGCGGAGCAAGAGCTGACCTGTGCCCTGGCACTGGCGCGCAACCTTGGCGCCAGCCGTTTCGAAGCGATCCTGCTGGAGGGGTTGGCGCGGGTGGCGTTGCGCCAGGGCGAGCGCGGGCTGGCGCAGGCCTTGATCATGGAGGCGGCGAGCCTGGTCGAGCGCTTCGAGCTGCAGCGCTACATCGGGCCGTGGGTCTACGGCAGCCTGGCGATGATCAGCGACGATGGGCCGCTCAGCCAGCAGGCCCTGGCGAAGGGCGAAGCCCAGCTCACCCTGGCCTGCCTGGCCCACAACGCTTTGCGCTTTCGCGTGGCCGCCGCTGAAACCTGCCTGTTGGCGGGCAATACCGAACAGGCGATCTGGCATGGACAACAGATGGCGGCATTGCCCGAGTCGGCGTCATGCGCCTGGATCACCCATCATGTGCGCTTGATCGACGTGGCGGGGCAGTGGCTGCGCAGCGCCGATCAAGCCAGCGGCGAGAAGTTGAAAGGGATGGCGCGCGAAGCGCAGCAGATGGGGTTCGTGGCGACGATGCCGAGGTTGCTGCAAGTGCTGGATGCGTGATCCTTCCAGGCACACCGTTGATGCTTGAGACAAAACCGCACTTCGCCAACGAAGCGCGGTTTTTTTGCGGTTTCTCAGAGGTGCCGGGTATTTAGCGATGGGTCGCCAGGAATTGCTCGGTGCTCACCACACTTGCGTAGGCAAACCCCAGCGCGGCCATGAACGCCGCATGCACCTGGGCAGCAGGCACGACGACACCGTTGAATTCCAGGTCGAGGGTGGCGCAGGCATCATGAATCACCGTGACGCCGTAGCCCAGATCCGATGCTGCTCGCACCACGCCGTCGACGCACATGTGGCTCATGCTGCCGACCACCACCAGTTGTTCGATGCCGTGCTGGTCGAGGATGGCTTGTAGTTCGGTTTCGCGAAACGAATTGACGAAGTGCTTGAGGACCACCGGTTCATCGGCGCGGTTGAGCACCTTGGGGTGCAACTGGGCGCCTTCGGAGCCCGGGGTGAAGAAGGGCGCGTCGTCGGAGGTGAACTCGTGGCGGATGTGCACCACGCTGTCCCCGGCCTGGCGAAAGGCTTCGATCAAGCGAGCGGCGTTATCGGCGGCGGCTTGGACGCCGACCAACGGCCATTTACCTTGGGGGAAGTAGTCATTCTGGATATCGACTACGATGAGCGCTTGCTTGGACATGGGGGCTTGCTCGATCAGATTGGGTGTGAGGCCAGTATTGGCGTTTGCCGCTGCTTCGAGGATTGGCCGCAACGACAATAAGCGAGGGAAAACTGACAATGACGCAGCAAAGGGCAGTCGCCGAGCTTGGGGTGCTCATCTACCCTGGCGCGCAACTGGCGGCGGTGCATGGCCTGACCGATCTGTTCGCCGTGGCGCAGCGGATCGCGGTCGAGCATGCCAGCGTGCCGTTGCCAACGCTGCGGGTGAGTCACTGGCGGGCGGAGGAGGGCGAGGCTCCGCTGCGGGTGTTCGACAGTGAAACAGGCCCGGCGGGCAAGCTGGTGGCGTTGTTGATTCCACCGTCCCTTGCCGGTTTCAGTGCAGGTTTGGTCTCTCAGGCGCTGATGGATTGGTTGCGGGCGCGGCATGCCGACGGCACGGTGCTGGGCGGGGTTTGCGTGGGCTCGATCCTGCTGGCCGAAAGCGGCCTGCTCGATGGGCGCAGCGCCACCACCCACTGGACTTCGGCCAAGACCTTTGCCGCGCGTTACCCGAAGATCAAGCTCAACGCCGACAAACCCATCGTCGACGACGGCGACCTGATCACCACCGCCGGGCTGATGGCCTGGTCGGAACTGGGACTGCGCCTGGTGGATCGCCTGCTCGGGCCCAGCATCGCCGCGCGCACGGCGCAATTTCTGGTGATCGAGCACAGCGACAGCGCGAGCCAGTGCGGCAGTAATTTTGCGCCCATCCTCGGCCATGGTGACCCGGCGATTCTCAAGGTCCAGCATTGGTTGCAAAGCAGCGGCGCGGTGGAGGTTTCCCTCGGCGCGATGGCTGAACGCGCAGGGCTGGAAGAACGCACCTTCCTGCGCAGGTTTCGCGCCGCCACCGGGCTCAAGCCCACCGAATACTGCCAGCACCTGCGCGTCGGCAAGGCCCGGGAAATGCTGGAATTCACCAATGGCACCATCGACCACATTGCCTGGACCGTCGGTTACCAGGACCCGAGCGCCTTTCGCGCGACGTTCAAGAAAATCACCGGGTTGGCGCCGAGCGATTACCGGGCGCGGTTTGGGGTGAGCCCGCCGAGCGTTCCCAAAGGCTGACACTGCCGCTTTGTGGCGAGGGGATTTACCCCCGCTATTTGGGAGCAAGGCTTGCCCGCGAACAGGCGCCTCGATTTCTGCAAAGACCGTAGCGCCTGCATCGCGGGCAAGCCTTGCTCCCACATAAATCCCCTTGCCACAGGGGGCTGCATCTGCTGCCGGCCATCGTGCAATTTGCGGGACGCTGGCCATGGGTCGTGCAGAATGAAACAGGCCCGGTGCTATCAACTGCGCACAATAGGCCCGCTTGGCTGAACCCTCATTGCCGATGCCACCGTTGGCCTGATCTCTGCAACTTCCCTTCTCCAAAGCCATCGAGCGCAGGAAAAAGGGCAACGCATGACACCAGTCAATCGCAACAAGCGGGTAGTGGCCTATTCGGTCAATCCACAAGCGCCGCTCCATGAAGTCGAGACCAATCGTGCACTGGCCCAGTGGCTGGCACAGATCCTGGGATGGGAATACGGCGACAGTCATGACGCCCAGCGGCATGCCGGTGATGATCTCTATCTGTTGCCCACGCAAACGCTGATCGGCGCTGATGCCGCGATGCGCCTGGGGGTCAAGGGGCCGGAGGATGTGTGGGGCGGGTATGTCGAGCATGATTTTATCTGCACCAAGGCCATTACCCATGGTCTGTTGAATAAGGACGCGGTGGCGCCCAAAGGCTGGTCGCCGCTGTTTGCCAAGCTCACGCGAGGCGCGGTACTTGATGGCGTGACGGTCTTTTCGCTCAAGGATGCGCGCCCGGCCGCCGAACATTTGCTGTACACCGGGCCGATTCGCCTCAAGCCGATCCATGCTTGTGCCGGACGTGGCCAACGGCTGGTCAAGAGCCTGGCGCAGTTCGATGAAATTGTCGCCGGACTTGACGCCCAGGCGCTGTTTCGTGATGGGGTGGCGTTGGAGCAGCACCTCAACGAGGTCAAGACCCAGAGCGTCGGGCAGAGCTTCATCAACGGCAAGGTCCTGAGCTATTGCGGTGTGCAACACCTGACCCACGACAGCGAAGGGCTGGAGGTGTACGGCGGATCGGACCTGCTGGTGGTGCAGGGCGGCTATATCGAGTTGCTCAGGCTCGAACTGCCCGATGATGTGCGCGAGGCGGTGCGCCTGGCGCAAGTGTTCGATGACGCCGCCAACCAGGCCTACCCGAACTTTTTTGCTTCGCGGCGCAATTACGACATTGCCCAGGGCCTGGATGCTGCCGGCCAGCCGCGTGGCGGTGTATTGGAACAGTCGTGGCGCATGGGCGGCGCCAGCAGCGCCGAACTGGCGGCGTTGCAGGTGTTCGTCGAAGCGCCGCAAACCTGCGCGGTGCGAGTGTCCTCGGTGGAAACCTACCTCGACCAACCGATGCCGGCCGGTGCCAGGGAGGTGTATCGCGGCGCGGCGGAAAATGGTGATTTCCTACTCAAATATGTAACGGTTCAATCCTATGACGGCTAGAAGTGAAACCATTCAGATCGAGATTGACGATGAACGCATGAACGGGACGTTCCTGAGCCCCAAGTCGAAGGTCCCAGGCGTATTGTTCGTACACGGCTGGGGCGGCAGCCAGGAGCGGGACCTGGAGCGGGCCAAGGGCATCGCCGGCCTCGGTTGCGTGTGCCTGACCTTCGACTTGCGCGGGCACACTGGCGGGGCGGGGATCCCGTTAGCGCGGGTCAGCCGCGAGGATAACCTGCGGGATCTGTTGGCGGCATACGACCGCTTGCTCGCACACCCGGCCTTGGATACCTCGGCGATTGCCGTGGTGGGCACCAGTTATGGCGGCTACCTGGCTTCGATCCTGACGTCGCTGCGCCCGGTGCGCTGGCTGGCCTTGCGGGTGCCGGCGCTGTACCGCGACGAGCAATGGCACACGCCCAAGCGCGACCTGGACAAGACTGACCTGCTGGATTACCGCAGCACCTTGGTGCACGCCAGCACCAATCGCGCCTTGCACGCGTGCTCGCAGTTCACCGGTGATGTGCTGCTGGTGGAATCCGAGACCGACGACCATGTGCCCCACGCCACCATCATGAGTTACCGAGCGGCGTGCCAGCAGACCCATTCGCTGACGCACCGGATCATCGACGGCGCTGATCATGCCTTGAGCGACCCCGTGTCACAGCAGGCCTACACCTCGATCCTGGTGGACTGGATCACGGAAATGGTGGTGGGAGAGCGGTTGAGCATTATCCAGGCGCGGTGATTGTGGGGTGTTGGTGCGGGCCTCATCGCGAGCAAGCTCGCTCCCACAGGGGTAAGACAGGGGTAAGGGGGCGATCACAAGTTTTTTCCTCACCGCCGACCTAATGTGGGAGCGAGCCTGCTCGCGATGGGGCCTGACAAGGCACCTCATCACTTGGGGCCAGGCTTGACCCGCAACGCCTTGGCCTTCGCCTCGATCACCAGGTACATCACCACGGTAATCAGTAACGGCAGGATGAAGTAGATCGCCCGATAGGCGATCAGCCCCGCCAACAGGCTGCCTCGCGACACCTCATGTTGCAGCAGCGCAACGAACACCGCCTCCAACACCCCAAGCCCCGCCGGAATGTGGGTGATGACCCCGGCAATGCTGCTGATCAGCAACACCCCGAGCACCACTGGATAATCCAGCTTGCCGGGCAGCAACGTGAAGATCACCGCCGCCATCAACGACCAGTTCAGCGCCCCCAGTGCCAGTTGCAGCACCGCCATGCGCAGCGATGGCAGGTTGATTTCCATGCCGCGAATCGTCCACGCCCGGCGCTTGGAAAATCGGCAGGCCAGCAGATAGCCCGCGCTCACCAGCAGCAACAGCGCGCCGACGCCTTGCAGCGCATCGCTGCTGAGTTTCCAGCCCGGTGGCATGGTCACCAGGCCGCTGCTGAACACCACCCCGGCCAGGGTCATGTAGCCGAACCAGTTGGTGGCCAGGCTCAGGCCGAGGATCTTGGCAATGTTCCCGGTGCTGACCCCCAGCCGCGAATACAGCCGATAGCGCATGGCGATGCCACCGACCCAGGCGCTGAGGTTGAGGTTGAACGCGTAACTGATCACCCCCACCGGCAAGATCTGCCGCCAACCCAGTTTCTGGCGGATGTAGGTGCGACCGATCAGGTCGAAGCAGGCATAGGTGATGAAGCTGGTGACGGTCAGCGCGGCGGCAATGATCAAGGTGCGCACTTTGAAATCGGCCAGGGTGGCGAACACCTCGGTCCAATCGATACGCCGGGCCAAGGCGGTGAACAGCACGATCAACAGCAGGAAAAACACCAGGGTCAGCGGTCTTTTCCAACGGCTCCAGCGAGATCGGGGCTTGGCCTGTTCCGGCGCATGGGCATCCCTCGGCGCGGCGTGCGCTTCAGAGTGGTTCATGGGGTTCGCTCCGGACCGCCGTCGGCGGCGAAAAAGGTTTCAGACGTGGTTTATGAGCCGGCAGCCAGCCGGCCCAGGCCGGGAAATGGCGCAAGAAGTGGAACACCATGAAACCGATGGTCATGCGCCACAACAGGCCCCGGGGCGCATGGTTTTCCGGCATGGCGGTGCAATGGTTGTGGCTCAGGTAGTCGAGGCGTTCGAACAACTCGCGGTTGAACGCCCGATCGCGGATCAGCACATTGGCTTCCAGGTTCAGGGACAGGCTCAGCGGGTCGAGGTTGCTCGAACCCACCGTGCTCCAGTCCTCATCCACCAGGGCGACCTTGCCGTGCAGTGGTCGCTCGCAATATTCGTAGATCACCACGCCGGCCTTGAGCAGGTAGCTGTAGAGCATGCGTGCGGCGAGCTTGGCGATCATCATGTCCGGTTGGCCCTGCAGGATCAGCCGGACTTCCACGCCGCGCCGCGCGGCGTTGCGGATCTCGCGCAGCAGCCGATAGCCAGGGAAGAAATAGGCATTGGCGATCACCACCCGCCGCTGGGCACTGCGCAGCACTTGCAGGTAGACCTCTTCGATGTCGGTCGGGTGTTCGTGATTATCCCGGTAGACCAGGCGCACCTGGCCGTCGTGGTCGTTGAACGCCAGCTCGTTGCGGCGGCTGCGGCGGCGTTGCCACCAGTATTTGGCCCGGGCGGGCCGGCCACTCTGCAACAGCGCGAAGTGATGGATATCCACCACGGCCGGCCCTTTGACCTCCACGGAATAGTCCTGCTTGGCTTCGGGGCCGAAGTCGCCCAGGTGGTCGGCGGAAAAGTTGATCCCGCCGATGAACGCAATCACCCCGTCCACCACCACGATCTTGCGGTGCAGGCGGCGGAACCAGTTGGTGCGGATCCCCAAGTGCCGGGGCGCCGGGTCGAACATCTGCAAGCGCACCCCGGCGTCGCTCAACGAGGCGAGGAACTCGAGGGTCAGTTCACCGCAGCCGAAACCGTCGAGGCTGACGGTGATGCGCACGCCACGTTGGGCCGCTTCCACCAGCAGGTCGCGCAGCTCGTAGCCGACCTTGTCCTCGAACAGGATGAAAGTCTCAAGAAGGATTTCTGTCTCGGCCCGGCGAATGGCCTCGAAGACCCTGGGGAAATACTCCTCGCCGTTCTCCAGCAACTTGACGCGATTGTTGCCGTGCCAGCCGTATTCGATATCGGCCAGCGCGGGGTTGCGCTCGCCGGGCGTAGTGTCGACCTGTTCCACCGTCACCTTTTCCATCGTCGCGCTCATAATTCGATCTCCACCGACAGCGGTGCGTGGTCGGAAAGGTGCGACCAGGGGCGTACATTCAACACCTTGGCGCGATGGGCCTTGAGGTTGCGCACGTAGATGCGGTCCAGGCGCAGGATCGGCAGGCGCGCCGGAAAGCTGCGGGCCGGTTTGCCCCACTGTTCGGCGAACACTTCCCGCAGGCCACACGGTTCGAGCAGATCATTGGCCTTGCCGCGCCAATCGTTGAAGTCCCCGGCGACAATCACCGGTGCCTCGGGCGGCAATTCGCTCAGGCGCTGGCAAAGCAGCTTCAGTTGCTCGACGCGATGGCCTTCGCGCAACCCCAGGTGCACGCAAATGGCATGCACTTGCTGTCCATCACCCGGCAGGCGCAGCACGCTGTGGAGCATGCCGCGGTTTTCATGACCGCTGATGGACACGTCGAGGTTGTCGTGGCGAATGATCTGGAATTTCGACAGCAGCGCATTGCCGTGGTCGCCCGCCGGGTACACCGCGTTGCGTCCATAGGCGAACTGCGGCCAGAGGCTGTCGGCCAGGAACTCGTACTGCGGCATGCTCGGCCAGTTGCTGTAGCGCTGGGGATGGTGTTCGTGGGTGCCGTGGACTTCCTGCAAGAACACCACATCGGCAGACACGCTGCGCACCGCTTCGCGCAGCTCCGGCAGGATGAAGCGACGGTTCAGGGCGGTAAAACCTTTGTGGGTGTTGACCGTCAGCACGGTGAAGCGGCTGACTGGGGCAAGGTCCTGGGCCGCGTGTTGAATCGGGTCGCGGCTCGCTTCGGTGGATTCTGGAATGCTCATGGCAATACTCCCTCGGCCGGGCGCACGCCGGGCGCGGTCGCGAGTTCATTGTCCAGATCGAAGTGCTCCAGCAAGTGCCGTGCGTCATAGGGCGCGCGGACCTTGATGTCGTTGTCGAAATAGCAGAACACTTGCCGGCTTTTGCGTGCCCGGGGTTTCTTGTCAGGGGCGATCAGGTGGGCGTCGGCGGGTTGCTTGCCGTGGCTCCAGGCCTCGATCCGGTCGCCCCAGCGCTTCAACGCCTCATCGGTATAGCCACTGGCATACAGCTCCTGGGCGCCATGCAGGCGCAGGTAGACGAAATCGCTGGTGACGTCTTCGCGATAGGGCCATTTGCCGGCGGTGTCAGCGATCACCAAGGCCACGTCGTAGCGCTTGAGCAACGTGACGAAGTGCGGGTCGATAAAGCTGTCATGACGGATTTCCACGGCATGGCGCAGTGGGCGCTTTTTATCAGTGGTGGTGCTGGCGTGGCCGTCCAGGCGCGGCTCGTGCTCCCGGGCCAGGGCGGCGGCGCCTTCGGTGTCGTGGGGCAATTGCTTGAGGAAGTCTTCGAACAGCTCGGGGTCGAATTTGAAGCTGGGCGGAAACTGCCAGAGGATGGCCCCCAGTTTCTCCTTGAGTTCCAGCACGCCAGAGGCGAAGAAATTGGCCAGGGGCTTACGGATGTCTCGCAGGCGCTTGATGTGGGTGATGAAGCGCGGGGCCTTGACGCTGAACACGAAGCCGGGCGGTGTCTCGGCATACCACTGGGCATACCGTTCGGGGCGTTGCAGGGCGTAGAACGATCCATTGATTTCGATGCTATTGACCGCTCGCGAGGCGAATTGCAATTCCCGTTTCTGGGTCAGCCCCTTGGGGTAGAAATCCCCCCGCCAAGGCGTGTAGCGCCAGCCGGAAATACCAATGTGGATCGCCGTCATGTATCCCTCCCGTGCCAATGACCTCGTGCAGCCTCTGTTTTGTGATGACTGTCGTGCGGCCTGGAAAGTTTCGATGGGCTTACCGGCGGTGGAGGAGCTCCCACATAAATCCCCTTGCCACAGGGGGATTGGCCTTGCGAGCGAACTTGCCGACCCAATATTGATCAGTTCCTTACCGATCCCGTGTGAAGGAGCCTCGTGTTTTGTCTCGATTGAGCACTGTATTGCTGCTGTTCTTGCTGGCGATGACCGGCACTAGCGCCTACGGGACCGCCGCTGTCCCTGGCACCGCCAAACCCGATGAACCGCCCGCCGAACCCGCACCGCTGGTGCAGGGCGGTTTATTGGGGGCCATCAGTTCGAGCATCGACGACGTCCAGGACAAGCTCGACCTCAACCAGAGCCTGGTGGATGCCTGGCGCTTGCGGGCGGATCGGGCGGCGGATGAGGTGGACCGGTTGGTGGACCAGACATCCCGTTCGTCCTGGCGCGTGGTGGGGGATTTCCTGTTGTTGTCGGGCGTCTGGATCGGCGCTTTTGCGCTGATCTGGTCAGGGGCGCGGCTGCTGCTGCGCCATCTGGGCCGGCGCCGCTGGTTGCGTACCCGCCAGCGCCTGCGTGACCTGCTCGGTTATCTGCTGCCGTATACCGCGGCGGCGTTGATCTGCCTGCCGCTGACCCTGTACGTCAGCCACTTCCTGCAGGTGTCGGTCGGTCGCGCCCTGGCGCTGTGCTTTGCCTACGCCACCAGCAGTGGCATCTTCTCCACGTCGGTGTTGCTGTGCGTGATCGTGATGTTCAACGCCGGTCACAAACGCTGCGCAGTGGCGATGATCCGGCGCTTGAGCCCCCGGCCATTGTTCATGATCGGCTTTCTCGCCGCCCTCAGCGATGCCTTGACCAGCCCGCAGATCGCCCGGCAACTGGGCGGTAACATCACCAGCAGCATCGCGGTGTTCACCGGTCTGTTCGCCTCGGTGATCTTTGGCTGGCTGGTGATTCGCATGCGCCGGCCGGTGGCGCACCTTATCCGCAACCGCCCCCTGGCCCAGCGCTTGAAACAGCCGGCCTTGCAGGAGTCGCTGCGAATTTTCTCCGGGCTCTGGTACTGGCCGATCCTGTTGATGGTGCTGGTGTCGGCGGTGAGCCTGATCGGTGTCGGCGAGGACAATCAGAAAGCCCTGCGTTGTGCGCTGTTCACCACCATCCTGCTGATCGCCACAGTGTTCCTCAGCACGGTGTTCCAGCATGTCTTCAAGTCACCCAAGGCCGAGGCCATCCAGCGCAACAGTGCCTACAAGGGGCGTTTGCTGAGCCTGTTGCACGCGTTGCTGCGCATCGTCATGGCGGTGGCATTCATTGAAATCCTCGGGCGGATCTGGGGGCTTTCCCTGTTCGAGTTCGCCTCGCGCAACGCCATAGGTCGAGCGATCAGTGATTCCTTGAGTCGCATCGGCCTGATCTTCCTGATGACCTGGCTCACGTGGGTGGTGCTCGACACGGCGATCCAGGAAGCCTTGAAACCGCCGCTGAACAAGCGCGGGGCCCGCCAGCCCAGTACCCGGATCAAAACCATCCTGCCGCTGTTGCGCAACGCGGCGAAAATCATCCTGGTGGTGATTTGCGCAATCACCACCATGGCCAACCTGGGCATCAACGTGGCGCCGTTGTTGGCCGGTGCCGGGGTGGTGGGGCTGGCGATCGGTTTCGGCTCCCAGCAATTGGTGCAGGACGTGATCACCGGGCTGTTCATCATCATCGAAGACACGCTGTCCATCGGCGACTGGGTGGTGCTCAGCTCCGGCCACGCCGGCACTGTCGAAGGCCTGACCATCCGCACCCTGCGCCTGCGCGACGGCAAGGGCTTCGTGCATTCGGTGCCGTTCGGCCAGATCAAGGCCGTGACCAACCAGTCCCGGCAATTTGCCTTTGCGTTCTTCTCCGTGCAGTTCACCTACGACACCGACGTGGACCAAGCCATCGAGCTGATTCGCGAGGCCGGGCGTTCGATCGCCGAAGATCCGTTCCTGAAATTCAACCTGCAAGGACCGCTGGACGTCTTCGGCGTGGACAAGATGGACCTCAATGGCGTGGTGCTCACGGCGCAGTTCCGTACGGTGTCCGGTGGACAGTATGCGGTGAGCCGGGCGTTCAACCAGCACCTGAAGAAGCTTGTGGATAACCACCCTGCGGTGCACTTTGCGCAGACTTATCCACAGCAGGTGATGTTGCCTCGGCGGCTGGTGGATGGGCAGCAAGCGGCGGAGGAGGCCGAGCAGCCGCAATAGTTGATGACATTTGTGGTGGGGCTGAGGGCCTCATCGCGAGCAAGCTCGCTCCCACAGTGGATCTTTAGGGGATGCAGAATTTGTGTTCACCACACATCAACGGTGGGAGCGAGCTTGCTCGCGATAGGGCCCGCCCAAACACCTTCAACCTTTCTGAATGAGTTTGTTCTTCACGTCAGCCATCCCCTGCACATCCAACTCCACCCAAAGATGCTGCTTGCCAGCGATCTGCGCCGCCACCGGCAACCCATCGCGATACACCAGCCGATTACTCGCCAGCGCCGGCACTTTCGCCCCCGGCAACAGGGTGCCGGCCAGGTTCAGCGGATCGACCCCGCACACCGCCACCAAGCTGCCGTCGGTAGGGCGGCGGCGGGTTTCGCGCAACAGCGGGATGGCTTCGGGCAGGGCGAATTGTTCGCCCGCCAGTCCGCTGACGAAACGCCCGCCACGAATCTCGCCTCTCGCCTCCAGGCGATGAAAGGTGCGCAGCAGCTCGCGCCAGCTCGGCAGCCAGTCGGCTTCGCGCTCCAGCAAGCGCCAGAACACCACGCCGTAACGGCGCAGCAGGGTCATGGCGATGTGTTCCAGGGTGTCGGGTGGTGTGGGCGCGGGACGGTCGCCGTCCACGGGTACCGGCTGACTGCGGCGCAACAAGGCCCAGCGCCCGGCGTCGTCCATGCCGCCGACAAACGCGCCGCGCCCGCGCCGGCTGCTGCGGGCCTGGCGTTTACTGGCGGGGGTGATCAGCGCGCGCAAGCCGGCGAAGCTGTCGGCATTCACCCACCCGGCGCCCACCAGTTCTTGCAAGGTTATTTCCAGTTCGCTGCGCAGCAGGTGGGCCTCGTGGGCCAGCTCATCGAAAAACAACGCGCCGTGTTCGCGCAGGGCCTGATGGACTTTTTGCGCCTTGGGCGACAACTCATCGAGGGCTGTTTGCCCGGCGAGGCTGCTCCACAACGCCACCTGACTGCGCGGCAGCAACACCACCGGCGTACTGCGCAGAGCGCTGGCGGAAGGCTTCTGGCGCGCGCTCAGGCGCGTCCATACCCACTTGCCACTGCGGCACAACTCATCGAGCCAGCTGGGCGAATAGTCCTTGATCCGCGCCGGCAGCAGGTCGCTGTCCCAGGCCGACGCGGCGGCCGGATAGCCTTCGAACTGGCCGAGGATCGACGGCAGCACGGCAGTGCCCCGGCCCTGGGTGGACGACGACAAGTGCTGCCAGTCGAACAGGAACCGCATGAAATCCTGCAACATCACCGGCTCGATTTCCCGGCGCAGGCGCTTGACCGTGTAGCGATGAATCCGCGCCAGCAAATGTCGCTCGCACCATTGCTCTTGCCCGGTGCCCGGTGTAAACCGTCCGCGTAGCACGTAGCCTTGCTGTTCGAGTTGCGCCAGGGCCTGGGTGACTTGCGAGGTCGACAGCCCCAGCGGGTAGGCGATGGCCTTCAACGGCAGCGGGCCAAAGGCACTGAGCCGGGCGCGGAGCACTTCCACCAGGGCTTCGTCGCTGTCCCAGGGCTCATCGAAACCGGCCAGGGCCGTCAGCGTCGGTTGCCAGCGGGCCTGTGGATAAAGGGCTTGCAGGCAGGTCAGGCGTTCCAGCGGCACCCACAGACCACGCTCGGCGCTGATCTGCAGGTGGCTGGCGCGACCACTGGCGGCCAGTGCCTGCAACCAATCCAGCCACGGCGCATGGGCGCAGGCTTCGCTGTCGGCGATGCAGGCCAGGCTCATCAAGGCTTCATGCATCTCATCGAGATTGGCCGGCGTCGGCCAGGCTTCATCGCGGACCGACTGGATGGCCTCGGCGTCCAGCGCGCCCAGGTCGCCGGTGGCCTGTGGATCGCTCCAGCGCCGGTTGATCACTGCTTGGGTGCGTCGTTCTTCCAGCGGCGCATCGTCGAGAAAGGTGTAGGGGCGGGCGCTGAGAATTTCTGCCGCCAGCGGCGAGGGCGCCGGCAGGTCGCGGCTGATCAGGCGAATCTCCCCTGCTTCGATGCGCCGCAACAGCCTCAGCCAGCCTTCGCTGTCCATGGCTTCGTGCAGGCAATCGTCGAGGGTCTGCTCCACCAGTGGGTGGTCGGGGATCTCCCGCTCGCCGGCCAGGTTTTCCAGGCAGGCGATCTGGTCCGGAAACACGCTGGCGATCAGGTCTTCGCTTTTCATGCGCTGGATTTGCGGGGCGACTTTGCGCCCGCCGGCGTAGCGCGGCAAGGCCAGGGCCACGCCAGCGTTCCAGCGCCAGCGCACGCCGAACAGCGGCGCATCCAGTACCGCCTGGACCAGGATCTGTTCGGCACTGTGGCTGTTGAGGTAGCGCCACACTTCGTCCAGTTCGAAGCTGTGACTGGTGGACAGCGAGAGCACGATGGCGTCTTCACTGGCGGCGGCCTGCAACTCGAAGTTGAAGGTGCGGCAGAAGCGCTTGCGCAAGGCCAGGCCCCAGGCGCGGTTGATGCGGCTACCGAAGGGCGTGTGGATGATCAACTGCGTGCCGCCGGACTCGTCGAAAAAACGCTCCATCAGCAGCGTGTCCTGGGACGGCAACGCGCCGAAGGCCAGGCGTGCCGGGGCCAGGTAATCCAGCAGTTGTTCGGCGCTGGCCAGGTTCAATTGCAGGGTGCCGGTCAGCCAATCGAGGGCCGGTTGCAGGTCGCCCGGCGTGGCGCCGAGCAGTTGATCCAGTTGGGCTTGCAGACGCGCCACGGCCAGGGACAATTCGGCGCTGCGCCCTGGCGCTTCGCCGAGCCAGAACGGGATGGTCGGCGGCTGCCCTTGAGCATCCTCGACCCGCACGCGGCCGGTCTCGACGCGAATGATGCGATACGACGTATTGCCCAGCTGGAACACATCGCCGGCAATGCTTTCCACCGCGAAGTCTTCGTTGACGCTGCCGATGTTCAAGCCCTGGGGTTCGAGCAATACGGCGTAGTCGGCGTTGTCCGGGATGGTGCCGCCGCTGGTCACCGCCGTCAGCTTGCTGCCCCGGCGTCCGCGCAAGGTCCGGGTCACGGCATCGCGGTGCAGGTAGGCGCTGCGCACGCCCTGGCGGCCATTGAGGCCTTCGGCGAGCATCTGCAACAGCGCCTGATAGTGATCGTCGTCCAGTTCGGCGTAGGGCGATGCGCGGCGGAATGTATGCAGCAGCGCCTGCTCCGGCCATTCCTGGCAACTGACCTCGGCGACGATCTGCTGGGCCAGCACATCCAGCGGCGCCTTGGGGATGTGCAGGATGTCGAGTTCGCCACGGCGTACGCAGTCGAGCAGGGCGGCGCATTCGATCAAGTCGTCACGGGTGGTGGCGAACAGGCGCCCCTTGGGTGTGCCGCCGACCTGGTGGCCGGAGCGACCGACCCGTTGCAGGAACGCCGAGATCGAACGGGGCGAGGCGATCTGGCAGACCAGGTCGACATCGCCAATATCGATGCCCAGCTCCAGGGACGCGGTGGCAATCAGCACCTGCAGTTCGCCGCGTTTGAGGCGTTGTTCGGCGTCGAGGCGAAATTCTTTTGCCAGGCTGCCGTGGTGGGCTGCCACGGCGTCCTTGCCCAGGCGCTCGCTTAGATGACGGCTCAGGCGTTCGGCCAAACGCCGCGTATTGACGAACACCAGGGTGGTGCGATGTTCCCGGGCCAGCTCGGCGAGGCGGTTGTAGACCAGTTCCCACACGTCATTGGCCATCACCGCCGACAGCGGCACTGGCGGCACCTCGATATCCAGGTCCCGGGGACGGGCGTGGCCGATGTCGACGATTTCACAGGTGCGTCCCTCACCGACGAGAAAACGTGACACCGCTTCGATGGGCTTTTGCGTGGCAGACAGGCCGATGCGCATCAGCGGTTCGGCGCACAGCCCCTGCAAGCGCTCCAGGCTCAAGGCCAGGTGGCTGCCGCGCTTGCTGGTGGCGATGGCGTGGATTTCGTCGACGATGACCGTGCGGGTGCTGGCGAGCATCCGTCGGCCGGAGTCGGAGCCGAGCAGCACGTAGAGCGATTCGGGGGTGGTCACCAGAATGTGCGGCGCGGTCTTGCGCATCGCCGAGCGTTCTTTCTGCGGCGTGTCGCCGGTACGCACGGCGGTGGTGATGTGCAGGGGCGGCAGGTCCATCCGCCGCAGCTGTTCGGTGATGCCGGCCAGCGGATTCTGCAGGTTGATCTGGATATCGTTGCTCAGGGCCTTGAGCGGCGAGACGTAGACCACCAGGGTCTGGTCTGGCAGGCCGCCCTGTTCCAGGCCGCGATGCACCAGGTCATCGAGCACGGCGAGAAAAGCCGTCAGGGTCTTGCCCGAGCCGGTAGGCGCCGCCACCAGGGTCGAACGACGCTGGCCGATCAACGGCCACGCCCGGGCCTGGGCGGCGGTGACCGCCGGGAAGGTCTGGCTGAACCAGGCGCGGACGGCGGGGTGAAAGCCTGTCATGGCCTGGTTGGCTGCAAGGGGCAGATTCATGTGGGCAGTTTAGGCGGGTGGGGCGGGGAGGACGCAAGTACCGCTTGGGATCTTCGGTGCCTGTCAGGACCTCATCGCGAGCAAGCTCGCTCCCACAGGGATTCCATGGGCACTTGAGATCCCCTGTGGGAGCGAGCTTGCTCGCGATGACGGCCTCAAGAACCACACAAACCCGGCGATCTGCACTTTACGGATGACGGTTGCGCACTAAACCCGCAAAATGCAACGATTCCGGCAACGCCTGCGGGCGTTGTCGACCAAATTCTTGTGCCAATAGACTGGGCCTGCTGACTTTATGCGAATGCGCCTTATGTTACTGGGCGGCGGAAATGCCCTTGGGCAGGCGCTGATTCGCCTCGGTGCAGAAGAAGACATCGGTTTTCTTGCCCCCCGCCCGCCCGAAGACGGTTGGGATGCCGCGAGCCTGACGCAACTGCTCGACGATACCCGCCCGGACGCCTTGATCAACCTGGCGTACTACTTCGACTGGTTCCAGGCCGAGTCCGTCAGCGAGCAGCGCCTGGCCAGCCAGGAGCGCGCTGTCGAGCGCCTGGCCGGGCTGTGCCAGCATCACAACATCGTCTTGCTGCAACCGTCGAGCTATCGCGTGTTCGATGGCTCCCGCGCCACGGCCTACAGCGAGAAAGACGAACCCGTGCCCCTGGGCGTACGGGGGCAGGCGCTGTGGCGGATCGAGCAAAGTGTGCGCGCCACCTGCCCGCAACATGTGCTGCTGCGGTTCGGCTGGCTGCTGGACGACAGCGCCGATGGCATCCTCGGGCGTTTCCTGGCCCGGGCCGAACAGCCCGAAGAGCTGTTGCTGGCCGACGACCGCCGGGGCAACCCGACGCCGGTGGACGATGCCGCGCGCGTGATCATCTCGGTGCTCAAGCAGCTCGATTGCGCGGCGCCGCTGTGGGGCACCTATCATTACGCAGGCCACGAGGCGACTACGCCGCTGGCGCTGGGCCAGGCGATCCTCACCGAAGCCCGTGCCCTGCATCCGCTGGCCATCGAGTCGCCCACCCCCCAGGCCCACGCCGCACGGCCGGACGCCGCGGAAGAACCGCAGCACGCGGTGCTGGCCTGCAAGAAAATTCTGCACACTTTCGGGATCAAGCCCCGCGCCTGGCGCGCGGCCCTCCCGGGCTTACTGGATAGGTTTTATCGCCATGGCTGAAGGCCCTGTTTTAATCACCGGCGGCGCGGGTTTCATTGGTTCGCACCTGACCGACGCCTTGCTCGCCAAGGGACATGCGGTGCGCATCCTCGATGATTTGTCCACCGGCAAGCGCAGCAACCTGCCGCTGGATAACCCGGCGGTCGAACTGATCGAAGGCGACGTCGCCGATGCCGCGCTGGTGGCCCGGGCCATGGCCGGTTGCAGCGCCGTGGCGCACCTGGCGGCGGTGGCCTCGGTGCAAGCCTCGGTGGACGACCCCGTGCGCACCCACCAGAGCAATTTCATCGGCACCCTGAATGTCTGCGAAGCCATGCGCCAGAGCGGTGTGAAACGGGTGCTGTTCGCCTCCAGCGCAGCGGTCTACGGCAACAACGGCGAAGGCGAGTCCATCGACGAAGAAACCCCCAAGGCCCCGCTCACGCCGTATGCCTCGGACAAGCTGGCCAGCGAGTTCTACTTCGACTTCTATCGCCGCCAGCATGACCTGGAACCGGTGGTGTTCCGCTTCTTCAACATCTACGGCCCGCGCCAGGATCCGTCCTCGCCGTATTCCGGGGTCATCAGCATCTTCAGTGAACGGGCACAGAAAGGCCTGCCGATCACCGTGTTTGGCGACGGTGAGCAGACCCGGGATTTTGTCTACGTCGAAGATTTGGTGGATTTGCTGGTGCAGGCCATCGAAAAGCCCGAGGTGGAAGTGGGCGCGGTGAACGTCGGCTGGAACCAGGCCACGACCCTCAAGCAGATGCTCCAGGCCCTGGCCGCCGTGGTGGGCGATCTGCCGCCGATCAGCTACGGCCCGGCGCGCTCCGGCGACATCCGCCATTCGCGGGCCGACAACCATCGGCTGTTGCAGCGCTTCAGCTTTCCACCGCAAACCCCGATGAGCGTGGGGCTGGCGCGGTTGCTGGGGCGCTGAGTGTCCAGCCACCACAAACACAAACCTGTGGGAGCGAGCTTGCTCGCGATAGCGGCAGGTCAGTCAACATCATTATTGGCTGATCCAACGTCATCGCGAGCAAGCTCGCTCCCACAGGGATTTTCGTATCTTTAGGTTCGGCTTAGAACTTGTAGCCCAACCCCACCATGTAGATCCATGGGTCCACATCGACGTTCACCTTGGCCCGTGTGCCGCCGGCCACGGCGTTGTTGTCCACATACGCGGTGGTGTCGATGTCGATGTAGCGAATCTGGCCGTTGATCATGATGTTGTCGGTCAACATGTAGTCAGCGCCCACTTGCCACGCCATGCCCCAGCTGTTGCTCGCACGGAAATTGCTGAAGCCGTTGGCGCTGGCTTCGCTGCCGACGTGTTCGTCATAGATCCAGGTGTAGTTGATACCGGCGCCAACATAAGGTTGGAAGGCCGACTTGGCGTCGAGCGGGTAGTAGACCAGGCTCAGGGTCGGGGGCAGGTGTTTGAGGGTACCGAGCTTGTTGTTGGCCGCGCCCAGGGCGGTGCCTTTGATTTTCACGTCGTGCTCGAACGGCGAGGCCGCCAGCAGTTCGATACCCAGGTTGTTAGTGATCATGTAGGCGAAGTTCAAGCCCAGCTGGGTGTCGCTGCTCATGGTCGCCTTGCCGCCCAGGTCGGCACCGGCCAGCGGGCCACGGTCGACCTTGACGCTGGAACTGTCGGCTTGCGGGTTGACGGTAATGGCACCGGCGCGAACGATGATGTCGCCGGCGGTATGGGCCTGGGCGAATGGGGCGGCGAGCGTGAGGGCGACGAGGGAAGCGCTGAGCAAGGACTTGTGCATGGGGGCTCCAGAGGACATTTCAAAATTGATGTCCTATGGTATGAAGCTGTCTGCCCCGGTCTTTTGACTCAGCTCAATGAGTCTGGGGCGATTAATTGACTCAGCTCAATAGAATGTTTGTACGCAGGCCTTGAAGACCTCATCGCGAGCTCGCTCGGCTCTACAGGGATCAACTGGTCGTCGCAGGCAACAAGACGGTCAAATCCCCCCAACCACCGCAATCTCCCTGTAAACTCCGGCTTTTGCCCAACACCCAGGGAGTCGGCAATGTCGGGTTCGATCCTTTATATCCATGGTTTCAACAGCGCCCCGGCGTCGACCAAGGCCTGTCAGTTGACGCAAGTGATGACGCGCCTGGGTTTGGGCAACCAGTTGCAGGTGCCCGCCTTGCATCACCACCCCCGCCAGGCTATCGGTCAGTTGGAGCAGGCGATTACAGAACTGGGGCGGCCGCTGCTGGTCGGCAGCTCGCTCGGCGGCTACTATGCGACTCACTTGGCCGAGCGCCACGGCCTCAAGGCGCTGTTGATCAACCCGGCCGTCAGCCCCCATCGGATGTTCGACGGTTACCTGGGCCCGCAAAAGAATTTGTATACCAATGAGACCTGGGAACTGACCCACGACCACGTCACGGCCCTGGCCTCGTTGGAGGTGCCGGCGCCCCAGGATCCGCAGCGGTATCAGGTATGGTTGCAAACCGGTGATGAAACGCTGGATTATCGCCACGCCCAACAGTATTACCGTGCCTGTGCCTTGCGCATCCAGGCCGGCGGTGACCACAGTTTCCAAGGGTTTGCCCAGCAGTTGCCGGCGCTGTTGAGTTTTGCCGGCATTGGCGCCGATTTGTACCAGGCGATCGACTTCACATCGCTGTGAGCCCATCGCCCTTTTTTCATTGAACACTGACGACGAGACCCCATGGCCACTCCCAGCGCTAGCTCCTATAACGCAGACGCCATCGAAGTCCTCTCGGGCCTCGACCCGGTGCGCAAGCGCCCCGGCATGTACACCGATACCAGTCGGCCGAACCACCTTGCTCAGGAAGTCATCGACAACAGTGTCGACGAAGCCTTGGCCGGGCACGCCCGTTCGGTGCAGGTCATCCTGCACGCCGATCACTCGCTGGAAGTCAGCGATGATGGCCGCGGCATGCCGGTGGACATTCACCCCGAAGAAGGCGTGTCGGGCGTCGAGCTGATCCTCACCAAGCTCCACGCCGGCGGCAAGTTTTCCAACAAGAACTACCAGTTCTCCGGCGGTCTGCACGGGGTGGGTATTTCCGTGGTCAACGCCTTGTCGACCCAGGTGCGGGTGCGGGTCAAGCGCGATGGCAACGAATACCAGATGACCTTCGCCGACGGCTACAAGGCCACTGAGCTGGAAGTGATCGGTACCGTCGGCAAGCGCAACACCGGGACCAGTGTGTATTTCGCCCCGGACCCGAAGTATTTCGATTCGCCGAAATTCTCCGTCAGCCGCCTCAAGCATGTGCTCAAGGCCAAGGCTGTGTTGTGCCCGGGTCTGCTGGTCAGTTTCGAGGACAAGGCCACCGGCGAGAAAGTCGAGTGGCATTACGAAGACGGCCTGCGTTCTTACCTGGTAGACGCGGTCAACGGTTTTGAGCGCCTGCCTGACGAGCCGTTCTGCGGCAGCCTGGCCGGTAACAAGGAAGCCGTGGACTGGGCGCTGTTGTGGCTGCCCGAAGGGGGCGAAAGCGTTCAGGAAAGCTACGTCAACCTGATTCCCACGGCCCAGGGCGGTACCCACGTCAACGGGTTGCGCCAGGGTTTGCTCGATGCGATGCGCGAGTTCTGCGAGTTCCGCAACCTGCTGCCCCGTGGCGTGAAGTTGGCGCCGGAAGACGTCTGGGAACGCATTGCCTTCGTGCTGTCGATGAAGATGCAGGAGCCGCAGTTCTCCGGCCAGACCAAGGAGCGCCTGTCGTCCCGCGAGGCGGCGGCGTTTGTTTCCGGGGTGGTCAAGGACGCGTTCAGCCTGTGGCTCAACGCCAACCCGGAAACCGGCCTGGCCCTGGCGGAGCTGGCAATCAACAACGCCGGTCGCCGTCTCAAGGCCAGCAAGAAAGTCGAGCGCAAACGTATCACCCAAGGGCCGGCCTTGCCGGGCAAGCTCGCCGATTGCGCCGGGCAGGACCCGATGCGTTCCGAGCTGTTTTTGGTGGAAGGTGACTCCGCCGGTGGTTCGGCCAAGCAGGCGCGGGACAAGGAGTTCCAGGCGATCCTGCCACTGCGGGGCAAGATCCTCAACACCTGGGAAGTGGACGGCAGCGAAGTGCTGGCCAGCCAGGAAGTGCATAACATCGCGGTGGCCATCGGCGTCGATCCGGGCGCCGCTGACATGAGCCAGCTGCGCTACGGCAAGATCTGCATCCTCGCCGACGCCGACTCCGACGGCTTGCACATCGCCACGTTGCTCTGCGCCTTGTTCGTCCAGCATTTCCGCCCGCTGGTGGATGCCGGCCACGTCTACGTGGCGATGCCGCCGCTGTACCGCATCGACCTGGGTAAGGACATTTACTACGCCCTCGACGACGCCGAGCGCGACGGCATCCTCGATCGCCTGGTGGCCGAGAAGAAGCGCGGCAAGCCGCAGGTCACCCGATTCAAGGGCCTGGGCGAGATGAACCCGCCGCAACTGCGCGAAACCACCATGGATCCAAACACTCGCCGTCTGGTGCAGTTGACCTTGGATGATTTCGAAGCGACCTCGGAAATGATGGACATGTTGCTGGCGAAGAAGCGCGCCGGCGACCGCAAGTCCTGGCTTGAATCCAAAGGTGACCTGGCCGAGGTGGTGGGCTGATGCGCAACGGTTTCGCCCTGGCGTTGTTGCTGTGGGCGGGGGTGGTAGTCGCAGGGCCTGCGCCGGAACTGAAGCTGTTGTCCGAGCACGTCGTCGATGGCATGCGCGGTGGCAACCTGTCCGGGCTGGCGCTGTGCGGCGGCGAGATGTGGACGGTGTCCGATCGCGACGATGACCGGCTCTATCGCCTCGCACCCTCAGAGGCGCCGGTCTGGCAGGCCGAGGTGGTTGAAATCGAGGTGCCGCAGGTTCCCGACAGTGGTTTGCCCTGGGGCTTGAAGTCCCGAACCTGGGCAGCGTCGTTCCTGCGCGGTGGCGAGCTGGATTTCGAAGGTATCAGCTGCGACAGCGCTGGCAATCGCTATGTGGTCAGCGAATCCCAAGCCGCCGTGTTGCAGGTACCGCCTGCGGGGCCGGCGTCCTGGTTGAAAATTGCACCAACAATGATCCGACAGGCCCGCGCCAGTGGCATGTTGCTGCATTTCAATGCGCTGTTCGAGGGCTTGGCGATCAACCCGGCCGGTGACCAGCTGTGGTTGGCTGCCGAGCGCGAGCGTCGCGGTCTTTTGCTGGTCAAGCGCCAGCAAACGGTGTGGGACTGCGATGGCAATTGCGTGTTGCTGAGCGAGGCGGGTCTGGAGATGCAGCCGGCGCAGTTCCCCAAGGCCAAGGCGGTTTCGCGGGACTTCGCTGATCTGTCATTGTTCAATGGCAAGCTGTTTACCCTGGAGCGCAACGCCTTTCAGATCTGTCGGCGTGACCCGCAGACCGTCCAAGTGGAGCACTGCTGGTCGTTCGCCGCCGAGGCGCTGCAGGACAATCGCCGTTACCCGCAGGCCTATGGGTTGGCCGAAGCGCTGGTGGTGGACGCCGAAGGTGCCTGGGTCGGCCTGGACAACAACGACGGTGCCCGCGCCGACGGCGAAACGCGGCCGATCATCTGGCGCTTCGCCGCGCCGGACGGTGGCTGGGGCGCCTCGCCATGAGTCAGCCGCCGGGAAAGCGCGCCGGCCGGGTGCTGATGATCCTGGGCTGGTGCGCCGCGCTGTTTCTGGCGACGCGGTTTTTTGCTCAATGGGAGCAGCGCCAGCAAAATCCCAATACCCAGGTGTATTCGCAAAAAGGCGAAGGTTTTATCGAGGTGAAGCTGGTCGGCAATCAGCAGGGGCATTTCGTCGCCAGCGGCCAGATCAACGGCCAGCCGGTGGATTTCATGCTCGACACCGGTGCCACGGACGTGGCGATTCCAGTGGAGTTGGCTGAGCACCTCAAGCTGGAAAAAGGTTTCGGTGTGACGTTGAGTACCGCCAACGGTTTGAGCGAGGGCTATCGCACCCGCATCGACCGGCTGCAATTGGGTGACATCGTATTGCGCGATGTCCGTGCCCTGGTGGCGCCAGGCCTGGGTGGCACGCAAGTGCTGCTGGGCATGAGCGCCCTGAACAAACTTGAATTTACCCAGCGCGACGGCACCATGCTGCTGCGCCAGACAACGAACTGATGAGGCCCGCATGAGCGACATTCTTGCAGACAGCTTAGACGGCGTAGAACGCCGATCGCTGGCTGACTTCACCGAAAGTGCCTACCTCAATTACTCCATGTACGTGATCATGGATCGCGCCTTGCCGCACATCGGCGATGGTTTGAAGCCGGTTCAGCGGCGGATCATCTATGCCATGAGTGAACTGGGGCTGGATGCGGACTCCAAGCACAAGAAATCGGCGCGTACCGTCGGTGACGTGCTCGGTAAGTTCCACCCCCACGGCGACTCGGCCTGTTATGAAGCCATGGTGTTGATGGCCCAGCCATTCAGCTACCGCTACACCCTGGTGGACGGGCAGGGCAACTGGGGTGCGCCGGACGATCCCAAGTCTTTCGCGGCCATGCGTTACACCGAGGCGCGGTTGTCGCGTTATTCCGAAGTGCTGCTCAGCGAGCTGGGCCAGGGCACGGCGGACTGGGGGCCGAACTTCGACGGCACCCTCGATGAACCCCTGGTGTTGCCGGCGCGTTTGCCCAATATCCTGCTCAATGGCACCACCGGCATCGCCGTCGGCATGGCCACCGACGTACCGCCCCACAACCTGCGGGAAGTGGCCACGGCGTGCGTGCGTCTGCTGGACGAGCCAAAAGCCACGGTGGAACAACTCTGCGAACACATCCAGGGCCCGGACTATCCGACCGAAGCGGAAATCATCACACCGCGTGCCGACCTGCTGAAAATCTACGAAACCGGTCGCGGTTCGGTGCGCATGCGTGCGGTGTACCACATCGAAGACGGCGACATCATTGTCACGGCGCTGCCGCATCAGGTCTCCGGGGCCAAGGTGTTGGAGCAAATTGCCGCGATGATGCAGGCAAAACCGTCGAAAGCGCCGCAAGTGGCTGACTTGCGCGACGAATCCGACCACGAAAACCCATGCCGCATCGTGATTATCCCGGTCAACAGCCGAGTCGACCACGACGCGCTGATGCAGCACCTGTTCGCCAGCACCGACTTGGAGTCCAGCTACCGGGTCAACATCAACATCATCGGCCTGGACGGCAAGCCGCAGTTGAAAAACCTGCGGGCATTGTTGGTGGAATGGCTGGAATTTCGGGTCAAAACGGTGCGTCGGCGCCTGCAGTTCCGTCTGGACAAGGTCGAGCGCCGCCTGCACCTGTTGGACGGTTTGCTGATCGCCTACCTCAACCTGGACGAAGTGATTCACATCATCCGCACCGAGGAGCACCCCAAGGCCAGCCTGATCGCGCGTTTTGCCCTGAGTGAAATCCAGGCCGATTATATCCTCGACACTCGCCTGCGGCAGTTGGCGCGGTTGGAAGAGATGAAGCTGCGCGCCGAACAGGATGAGTTGCTCAAGGAGCAGGCCAAGCTGCAGGCCTTGCTGGGCAGCGAAACCAAGCTCAAGAAGCTGGTGCGTACCGAGCTGATCAAGGACGCCGAAACCTACGGCGACGACCGTCGCTCACCCATCGTCGAGCGTGCCGAAGCCAAGGCGCTGACCGAACACGATCTGTTGCCGAACGAGAAAGTGACTGTCGTGCTGTCAGAAAAAGGCTGGGTGCGCTCCGCCAAGGGTCATGATATTGACGCGACGGGGCTTTCCTACAAGGCCGGGGACGGCTTTAAGGCCCTGGCGGCCGGGCGTTCCAACCAATTTGCGGTGTTCGTCGACTCAACCGGACGCAGTTATTCGGTGCCGGCGCATACCCTGCCATCGGCTCGCGGCCAGGGCGAACCGCTGACCGGTCGTTTAACGCCACCACCGGGTGCAACTTTTGAATGCGTGCTGATGCCAGATGATGATGGGCTGTACGTAATAGCATCGGACGCGGGTTACGGGTTCGTGGTCAAGGGTGAGGATCTGCAAGCCAAGAACAAGGCGGGCAAGGCGTTGTTGAGCCTGCCGAACAACGCCAAGGTGATTGCGCCGCGGCCGGTGGCCGATCGGGAGAGCAATTGGCTGGCGTCGGTTACCACCGAAGGCCGGTTGCTGGTGTTCAAGATCAGCGACCTGCCACAGCTGGGTAAAGGCAAGGGCAACAAGATTATTGGTATTTCCGGCGAACGGGTCGCCAGCCGTGAGGAATATGTCACGGATATTGCAGTGTTGCCGGAAGGCGCCACGCTTGTGCTCCAGGCAGGCAAGCGCACGCTTTCGTTGAAGGCGGACGATCTTGAGCATTACAAGGGTGAGCGCGGTCGGCGGGGCAACAAGCTTCCAAGGGGATTTCAGCGAGTCGATGCGCTGTTCGTCGAAAACCTCAATTAGGCGTACTAGAGGGCTCGGTCTGCGATTAAATGCCGCAGATCGATACTTTCGCGCTGGAGTCGGCGCGCATATTCACGGATGATAGGCCCTTTAAAGCGTCGGCGTGGCCGGGCGTTCTTTATAATGACCGAGTATTTTTTCACTGTGGCAAGCCTTGTGGCTGCCACCTGGACGGAACGATGACTGCTCTGCGCCTTCCTATTTTGTGGCTCGCCGGCCTGCTTGGCCTGGCGGGTTGCAGCATGAACCAGCCGGTGTCGCTGTACCAATTGGACAGCGGAACTCCGGCCCAGCCTGCGCAAAGCACAGGCATGGCTGTATTGCTGGGGCCGGTCCTGATCGCTGACTACCTGCAACGCGAAACCTTATTGCAACGCCAACCGGACGGCAGCCTGCAGGCCGCCACCGACGGGCGTTGGGCTGGCAGCCTGTCTTCCGACATCGACCAATTGCTGTTGCGTCAGGTCGCCGGGCACCTGGACAGCCAGCGTGTCGTACTGGCACCTGCGACTCAGGGCTTTGCCCCGGATGTGCAGGTACTGCTGTCGATTACTCGCCTGGATTCGGGTAAAGCCCAACCGGCAGTGCTCGATGCCCAATGGCGGTTGATCGACCGTCGTGGCAAGGTGCGTGAGAACCGTATCGTTCATCTGCAAGAGCAACATGCTGGCACCACGGCGGCACAGGTCCAGGCCCAAGGCGTGCTTCTGCAGCGCCTGGCCGAGCAACTGTCCGTGTCGCTCAAGCCCCTGGCCAACCAGCCTCCTATCGCAGAGGTTCCACGTAAGTCTGCTCCTGCCGCGGCCAAGCCGGTGGAAAAGGAAAAGGACAAGATTCCCATGGCCTTGCCGATTCGTACGGACATGGAAGTGTTCAGGTTCTGACGCCAGGACTGAATTACAAGACAAAGCCCGCATCAATGCGGGCTTTGTTGTTTCTGTAACGCCTGGGTTCTTATTTCCTGGAAGCGGTCAGGCAAGATGAGGGCCCGGCGCATCAGGCCTCCCCCCAATAACGACAAGGACGAGTTAATTCCATGAAAACAACTGCAAGTTGCACATTTCAGATCACGGGCTGGGATGAGAAACCGACTCAAACTCTTGAAGACGCTCCAAAACTCTCGCATGCCAAAATCACGCAGTCCTATTCCGGCGCTATCGAGGGCACCAGTAGCGTCGAATACCTGATGTCCTATAGCGCTGACGGCACAGTGTGCTTTGTGGGTTTTGAGCGGGTTTGTGCGGTGGTGGCAGGTAAGCACGGAACATTTGTTGCCCAGCATTCGGGGTCATTCTCCGAAGGTAAGGCACGCAGTACGTGGAATGTCGTAGAGGGCGCCGGTACTGGGGGTCTGGTCAATTTGAGTGGGACTGGCAGCTACGTGGCTGGCCATGGTGAGCCGGCGCAAGTGTCATTTGAGTATTCGTTTGAGCCTGATAGCTAAAGTGGGTCGGATGGACGCTGGTTTTTCGCTGTCTGTCCTGACGCCATCGCAAGCAAGCTCGCTCCCACACTGGGTCTGCGGCTATGCAGAGATCCCCTGTGGGAGCGAGCTTGCTCGCGATGGGGCCAGTGACGGCAACAAAAAAGCCCGCAGATAATCACTCATCTGCGGGCTTCGTTATTTTAAGTACCGGGACTCAGGCCTGGCGCTCATGCATCCGCGCCAGTTGCCGCTCCAGCATTGACGGATAAGGCTCCATCAGCCGCTCCACGCAGCACGCGCCTTCGGGGCTGGCGATGGGGCGGATGCGGGCGCGTTGGCGGATCAGGGCGTCGTCGTTGATCTTGCGCTCCACCAGCAGCAGATTGCGGCTGTGTTGCGACAGCGCCAGGGCGTCCTGGGCGGTTTCGGTCAGCAGCAGGTCGATCTGGCTCAGGCCGAACAAGCCGTCGCCCAAGGTCAGGCCCAGTTGCAGTTGCAGGGTGATGCCGCTGTCGGCGACTTCGATCTGCAACTGGTGGCCCAAGGCGCGCAGCAACTCACCGCAGCAAATGGCGTTGGTCAGGTAGTCGTCACCGCTGTCTTCGGTGTGGAACAGCATCAGCGTGCTGCCATCGTTCAGGGTGTGCAGTTCGCCCTGATAGAGCGATGCGGCCTGGTCGAGGCAGTCGCGGTAGCGCTCGAGCAATTCCTTCAGGCGCGCCTGGGGCAGGCGGCGCAGTTGGTCCTGGGCGCCCAGTTGCACGGCCAGTACGGCGCTGTGCCGGGGCAGGTTCGAGGCGACTGGCCTGGCGACCGGTTGAGGTGCTCCATCGACTGATTCGTCCCGCAGATCGGCGAACGCGTCGTCGTCTTCCTCGTCCTCTACCGTGCGTACCACGTGGCGTGGAGCCGGTTTGGAAGCAGGCATTGGCTGGCTTTCATCGAAGCCAGGGTCGCGCAGGTTGCGCACTTCGAAGCCCGGCTCGGCATCGTCGTCGTCCACGTAGTCGATGTCTTCAGGTTCCGGCACGGGCTCAGGTTCCGGCGCGAAGCTGGCGTGCAGTTGCCGCGCCAGGTCGCCGATTTCGTCCTGGCGCTGGGTGGCCGGGGTGTGCTCGTCGATGTCCCGCAGCCAGACGCGCAATTGCAGCAGCGGCGTGGAGATGTGTCGGCCCAGACGCAGGCTCAAGGCCAATGCCAGCGCCAGCAGGATCGCGCTGAGGATGCCCATGCTTTGCAGGCTGATGGTCATCGGTTGCTGGAATTGATCCATGTCCAGGCTGATGCGCAGTTGCCCGGCGGTCACGTCCTGGAAGGTGATCTTGCTCTGGTACATGCCGCCGGACTCGCCCAGCAGGCCCGGCTTGGGACGCTGGCCGGCCTCGGCGAGGATGCGGTTGTCCACGCTGTAGATGGCGGCGTGGGCCACCAGCTTGTTCTTGGTCAGGTTGTTGAGCAGCACATTGAGGCTGAGGATGTCGTTGGACACCAGCAGCTCGGTGGCGGACGTGGCGGTCTGGGTGGTCAGGCTTTCACCCAGGGCATCGGCCTGCTCGTGCATCGCCTGCTTGAATTGCAAACCCATCACGCAGGCATAGATAACCAGGGCCAGGGCGACCAGGATCACGTTATGGCTGGCGATGCGCAATGCAATCGGCACGCGACGATGGCGCAGTGCACGGAAGATCAGCAGGAAGAAGTTGTCGGTTTTGACTGGCGTGGGCCGGTTCACTGAGCTCGGCTCTTTGTCCGTGAAATTGACGCGCAGTATAGCGACAGCCCCATGACCGGCAAAGCACTGGCGGTGCCCGATGGTCACTGAATGTGGGTAGAATGCGGTTTTTTTCCACCTGCGGGGGTGCGCCTTGCGCGAAATCGTCCTGATAAACATCACTGGCAGCGACCGTCCGGGTCTGACTGCGGCCATTACCGGCGTTCTGGCCCAGGGTGGTGTGAACATTCTCGACATCGGTCAGGCGGTGATCCACGACACGCTGTCATTCGGCATCCTGGTTGAAATTCCGGACGCCGAACAAGGCAAATCGGTGCTCAAGGACATCCTGTTCACTGCCTACAAGCTCGACCAACAGGTGCGCTTCACCCCGGTGTCCGAGGACGATTACCGGCATTGGGTGGCCGGCCAGGGCAAGAAGCGCCACATCGTTACCTTGTTGACCCGCAAGGTTACCGCCGAGCAGTTGCAGCGCGTCAGCTCGATCACCGCCAAATATGACCTGAACATCGACCACATCGACCGACTGTCCGGGCGCATGCCGCTGGATACCCCGGACGACAAGGGCAAGGGCTGCATCGAGTTTTCGGTGCGCGGTGAGCCGGCCGATCCCCAGGCGTTACGTGCCGAGTTCCTCAGCGTGGCCCAGGAACTGAACGTCGATATCGCCTTCCAGGAAGATTCGCTGTTCCGCCGTAATCGCCGCCTGGCGGTGTTCGACATGGACTCGACGCTGATCGAAGCCGAAGTCATCGATGAACTGGCCAAGGCGGCCGGCGTGGGCGACAAGGTCTCGGCCATTACCGAGCGAGCCATGGCTGGCGAATTGGATTTCCGTGCCAGTTTCAAGGAGCGTCTGGCGCTGCTCAAGGGCCTGGACGTCAGCGTGCTGGATTCCATTGGCGCTTCCCTGCGCCTGACCGAAGGCGCCGAGACGCTGTTCGCCGAACTCAAGCGCCTGGGCTACAAGACCGCCATCCTGTCCGGCGGCTTCACCTACTTCGCCAAGCAGTTGCAGGCCAAGCTCGGCATCGACTACGTGTTCGCCAACGAACTGGAAGTGGTGGATGGCAAGGTGACTGGCGTTGCCGTCGAGCCGATCGTCGATGCCCAGCGCAAGGCCGATCTGCTGCGTGAACTGGCCGAGAAGGAAGGCCTGCGCCTGGAGCAGACCATCGCCGTGGGTGACGGCGCCAACGACTTGCCGATGCTGGCAATCGCCGGCCTGGGCGTGGCATTTCGGGCCAAGCCGTTGGTCAAGCAGTCGGCCAGGCAGGCGATTTCAACCCTGGGGTTGGATGGGGTGTTGTACCTGCTGGGCTTCAGGGATCGTGACGGGCAGCTCTGAGCCTGTACATCGCTCTGTGGTGAGGGAGCAAGCGCCCTCACCACAGAGGTTATGTGGCTGGCTTTAAAGCGACTTCCACAACGAATCAAAATTCCCCTCTTGGTCACCGTCATCCGCGGTCTGGGATGAGTCTTCCGGGTGATAGGAAAACTGATTGAAACTGTGGGTGCTGGTCACTCGGCGGTCCAGGCCTGCGCGGCGCTCCTGTCCGTTGGTATTGATCAGTACTTGCTGGCCCTCCTGGAACGGCAGGCGGGGGCGATCATGGTCGGGGGCAGGTCAATCGCACTGATCTCCGGCAGCAACAATCCTCGCAGGTAATGGCCGTGTTCGTTCGGCTCCCGGACCAGTTGCAGCCCGCAAGGCTGGGCATGCGGTGCGACCAGTTCGATGCCCATTTGCATGGCGCCGTTGCGTACTTGCCGGATCCAGCGCACCACGGCAACGCTCCAGGCTTGGTCGCTGGAGTCCCGAATGCCGATCATTTCCCCGGCTTGCAGTTGTTCCGGCACTTCATTGGGCCAGCCGAGGCAATAGCCGCCAGGGCTGTGGTTGATGATCGGCAGGTCGTAGGTGGGGAAGTGGTGCTGGTTGTCGGAGTTGGTGCCATCGTCATCGGTTGGGTTGACCGGATACTCGATTTCCTCATAGGGCAACAGGTCGCTGTCGCCGCTCGGGGCAGCGTCGAAAGCCTGCTTCCAGGTGTCGTTGGTCGTGGTTGGCGAGGCTTCGAACCGCGCCTTGCGCGTACCAGAGCACTTCAGGATCTCGCTGAAAGAGCGCTCGCCGCCGAGGTAATAGTGCAGCGCACTCATGCCCACGCACAACGTCAGCGTGCCGTTGCCCTCGGTGCGCTGGAAGCTGCGTTCGGCCGCTTCGCCCCAGGCCGCTTGCAGGTGATGCAAGGTGTCGACGCTCATGCCGCCAGGAACTGGCAGGCTGTTGTCGGCGGGTTGTTCCAGGTGAGTGGCGATTGCATGCACCAGGGGTTGTGGATCAAACCCCTGCAAGGTCGGCTGCTGTTCGGCGCGGAATTTGGAGCGGTAGCGTGGCCCGACATCCAACTGCGCAGCGACTGCGAACAGGCTGGTAGCGGTAGTGGCGGGGTCCAGCTTGACCCACTGGCTCCAGGTTTCGAGCGCTTCGGTCAGCCGCCCGATCTGGCTCTGGCGCAGTTGATTGCTGCGTGAGGCTCCCAGCAACAGCGCAACGACATAGGTCTGTTCGGGGTTCAATTGATGAACCTGGCTCGCCAGTTCGTCACTCACGCTCAGGTGCTGCAGCCGGTGCTGGCAAGCGATCTGGTGCAACTGATGCAAATCGAGCCACAGCCCTTCAGGCACTGGGCTGTACAGCTGGCTGGCACGCAGCAGCGGGCCGTTGAGGGCATGCATCGCCCGTTGCAGCGCGGTGCTCAGCAGGCGGGCCCGGTCCTTGGTGTATTTCGACGCGATCCGCGCCACGATCTGTTTGTAGCCCATCGCCAGCTGGGTTTGCAGGGCCTGGCACAGGTTGACGATCTTGCGCGAGCGATCATCCAGCACGATGGCCTGTTGCAGGAAGTGCCGCTCCAGGTGCTTGCAGACGTAATACACCTCGGGCCGCAGCAGCTCGAGCAGTTGCAGGCGATTGTCGCTGGGCGTGAGCAGTTGGTTGAGTTCACCAAGGGCTTGGTACAACAGGCGGGCGGTTTCGCCGATGTTGGCCTTGGGCAGGTTGGCGATCCAGCGCTTGAGGTCCCGTGGCGTAGCATCGCAGAACGACAGGCGTGATTGTGTCGGGGTCAGGACGCGCAATAGCTGGAGAGGGCTGGTCTCATTCATGCCGTGTACGGGCTCCGGCGGGAAATAAACGTGTTGTTTCCAACTCTAGCAGCTGACAGGCAGGTGTGTTGCCCTGAATGTGTTGTGGGAGCAAAGCTTGCTCGCGATGCAGGCACCGCGATTTTTTAGACCGCGCTATCGTTCTTCGCGGGCAAGCCTTGCTCCCACAAGACTTGCACTACAGACCTGCTTCAAAAGGCAGGCGATGAATCAGGCTTTGGGCAGCGCCAGGCCCTGGCCCATCTGTACTGGCGAACCGGCCACCAGGCCTTCGGCCCATTTCACCTGGTCCGGACCAAACAGCACGATAGCTGTCGAACCCAGCTTGAAGCGCCCCAGTTCGGCGCCTTTTTCCAGATGAATGGGGGCGCGGGCGGCTTCGTCATAACGAAAGGTTTTCAGCTGGCGCTTGGGCGGTGTCACCAGTCCGGCCCAGACGGTTTCGATGGACGCCACGATCATCGCGCCCACCAGTACCACGGCCATCGGCCCGCGTTCGGTGTCGAAAATGCACGCCACGCGCTCGTTGCGGGCGAACAGCTCCGGAACGTTTTCGGCGGTGGTCTGGTTGACCGAGAAAATCCGCCCCGGGATGTAGACCATCTCCCGCAGGGTGCCGGCCAGCGGCATGTGCACGCGGTGGTAGTCCTTGGGGGACAGATAGATGGTGGCAAAATCGCCGCCCATGAACGGCGCCGCGTTGGCCGCATCGCCGCCCAGCAGTTCCAGCACGCTGAAGCTGTGGCCCTTGGCCTGGAAGACCCTTCCGTGCTCGATCGGGCCGAGCTGGCTGACGGCACCGTCGGCGGGGCTGAGGATCGCGCCCGGGGCGTCGTCCAGCGGGCGTGCGCCGTCTTTCAGGGCACGGGTGAAGAAGGCGTTGAAGTGCTCGTAGGCAGTCAGGTCTTCTACCAGTGCCTGGGACATGTCCACTTGGTAGCGCTTGGCAAACCACGCGGTGAAGGCGTTCTTGAACCAGCGCACGCGGCATTCGGCAATGCAGCCGGCCAACCGCGACAGCAGGTGGTGGGGCAGCAGGTATTGAGTGAGGATGAACAAACGGTTTTTCATTAACTGTCCTTAAGAACCTTCAAAGCTCGATGGGTGTGTCGGGGTGGTTGCCCCATTCACCCCAGGAACCGGCATAGCCTTTGACCCGTGGATAACCGAGCGCCTTGGCTACCAGGTAGGTGAAGCCGGAGCGGTGGTGAGTCTGGCAGTGGGTGATGATTTCTTTGTCAGGCGTGATGCCCAATTGTTCGAGGATTTGCGCCATGTCCTTGCGGATGCGCAGGTTGCGCGCTGGGTCCATGCCGGCAGTCCATTCGAAATTGACCGCGCCGGGAATGTGCCCGCCTCGGGCTGCGACGACTTTCTCACCGGAATATTCCAGCGGGCCGCGAGCATCCCAGATCGCCAGGTCGGCAGCACCGAGACGGCTTTGCAGGTACTCGCGGGTGGCGGTGGGGGCTTCGTGCAGCGTCAGGCTGACCGGGCCTGCGACGGTTGCAGGCACTTCGATGGACACCGGCAGGCCTTCGTCCAGCCACGACAGCAAGCCGCCGTCGAGGTAGTGGTAGTTCGAGTGGCCGATCACGTCCAGCAGCCAGATAAACCGCCCGGCCCAGCCGCCGCCTTCATCGTCATAGACCACGTAGACCGCATCCGGGTTGTGCCCGAGCTCGCCGAACAGGGTTTCCAGATCGGCTTTGGCCGGCAGCAGGCCTGGCGCCGGCGGTTGGCCGAGCTGGGTCCGCTTGGGGTCGACGAAGCGTGCACCAGGAATATGGCCGGTGCCGTAGCGGGCGGCGCTGGTCAGGTCCACCAGAATCAGTTCGCGGGCGTCGAGGCGCGGCAGCAGCTCGCTCGGCTCGATCACCAACGGCAAGCCAGAGAAGTCAGGCATGTGAGGTCTCCAGGGGCGCAAAGGGAAAAGATTGTAGCAAGTTCAGCGGCCGCGGTTGGTAAAGGTATGCAGGGCCCTTTCGATGCATTGCACGGTTTTGCCGAAGGCTTGCACGGTCACGTCCGAGAACGGCCCGCCGCCCTGGTCCACCGCCACCAGCATGATCACCCGGCCATTGCAGGTCAGGGAGCGCAGCAGCAGGTGCTCCCCCGGAACAGGCTGCGCAGGCCCGGTGGCAGCAGCGCCGAAAACTGCGCGTTGTTGTCCGGGTTCAGGCGAACCTGGGCCTGCTGGGCCAGCAACCGCTGCACTATTTTGCTCTGGCTGATGGTAAAGCTCATGGCCGCGGCTTCTTTGGGCAGGCCGGCGGTCTGGTGTACGCGCACGCTGGTCTGGTTGCGATCGGCCATCAGGATCATCACCCGGCGCATGCCGCAGGCCACCAACACGTCCCGTGCCGAGGTGGTCAGGTGCATGGCATTGCTGAAGGGGCTCGGTTCCACCAGCAGTGCCGAACATTGCTTGCGCCACTGGCTCAGGTCCTCGGCGCTGGGTGGTGGAGGCGGTAGCAAGCCGGGGTGGATACGACGGCTGCCCCAGGGCCAGAGCAACGCCGCGGCCGGATGCCAGAGGTCCGGCATGGCGTCATGACGTGCGCTGGTGACGGCTTGTTGGTGCAGCTGTTGCTGGACCTCATCCATAGGCATCTGCAGATACAAACTGGTGAGGTATTGCCAGCGGGCGCTGTGGGGGCTGTCCCAGGCCTGTTGCGCTGAAAGGGCCAGGCCGTTGGCCAGCAACACGGTATTGGCCGGTTGATTGAGCCAGCGCCGCAGGGTTGGGTCGTCGTCCAGGCGATTCTGCTGGCGCAGCGGATGCTCGCTGTCCCGGGCGATGCGCAAAACCTGCACCAGTTCGCGGCGCTCATTGAGTAGCAGGCGATAACCTTGCATCACCCAGATCGGCAGGCGCCAGGTCTCCACCAGCGCCAGGCAGATTTTCAGCAGGCTGACGCCGAACAGTTCGCGCTCTACCTTGCGCGCGGGCTCGCGTTTGTGGACGACCCGCAATTCCCATTCCCCCAGCAACCGCGGGTGAGTCAGGGCCAGTGGCCAGAGCGGCGAAAGAAACAGCAGGCTGCCCCAGTGAATGTCCTGCCACAGCCGCGCCAGGCGGCTGGCAAAAAAGCCATTGGCCTGTTGCGTGGCGTGTTGGCTGATCAATTGCAGCTGGCGCAAGGCGATGGGGATTTCATGCCCCGGCAACGACGGCAGGCGAGCGAGCAGTTCTTCGGTACGCTTGAGGCCGAGGCGGTTGATGGCCACTTCGAGATTTTCCGCAGGTTCTGCAAGGCTGCCATGGGTATGATGGTTGGCCTCGCGAATGACGCTCAGGGCCAGGGCGGGGCTGTCCTGCATCAGTTCGGCGATGTCACGCAACGAGCGGCGGCTGTCGGCAATGGCCTTGCAGACCAGGTCGTGGCTGGCCTGGGGCACTGGTAGGTGCACGCCGTCCAGCAGCTTTACCCAGCCTTCGAGCGTGGTCGGTCGCGGCGTTGGAACCTTCGTTTCGTTAGTCATGGCTGGACGTGATCATCGCATAGGGTATCTACGCCCGGAACGGGGCAAAATTGGCTTTTCGCCGGAACTGGCTATAGTCTGGCGCAGTTTTGCCGATAAGTAGAAGAAGAGATTTTTCAGCTTCCGAATATGACCTTGAACCCGACTTAAATAAGTACTTTCTACCTATGGCTAAAATTATCGGCATCATTGTCGTGTTCGCGAGCGTGCTCGGCGGATACGTGCTCTCCCATGGCAAGATTGCCGCGTTGATCCAGCCTTTCGAGGTGATGATCATTGGTGGCGCGGCGCTCGGCGCATTTTTGCAGGCCAACCCCGGCTACATGACGATGCACGTGCTCAAGAAGTCTCTGAGCATGTTCAGTTCGCGTTTCAACCACACCTTCTACCTCGAGGTGCTGGGGCTGATCTACGAGATCCTCAACAAAAGCCGCCGCGAAGGCATGATGGCGATCGAAGGCGACATCGAAGACGCCGCCGCCAGCCCGATTTTCGCCAAGTACCCCGCGGTACTCAAGGACGCCCGCATGACGGCGTTCATCTGTGATTACCTGCGCATCATGTCGTCCGGCAACATGGCTCCGCACGAGCTTGAGGGGCTGTTCGACATGGAGCTGTACAGCCTCAAGGAAGATCTGGAACACCCGTCGCACGCTGTCAACGGTATTGCCGACGCCATGCCCGGCTTCGGTATCGTCGCGGCGGTATTGGGGATCGTGGTCACCATGGCTTCCCTGGGCGAAGGCGACCAGAAGTCCATCGGCCTGCACGTGGGTGCGGCACTGGTGGGTACCTTCTTCGGTATTTTGGCCGCCTATGGTTTCTTCGGCCCCCTGGCACACTCCCTGGCCCACGACGCCAAGGAAGAGCTCAATATCTACGAAGCCATCAAGGCGTCCCTGGTGGCCTCGGCCTCGGGCATGCCACCCTCGCTGGCGGTGGAGTTCGGTCGCAAGGTCTTGTACCCGGCGCACCGACCAAGCTTTGCCGAGCTGGAACAAGCGGTTCGCGGTCGTTAAGTTATGGAAAATAACCAGCCGATCATCATCAAGCGCGTCAAGCGCATAGCGGGCGGGCATCACGGAGGCGCCTGGAAAATCGCCTTCGCCGACTTCGCGACGGCGATGATGGCGTTCTTCCTGGTGCTGTGGCTGCTGTCCACCGCGACCCCGGAACAGAAGATCGCCATCGCCGGTTACTTCAAGGACCCGGTCGGCTTTTCCGAAAGCGGCACGCCGTACATCATCGACTTGGGCGGTTCGCCGACCCTGGCGCCGGAAAACACCCTCAACCCTGAAGTCAAATCCCAGCCGCAGCCCGACAAGGTGACGGTCGATTCCGAACAGGTAGAGGGGATGGCCGAGCAGGTCGAGCGCGAGCGCCTGGAATTGTTGCTGCAGGAATTGCAGAACAAGGTCGAGGAGAACCCGCAGCTGCAGAAATTCAAGGACCAGATCCTGTTCGAAATCACGCCGAATGGCTTGCGCATCCAGATCATGGACGCCGAGAACCGGCCGATGTTCGATTCCGGCAGCGCGCGCCTGAAACCTTATTTCGAAGACATCCTGCTGGCCATGGCCGACACCATCAAGGCGGTGCCGAACAAGATCAGCATCAGTGGCCATACCGATGCCAAGCCTTACATAGGTAAGGGCGACTTCGGTAACTGGGAATTGTCCGCCAACCGCGCCAACGCGGCCCGTCGCGCCTTGGTGGCCGGCAGTTATCCCGACGAGCAGGTGGCGCGGGTGGTTGGTTATGCGTCCTCGGCGTTATTCGATCGCAAGGACCCGTTCAACCCGGTCAACCGGCGTATCGATATCGTGGTGTTGACCAAGAAGGCCCAGCAAGCCATCGAAGGTTCGCAAACCGATGACCCCGCGCCGGATCCGACCCAGGGCCAGGGCGGACCGGGTGAAGTCCCGGCGACGCCTGGCGCTGCG
The DNA here is from genome assembly GCF_018325905.1 of Pseudomonas sp. St316. NCBI lineage: Bacteria > Pseudomonadati > Pseudomonadota > Gammaproteobacteria > Pseudomonadales > Pseudomonadaceae > Pseudomonas > Pseudomonas sp. St316. Next base: position 6,036,729 of record NZ_AP021901.1, on the reverse strand, counting down.
GTTGATCCGAACGCCTTGCCGGCGGACCAACAACCCGTGCCGGCCCATGAGCTGCGCGAACGTCTGAACCTGTTCGACGGCACCGCGCCGAAACCGGCCGAGCCGCCGGCGCAATGACCCAATAAAAAAGCCGACAGCATTGTCGGCTTTTTTATGGGTCACTGTTCACATGAGGCGTGTTTGTCATTGTGGCAAGGGCCACATCAGTAACTGCTCTCCGGCAAGCTGGCGATGATCGAGCGGTAGCTGTTCATCCGTTGCTGATGCACGCGGCCTTCTTCCAGGGCCTTGAGCAGGGCGCAGCCGGGCTCGCGGTCGTGTTTGCAGTCGCGGAAGCGGCAGGTGCCAATCAGCTCGTTGAACTCGATGAACCCGGCCTCCACATCGGCCCGGCTGACATGGCCCAGGCCAAACTCGCGGATGCCTGGCGAGTCGATCAATTCACCGCCGCCGGGGAAGTGGAACAGTCGCGCGGTGGTGGTGGTGTGGGTGCCCTGGCCGGACAGCTCGGACAACGGCCCGACACGGGTCTCGACGTCCGGCAGCAGGCTGTTGACCAGCGACGACTTGCCGACACCGGACTGGCCGACGAACACACTGATGCGCCCGTCCAGTTGCTGTTGCAATTGTTCCATGCCGTTGCCGTGATGGGCCGAGACTTCCAGCACCGGGTAACCCAAGTCCCGATAGACCGACAGCAAGGCGTTCAGCGCCGGAGCGTTGTGTTCGTCGATCAGGTCGAATTTGTTCAGCAGCAACAATGGGCGGATGCCGGCGTGCTCGGCGGCTACCAGGTAGCGGTCGATCAGGTTGGCGTGGGGCTCGGGCAACGGGGCGAACACGATGACGATCATGTCGACGTTGGCGGCCACGGGCTTGAGTTGGCCCCGGCTGTCCGGACGGCACAGTTCGGTGTGGCGCGGCAATTGCGCGACAATCACGCCGATGCCTTGGTTGCCGGCACGCCAGACCACCTTGTCGCCGGTGACCAGCGCTGGGAGGTTGGCCCGCAAGTGGCAGCGGAACACCTGGCCGGCCAGTTCGCCTTCGCAGGCTTCGACCTCGACCTGCACACCGAAGTGCGCGATCACCAGGCCGGTTTGTTCAGGGCCCAGGTCGCCGCCCTCCAGGGCCTCGACCGCACTGGACTCGCGTTTGGCTGCGCGGGCAGCGCGCTCGCCCTGGATCTTTTCGATGCGCCAGTTCTGACGACGATTGAGTTGGCGTTTGGCCATGGGTGTTCCGTATGAAGAAATGCAGCGATTAGATAAAACGGCCGCGAGTTTAGCACGCCCAGGGGGCTGCCTAAGCTAAACTGCGCTGCTAAGCCGAGGAGCTCCCCCTATGCAAAATTCGCAGAACCTGATTTGGATCGATCTGGAAATGACCGGTCTGAACCCAGACACCGACGTCATCATCGAAATGGCCACCATCGTTACCGACAGTGATCTCAATACCCTGGCCGAAGGCCCGGTGATCGCGATCCATCACAGCGACGAGATCCTGGCTGGCATGGACGAATGGAATACCCGCCAGCACGGCGGCTCGGGCCTGACCCAGCGGGTGCGCGAGAGCAAGATCAGCATGGCCGAGGCCGAAGCCCAGACCCTCGCCTTCCTGGAACAGTGGGTGCCCAAGGGCAAGTCGCCGATCTGTGGCAACAGCATCTGTCAGGACCGGCGCTTTCTCTATACCCACATGAAGTCCCTGGAAAGCTACTTCCACTACCGCAACCTGGACGTTTCCACCCTCAAGGAGCTGGCTGCTCGCTGGGCTCCAGAAGTGCGTGACAGCTTCCAGAAGGGTGGCAGCCACCTGGCCCTGGACGACATTCGTGAGTCCATCGCCGAGCTGCAGCATTACCGCAAGCATTTCATCAAGTTCTGATTGAAGCACGGCGCTCTAGTACCGCGGGAATTTGTGAGAGCAAAGCATGTGGGAGCAAAGCTTGCTCGCGAAACAGGCGACTCGGTCCCTGAAAGACCGCATCGCCTTCATCGCGGGCAAGCCTTGCTCCCACAGATCTCCTGGCCACAGATTCCTTGTTTGGGATGGTCGATGGCTGCCCTCTTTTGGTGCCTGCCCGAAATGGCTAGACTGCGCGCCTTTGTGTACGGACCGCCATCATGTTGCTGATGCTTTATCTGATCGCCATCACCGCCGAAGCCATGACCGGCGCCCTGTCTGCCGGGCGTCGGGGCATGGACTGGTTCGGCGTGGTGCTGATCGCCTGCGTCACGGCGCTGGGTGGCGGCTCGGTGCGCGACGTGCTGCTCGGTCATTACCCGCTCACGTGGGTCAAGCATCCCGAGTACCTGGTGCTGACCACGGCAGCGGCGATGCTGACGGTGTTCCTGGCGCGCTGGATGCGCCATTTGCGTTCGTTGTTCCTGGTGCTCGACGCCGCTGGCCTGGTGGCGTTCACCCTGATCGGCTGCATGACGGCCCTGGAAATGGGCCATGGCATGCTGGTGGCGTCGGTCAGCGGGGTGATCACTGGAGTGTTCGGCGGCATTCTACGGGACATCTTCTGCAACGATATTCCGCTGATCTTCCGTCGTGAACTCTACGCCAGCGTCTCGTTTGCCGCGGCGTGGTGTTATCTGCTGTGTGTTTTCCTGCAACTGCCGAGCGAACAAGCGATCCTCATCACCTTGTTCGGCGGTTTCCTGCTGCGGCTCCTGGCGATTCGCTTCCACTGGGAAATGCCGAAGTTCGTCTACAACGACGAGGTTTGACGCTCGGCATGTTGACGCAACGCCCACTCCACGTGCTCGCGCACCAGCTCTGAGGGATCGTCGCGCCGCGCCTCCAGCGCTTGCAGCACGGGAATCGTTGATGGCGCATTACCCAGGCCCACCGCCAGGTTGCGCAACCAGCGCTCGTAACCGGCACGGCGCAACGGTGACCCTTCGGTGCTGCTCAGGAAAGTCGCCTCGTCCCACATGAACAGCTCGGCCAACCCGGCATTGTCCAGGTTGTGTCGCGGCTTGAAGTCGCTTTCCCCGGAGGGCCGGGCGAAGCGGTTCCATGGGCAGACGATCTGGCAGTCATCGCAGCCGAACACCCGGTTGCCGATCAACGGCCGCAGTTCCTCGGGAATGGAGCTTTTCAGCTCGATGGTCAGGTAGGAAATGCAGCGACGGGCATCGAGCACGTAGGGTCCGACGAAGGCATTTGTAGGACAGATGTCCAGGCACGCGGTGCATTTTCCGCAATGTTCGCTGGCATGGGGCGGATCCACCGGCAGCGGCAGGTCGACAAACAGCTCGCTCAGGAAGAAATAGCTGCCGGCCTTGCGGTTCAACACCAAGGTGTTTTTACCGATCCAGCCCAGGCCGGCCTGTTCGGCGATGGCTTTTTCCAGCACCGGTGCGCTGTCGACGAAGGCGCGGTAGCCAAAGGGGCCGATGACCGCCTGAATTTTTTCCGCCAATTGCTGCACGCGTTTACGGATCAATTTGTGGTAATCGCGGCCCAACGCATAACGCGAGACGTAGGCTTTCTCCGGTTGACCGAGCATCTGCGCCATGTGCGTGTCGCCCGACAGGTAGTCCATGCGCAGGGATACCACTCGCAGCGTACCCGGCACCAGTTCCTCAGGGTGCGAGCGTTTGCTGCCGTGGGCGCCCATGTAGTCCATTTCGCCGTGGTAGCCGGCGTCGAGCCAGCGTTGCAGGTGTTGCTCATGCTCGGCAAGGTCCAGGCCGCTGATGCCGACCTGCTGGAAGCCCAACTCGCGGCCCCACTCCTTGATGGACTGGGCGAGGGCGGGGAGGTCTGTGGGAATGGCAGGCATGAGGCGAGAGAAACCAGAGCTGAGATGCGTATAATTCTGCCAGACATCGGAGCCCGAAGACGCATGCCGCACACTAAAGATGATTTTCCCGACGCGCTGTACAGCGCCGCGCAGGTCCGGGCCCTCGACGCGCAACTGATCGCGACCGGCACCGCCGGTTTCGAATTGATGCAGCGCGCCGCCCGCGCCACCTGGCGCGCGATCGTCCGGCGCTGGCCTGAGGCCCACGAGCTGACGGTGCTGGCCGGGCATGGCAACAACGCTGGCGATGGCTACCTGGTCGCCACCCTGGCCCGGCGTGCCGGCTGGTCGGTGCGGGTGCTGACAGTGGGTGAGCCTCGGCGCTTGCAAGGCGACGCCGCCAATGCCCACGCCGAGGCGGTGGCGGTCGGCGTGCCGTTGGAGTCGTGGTCGGATGAGGCAGAGTTGCGCGGCGTATTGCTGGACGCGCTGTTGGGCACGGGCGTGAGTGGTGATGTGCGCGAGCCTTATGTGCAGGCCATCGATACGATCAATGTCAGCGGCCTGCCGGTCGCGGCGGTGGATATCCCCTCGGGGTTGTGCGCCGATACCGGGCGGGTGTTGGGCACCGCGGTGGTGGCCGACCTGACCGTGACCTTCATTGGCTTGAAACTGGGCCTGTTTACCGGCGAAGCGGCGGACCGGGTCGGTGAGCTGGTGTTCAACGACCTGCACGCCGACCCAGAGATTGTTGAACCGGCGCCGGCCAGTGCCCGGCTGCTCTCACCGCATAATCTGCCACGTCTGACATCTCGCGCCGCCACTTCCCACAAAGGCAAGTTCGGTCACGTGCTGTTGATCGGTGGCGACCGGGGCTTTGGCGGCGCGATCCAGATGAGCGCCGAAAGCGCCCTGCGCTGCGGTGCTGGGATGGTTTCGATGGCGACCCGCAGCGAGCACGTATCCGCCGCGCTGACGCGTTTGCCGGAAGTGATGGTGCAGGGTACCCATTCGGCGAACCAACTGATGGGTTTGCTCCAGCAGGCCAGCGTGCTGGTGGTCGGGCCAGGCCTGGGCCAGGCCGCTTGGGGGCGTAGCCTGTTGTCGGCGGCGGCCAATGCGCCGCTGCCACAAGTGTGGGATGCCGATGCGTTGAACCTGCTGAGCAACGGTGACGTGGGTTTGCCTGCGCAGTGTGTCATCACCCCGCACCCGGGCGAGGCGGCGCGATTGCTCGGGATATCCACAGCCCAGGTGCAGGCCGATCGCCCGGCGGCGGCCCATGCATTAAGTCAGAAATACACCGCCACGGTGATCCTCAAGGGTGCTGGCAGCCTGATTGCCAGCCCGGACGGTCGCCTGGCGGTTTGCAGTCAGGGCCATCCGGCCATGGCTACGGCAGGCCTGGGAGATGTGCTGGCTGGCGTGGTCGGCGCCTTGCTGGCCCAGGGCATGGAGGGCTTCGAGGCCGCGTGCCTGGCGGTCTGGTTGCATGCCAATGCCGGTGCCCAGGTCGGTCGCTCGGGTCGGGGGTTGGCGGCCACCGATCTGATTCCGGCCATTCGTCAGTTGTTGGAGGAGCATTCACCGTGTCTGAAGTAACCCTGTACGTGGCCGACGAACAAGCCATGACACAATTTGGCGCCCGCATCGCGCAGATCACCGCCGGCCACGGCCTGATTTTTCTCGAAGGCGACCTTGGCGCGGGGAAAACCACCCTGTCCCGTGGCATCATTCGCGGCCTCGGGCACGTTGGCTCCGTCAAGAGCCCTACGTTCACCCTGGTCGAGCCCTACGAGATCGGCGACATTCGCGCCTTCCATTTCGACCTGTATCGACTGGTGGATCCTGAAGAGCTGGAATTCCTCGGTATCCGCGATTATTTCGAAGATGATGCCTTGTGCCTGATCGAATGGCCCCAGAAGGGTGCAGGCTTTTTGCCAAAGCCCGACCTGACCATTACCATTGGCGCGCAGAACGGCGGGCGTTCGCTGAAACTGACGCCGCAAGGCTCGCGTGGCGAGTCGTGGTGTGCCGCTTTGGCATTGGAAAACTAATTGATGATGGGGTTTGGTATGCGCTTTCGCGCGGTGGTTGCTGTCGTAGGACTGTTGCTTACGGCACTGGCCGTCGATGCTGTGGCCGAGACAAAGGTCAACAGCGTTCGCCTCTGGCGGGCGCCGGACAACACGCGTCTGGTGTTTGACCTGACGGGTCCGGTGCAGCACAGCGTATTCACCCTGACCGCCCCGGATCGCCTGGTGATCGACATCAACGGTGCGTCCCTGGGCGCGCCATTGAACGTGGCAACCGCCAACACGCCGATTACCGCGATGCGCTCGGCCCAGCGTACGCCGACCGACCTGCGGGTGGTGATCGACCTGAAAAAAGCCGTCACACCGAAAAGCTTCACCCTGGCCCCCAATGCCCAATACGGCAACCGGCTGGTGGTGGACTTGTTCGACAACCCGGCCGATGCGGCGCCACCTGCGCCGCCGCCGCCCAATGTCGCGACGGTGCCAGCGGTGCCGGTGACCCCGACCGAGCCTGCGCTCAAGCTGCCACCGGCCCCAGCCGGCAAGCGCGACATCATCGTGGTGATCGACGCCGGTCACGGCGGCGAAGACCCGGGCGCCTCGGGTTCGCGCGGGCAGCGAGAAAAAGACGTGGTGCTGTCCATCGCCCGCGAATTGCAGCGCCAGGTCAACGGCATGAAGGGCTTCCGCGCCGAACTGACCCGTACCGGCGACTACTTCATTCCTTTGCGCGGGCGTACCGAAATCGCTCGCAAGAAAGGCGCCGACCTGTTCGTCTCCATCCACGCCGACGCCGCGCCTTCCGCGGCGGCGTTCGGCGCCTCGGTGTTTGCCCTGTCCGATCGCGGCGCCACGTCCGAGACCGCCCGTTGGCTGGCCGACAGCGAAAACCGTTCCGACCTGATCGGTGGTGCCGGCAACGTCAGTCTCGACGACAAGGACCGGATGCTCGCCGGTGTATTGCTCGATTTGTCGATGACGGCCTCGTTGACCTCCAGCCTGAACGTTGGCCAGAAAGTCCTGAGCAACATCGGTCGCGTCACGCCGCTGCACAAGCAGCGCGTCGAGCAGGCCGGGTTCATGGTGCTCAAGTCGCCGGATATCCCGTCGATCCTGGTGGAAACCGGCTTCATTTCCAACGCCAACGAAGCGTCCAAACTGTCGTCTTCCAACCATCAGCAGGCGCTGGCCCGTTCCATCAGCAGCGGCGTGCGGCAGTTCTTCCAGCAGAACCCACCGCCAGGCACCTACATCGCCTGGCTGCGCGACTCTGGCAAGATCGCCCAGGGGCCGCGGGACCATCGGGTCAATCCTGGCGAAACCCTGGCGATGATCGCCGTGCGTTACCAGGTGTCCCCCGCGACCTTGCGCAGCGCCAACAACCTCAAGAGCGATGAGCTCAAGATCGGCCAGACGCTGACCATTCCCGGCAACGACGTGGCGGTCCAGCAATGAGCGATGAAGTGATCGGCAGCAACGCCCGCATCGAGCTGCTCAGCCCCCGGCTGGCGAACCAGATCGCTGCCGGTGAAGTGGTCGAGCGTCCGGCGTCGGTCATCAAGGAACTGTTGGAAAACAGCCTTGATTCCGGGGCCAGGCGCATCGACGTGGATGTCGAGCAGGGCGGCGTCAAGCTGCTGCGGGTGCGCGATGACGGTGGCGGTATTTCTTCCGACGACCTGCCGCTGGCCTTGGCGCGTCACGCCACCAGCAAGATCCGCGACCTGGAAGACCTCGAACGGGTCATGAGCCTGGGGTTTCGGGGCGAGGCGCTGGCGTCCATCAGTTCGGTGTCGCGCCTGACCCTCACCTCCCGCACCCGCGACGCCGAGCAGGCCTGGCAGGTCGAGACCGAGGGCCGGGACATGGCCTCTCGCGTGCAGCCTGCGGCCCATCCGGTGGGCACCTCGGTGGAAGTGCGCGATCTGTTCTTCAACACCCCGGCCCGGCGCAAGTTCCTCAAGGCCGAGAAGACTGAATTCGATCACTTGCAGGAGGTCATCAAGCGCCTGGCCCTGGCGCGCTTTGACGTGGCGTTCCATTTGCGCCACAACGGCAAGACCATCCTCAGCCTGCACGAGGCCCACGATGATGCGGCCCGCGCCCGCCGTGTCGGCGCGGTGTGCGGCGCAGGCTTCCTGGAGCAGGCATTGCCCATCGAGGTGGAGCGCAATGGCCTGCACCTGTGGGGTTGGGTCGGGTTGCCGACCTTTTCCCGCAGCCAGGCGGACTTGCAGTATTTCTACGTGAACGGTCGTGCGGTGCGCGACAAACTGGTGGCCCACGCGGTGCGCCAGGCTTATCGCGATGTGCTGTTCAATGGCCGGCATCCGACCTTCGTGCTGTTTTTCGAAGTCGATCCGGCCGTGGTGGACGTCAATGTGCACCCGACCAAGCATGAGGTGCGTTTCCGTGACGGGCGCATGGTCCACGATTTCCTCTACGGCACCTTGCACCGTGCCTTGGGCGACGTGCGTCCGGAAGATCAATTGGCGGCGCCGGCGGCGGTGGGCGGCATGGTCCGGCCAACGGGGTTGGACGCCGGCGAATTCGGGCCTCAGGGCGAAATGCGCCTGGCGGCCAATGCACTGCTGGAGCAGCCCCAGCCGCAACCAAGCTACAACACCGCCGGGAGCGGTGCTGGCAGCGGCTATCAGTATCAATACACCCCGCGCCCGCAATCCAACGTACCGGCAGCCGAGGCCCAGGCGGCCTATCGCGAGTTCTTCAAGCCCTTGCCGGACGCCGGGGCGGCGGCGATGCCCGACGGCCAAGGCGATATCCCGCCGCTGGGCTATGCCTTGGCGCAACTCAAAGGCATTTATATCCTCTCGGAAAACGCCCAGGGCCTGGTCCTGGTGGACATGCACGCCGCCCACGAGCGGATCATGTACGAGCGGCTGAAAATCGCCATGGCCAGCGAAGGCTTGAGCGGCCAGCCGCTGTTGGTGCCTGAATCCCTGGCGGTCAGCCAGCGCGAAGCCGATTGCGCCGAAGAACATGTGGCCTGGTTTCAGCGCCTGGGCTTCGAATTGCAGCGCCTGGGGCCCGAAACCCTGGCGATCCGTCAGATCCCGGCCTTGTTGAAACAAGCCGAGGCCAATCGCCTGGTCAGTGACGTACTGGCGGACTTGATGGAATACGGCACCAGCGACCGCATCCAGGCGCACCTGAACGAACTGCTCGGCACCATGGCCTGCCACGGCGCGATCCGCGCTAACCGGCGCCTGGCCCTGCCGGAAATGAACGGCCTGCTGCGGGACATGGAAAACACCGAACGCAGCGGTCAATGCAACCATGGCCGGCCGACCTGGACCCAATTGGGCCTGGACGACCTGGACAAACTGTTCTTGCGCGGTCGTTGATGAGCCAGTTGCCACCCGCGATTTTCCTGATGGGACCGACCGCCGCCGGCAAGACCGACCTGGCCATCGAATTGACCAAGGTCCTGCCCTGCGAGTTGATCAGCGTCGATTCGGCCCTGGTCTACCGGGGCATGGACATCGGCACCGCGAAGCCGTCGAAAGAACTGCTGGCCGAATTTCCCCACCGCCTGATCGACATCCTCGACCCGGCCGAAGCCTACTCGGCAGCCGATTTCCGCCGTGATGCCCTCCAGGCCATGGCCGAGATCACCGCGCGGGGCAAGGTTCCGCTGCTGGTGGGCGGCACGATGCTGTATTACAAGGCCTTGGTCGAGGGATTGGCGGACATGCCCGCGGCCGATCCCGAGGTGCGTGCGCAGATCGAAGAAGAGGCTGCGCGCCTTGGTTGGCAAGCCCTGCACGAGCAATTGGCGGTTATCGACCCGGAATCGGCGGCGCGTATTCACCCCAATGATCCACAGCGGCTCAGTCGGGCCCTGGAGGTTTATCGGGTCAGCGGACAGAGCATGACGGCCCTGCGCCAACGACAATCTGCGCAAAGTACTGAAGCAGCCGCTTCGGGACTGCAACAATTGCCCTATACTGTCGCGAATCTGGCCATCGCTCCGGCGAACCGGCAAGTGCTGCATCGGCGAATTGAACAAAGATTCACATTAATGTTGGAACAGGGGTTCATAGACGAGGTCGTAGCCCTGCGTGAGCGAAGTGACCTGCATGCCGGGTTGCCGTCTATACGTGCGGTAGGTTATCGACAAGTCTGGGATTACCTAGACGGCAAGCTGACGTCAGCCGAGATGCAGGAGCGTGGGATCATTGCCACGCGCCAATTGGCGAAACGCCAGTTCACCTGGCTGCGCAGCTGGACTGACCTGCATTGGCTCGACAGTCTCGATTGCGACAATCTGCCGCGCGCCTTGAAATACCTTGGGACCATCTCCATATTGAGCTGAGTCCTTGCAATTGCCGTCTATCCTTGGGGGTGTGACGGCCCAAGCCATCTGATTCCGATTTTTATTATTGATCCTTAAAGGAGTGCGGCACATGTCAAAAGGGCATTCGCTACAAGACCCTTACTTGAACACTTTACGTAAAGAGAAAGTTGGGGTGTCCATCTATCTGGTCAACGGGATCAAACTGCAAGGCACGATCGAGTCTTTCGACCAGTTCGTCATCCTTCTGAAAAACACCGTCAGCCAAATGGTCTACAAGCACGCGATCTCGACCGTCGTGCCAGTTCGTCCAATTCGTCTGCCTAGCGCAACCGAATCCGAAGGCGGTGACGCTGAACCGGGTAACGCCTGATAGGAGCCTCCTTTGTTCTTTGAGCGCCACGGTGGTGGTGAACGGGCCATACTCGTTCACTTGGATGGACAGGACCCTGAGGCGCGCGAAGATCCGCAGGAGTTTCAGGAATTGGCACTTTCGGCTGGCGCCGAGACCGTCGCGTTTTTCAACGTGCCGCGTCATCGGCCAACCGCCAAGTTCCTGATCGGCAGTGGCAAGGTCGAGGAGTTGCGCGACCTGGTCAAGGCCGAGCAGGTTGACCTGGTGATTTTCAATCACATCCTCACGCCCAGTCAGGAACGTAACCTCGAACGTGTCTTCGAGTGTCGCGTGATCGACCGTACGGGGCTGATTCTCGATATTTTCGCCCAACGCGCCCGCACCCATGAAGGCAAGCTCCAGGTCGAACTGGCCCAGCTTGAGCACATGAGTACGCGGCTGGTTCGCGGCTGGACTCACCTTGAGCGGCAAAAAGGCGGTATCGGCCTGCGAGGCCCGGGTGAAACCCAGCTGGAAACCGACCGGCGCCTGCTACGGGTGCGCCTGCGCCAGATCAAGGGGCGGTTGGAAAAGGTTCGGAGCCAGCGCGAGCAGTCGCGACGCGGCCGCAAGCGCGCGGATATCCCAACGGTTTCACTGGTGGGCTATACCAACGCCGGCAAATCGACCCTGTTCAATAATGTCACCCAATCCGACGTCTACGCCGCCGACCAGTTGTTCGCCACGCTCGACCCGACCCTGCGCCGACTCGACCTGGACGACCTCGGGCCGATCGTGCTGGCCGACACCGTGGGCTTCATCCGTCACCTGCCGCATAAGCTGGTCGAGGCTTTCCGGGCTACGCTCGAAGAGTCGAGCAACTCCGACCTGCTGCTGCACGTGATCGATGCCGCCGAACCGGACCGGATGCTGCAGATCGAGCAGGTGATGGTGGTGCTGGGCGAGATCGGAGCCCAGGACTTGCCGATCCTCGAGGTATACAACAAACTCGATTTGCTCGAAGGCGTGGAGCCGCAGATCCAGCGCGATGCCGACGGCAAGCCGCAACGGGTCTGGCTGTCGGCCCGTGACGGCAGCGGCCTGGACCTGCTCAAGCAGGCTGTGGCCGAGCTGTTGGGCAATGATCTGTTTGTTGGCACCCTGAAATTGCCGCAACGTTTCGCCCGGCTACGGGCCCAGTTCTTTGAGCTGGGGGCCGTGCAAAAAGAAGAACACGACGAAGAGGGCGTCTGCCTGCTGGCTGTTCGCCTGCCTCGGGCGGAGCTCAATCGGCTGGTCAGCCGCGAAGGGCTGCAACCGATGGAATTCATCGAGCAACACACTTTGCAATAAAAGCCTGAGAAAGCGGTGTCAGGCATTCTGTAGCATTGGTCGGCGCGCCGTGGGTGCGTCTTTGCTTTATCAGATGGAGAGCGCTATGGCTTGGAATGAGCCGGGTGGCAACTCGAATAATCAGGATCCTTGGGGTGGCAAGCGTCGTAACAACGGCGACCGCAAGGGGCCGCCGGATCTCGACGAGGCCTTCCGAAAGCTGCAGGAAAGCCTGAACGGTTTGTTCGGTGGTGGTAAAAAACGCGGTGACGAGGGGGGCGGTCGGCCGGGCAAGGGTGGCGGTTTCGGCCTGCTCGGCATCGGTCTGGTCGTGCTTGCGGCTATCTGGCTGTACAGCGCGGTCTATGTCGTGGACGAGCAGGAGCAGGCCGTGGTGCTGCGCTTCGGCAAGTACTACGAGACGGTTGGCCCGGGCCTGAATATCTACTTCCCGCCGATCGACCAGAAGTACCTGGAAAACGTCACGCGTGAGCGGGCGTACACCAAGCAGGGCCAGATGCTGACCGAAGACGAGAACATCGTCGAAGTGCCGCTGACCGTGCAATACAAGATCACCAACCTGCAGGACTTCGTGCTGAACGTCGACCAGCCGGAAATCAGCCTGCAGCATGCGACCGAAAGTGCCTTGCGCCACGTAGTGGGTTCCACCGCCATGGACCAGGTGCTGACTGAAGGTCGTGAACTGATGGCCAGCGAAATCAAGGAGCGCCTGCAACGGTTCCTCGATACCTATCGCACCGGTATCACCGTCACCCAGGTCAACGTCCAGAGCGCGGCAGCCCCGCGTGAGGTCCAGGAAGCCTTCGACGACGTAATCCGTGCCCGTGAAGACGAGCAGCGTTCGCGCAACCAGGCCGAAACCTATGCCAACGGCGTTGTGCCCGAAGCCCGTGGTCAGTCCCAGCGCATCATCGAGGATGCCAACGGTTACCGTGACGAAGTGGTCTCCCGTGCCAAGGGTGAGGCTGATCGCTTCACCAAGCTGGTGGCCGAGTATCGCAAGGCCCCTGAAGTGACCCGCCAGCGTCTGTACCTGGACACCATGCAGGAAGTCTTCAGCAACACCAGCAAGGTCCTCGTGACCGGCAACAAGAACGGCCAGAGCAATCTGCTGTACCTGCCGCTGGACAAGATGGTCGAGAGCGGTCGCAACACCAGCACGCCACCGACCAGCTCGGCGGCCGCCAGCAATGAAGCCAACGCTCGCGCGGCGGCGGACCTGCAGCAACAGCAAGCACGTACCAGGGAGAGTCGCTGATGAGCAATAAATCGCTGATCGCCCTTATTGTCGGTGTCGTCGTGGCGATCGCTGCCTGGAACTGCTTCTACATCGTGGCTCAGACCGAGCGCGCGGTGTTGCTGCAATTCGGTCGTGTGGTCCAGCCTGATGTCCAGCCGGGGCTGCATGTGAAGGTGCCGTACGTCAACAAGGTGCGCAAGTTCGACGCTCGCCTGATGACGCTGGATGCGCCGACGCAACGCTTCCTGACGCTGGAAAAGAAAGCCGTGATGGTGGATGCCTATGCCAAGTGGCGCGTGAAGGATGCCGAGCGCTTCTACACCGCGACCTCGGGCCTGAAGCAGATCGCCGACGAGCGCCTGTCCCGTCGTCTGGAATCGGGCCTGCGTGACCAGTTCGGTAAGCGCACGCTGCATGAAGTCGTGTCCGGTGAGCGTGATGCGCTCATGGCCGACATCACCCGTTCGCTGAACACGATGGCGGAAAAAGAGCTGGGTATCGAAGTGGTCGATGTCCGGGTCAAGGCCATCGACCTGCCGAAGGAAGTGAACCGCAGCGTGTTCGAGCGCATGAGCACCGAGCGTGAGCGTGAAGCCCGCGAGCACCGTGCCAAGGGTAACGAGCTGGCCGAAGGCATCCGTGCCGACGCCGATCGCCAACGCCGTGTGCTGCTGGCCGAAGCCTATCGTGAATCGGAAGAGGTCCGTGGTGATGGTGATGCCCAGGCCGCTTCGATCTACGCCAAGGCCTACGGCCAGGATCAGGAGTTCTACGCGTTCTACCGTAGCCTGCGTGCCTACCGTGAAAGCTTTGCGAACAAATCCGACGTCCTGGTCCTGGACCCAAGCAGCGACTTCTTCCACTACCTGGAAAAGTCCAAGCCTTGATGCGACGTTGACCTGAGGCACTCCGCCCGGCGGCTAAAGCGTCGGGCGGGGTGATCCTTTGGGAAAACGTGTGTATGATGCGGCAGCCGGGAAATTCCCGGCTTTTTTGCGTCTGCACGTTCGATTGCTGTTTATAAGGTGCAGGCGTCGGGTTGAACGACCCGACAGGTTTTTCGAGGAAAGCGCTGGGCGAGGCCGATTGCGGGCCATTCGTCACGTCGCTCATGCGCGTGTTTTGCGTGTGGGCCAGTGTTTTCTGCTTCACTCAAGGCTTGCCCAAGGGCTGGCCGCCCGGACCATAGGGGAATGGCGTAATGGCAACGGTAGACCGCTGGCTGCTGCCAGATGGCATCGAAGAAGTACTGCCACCGGAAGCTGCGCGTATCGAAGTAGCGCGTCGGCAGGTGTTGGATCTGTTCCAGAGTTGGGGTTACGAGTTCGTCGTTACCCCGCATATCGAGTACCTGGAATCCCTGCTCACTGGCGCGGGCCAGGACCTGGACCTGCGCACCTTCAAGGTTATCGACCCGCAGTCGGGCCGGCAGATGGGCTTTCGTGCCGACATCACGCCGCAAGTCGCGCGCATCGATGCCCACACCTTGCGCCGTGAAGGTCCGAGCCGCCTGTGCTACGCCGGCAGTGTGCTGCATGCCCAGCCGCGCGCCTTGTCGTCTTCGCGCAGCCCGATCCAGCTGGGCGCCGAGTTGTATGGCGATGCCAGTCCGAGCAGCGACGTAGAAGTCATCAGCCTGATGTTGGCCATGCTGCAACTGGCTGACGTGCCGGATGTCCACATGGATCTGGGGCATGTTGGTATCTATCGCGGCCTGGCCCGTGCGGCCGGTTTGTCTGGCGAAGTGGAGCAACAGCTGTTCGATGCCCTGCAGCGCAAGGCCATCGACGAAGTCATCAGCCTGACCGAGGGCCTGCCGGCTGATCTGTCGAGCATGCTGCGGGCGCTGGTGGACCTGTGTGGCGGACGTGAAGTGTTGGCCGCTGCCCGTGAACGCCTGGCTCACGCGCCGGCGCCTGTGTTGGCGGCGCTGGACGACTTGCTGGCGATTGCCGAGCGTCTGTCGGTGCGTTTCCCCGACTTGCCGCTGTATTTCGACCTGGGTGAGTTGCGCGGTTATCACTACCACACGGGTGTCGTCTTTGCTGTGTTCGTCCCGGGCGTGGGTCAGTCCATTGCCCAGGGTGGCCGTTATGACGACATCGGTGCCGACTTCGGTCGCGCCCGTCCGGCGACCGGTTTCTCTACCGATTTGAAAACCCTGGTGACCCTGGGGCGTGCTGAAGTCGAGCTACCGTCTGGCGGTATCTGGATGCCTGACAGTACGGATGCGGCACTCTGGCAGGCAGTCTGCCAGTTGCGCAGTGAGGGTCAGCGTGTCGTCCAGGCTTTGCCTGGGCAACCTTTGGCCGCCGCCCGTGAAGCGGACTGCGACCGGCAATTGATTCAGCAGAACGGGCTTTGGCAAGTATTGCCGCTGGCTTCTTGAGTTTTCCTGCCGGCTGCGGCCGGCACCAAGTTTGCGCGAATGAGGACAAGTGTTATGGGTAAGAATGTCGTAGTCCTGGGCACCCAGTGGGGTGATGAGGGCAAAGGCAAGATCGTTGATCTGCTGACCGAACATGCTGCCGCCGTAGTGCGCTACCAGGGTGGCCACAACGCAGGTCACACCTTGGTGATCGACGGTGAAAAAACCGTCCTGCACCTGATTCCGTCGGGCGTGCTGCGCGAAGGCGTACAGTGCCTGATCGGCAACGGTGTGGTGGTTGCTCCCGACGCCTTGCTGCGGGAAATCATCAAGCTGGAAGAAAAAGGCGTACCGGTGCGCGAGCGCCTGCGTATCAGCCCGTCCTGCCCGCTGATCCTGTCCTATCACGTTGCGCTGGACCAGGCCCGTGAAAAGGCCCGTGGCGAGCTGAAGATCGGCACCACCGGTCGCGGCATCGGCCCGGCTTACGAAGATAAAGTCGCCCGTCGTGGCCTGCGCATCGGTGACCTGTTCCACCGTGAGCGTTTCGCCGCCAAGCTGGGCGAGTTGCTGGACTACCACAACTTTGTCCTGGTCAATTACTACAAAGAACCGGCCATCGACTTCCAGAAAACCCTGGATGAGTGCATGGAATACGCCGAGCTGCTCAAGCCGATGATGCTCGACGTGACTGCCGAGCTGCACGAGCTGCGTCGCGCTGGCAAGGACATCATGTTCGAGGGCGCCCAGGGTTCGCTGCTGGACATCGACCACGGTACCTACCCGTACGTCACCAGCTCCAACACCACCGCCGGCGGCATCGCCACGGGTTCGGGTTTCGGTCCGATGTACCTGGACTACATCCTGGGTATCACCAAGGCCTACACCACTCGCGTCGGTTCGGGTCCGTTCCCGACTGAGCTGTTCGACGACGTCGGTGCTTTCCTGGCCAAGCGTGGCCATGAGTTCGGTGCCACCACCGGCCGTGCTCGTCGTTGCGGTTGGTTCGATGCCGTCATCCTGCGTCGTGCCATCGACGTCAACAGCATCTCGGGCCTGTGCCTGACCAAGCTGGACGTGCTGGACGGCCTGGAAACCATCAACATCTGCGTGGGCTACAAGAACCAGGACGGCGCGGTCATCGATGCACCGACCGATGCCGACAGCTACATCGGCCTGGAGCCGGTGTACGAGCAGATGCCAGGTTGGACCGAATCGACCGTGGGCGCCAAGACCCTGGAAGAGCTGCCAGTGGCGGCCCGCAACTACATCAAGCGCGTCGAAGAGTTGGTCGGTGCGCCGATCGACATTATTTCGACGGGGCCGGACCGCAACGAAACCATCGTTCTGCGTCACCCGTTTGCCTGATAAGTCTCTGATGTAAAACACAAAGGGCCCTCGTTGGGCCCTTTGTCGTTTCTGTCAGTCGGGCGGCACGACACTTGCTATGCAACTCCATTAAGGCACCGCTTTCACGAGTGCCATCAAATTAATGGCGTTTGGTAGAGGGATTTCACGTGTCGGCCGTTCTCTCACTGTTACAAAGCCGTTTATTGCGGCCTGTGTTCGTTACCCTGGGTATCGCCCTTTTGGTGCAGGTGCTGGTGGCCGTTGCGCTGACCCGAAGCACCGTCACGGCGCTGGAAGCTGACCTGGGTGCGCGGTTGGGGGCGGACAGCCAGAAACTTTCCGCCGAGCTGGAGCAGGCCGGGCGAGAGGTCACGTCTAGCCTGGACAGCCTGTCCGCCAATACCCGCCAGCGGCTGAACGCCGGGCTGTCCACTCGCCTGAAGGACGAGCAGGCGCAGTTGCGTGGGACCTTGGAGAAGGACTTGAGGGACTCCGCCAATGATATGGCGCAACTCCTGGCTTCCGTCGCACCCCGCGCCATGTGGGACAGCGACGTGCCCACCCTCTCGGAATTCGCCCGTCGGGCCCAGCGCAATCCCAACGTGCTGTTCGTCATCTATGACGACGCTGCGGGTGAGCACCTGACGCGCTACCTGAACCGGGAAAACCCGATTAATAAAGCGCTGTTGGAGAAAGGCAAGGGCGAGCGGGCGTTGGACAAGGTGCTGGATGCGGCGAAGAGCGATCCGTCGGTGTATTACCTCGAAGCCTCGATCAACCCCAATGGCGTAGAGATCGGCAAGGTCTTGATGGGGGTTTCCACGGCGTCCGTTGAAACCGACCTCAAGGCGCTGGACCAACGCTTCTCGGCCTTGATCGCCAGCAGCGACCAGTTGGTCGGCGACAGCCTCAAGGGGGCGGCGGCCGACAGCGCCACCGCCATGCGCGGTCGCCTGGAATCGGCCCAGGCTACGGCGACGCAAATGCAGACCAATACCGCCAGCACCGTGCGGGACGCGGCGGGCACCTTGCGTTGGCGCATCGGCCTGGGCCTGGCGCTGGTAGGCCTCGGCGTGCTGGTACTGCTGGCCGTGGTGCTGGGGCGTCGGGTGGTCAATCGCTTGAAGTTGCTGATCGCGGCCATGAACGACCTGGCGGCAGGCGAGGGTGACCTGACCAAGCGTGTGCAAATCAGCAGCAAGGATGAAATCGGCGACATGGCCTCGGCGGTCAATCGCTTTGTGGATAAGTTGCAACCCATCGTGCGCGAGGCGGGCGATGTGGCCCAGCGTACCGGTGTGGAAATCGGCGCGATGACCTTGCGCAACTCCGGTGCCGATGCGGCGGCCGGGATGCAGCGTGATGAAGTGGCCGAGAGCCTGCGGGCGCTGTCGCAAATGGCTGATGAAGCTCAATCGGAAAGCCAGGCGATGCAGGCAGCCCTGCGGCAAGTGGTGGAGATCCGCCAGGCCACCGATGAAAACACGCGCACTTCGGCCAAGGTCAGTGGCTTGATCGAGGCCCTGGCCGGTCAGGTCGACACTGGAGCGAAAGTGATCGAGCGCCTGGCGCAGCAGAGCGAACAGATTGAAGTGGTGTTGACCGTGATTCACGGCATCGCCGAGCAGACTAACTTGCTGGCCTTGAACGCGGCCATCGAGGCGGCGCGTGCCGGGGAAACCGGGCGCGGGTTTGCGGTGGTGGCGGATGAGGTGCGGGCCTTGGCGAGTAAGACCCAAAGCTCAACGGGCGATATTCAGGCGCATATCGTGGCCTTGCAGCAGGGGGCTCGCGAGGCGGTGGCCGCTATCGGCCAGGCCGGGCGCCAGGCCAGTGAGGGCTTGTTGGTGCTGCGAGACAGCGCGCGATTGCAGCAGTCGGTGCAGGCGTCCGTAGAGCAGGTGCATGCAGCTATCGGCCTGGCGACTCAGGCCGCGGCTCATCAGGCTCAGGGCGCGCAAGCGGTGCGCGGACGGGTGGAAACCATCCATGCCCAGGCCGAGAAGGCGGCCCAGGCCGTGGTCGAGACCACCGCCAGTGGCAAGGTGTTGGATAGTTTGGCGGCGCAGTTGAAGGCGAGCCTGGGGCAGTTCAGGGCTTGATCGGGCGGCTGGGCTGGCCTCATCGCGAGCAAGCTCGCTCCCACAGTTGATTTTCAATGGATGCAGATTTTGTGTCCGGCATGAATCCCTGTGGGAGGGCTTGATCGGGCGGCTGGGCTGGCCTCATCGCGAGCAAGCTCGCTCCCACAGTTGATTTTCAATGGATGCAGATTTTGTGTCCGGCATGAATCCCTGTGGGAGGGCTTGATCGGGCGGCTGGGCTGGCCTCATCGCGAGCAAGCTCGCTCCCACAGTTGATTTTCAATGGATGCAGATTTTGTGTCCGACATTCCTGTGGGAGGGCTTGATCGGGCGGCTGGGCTGGCCTCATCGCGAGCAAGCTCGCTCCCACAGTTGATTTTCAATGGATGCAGATTTTGTGTCCGACATTCCTGTGGGAGGGCTTGATCGGGCGGCTGGGCTGGCCTCATCGCGAGCAGGCTCGCTCCCACAGTTGATATTCAGTGGATGCAGATTTTGTGTCCGACATGAATCCCTGTGGGAGGGCTTGATCGGGCGGCTGGGCTGGCCTCATCGCGAGCAGGCTCGCTCCCGCAGTTGATTTTCAGTGGATGCAGATTTTGTGTCCGACATGAATCCCTGTGGAAGGGCTTGATCGGGCGGCTGGGCTGGCCTCATCGCGAGCAGGCTCGCTCCCACAGTTGGTTTTCAGTGGGTGCAGATTTTGTGTCTGGCATGAATCCCTGTGGGAGCGAGCTTGCTCGCGATAGCGATTTCGGTGGCTCAGCTATTTTCGCGTCCGTTTCCGGGCCCCGGAAACGCAAAAACCCGCTTTCGCGGGTTTCTGTGATGTTCAAGGTCGCAACCTTGAAACTTGAATTGGTGCCCAGAAGAAGACTCGAACTTCCACGACCTTGCGGTCACCAGCACCTGAAGCTGGCGTGTCTACCAATTTCACCATCTGGGCAGCATCTTCAGCGTTGCCGCTGTTGATGTGGCGCACTATACGGAGCGCGTTTTGATCTGTAAACCCCTGTTTTTGTTTTAGTAATTGCCCAGCGCAATTCCAGGGGGCGAAAATGCAAAAACCCGCTTTCGCGGGTTTTTGTTGAGCCAGCAGGCCATTGACCTGTTGCTCGAAATTGGTGCCCAGAAGAAGACTCGAACTTCCACGACCTTGCGGTCACCAGCACCTGAAGCTGGCGTGTCTACCAATTTCACCATCTGGGCAATATCGGCGTCGTGTGTACGTCGTCGATGGCGCGCACTATACGGAGCGTCTTTTTAACTGTAAACCCCTGCCGAGAAAAAAACCGCTAAATTTCACGAGTGGTGCTTTTCCGGGCTTCAAAGGCAGGCCAAATGACGTTAGAAAAGCGATCGGATGCTTGAAATTTCCCGTTTCATTAAGCCTATGCCAAACTAACCCGCATATAGACAAGGTGAAAACTCTCTAATGGCCGATTGGCAGTCCCTCGATCCCGAGGCCGCTCGTGAAGCGGAAAAATATGAAAACCCTATTCCTAGCCGCGAACTGATCCTGGCGCATCTCGCCGATCGGGGTTCGCCTGCTAGCCGCGAGCAGTTGGTCGAAGAGTTCGGTCTGACCACCGAGGACCAGCTCGAAGCCCTGCGCCGCCGTCTGCGCGCCATGGAGCGCGACGCTCAACTGATCTACACCCGGCGCGGCACCTATGCGCCGGTGGACAAGCTCGACCTGATCCTGGGCCGCATCGCCGGTCACCGTGACGGCTTCGGTTTCCTGATCCCGGACGACGGCAGCGACGACCTGTTCATGAGCCCGGCGCAAATGCGCCTGGTGTTCGACGGTGACCGGGCCCTGGCCCGCGTGTCCGGCCTGGACCGTCGTGGTCGCCGGGAAGGCGTGATCGTGGAAGTGGTGTCCCGTGCCCACGAATCCATCGTTGGCCGTTACTTCGAAGAAGGTGGTATCGGTTTTGTTGTGCCGGATAACCCGAAGGTTCAGCAGGAAGTGCTGATTACCCCGGGCCGTAATGGCGCCGCCAAGGTGGGTCAGTTCGTCGAGGTGAAAATCACCCACTGGCCAACTGCGCGCTTCCAGCCACAGGGCGATATCGTTGAAGTGGTCGGCAACTACATGGCGCCGGGCATGGAGATCGACGTTGCGCTGCGCACCTACGACATTCCTCACGTCTGGCCCGAGGCTGTGCTCAAGGAAGCCGCCAAGCTCAAGCCGGAAGTTGAAGAGAAAGATAAAGAAAAACGCATCGACCTGCGCCATCTGCCGTTCGTCACCATCGACGGCGAAGACGCCCGCGACTTCGACGATGCGGTCTACTGCGAAGCCAAGCCAGGCAAGCTGCGCCTGTTCTCCGGCGGCTGGAAGTTGTTCGTCGCGATTGCCGACGTGTCCAGCTACGTGAAGATCGGTTCGGCCCTGGATAACGAAGCCCAGGTGCGCGGCAACTCCGTGTATTTCCCTGAGCGCGTGATCCCGATGCTGCCTGAGCAGCTGTCCAACGGGCTGTGCTCGCTGAATCCGAAAGTCGACCGTTTGGCCATGGTGTGCGAGATGACCATCTCCAAAACCGGCGAAATGACCGACTACCAGTTCTACGAAGCGGTGATCCACTCCCAGGCGCGCCTGACCTACAACAAGGTCAGCACCATCCTGGAAGCGCCGAAGACCAGTGAAGCCAAGGCCCTGCGTACCGAATACGCTGGCGTGGTGCCGCACCTCAAGCAGCTGTACTCGCTGTACAAGGTGTTGCTGGGTGCCCGTCACGTGCGTGGCGCGATCGATTTTGAGACCCAGGAAACCCGGATTGTCTTCGGTTCCGAGCGCAAGATCGCCGCAATCACCCCGACGACCCGTAACGATGCGCACAAGCTGATCGAAGAGTGCATGCTGGCGGCCAACGTGGCCACCGCGCAATTCCTCAAGAAGCACGAGATTCCTGCGTTGTACCGCGTGCACGACGGCCCGCCGCCGGAGCGTCTGGAAAAACTGCGCGCCTTCCTCGGCGAGCTCGGCCTGTCCCTGCACAAAGGCAAGGAAGGCCCGACGCCGAAGGACTACCAGGCACTGCTGGCCAGCATCAAGGATCGTCCGGATTACCATGTGATCCAGACCGTGATGCTGCGCTCCCTGAGCCAGGCGGTGTACAGCGCCGACAACCAGGGCCACTTTGGTCTGAATTACGAGGCGTACACCCACTTCACCTCGCCGATTCGCCGTTACCCGGACCTGCTCACGCACCGCGCGATCCGCAGCGTGATCCATTCCAAGCAGAACACCCCGCACGTCAAGCGTGCCGGTGCCATGACCATTCCGAAGGCACGGATCTATCCGTACGACGAAGCGGCCCTGGAGCAGTTGGGCGAGCAGTGCTCCATGAGCGAGCGCCGCGCCGACGAAGCCACCCGCGACGTGGTGAACTGGCTCAAGTGCGAGTTCATGAAAGACCGCGTGGGCGAATCGTTCCCGGGCGTGATCACTGCTGTGACCGGCTTTGGTTTGTTTGTCGAGCTGACCGACATCTACGTCGAGGGCTTGGTGCACGTCACCGCCTTGCCGGGTGATTATTACCACTTTGACCCTGTGCACCACCGCCTGGCGGGCGAGCGCACCGGTCGCAGCTTCCGTCTGGGCGACACCGTGGAAGTGCAGGTCATGCGCGTCGACCTCGATGAACGCAAGATCGACTTCGGAATGTCTGACAAGCCCGCCGAAGCACCGACTGGCCGTAAAAAGCGTGGCAGCGGGACCGCAGCGCCTGCGACCAAGGGTAAAGGTGCTCCTGCAAAAACCGCAGAGCCTGAGCCGGCCAAGGCCGGTCGCCGTTCGTCTGCCAAGGACAAGGCTCCCGAAGCCTACCGTCCCAGCGACGCTGCGGCGAAAAATGCTGAACTGCGCAAGAGCCGCGAGTTGAAGCAGCAGTTGATCAACGACGCCAAAAGCGGTGGTAAAGCGGCGTCTGGGGGAAAGTCCCACGGGGCGGAAAAGCCGTCGAGCAAGCCAAGTAAACACCGTAAAGGCCCGCCAAAAGCGGGTTCGGCCCCAGCGAAAAGCGGTGGGTCGCGCAAACCTAAGGCCAAGTCATGAGTCTGGAAAAAATCTACGGCGTGCACGCCGTAGAAGCACTGCTGCGTCACCACCCTAAACGTGTCAAGCAAGTGTGGTTGGCGGAAGGTCGCAGCGAGCCGCGTGTGCAAGCGCTGGTCGAACTGGCCACCCAAAACAAGGTTGCCATCGGTCAGGCCGAGCGTCGTGAAATGGACGTGTGGGTCGAAGGCGTTCACCAGGGTGTGGTTGCGGACGTAAGCCCGAGCCAGGTCTGGGGTGAGGCGATGCTCGACGAACTGCTCGATCGCACCGAAGGCGCCCCCCTGTTGCTGGTGCTGGACGGCGTGACTGACCCGCATAACCTTGGCGCGTGCCTGCGTTCGGCGGATGCGGCCGGTGCGTTGGCGGTCATCGTGCCTAAAGACAAGTCGGCAACCTTGACGCCGGTAGTGCGTAAGGTGGCCTGCGGCGCGGCGGAAGTGATTCCGTTGGTGGCGGTGACCAACCTGGCGCGCACCCTGGAAAAGCTCCAGCAGCGCGGCCTGTGGGTAGTTGGCACGGCGGGGGAGGCCGAAGTCAGCATCTATGACCAGGACTTGACCGGCCCAACCATCCTGATCATGGGGGCCGAAGGCAAGGGCATGCGCCGCCTGACCCGCGAGCACTGCGATTACCTGGTCAAGCTGCCGATGGCCGGCAGCGTCAGCAGCCTCAACGTGTCGGTCGCGACCGGCGTGTGCCTGTTCGAAGCGCTGCGCCAGCGCAGCGTCAAGGCGGTTGCGAAAAAGTAAGGCCCAAGCAAGTCCCTGTGGGAGCGAGCTTGCTCGCGATGACGGAGTATCAGTGCCAGACATGTTGACTGGTACGCCGCTATCGCGAGCAAGCTCGCTCCCACAATGCTTTGTGCAAGGGCAAGGATCGGCCATTGTTCAAATAATCACCAATTGCCTTGCGCCGTCCTCGACCCTTCTCTACAATTGCGCCCCTTGCTGTGATGGCAGGCACTTATGTGTCTAGCGTCCACAAGTCCATAAGTGTCATTCACTCCTTGTCTGACCGTTTTTGAGCGGCAGGCTACAACCCGTAAGGAGCATTCATGCGTCATTACGAAATCATCTTTTTGGTCCACCCGGATCAAAGCGAGCAAGTCGGCGGCATGGTTGAGCGTTACACCAAGCTGATCGAAGAAGACGGCGGCAAAATCCACCGTCTGGAAGATTGGGGCCGTCGTCAACTGGCCTACGCAATCAACAATGTTCACAAGGCTCACTACGTGATGCTGAACGTTGAGTGCACTGGCAAGGCCCTGGCCGAGCTGGAAGACAACTTCCGCTACAACGATGCAGTGATCCGTAACCTGGTCATCCGTCGCGAAGAAGCCGTCACCGGCCAATCCGAGATGCTCAAGGCTGAAGAAAACCGCAGTGAGCGCCGTGAGCGTCGCGACCGTCCTGAGCACTCTGACAGCGCCGATGGCGATGACAGCGATAGCGACAGCGACAACAGCGATAACGCTGACGAGTAATCCACGGACCTTTTAAGGAGCCAATCACATGGCACGTTTCTTCCGTCGTCGTAAATTCTGCCGCTTCACCGCTGAAGACGTGAAAGAGATCGATTACAAAGATCTCAACACTCTGAAAGCCTACGTATCCGAGACCGGCAAAATCGTTCCAAGCCGTATCACCGGTACCAAAGCTCGTTATCAGCGTCAGCTGGCCACCGCTATCAAGCGCGCCCGCTTCCTGGCCCTGCTGGCCTACACCGACAGCCACGGCCGCTGAGACCGGGCAGTCGACGAGTAGTAAGGGATTGAATGCATGCGCGCCTTAGCTGACTTCATCATGCGGGGACGTGTGCAGGCCACGTTGGTTGTGGCCGGATCCGCGGCGTTGCCGCTGTTGTTCTGGTTGAGTGCTGCCGCTGGGTGCCTTGTGCTCCTGCGGCGTGGTTCGGACGCCTTGAGCGTCCTGGGTATCGGGTTGCTGTCAGCGTTGGTGAGCTGGCATTTCCTGAAGGACCCGACAACACTCCTGGTGTTGCTCGGGGCTTGTGGCCTGGCGTTGGTTCTGCGCGCCGGACATACCTGGAACCGCGTGCTGCTTTGCAGCGTGGCCGTGGGGTTGTTGTGTGCGGTGAGCCTGGGAACTGTATTCAGTTCCTTCATCGAGTCACTGGCGCAGACGTTCGAGGACGTCCTGCCGCTGGCGATGGGTGGGGTCTACGAGACATTCTCGGCAGACCAGAAGGCGTTTTTCACCGCCATGAGCGCTCCGCTGATGATCATCTCGATAGCGTTATCGTCGCAGATCTTTAGCGTGCTGTGCCTGATTCTTGGGCGCTATTGGCAGGCGTCGTTGTATAACCCCGGTGGTTTCGGTCGCGAATTTCGCACCATCCGATTCCCCAAGAGCGTGGCGCTGTCACTGCTGGCCGTCATGTGTGTGGCTCCGTTTTTCGGGTTGCATGCACTGATCCTGTTGCCGTTGTGCAGTGTACCGCTGGTCTTCGCCGGCCTGGCCCTGATTCACGGGCTGGTGGCGCAGAAACGACTGGCCACATTCTGGCTGGTGGGGATGTACGTGACGTTGTTGCCTTTCATGCACTTGCTCGGTCCGTTGCTCGTGGTCATGGCCATCGTTGACAGCCTGATTGATTTTCGCGGTCGTATGGCGCCGAAAGACGCCGACAACGCGAACGGTGAAGGTTAAAAGTTAGAGGATTTTCACATGCAACTGATCCTTCTGGAAAAAGTCACCAACCTGGGCAACCTGGGTGACAAAGTAAACGTTAAGGCCGGTTACGGTCGTAACTACCTGCTGCCTTACGGCAAAGCCACCGCTGCGACCGCTGCCAACCTGGCTGCGTTCGAAGAGCGTCGTGCTGAGCTGGAAAAAGCTGCCGCAGACCGTAAAACCTCGGCTGAAAGCCGTGCTGCCCAACTGGCCGAGCTGGAAGTGACCATCACTGCCACCGCTGGCGACGAAGGCAAGCTGTTCGGTTCGATCGGTACTCACGACATCGCTGACGCACTGACCGCCTCTGGCGTTGAAGTTGCGAAAAGCGAAGTTCGTCTGCCGAACGGCACCATCCGCAACGTAGGCGAATTCGACGTAGCCGTGCACCTGCACGCCGAAGTTGAAGCCACCGTACGCGTTGTCGTGGTAGCAGCCTAAGCAACACCTGTCGGCTGGCACCCTCGGGTGCTTGCCGGTAACATCGGGCACGATCCTGTTTACAGGTCGTGCCCTTTGTCTTTCTGCAATTGCTGATTTTCATAACCAGAAGTGGCCATGAACGAAATCACCGCTCCCGAGCAATACGATCTGCAAACCGCTGCCCTGAAGGTGCCTCCGCATTCCATCGAGGCCGAACAGGCCGTGCTCGGTGGCCTGATGCTGGACAACAACGCCTGGGAACGCGTGCTCGATCAAGTCTCCGACGGCGATTTCTACCGGCATGACCACCGCCTGATTTTCCGTGCGATCGCCAAGCTGGCCGATCAGAACATGCCGATCGACGTGGTGACCTTGTCCGAGCAATTGGACAAGGAAGGCCAGACGTCCCAGGTCGGCGGCCTCGGTTACCTGGGCGAACTGGCGAAAAACACGCCGTCGGTCGCCAACATCAAGGCTTATGCGCAGATCGTGCGCGAGCGGGCGACCTTGCGCCAGTTGATCGGCATCAGCACCGAGATCGCCGACAGCGCCTTCAACCCGGAAGGCCGCACCGCCGCCGAGATCCTTGACGAAGCCGAGCGGCAGATCTTCCAGATCGCCGAGGCCCGGCCGAAAACCGGCGGCCCGGTCAGCGTCAACGACCTGCTGACCAAGGCCATCGACCGCATCGACACCTTGTTCAACACGGACAACGCCATCACCGGCCTGTCCACCGGCTACACCGACCTCGATGAGAAGACCAGCGGCTTGCAACCGTCCGACCTGATCATCGTCGCCGGCCGTCCGTCCATGGGTAAAACCACCTTTGCGATGAACCTGGTGGAAAACGCCGTGCTGCGCAGCGACAAGGCCGTGCTGGTGTACTCCCTCGAGATGCCAGGCGAATCGCTGATCATGCGTATGCTTTCGTCCCTGGGGCGTATCGACCAGACCAAGGTCCGTTCCGGCCAACTGGAAGACGATGACTGGCCGCGCCTGACATCGGCGGTCAATCTGCTCAACGATCGCAAGCTGTTCATCGACGATACCGCGGGTATCAGCCCGTCGGAAATGCGTGCCCGGACCCGTCGCCTGGTACGTGAGCACGGTGAGGTCGGCCTGATCATGATCGACTACCTGCAACTGATGCAGATCCCCGGTTCCAGCGGCGACAACCGGACCAACGAGATCTCCGAAATCTCTCGTTCCCTCAAGGCCCTGGCCAAGGAATTCAACTGCCCGGTGGTGGCGCTTTCCCAGTTGAACCGTTCCTTGGAGCAGCGCCCCAACAAGCGTCCGGTGAACTCCGACTTGCGGGAATCCGGAGCGATCGAGCAGGACGCCGACGTCATCATGTTCGTGTACCGAGACGAGGTGTATCACCCGGAGACGGAGCACAAGGGCATCGCCGAAATCATCATCGGCAAGCAGCGGAACGGCCCGATCGGTTTCATCCGCCTGGCATTCATCGGTAAATACACCCGCTTCGAGAACTTGGCGCCGGGTAGCTACAATTTTGATGACGACGAATAACCTGTGGGAGCGAGCTTGCTCGCGAAGGGGACAGCCCATTCAACGCATGTGCTGACAGTTACACCGCCATCGCGAGCAAGCTCGCTCCCACAGTGCGCCACCAATTTCCGACCATAGCCGTCGGAATTGGTTATTTTTTGTGCTATATTCCGCGCCCGCGATTTTTCATCTTTTATACCGGTTATCGACATGCAAGCAGCCAAGCCGTTATTTGACTATCCCAAGTACTGGGCCGAATGTTTCGGTCCGGCGCCGTTCCTGCCCATGAGCAGGGAGGAGATGGATCAGCTCGGCTGGGATTCATGCGACATCATCATCGTGACCGGTGACGCCTACGTCGATCACCCGTCGTTCGGCATGGCGATCATTGGCCGTTTGCTGGAAGCCCAGGGCTTTCGCGTCGGGATCATTGCCCAGCCGAACTGGCAGTCCAAAGACGACTTCATGAAGCTTGGCGAGCCCAACCTGTTTTTCGGTGTCGCGGCCGGCAACATGGACTCGATGATCAACCGCTACACCGCTGACAAGAAGATTCGCTCCGACGACGCCTACACCCCGGGTGGCATGGCGGGCAAGCGGCCGGACCGTGCGAGCCTGGTCTACAGCCAGCGCTGCAAGGAAGCCTACAAGCATGTGCCGATCGTGCTGGGTGGTATCGAAGCGTCGCTGCGCCGTATCGCTCACTACGATTACTGGCAGGACCGTGTCCGCAACTCGATCCTGATCGACGCCTGCGCCGATATCCTGCTCTACGGCAACGCCGAGCGGGCGATCGTCGAAGTCGCCCAGCGCCTGTCCTACGGCCACAAGATCGAAGACATCACCGACGTGCGCGGTACGGCCTTCATCCGTCGTGATACGCCTAAAGACTGGTACGAAGTCGATTCCACGCGCATCGACCGTCCGGGCAAGATCGACAAGATCATCAACCCGTACGTGAACACCCAGGACACCCAGGCCTGCGCCATCGAGCAGGAAAAAGGGCCGGTTGAAGATCCGAGCGAAGCCAAGGTCGTGCAGATCCTGGCAAGCCCGAAAATGACCCGCGACAAAACCGTGATTCGCCTGCCATCGGTGGAAAAGGTTCGTGGCGACGCGGTGCTCTACGCCCACGCCAACCGCGTGCTTCACCTGGAAACCAACCCGGGCAATGCTCGTGCGTTGGTGCAGAAGCACGGCGAAGTTGATGTCTGGTTCAACCCGCCGCCCATTCCGATGACCACCGAAGAAATGGACTACGTGTTTGGCATGCCTTACGCACGTGTTCCCCATCCGGCGTACGGCAAGGAGAAGATCCCGGCCTACGAGATGATCCGTTTCTCGGTGAACATCATGCGTGGCTGCTTTGGCGGCTGCACGTTCTGCTCGATCACCGAGCACGAAGGTCGGATCATCCAGAACCGTTCCGAAGAGTCGATCATTCGCGAAATCGAAGAGATCCGCGACAAGGTCCCAGGCTTCACCGGCGTCATTTCCGACCTCGGCGGCCCGACCGCGAACATGTACCGCATCGCCTGCAAGAGCCCGGAAATCGAATCCGCGTGCCGTAAGCCGTCGTGCGTGTTCCCCGGCATCTGCCCGAACCTGAACACCGACCATTCTTCGCTGATCCAGTTGTACCGCAGCGCCCGGGCCTTGCCTGGGGTGAAGAAGATCCTGATTGCCTCCGGCCTGCGTTACGACCTGGCGGTCGAGTCGCCGGAATACGTCAAGGAGCTGGTGACCCACCACGTCGGCGGTTACCTGAAGATCGCGCCGGAGCATACCGAGGAAGGCCCGCTCAACCAGATGATGAAGCCGGGCATCGGCAGCTATGACAAATTCAAGCGGATGTTCGAGAAGTACACCAAGGAAGCCGGGAAAGAGCAGTACCTGATTCCGTACTTCATCGCCGCCCACCCGGGCACCACCGATGAAGACATGATGAACCTGGCGCTGTGGCTCAAGGGCAACGGTTTCCGCGCCGACCAGGTGCAGGCGTTCTATCCGTCGCCGATGGCCACGGCGACCGCCATGTATCACTCGGGCAAGAACCCGCTGCGCAAGGTCACCTACAAGAGCGACGCGGTGACCATCGTCAAGAGCGAGGAGCAGCGCCGCCTGCACAAGGCCTTCCTGCGTTATCACGACCCCAAGGGTTGGCCGATGCTGCGTGAAGCGCTGACCCGTATGGGCCGGGCCGATCTGATCGGGCCGGGCAAGAACCAATTGATTCCGTTGCACCAGCCGGCCACCGACAGCTACCAGAGCGCTCGTCGCAAGAACTCGACGCCAGCCGGCAGCCACAAGGTGGGCAAGGAAACCACCAAGATCCTGACCCAGCACACCGGCCTGCCACCGCGCGCCAGCGACGGCGGCAACTCGTGGGACAAGCGCGAGCAAGCCAAGGCCGCGGCATTCGCCCGCAACCAGCAGGCCGCCAAGGAACGCAAGGACGCCGCCAAGGGCAAAGGCCCGAAACCGGCGCGCAAGCCTGTCGTGCCGCGCTGATCCTTGAGCGACAACGTAAAACGCCAGCCTCAGTGCTGGCGTTTTGCTTTCTAGCGAGGGTGCTGGCCGTTTGTTATCGTGGCGCCCGGCCATGCCCCGCAGTAGGCAAAAAACCTCTTGTGGCGAGGAGTTAAATCCCCTCGCCACAGTTCTGCCTTGGTCACGATGCACCCTCCGATTCTCAAGGACGATTCATATGAGCACTCCGTTACCCGGCATCGGCATGGACAACAGCCTCTCCCAGTTGATGGCCCGTCGCCGCATAGATAGCCAAATCAACCTGTCGCGCCTGTTCGCCGCCATTGATGCCGATCCAAGCATCGTTGGCGCGGGTGTGGTGTATATCGATGCTGAGTTCAATGTAGTGACTCTGCGTGAGTTCAAGCCGATTTGCAGCATCAAGCCCAAACGGATCATCTTGCGCGAGGCGCAGAAATATATAGCGCCGGAGCAATTTGCCCAGCAGGTACAGAGCAATCCACGTGAGTCGCGTCTAGTCATTGAGGCGGTGAACACGACACTTTCTTGTGCGGGAGCGGTAATCAGCTGGGTCGTGATTGCCAGTGGAACCATCCTGGTCCCGTTCAGTGCCGGAGCCAGTGGTGTGATGGTGGCAATTGCCTGGACAGCGGCGGGCGCGAGCAGCCTCCAGTGCGTCAATGGACTTGTTCGCACCAGCCTCGAAATTGCCAGCCCCCAAACGAATGACTGGCTCGACAGTGAGGCGTGGTACCAAAACGCCTCAATCGGCTTGGATGCCGCTTCGTTGGTCGGCGTGGGAGCCTCTGCGTTGACGACAATCAAAATGGTAAGGGTTGCCAAGGCTTCTACCGGTAAAACTCTGCGTGAGGTGCTGCGGGGCTTGAATCGACAGGAGCGGGCTAAGCTGACCAAGGAATTGTTGAGTATCAATGATCCTCGTTTGACGTCAAAAATGCTCAAGCTGAAGCAACTTGCCGGTGAGTTACCCAAGCGCTTCACGGCCGCCGAACTCAAGCACGGCACTATTACCCAAATCAAGGATTCGCTTGGGGCCGCTATCGGGCTGAGCGGGAGCGCCCTATCAGGCAATGTCAAGACTATCGCTATTGGCCTGTACGAAGAGTTTGATGAATGAACAACGAACTTACACTTCGAGGTTTCTTCCAAAGACATCTTATTGGGTTTATTGCCGGTATTTTTGCGGCTTACATTTCAGTTGCCTTGGCTATCTCGCTGGCTTTCATAACCTATTTCCGATCGTGGCCTCTAGCTCAAAGCGGTGCTTACATCATGCTGGGGGTGCAGCGGTTACGCTGTTGGTGGCGCACGGTAACCTGATGGTCCTTTGGGGGCGGCCGCGCTGGGTATGGTTGCTGGTTGGGGTGTTTGTTTGTTGTCTGGTGTTTGTACTGCCAATGATTGCCTACGCTCCCCATCGAGCGCTTTACGGCTTGGCGGTACTGTTCCCTGTTCTTGGCTTGTTGTTATTGCAAAGCGCAAGGCAGCGGGAGATGCGCCAGCAGCTCGTCGAGATTCGTCATCAGCGCGAATCCCTGAGGAAAGCTTTGAGCAGGTCCTCGCGAGAACAGCGATGAATTTGCGCGTGCACGTCCACACTGGGTGTGGCCATTGGCGGTGGTGTTGGGACTTTCCGTTACCGGCGCCGAGCCGCTATCGCCAAGCACAAATCCCGTTAGGCATCACCCGGTAACAGGCAGCGGACAATCGCCGTAGATCTATGTGGGGAAGTTGAATAATGGATCGAAAGTCTTCCTTGGGCGCTTTCCTCGCTCATTATTTTCCAACCTTCATCTGTGCTTTTTTTCTGGCCTGTTTCGCTTTATCCGCGTCGATTTCGTTGGCGTCGAGCACTTATTTTCGAGGCAGTCCGGAACGGGCGAAATATTCGTTTCTGGCAGCGTTGACGCTGGCCACAGTCCTGGCTTTGAGTCATTTTGTAATGATTCGAGGGCGGTCATGGGGTTTCCGGGTGATCGTCGCGTTCTACGTGCTTTGCTTCCTCACGGTCGTTCCCACTTATGGTTACGAGCCGCATCCCATCGTCTATATGACAGGTCTATTGTTTCCGTTACTAGGACTGCTACTGCTCAACAGCAAGCGCCACCGGGAAATGCGCAGCAAACTCGTCGACATCCGCCGCCAACGCGCGCTGATCATCCAGGCCGCCAAGGCTTCCCGCCCGCGTCGCTGAGTCGATTCACGCCGGTCGCGCCGCATTTATGTGCATTCCTTTACAGATGAATACGGGCATCGCGCGTTTTTAGTGCTCTACTGCCTTGAGTAGACAAAGAAAGTGTCCGGCCTGCCTGCATGGCATAAGTCTTGCGCCGCTTTCGATAACGCCCAGGCTCGCAGGAGGCACGTCGTGTCGATCCATGTCGCATTGCATCACGTCACGCATTACCGCTACGACCGCGCTGTCGAACTCGGCCCGCAGATCGTTCGCCTGCGCCCGGCGGCCCACAGCCGCACGCGGATTCTTTCCTATGCGCTGAAGGTTTCGCCCGAGCAGCATTTCATCAACTGGCAGCAGGACCCCCAGGGCAACTACCTGGCGCGGCTGGTGTTCCCCGAGAAAACCGAGGAGCTGCGGATCGAGGTCGATCTGCTGGCGGAAATGGCGGTGTTCAATCCGTTCGACTTTTTCCTCGAGCCCTACGCCGAAAAGATCCCGTTCGCCTACGCCGCCGATGAGCGCAAGGAGCTGGCGCCCTACCTGGAAACCCTGCCGCTGACGCCGAGGTTCCAGGCGTATCTGGACGGCATCGACCGCACGCCATTGCCGGCGGTGGATTTCCTGGTGGCGCTCAACCAGCGCTTGAGCGAAGACATCAACTACCTGATCCGCATGGAGCCCGGCGTGCAGACGCCGGAGCACACCCTGGAGCACGCGTCCGGCTCCTGCCGCGACTCGGCCTGGCTGTTGGTGCAGTTGTTGCGCAACCTCGGCCTGGCGGCGCGGTTCGTGTCTGGGTACCTGATCCAGTTGACCGCCGATGTGAAAAGCCTCGATGGCCCGTCCGGCACCGAGGTGGACTTTACCGACCTGCATGCCTGGTGCGAGGTCTACTTGCCCGGTGCCGGCTGGATCGGCCTGGATGCGACGTCCGGGCTGTTCGCCGGTGAAGGCCACATACCGCTGGCCTGTAGTCCCGATCCGTCCTCGGCGGCCCCGATCAGCGGCTTGGTGGAGCCTTGCGAGTGTGAGTTCAGCCACGAAATGTCCGTCGAGCGGGTCTGGGAAGCGCCGCGGGTGACCAAGCCTTACACCGACGCACAGTGGCTGGCGATCCAGGCACTGGGGCGCCAGATCGACGCCGACCTGTTGGAGGGCGACGTGCGCCTGACCATGGGCGGTGAACCGACTTTTGTCTCCATCGATGACCCGGACGGTGCCGAGTGGAACACCGCCGCCCTCGGGCCGGACAAGCGCCGGCTCTCCGCCGAGCTGTTCCAGCGCATGCGCAAGCACTATGCGCCCCAGGGGCTGGTGCATTTCGGCCAGGGCAAGTGGTACCCCGGCGAGCAATTGCCGCGCTGGTCGCTCAACTGCTATTGGCGGCGCGACGGGGTGCCGATCTGGCACAACAGTGCGTTGATCGCCGATGAGCAGGAGGACTACGGCGCCGATGGCGAACTGGCCGGGCGTTTCCTGGCGAGCGTTGCCGAGCGTTTGAAAATTCCCGCGCGATTCGTGTTTCCGGCCTACGAAGACAACTTCTATTACCTCTGGCGCGAAGGTGCATTGCCTTCCAATGTCACGGCCCAGGACCCGCGCCTGGAGGACGCCCTGGAGCGTGCACGGTTGCGCAAGGTCTTCAGCCAGGGCCTGGACAAGGTCATCGGCCAAGTCCTGCCATTGGCCCGTACCGCCAAGGGCGATCAATGGCAAAGCGGTCGCTGGTACCTGCGCGACAACCACTGCCGCCTGGTGCCGGGGGATTCGCCCCTGGGCTATCGACTGCCACTGGCGTCCCAGCCTTGGGTAACGGCGGCCGAGTACCCGTTCATCCATCCCACCGATCCGAACCAGGACTTGCCCGAGTTGCCCGGCACCGAGCAACTGGCGCGTCACGGCGAGCCGGCGGCCGAGCAGGAGCGTGTCCCGGAGATCGACAAATCCGCCGACTGGCTGACCCGCACCGCCTTCTGTGCCGAGGCCCGCGATGGCCGGCTCTACCTGTTCATGCCGCCACTGGAGCGGGTCGAGGATTACCTGGAACTGGTCAGTGCCATCGAGGCAACGGCTGAAGAGTTGCACTGCCCGGTCTTGTTGGAAGGCTACGAGCCGCCGAGCGACCCGCGCCTGGGCAATTTCCGCATCACCCCCGACCCGGGTGTGATCGAGGTCAACGTGCAACCCTCGGCGACCTGGGACGAGTTGGTCGAGCGCACTGAATTTTTATACGAAGAAGCGCGACAGACCCGACTGACCACCGAGAAATTCATGATCGATGGCCGGCACACTGGCACCGGCGGCGGTAACCATTTCGTGCTGGGTGGCGCGACACCGGCTGACTCACCGTTTCTGCGGCGTCCCGACCTGCTGCGCAGCCTGATCAGTTATTGGCATAACCACCCGTCGTTGTCCTACCTGTTTTCCGGATTGTTCATCGGCCCGACCTCCCAGGCGCCTCGCGTGGATGAGGCGCGCAACGACGCGTTGTACGAACTGGAAATCGCTTTCGCGCAAATGCCACAGCCCGGCGAGGAATGCCCACCGTGGTTGGTCGATCGCCTGTTGCGCAACCTGTTGATCGACGTGACCGGCAATACGCACCGTGCCGAATTCTGCATCGACAAGCTCTATTCGCCGGACGGCGCCACCGGGCGTCTCGGCCTGTTGGAGTTGCGTGCTTTCGAGATGCCACCCCACGCCCGCATGAGCCTGGCCCAGCAGTTACTGCTGCGGGCGCTGGTGGCGCGGTTCTGGCGTGAGCCTTATGCGCCAGCGAAACTGGCGCGCTGGGGCACCGAGCTGCATGACCGCTTCCTGTTGCCGCACTTTATCGAGCAGGATTTTGCCGACGTCATCCATGAACTGAACGCCGCCGGCTACCCGCTACGGGCCGAGTGGTTCGCCGCGCACCTGGAGTTCCGCTTCCCCAAGGTGGGCGATTACGCGGTCAGCGGCATCGAGCTGCAATTGCGCCAAGCCCTCGAGCCTTGGCATGTGCTGGGGGAAGAGGGCGCCGTGGGCGGCACCGTGCGTTATGTGGATTCCTCCCTGGAGCGCTTGCAGGTCAAGCTCAGCGGCCTGGCGCCGCAACGCTACCTGCTGACCTGCAATGGTGTGCCCGTGCCCTTGCAACCCACCGGCCGGGTCGGCGAGTTCGTCGCCGGGGTGCGTTTCCGCGCCTGGCAACCGGCCAACTGCCTGCAACCGACCATCCCGGTGCATGCGCCGTTGGTCTTCGATTTGCTCGACACCTGGATGCAACGTTCCGTGGGCGGCTGTCAGTATCACGTGGCCCATCCCGGTGGGCGCAACTACGACAGCCTGCCGGTCAATGCCAACGAGGCCGAGAGCCGGCGGATGGCGCGTTTCTTCCGTCTCGGACACACACCTGGGAAACTTCCGATACCCAGCCTGGCCATGGATGACGAGTTTCCGCTCACGCTCGATCTGCGACGTTTTCAGGGCGCCTCAACGTAGGCGCTGTGTAGGAGCTGTCGAGTGAAACGAGGCTGCGATCTTTCCCCAGACACTTGAGTCTGGAGTGAAAGATCAAAAGATCGCAGCCTCCGGCAGCTCCTACGGGGCTCGCCCCAGCGTCTGGTCACACTCCTCCACCTATCCGGGCGTCATGCGCTTGCGCTAGTCTCACCTTTTATTGCCGTCTGCCGAGCTTTCCATGCCTGACCTGCTTGACCGTTACCCGCTGACGACGGGCACCTATCACGAACTGTTGGACGACAACGGTGCGGTGCGTCCGCACTGGCGGCGGTTGTTCGATCAGTTGCAGCGCAGCACGCCGGCTCACCTGATCCAGCGCCAGGCGCTGCTGGCCCGGCAGATCCAGGAAAACGGTGTCACCTATAACGTCTACGCCGATCCGAAGGGCGCCGACCGGCCGTGGGAGCTGGACCTGCTGCCCCACGTGATCGACCCGCAGGAATGGAAACATCTGTCGGCCGGGATCGCCCAGCGTGCGCGGCTGCTCAATGCGGTGCTGGCCGACCTGTATGGGCCTCAGCGGCTGATCAGCGAAGGGCTGCTGCCGGCAGAGTTGGTATTCGGGCACAACAATTTCCTTTGGCCCTGCCAGGGCATCGCGCCGCCGGACGGCAGCTTCCTGCACTTGTATGCGGTGGACCTGGCGCGCACGCCCGATGGTCGTTGGTGGGTTACGGCGGATCGGACCCAGGCGCCTTCGGGGGCCGGTTATGCGCTGGAAAATCGCATGATCGTTTCCCGCGCGTTCCCCGAGCTGTATCGCGACCTGAGGGTGCGACACCTGTCCGGGTTCTTCCGCACCTTGCAGGAAACCCTGGCACGCCAGGCACCCAGCGACGGTGAGTCACCACTGGTGGTGCTGTTGACGCCGGGGCGGTTCAACGAAAGTTATTTCGAGCATCTTTATCTGGCCCGCCAGCTTGGCTATCCGTTGGTAGAGGGGGGCGACCTGACCGTGCGGGACGCCACGGTCTATCTCAAGACCCTCAGCGGCCTGCGCCGGGTCCACGCCATCATGCGTCGGCTCGACGACGATTTCTGCGACCCCCTGGAGCTGCGCACCGATTCAGCCCTCGGCGTGCCGGGACTGTTGGAAGCGGTGCGCCAGGGCCGGGTGCTGGTGGCCAATGCCCTGGGCAGCGGCGTGCTGGAGTCTCCGGGCCTGTTGGGGTTCCTGCCGAAGATCAATCAGTATCTGTTCGGCGAGGAATTGATACTGCCGTCCATCGCCACCTGGTGGTGCGGTGAGCCGCCGGTGCTGGCCCAGGCCCTGGAAAAGCTGCCGCAACTCTTGATCAAGCCGGCGTTTCCTTCCCAAAGCTTCACCCCGGTGTTCGGCCGGGACCTGAACGAGGCGCAGCGCGGCCAACTGGCGGCGCGCATGCAGGCTCGGCCCTATGCTTATGTCGCCCAGGAGTTGGCGCAACTGTCCCAGGCCCCGGTCTGGCAGGCCGAAGACGGGCACATCCAACCGCGGGCCATTGGCATGCGCGTGTATGCCGTGTCCGGGAAGGATGATTATCGGGTGCTGTCGGGTGGCCTGACCCGCGTGGCCGCCGAGGCCGACGCCGAAGTGGTGTCGATGCAGCGTGGCGGCGCCAGCAAGGATACGTGGGTGTTGGGCGAGCAGGCGCCCGGCGGTGAACAGTGGACGGCCCAGCGAACCGTAGGCGTCCACGACCTGGTTCGACGCGATCCGTACCTGCCTTCGCGGGTGGTGGAAAACCTGTTCTGGTTCGGCCGTTACTGCGAACGCTGCGACGACAGCGCGCGGCTGCTGCGGATCATGCTGGGGCGTTATGTCGATGGCGATGACCCGCAGGCCCTGGCGTCGGCGGTGTCCCTGGGCGAAAGCCTGATGCTGCTGCCTGAAGAGGGCGAGCTGCACGAGCGTTTGCTGGCGGCGCTGTTGGGGGACGATTGGTCGTTCAGCCTGCGCTCCAACCTGCAGCGCTTGCAGTGGGCGGCCTCGCAGGTTCGCGGCAAGCTGTCCCGGGAGAACTGGCAGGCGCTGGTGGAGTTGCAGCGCGAAGCGATGGAGCTGGAAACCGAGGAACCGGATTTCGGTGAGTTGCTGGATTTCCTCAATCGGCTAGTGATGTCCCTGGCGGCGTTGTCCGGATTTGCCTTGGACGACATGACCCGCGACGAGGGCTGGCGCTTCCTGATGATGGGCCGGCGCCTGGAACGCTTGCAGTTCCTCAGCAGCAGCCTGGCGGCGTTTTTGCGTAGCGATGCAGTCTTCGACCAGGCCGGGCTGGAGTGGCTGCTGGAACTGGGCAACAGCAGCATCACCTACCGTTCGCGCTACCTGGCGGTGGCGCAACTGATCCCGGTGATGGACCTGTTGTTGCTGGACGAACAGAACCCCCATGCGGTGCTTTTCCAGTTAAAGCTGGTGGCCCGCACGCTCAAACGCCTGAACGACGATTTTGGCGCACCGAAGGAAACGGCCTTGCCAGAATTGGTGACGCGTCTTTCTCGCTTTGACCTGCGTTGCCTGGAAAATCCCCTGTTTGGTGAAGCCAGTCTGCGCGCAGCGCTTGATGGGCTGGCCGACCTGTTGCAGGAAGTGGCCGATGTCGGTGGCCAGGTATCCGATCGCCTGGCCTTGCGTCATTTCGCCCACGTCGATGACGTCAGCCAACGCACGGTGTCCG
The DNA here is from genome assembly GCF_018325905.1 of Pseudomonas sp. St316. NCBI lineage: Bacteria > Pseudomonadati > Pseudomonadota > Gammaproteobacteria > Pseudomonadales > Pseudomonadaceae > Pseudomonas > Pseudomonas sp. St316. Next base: position 5,998,341 of record NZ_AP021901.1, on the reverse strand, counting down.
TCTGATGAACGCTCGTTACCAGATCCTCCACGACACCCATTACCACTACGACAGCCCAGTGTCCCTGGCCCAGCAGCTTGCCCATCTGTGGCCGCGCGCCTGTGACTGGCAGCGTTGCACCGAACAGCAGTTGCTGATCAGCCCGGAGCCGACGACCCGTCGCGATGAGCAGGATGTGTTTGGCAACCCACTGACCCGCCTGGCCTTCGAGCGCCCCCACGACGAGCTGCTGGTCAATGCTCGCCTGAGCGTCGAGGTGCTGTCTCGCCCCGCACTGGACTTCAACCTGTCTCCGGCCTGGGAGTCGACCAGCAATGCGCTGACCTACAGCGGCCGGCCACTTGCGGCGCCATTGCTGCAAGCATGCCGTTTTCGTTTCGAGTCACCTTATGTGCACCTCAAGCGCAGCTTCGTCGAGTTTTCCGAGAGCTGCTTCCCGCCGGGGCGACCGCTGATGGTTGGCGTGCGGGCGCTGATGGAAAAGATTTTCGAGGAGTTCACCTTCGATGCCGAGGCGACCCAGGTGGCCACGCCGCTGGTGGAGGTGCTGGAGCGGCGGCGGGGCGTGTGCCAGGACTTTGCCCACTTGATGCTGGCCTGCGTGCGCTCTCGCGGGCTGGCGGCGCGTTACGTCAGCGGCTACCTGCTGACCCAGCCGCCACCCGGCCAACCAAGGCTGATTGGCGCCGATGCGTCCCATGCCTGGGTCTCGGTGTATTGCCCGGTATTGGGTTGGGTGGACTTTGATCCGACCAACAACGTCCAGCCGGCCCTGGAACACATCACCTTGGCCTGGGGCCGGGATTTTTCCGATGTGTCGCCGTTGCGGGGGGTGATCCTGGGGGGCGGCAATCATGATCCCGAGGTGCGGGTGACGGTGATGCCGCTGGAGCCATGAACACTGTGTAGAAATGTGGGAGCGAGCTTGCTCGCGATGGCGACTCTACAGTCAACATGTTCATTGACTGACACGACGCTATCGCGAGCAAGCTCGCTCCCACAGGTTGGGTGTCATATGAATGATGAGGTTTTCCCATGTTCCCGGTTTCCATCAAAGGCGTGCTGCAATCCCCCGAAGGCCTGGTCGTGCTGATGCTCAACGAACGGGACGAGTGGGAACTGCCCGGTGGACGAATCGAGCTGGGCGAAACGGCGCCGCAATGCCTGGCACGGGAGATCGATGAGGAACTGGCGGTTGAGGTGCGCGTGGAGGAGCCGCTGGATTCGTACTTGTTCGAGGTCATTCCCGGCAAGCACGTCTTCATCTCCACGTACCGTTGCCAGTTGCTGGGCGGTTTCGTGCCGATGATCAGCCATGAGCACAAGCAGATCGGGTTGTTCGAGCCGGACCAATTGCCGGCCAATCTACCTGCAGGCTATCGCCTGTCGATTATCAAGGCGCTGGGATTGTGAGGGCCGGCAGTGGGACTGCCGGCCCTGGACACGGAACCGGGGGGCCGGACTGGATCATCGGGCCCTGGGGATATCAGGCGTCGGGCGCCTGATCTTTCGGTGCATCAACATCATCTTCTGCCGCCACTTCGCCTTCGGTATCAGGAGTCAGTGCGGCTTCTTCTTCAGCTGTGGCTTTCTTGCGCTGCAGCTTTTCCTCTTTCTTCTGCTCCTTGGCCAAGTCTCTTTGACGTTTGGCGAAGGAATAATTGGGTTTGGCCATGGGCGATCCTCTGGGGTCGAAGGTGAGGTTGAGCGGCGCATATTCTGCCCTGTATCGGGGCCGAGCCGTTAGCTGGGTTTTTGTTCGGTCCACTTCGGCTGCACTGACGGTTGCCATTCGTCCAGCGCATCGAGCAGGTTCTGCGCTGATTCGCTCACTTGCAGCATGTCACGATGGGGCGCGCGGACGAAGCCTTCGCCGACGATATGATCGAGAAAACCGGTGAGCTTGCTGTAGAAACCGTTCACTTCCAGCAACCCCAGCGGTTTGCCGTGGTAGCCGAGCTGGCCCCAGGTCCAGACTTCGAACAACTCCTCCAGCGTGCCGAGGCCGCCGGGCAGGGCGATGAAGGCATCGCTGAGTTCGGCCATGCGTGCCTTGCGGGCGTGCATGCCGTCCACCACTTCCAGGCGGGTCAGGCCGCTGTGGCCGATTTCCTTGTCCTTGAGGCTTTGCGGGATGATGCCGATGACCTCGCCGCCGGCCGCCAGGGCCGCGTCGGCGACAATCCCCATCAGGCCGACGGCCCCGCCGCCGTAGACCAGGGTCAATTTCCGTTGCGCCAGCGCCCGGCCCAGGGCCTGCGCCGCTTCACGATACGCTGGATCGGTGCCGGTGCTGGCGCCGCAAAATACACAAACAGACGCGATGGACATGCTTTACTCCATGATCGGTAACCGATCCAGAGTAAAGCCTGGCCTGGGTTGCGCAAAGCGATTAAACCTCGCGTTGAGGCTTTTCGTAGGTACCACTGGCGCCACAGGCGTAGGCGGCGAGCAAACTGCATAACAGGCTGTTGAGGTTCATGACCGGTACTCCAGGGTGGGTATGGGGCCGATGATAGAGAGCCTTCATGCTTCTGACTGGTTGATTGTGTCCATCAGGTTGATAGCCTTAAGTTGTATACAATGTTTGATTCAGGTCATAGGAACTTGTCTGAAATTCAGGCAGTCTTCCCCTTTGATAGAACTTTGTTAACCATGCCTTGGAGATTCACGATGTTTGCCAAACTTGTTGCAGTATCCCTGTTGACGCTGGCCAGCAGCCAACTGATGGCAGCGGAGTGCAAGACCACCATCGATTCGACCGACCAGATGTCCTTCAACACCAAGGCCATCGAGATCGACAAGAGCTGCAAGACGTTCACCGTTGAGCTGACTCACTCGGGCAGCTTGCCGAAAAACGTCATGGGCCATAACTGGGTGCTGAGCAAAGAGGCTGACATGCAGCCGATCGCCACCGATGGCCTGGGCGCCGGTATCGACAAGAACTACCTGAAGGAAGGTGATGCCCGCATCATCGCCCACACCAAGATCATCGGTGCCGGTGAGAAAGACTCGGTGACCTTCGACGTATCGAAACTGGACGCCGCTGAAAAGTACGGCTTCTTCTGCTCGTTCCCGGGCCACATCTCGATGATGAAAGGCACCGTTACCCTGAAGTAATCACTTCACAGGCACAAAAAAAGCGCCCCCGTGCAGGGCGCTTTTTTGTGTCTGGCCAATAATCGCATTTCCTGTGGGAGCGAGCCTGCTCGCGATGGCGGCGGCACATTCAACATCAATGCAAGCTGAACCACCGCTATCGCGAGCAAGCTCAGCTCTCACAGGGATCTGTGGTGAATGCAGAGTCTGCCAATACCCCGGAACCTCTGTGGGAGCGAGCCTGCTCGCGATGGCGGCGGCACATTCAACATCGATGCAAGCTGAACCACCGCTATCGCGAGCAAGCTCAGCTCCCACAGGGATCTGTGGTGAATGCAGAATCTGCCAATACCCCGGAACCTCTGTGGGAGCGAGCCTGCTCGCGATGACGGCGGCACATTCAACCATCAATGCAAGCTGAACCACCGCTATCGCGAGCAAGCTCAGCTCCCACAGGGATCTGTGGTGAATGCAGAGTCTGCCAATACCCCGGAACCTCTGTGGGAGCGAGCCTGCTCGCGATGGCGGCGGCACATTCAACATCAATGCAAGCTGAACCACCGCTATCGCGAGCAAGCTCAGCTCCCACAGGGATTGCCGGTCACGGGGCGTACGGCATCACCCGCTTGTGCTCAGTCTTGCGATAGGTCTCGCAAATGATCCTGGCCGCTTCTTCGCGAATCGGTTGGCCGTGCAGGAATGCATCGATCTCGGCGTAGGTCACGCCGTGGGACGCTTCGTCCGGTTTGCCTGGCGACAGGTCTTCGAGATCGGCGGTGGGGACTTTTTCCACCAGCGACTCCGGCGCGCCAAAGTCACGGGCGATGGCCCGGACCTGGTTTTTCACCAAACCGCTGAGCGGGGCCAAGTCACAAGCGCCATCACCGAACTTGGTGAAGAAACCCATCACTGCTTCGGCGGCATGATCGGTGCCGATCACCAGGCCGTGCTCGGTGCCCGCGATGGTGTATTGCGCCACCATGCGCATCCGCGCCTTGGTATTGCCCAGCACGAAATCCCGCGAGACCGCTGCCTTGCCTTCGAACGCCGCGACTTGATCGGCCAAGGCCTTGACCGCCGGACCGATGTTGACGGTATGGCGCTCGTCCGGTTCGATGAAGTCCACACAGGCTTGGGCTTCATGCTCGTCGAACTGGGTTTCGTACGGCAGGCGCACGGCGATGAACTTGTAGGCGGCGTTACCGGTTTTCTCCCGCAGTTCGCGCATGGCACGTTGGGCCAGCAGCCCGGCGGTCAACGAGTCAACGCCACCGCTGATGCCCAGCACGAGGGACTTGAGTCCGGAGTTGACCAGGCAATCCTGAATAAAGCTCACCCGACGGGCAATTTCGGCCTTGAGGGCGGCGTCATCGGCGAACGGCGGCTGGACCTTGAGCTGTTCAGCAATCTCACGCTGTACGGCTTGCATGAATTCACTCCTTGCTTGATGTGTCAGAAAGGGCGGCAGGTACTTGGAAAACGTGTCGCATGTAGGCGACGAAATTCGGGTCTTTGCAGTGGGTCTTGCCGGGCTCGTCTGAAATCTTGGCCACGGGTTGCCCATCACAGCTGATCATTTTAAGCACGATGCTCATCGGCTCTACACCTGGAATGTCACACGTCAGGTTGGTGCCAATACCGAAGCTGACATTAATGCGACCACGCAATGCCCGAAAAATCTCCAGGCATTTGGGCAATGTCAGGCTATCGGAGAACACCAGGGTCTTGCTCATCGGGTCGATGCCGAGCTTATGGTAGTGGGCAATGGCTTTTTCGGCCCAGATCACCGGGTCGCCCGAGTCATGGCGCAAGCCGTCGAACAGCTTGGCGAAGAACAGATCGAAATCCTTGAGGAAGGCGTCCATGGTGATGCAATCGGTCAGGGCGATCCCCAGCAGGCCTCGGTACTCGCGTACCCAGCAATCGAGGGCGGCGATCTGGCTGTCGATCAGCCGCGGGCCCAATTGCTGGTGGGCCATGATCCACTCATGGGCCATGGTGCCCAGGGGCTTCATGTCCAACTCCCGGGACAGGTGCACGTTACTGGTGCCGACGAAACGCCCGGGGAAGTCGTGCTTGAGCACGTTCACCACTTCTTCCTGGACACGGAAGGAAAAACGACGACGGGTGCCGAAGTCCGCGACTTGCAGTTCGGACAGTTCTTCGGCGCTGGCGTTGGCGCTCAACCAGTCGAACTTGCGATAAAGCTGTTCCCGCGTCTGTTCCAGGACGATTTCACGATAGCGATAACGATTGCGCACCTCGCTGACGATGGCCAGCAGCGGCACTTCGAACAGAATGACGTGCAGCCACGGCCCGCGCAGGCGGATGAACAACTCACCGTTTTCGATACCGGTGTGCACGTAGCGCAAGTTGAAGCGAAACAGGCCCAGGAACCGCAGGAAGTCCGGCTTCAGAAAGCTGATGCGCTCCAGGAAACCCAACTGGTCGGCGCTCAGGCTCAACTCGGCCAGGCGCTCGATCTGAAAGCGGATCTCCGCCAGGTAGGGGCGCAGGTCTTCGCTGTTGCGGCAACGAAACTCCCATTCGACTTCGACGTTGGGGTAGTTGTGCAACACCGCCTGCATCATCGTCAGTTTGTAGAAGTCGGTGTCGAGCAGGTTCTGCACGATACGATCGGCAAATACGCTCTCGCTCATGGCGGGCATCTCCAGACAGGCCGCTGCGGCGGGCAGCGGGATGCAGCGGTTTTTAAGTGAGGCGGCTAGTGGCGCATAACCGGGGCGGGTATTGCCAGTATTTTCTGTGGCAAAGCTATTTATCCTCCCTGCAGGGTGCGTAGGAGCTGTCGAGCGAAGCGAGGCTGCGATCTTTCCCCCGCTCATCGAATCTCAAGAGAAAGATCAAAAGATCGCAGCCTTCGGCAGCTCCTACGGTGCATCCGCGTGCTCGATCTGCTCCAGCATCCACTCCACAAAAAGCCGCACCTTGGGCACCTCCGCCGAATGTTCCGGATAGGCCAGGTAATAGGCATTGGTGCTGGGCATCGCGTGGGGCCAGGGGATGACCAGTTTGCCGTCGGCCAGTTCTTCTTCCACCAGAAACCGCGGCAGCAGGGCGACGCCGCAGCCGACCTGGGCCGCGCGAATGCACATGTAGAAGGTTTCGAAACGCGGCCCGTGGTAGCTGTGTTCGGTGTGGTAGCCCTGGTGGTCGAACCAGTCGTGCCAAGCCTGGGGCCGCGAGGCGTTTTGCAGCAGCACCAGCTCGGCCAGTTGGGTCGGGTCGGTGAAAGGCTGCGCAGGCAGGCTGCCGGGCGCGCAGACCGGCACCAGTTCTTCACCAAACAGCTTCAGGGATTCGGTGCCGGGTCGCGAACCGTGGCCGAAATAGAACGCCAGGTCGCTGCGCCCTTGCAGCAAGTCATCGGCCTCCTGCTCGCTGCACAGGTCCAAGTGAATCGTCGGATGCCGCAGTCGCCAGCCTTTCAAGCGTGGGACCAGCCAGCGGGCACCGAAGGTCGGAGGCGTGGAAACGCGCAGGACTTCGGTGTCGCCACCGTAGGAGCGCAGGTAGTGCGTAGACATCTCCACCTGCGTGAGGATTTTTCGCACTTCCCCCAGGTACAAATCACCGGCGGGCGTCAGCTGCAAGCGTCGGCGCACGCGCCGGAACAGCAAGTGCTGCAGCAGCTCCTCCAGTTGCGCGACTTGTTTGCTGACGGCGCTCTGGGTCAGGTTCAGCTCTTCGGCGGCACGGGTGAAGCTCAGGTGGCGGGTCACCGCTTCGAAGCATTGCAGCGCCGTGATCGACGGCAAATAGCGTTTGTTGAGCATATGAGGCCTTATTTCTTGTGGCGCTGCTTATCCGGTCATGGCCAGCATGAATAAACGGAATGATATCTCGCTTAAAGGTCGTTTGTTGGCAAGTCTCGAGCCAGCTACAACTACAGGTCTGATCAGTCGCATTCGTCCGGCTGCCACTCCTTTTGTCTTTCGTGTGAGGAAATTTCCATGGTTGCTGCATTGCTTGATCGCTTGGGCGTCGACTCGGCCCTGTACCAGAACGGCACACAACCGGTGCATTCGCCCGTTGATGGCAGCCGTATTGGCGCCGTGAACTGGGAAGGCGCGGCTGAAGTCGAGCAGCAGGTCAGCCGTGCCGAACACGCCTTCGACCTGTGGCGCCAGGTGCCGGCCCCACGTCGCGGCGAGCTGGTGCGTCAATTTGGCGACCTGTTGCGTGAATACAAGGCCGACCTTGGCGAACTGGTGTCGTGGGAAGCCGGCAAGATCACCCAGGAAGGCCTGGGTGAAGTGCAAGAGATGATCGACATCTGCGACTTCGCCGTCGGCCTGTCCCGCCAGCTGTACGGCCTGACCATCGCCTCCGAGCGTCCGGGCCACCACATGCGTGAGTCCTGGCATCCGCTGGGCGTGGTCGGCGTGATCAGCGCCTTCAACTTCCCGGTGGCGGTCTGGGCCTGGAACACCACGCTGGCGCTGGTGTGCGGCAACGCCGTGATCTGGAAACCGTCGGAAAAGACCCCGCTCACCGCCCTGGCGTGCCAGGCGCTGTTCGAGCGTGTGCTGAAGAATTTCAGCGACGCGCCCCCGTACCTGAGCCAGGTGATCATCGGCGGTCGCGATGCCGGTGAAGCGTTGGTGGATGACCCGCGTGTGGCGTTGATCAGCGCCACGGGCAGCACCCGCATGGGCCGTGAAGTGGCACCGAAGGTCGCTGCGCGGTTCGCCCGCAGCATTCTGGAACTGGGCGGCAACAACGCCATGATCCTGGCACCGAGCGCCGACCTGGACATGGCCGTGCGCGCCATCCTGTTCAGTGCCGTCGGCACCGCCGGCCAGCGTTGCACCACCCTGCGCCGGCTGATTGCCCACGAGTCGGTGAAGGAAGAAATCGTCACCCGCCTCAAGGCCGCCTATTCGAAAGTGCGTATCGGCCATCCGTTGGAAGGCAACCTGGTCGGGCCGCTGATCGACAAGCACAGCTTCGACAACATGCAGGATGCACTAGAGCAGGCCTTGAGCGAAGGCGGGCGAGTCTTTGGCGGCAAGCGCCAGCTTGAAGACCAGTTCCCGAATGCCTATTACGTCTCGCCAGCCATCGTCGAGATGCCCGAGCAAAGCGATGTGGTGCGCCACGAAACCTTCGCACCGATCCTGTACGTGGTCGGCTACAAGGACTTTGCCGAGGCCTTGCACCTGAACAATTCCGTGCCTCAAGGCCTGTCGTCCTGCATCTTCACCACCGACGTGCGTGAAGCCGAGCAATTCATGTCGGCGGTGGGCAGCGACTGCGGCATCGCCAACGTCAACATTGGCCCGAGCGGCGCGGAGATCGGTGGCGCATTCGGTGGTGAAAAAGAAACCGGCGGCGGTCGCGAATCCGGTTCCGACGCCTGGCGCGGCTACATGCGCCGCCAGACCAACACCGTGAACTACTCACTGGAGTTGCCGTTGGCCCAGGGGATTACGTTCGACTGAAGCCAATGCAGGACCCTTGTGGGAGCGAGCTCGCTCGCGAAGGCGGTGGATCAGTCGACATGGATGTTGAATGACCCACCACTATCGCGAGCACGCTCGCTCCCGCACTGAATTGTGTAGTGGTTGGGTTTCATTTTCGGAGTCTGGCAATGCCGTTACGCGAAGAATGTCTGTGGGAAAAACTAACGCCGCAAAGGCCTGAAAACAGCGTGCTCACCGGTGAAGTCACGGCCGATGTCTGCGTTATCGGTGCGGGTTTTACCGGGTTGTCGGCAGCGGTGCATTTGCTCGAACAAGGCAAGCGCGTGGTTGTGCTGGAAGCCCATCGGGCGGGCAATGGTGGATCGGGGCGTAACGTCGGGTTGGTCAACGCCGGCCTGTGGATCCCGCCGGATGACATCGAGGCCGGGTTCGGCGAGGCGGTGGGCAGCCAGCTCAACCGCATGCTGGGGGCCGCGCCGGCCCTGGTGTTCAGTCTTGTCGATAAATACAACATTGATTGCCAGCTGCGCCGCGAAGGCACCTTGCACATGGCCCATAACGCCCGGGGCGAGGCCGACCTGCGCAGTCGCGAAGAACAATGGAAGCGCCGCGGTGCCCCGGTGCAATTGCTCACCGGCCCGGCCTGTGTCGAGGCCACCGGCACGTCGAAAATCGCTGCGGCACTGCTCGACCGTCGCGCCGGCACGCTCAACCCGATGGCCTACACCAGCGGGTTGGCCAAGGCCGCCACGGACCTTGGCGGCCAGTTGTTCGACCATTCATCGGTGACGCGCCTGGAACGCCAAGGCCAGCGCTGGTCGGTGCAGACTGCCCAGGGTTCGGTGCTGGCCGAGCAGGTGGTGATCGCGTCCAACGCCTATACCGAGGGCGACTGGACCGAACTGCGGCGCAATTTCTTCCCCGGTTATTACTATCAGGTCGCCTCGGTCCCGCTGACCGACGAGGCTGCCCGACGCATTCTGCCGGGCGGGCAGGGCTCGTGGGATACCCGCCAGGTGTTGAGCAGCATCCGCCGGGACAAGGACGGCCGTTTGCTGCTGGGCAGCCTGGGCAACGGCAACCGCAAGCCGACCTGGTTCCTCAAGGCTTGGGCCGATCGGGTGCAGCAGCACTATTTTCCTTACCTCAAGTCGGTGGAGTGGGAGTGCACCTGGACCGGTTGCATTGCCTTTACCCCCGATCACTTGATGCGTCTGTTCGAGCCGGCCCCCGGGCTGGTGGCCGTGACCGGCTACAACGGCCGGGGCGTGACCACCGGCACGGTGGTCGGCAAGGCGTTCGCCGACTACCTGTGCCACGGCAATGCCCAGGCCCTGCCCATCCCGTTCACACCCATGCAGCCACTGGCCGGGGTGGGGTTGCGCAGCTGCCTGTATGAGGCGGGCTTTTCGCTGTATCACGCGGGCCAGTGCCTGCGGATCGTCATTTGAGTGTTGAAAATTGTTGCTGGAACCCGCGTTTTTCGGCGTAGCGTCTAGCCTGTTATGGTGCGGGTTGTAGCAATCGCGCACCGACAGTGTGCAGTTCGGTGACGTGGGTTGTTACACACTGGTTGCACGCCGTTTCGTGCGATGGTTGCAATGATGGCTCACGGAGGGTTTCACCCATTTAATTAAAAGGTTGCACCTCGTGCGGTTTAGACGGTTGCACGCCCTATGAAAAAGGGCTCGAAACAGTCGAAATAACAATAAAGCAGCGACTTTTTTCAGAATAAAAAACCGATGGCACGGCCCTTGCTCTGAGCTTTTCAGTGAAATGAAGTCGCAGTGCCAACTAAAAAAAACCTTGGAGCACCACCTCATGTCCCAGACGTTTTACAAGAAAGGTTTCCTGGCCCTCGCAGTGGCAGCTGCGCTGGGTGTTTCTGCGTTTGCTCAAGCTGATGTGAAATTTGGTGTGGCGGGGCCGATGACCGGCGCCAACGCTGCATTTGGCGAGCAGTACATGAAAGGTGCCCAGGCGGCAGCCGATGCCATCAACAAGGCAGGTGGCGTCAACGGTGAGAAGATCGTACTGGTCGCGGGTGACGACGCCTGCGAACCCAAGCAGGCCGTGGCCGTGGCCAACCGCCTGGTTGACCAGGACAAGGTGATCGGCGTGGTCGGGCACTTCTGCTCGTCCAACACCATCCCGGCCTCGGAGGTCTACGACGAAGCTGGCATCATCGCCATTACCCCGGGCTCCACCAACCCGGCAGTCACCGAGCGCGGCTTGAGCGCGATGTTCCGCATGTGCGGTCGTGACGACCAGCAGGGCATCGTGGCGGGTGACTACATCGTCGACGTGCTCAAGGGCAAGAAGGTGGCCGTGCTGCACGACAAGGACACCTATGGCCAAGGCCTGGCGGATGCCACCAAGGCACAGTTGGCCAAGCGCGGCGTGAACGCGGTGCTGTATGAAGGCCTGACCCGTGGCGAAAAAGACTTCAGTGCCGTGGTGACCAAGATCCGTGCGGCCGGTGCCGACGTGGTCTACTTCGGTGGCCTGCACCCGGAAGCCGGTCCGCTGGTTCGCCAGTTGCGCGAGCAAGGCCTCAAGGACGTGAAGTTCATGTCTGACGATGGCATCGTGACCGACGAACTGGTCACCACTGCCGGCGGCGCGCAATACGTCGATGGCGTGTACATGACCTTTGGCGCCGACCCGCGCCTGCTGCCAGACAGCAAGGCCGTGGTTGAAGAGTTCCGCAAGAACGGCACCGAGCCGGAAGGCTACACCTTGTACGCCTACGCTTCGGTCCAGGCCCTGGCCGCCGGTTTCAATGGCGCCAAGTCCAATAAGGGCGAAGACGCGTCCAAGTGGCTCAAGGCCAACTCGGTCCAGACCGTAATGGGCAAGAAGGAATGGGACACCAAGGGCGACTTGAAAGTCTCCGACTACGTGGTTTACCAGTGGGACAAGGAAGGCAAATACCACCAGCTGGAAAAACAGAAGTAAGGGCCGAAGCGACCGTCCACGCCTCCTCTGGAACCGGGCAAGCCCCGGTTTCCAAGGGCCGCGCGCCGGTCGTGGCTGACATTGCTCCGACGTAGATCTGTATTTTCCTTAGAAGAACCGCACACCTCAGGGTGTGCAGGTTCTCACTGCGTGAGATTGCGTTATGGATGGTATTTTCCTGCAGCAACTGATCAATGGCCTGACCCTCGGGTCGGTCTATGGTCTGATCGCCATCGGCTACACAATGGTCTACGGCATCATCGGCATGATCAACTTCGCCCACGGCGAGGTTTACATGATTTCCGCTTACCTCGCGGCAATCAGTCTGGCTCTGCTGGCTTACTTCGGTATTGAATCCTTTCCGCTTATGATCCTCGGCACCCTCGTGTTCACGGTCGTGGTCACCGGGGTCTATGGCTGGGTCATCGAACGCGTCGCCTATAAACCCCTGCGCAACTCCACCCGGCTGGCACCGCTGATCAGTGCCATCGGCATCTCGCTGATCCTGCAGAACTACGCGCAGATCAGCCAGGGCGCCCGCCAACAGGGCGTGCCGACACTGCTCGAAGGCGCCATGCGCGTCGACATCGGCAGCGGTTTCGTCCAGCTCACCTACACCAAGATTTTCATTCTGATTGCCGCGTTCGCCGGGATGGCCTTGCTGACCTACATCATCAAGTACACCAAGCTCGGACGCATGTGCCGCGCCACCCAGCAAGACCGCAAGATGGCCTCGATACTGGGGATCAACACCGATCGGGTCATCTCCTACGTGTTCATCATCGGTGCGGCCATGGCGGCCCTGGCCGGTGTGCTGATTACCATGAACTACGGCACGTTCGACTTCTATGCCGGTTTCATCATTGGCATCAAGGCATTTACCGCAGCGGTACTCGGCGGCATTGGCTCCCTGCCTGGGGCAATGCTCGGCGGGATCATCCTCGGCATCTCCGAGTCGCTGTTCTCCGGTCTGATCAACTCTGACTACAAAGACGTGTTCAGTTTCTCGCTGCTGGTGCTGATTCTGATTTTCCGTCCCCAAGGCCTGTTGGGTCGCCCACTCGTGGCGAAGGTATAAGTATGTCTGCTGCCAATAAATCGATTGATATCAAAAAGAGCGTCATCGACGCGATTCTGGCTGGCCTGATCTCGCTGATCGTGTTCGGGCCGATTGTCGGTGTGGTGCTCGACGGCTACAGCTTCAACCTGCAGCCGGCCCGCGTTGGCTGGCTGGTGGCGATCGTGATGATCGGGCGCTTTGCCTTGAGCCTGTTCCTGCAAACGCCCAAGGGGTTGAAGGTGCTCCAGGGTTTCGAAAGCACCGGCTCCGGCGTGCATGTGCTGCCACCGGACTACAAGTCGCGCCTGCGCTGGATCATCCCGGCGTTGATCGTGATTGCCATCGTGTTTCCGTTTTTCGCCAACAAATACGTGCTCACGGTGGTCATCCTCGGCTTGATCTATGTGCTGTTGGGCCTGGGCCTGAACATCGTGGTCGGCCTGGCGGGGCTGCTCGACCTGGGTTACGTGGCGTTCTACGCCATCGGCGCCTATGGCCTGGCGCTGGGCTATCAATACCTGGGGCTGGGGTTCTGGACAGTACTGCCACTGGCGGCCATCGCGGCGGCGATGGCGGGGTGCATATTGGGTTTCCCGGTCTTGCGAATGCACGGTGACTACCTGGCCATCGTGACCCTGGGGTTTGGCGAGATCATTCGCCTGATACTCAACAACTGGCTGTCGTTTACCGGCGGACCGAATGGCATGCCCGTGCCGTCGCCTACCTTTTTCGGCCTGGAGTTTGGTCGAAGAGCGAAAGATGGCGGGGTGCCGTTCCATGAGTTCTTCGGTATCGATTACAACCCGAACCTGAAATTCCTGTTCATCTACATTGTGCTGTTCATCGTTGTGCTGCTGGTGCTCTACATCAAGCATCGCCTGACCCGCATGCCAGTCGGGCGTGCCTGGGAAGCCTTGCGCGAGGATGAAATCGCCTGCCGCTCCATGGGCCTGAACCATGTGCTGGTCAAGCTCTCGGCCTTCACCATTGGCGCCTCCACGGCGGGCTTGGCTGGGGTGTTCTTTGCCAGTTACCAAGGCTTCGTCAACCCGTCTTCGTTCACCTTCTTCGAGTCGGCGCTGATCCTGGCCATCGTGGTGTTGGGCGGCATGGGTTCGACGGTTGGCGTGGTGATTGCCGCGTTCGTGCTCACCGTGGCGCCGGAGCTGCTGCGCAGCTTCTCTGAATACCGGGTGCTGCTGTTCGGCGTATTGATGGTGTTGATGATGATCTGGCGTCCTCGCGGCCTGATCCGTATCAGCCGTACCGGGGTGACGCCGCGCAAGGGGGTAGCGCCATGAGCGAAGTCGTACTCAAAGTTGAAAACCTGATGATGCAGTTCGGTGGCATCAGGGCCCTCAGCGACGTCAGCCTGCAAGTCAAACGCAACTCGATCTTTGCCCTGATCGGCCCCAATGGTGCGGGCAAGACCACGGTGTTCAACTGCCTGACCGGTTTCTACAAGGCTTCGGGCGGGAAGATCGAGCTCAACGTGCGTGGCGAGCAAACCAACGTCATCAAGCTGTTGGGCGAGGCGTTTCGCCCGACTGATTTCGTGTCGCCGAAGTCCTTCGCCAGTCGGCTGTACTACAAGATGTTCGGCGGCACCCATCTGGTGAACCGTGCCGGCCTGGCACGTACCTTCCAGAACATTCGCCTGTTCAAGGAAATGTCGGTGCTGGAAAACCTGCTGGTGGCCCAGCACATGTGGGTCAACCGCAGCATGGTGGCGGGTATCCTCAACACCAAGGGCTACCGCAAGGCCGAAAGCGACGCCTTGGACCATGCCTTCTATTGGCTGGAAGTGGTGGACCTGGTGGATTGCGCCAACCGCTTGGCGGGCGAGCTTTCCTATGGTCAGCAGCGGCGTCTGGAAATCGCTCGAGCCATGTGCACGCGTCCGCAGATCATCTGCCTCGATGAACCGGCCGCCGGCCTCAACCCCCAGGAAACCGAAGCACTGAGCGCGATGATCCGGCTGCTGCGCGACGAGCACGATCTGACCGTGGTGCTGATCGAACACGACATGGGCATGGTAATGAGCATTTCCGACCACATCGTGGTGCTGGACCACGGCAACGTGATCGCCGAGGGCGGTCCCGAGGCGATTCGCAACGATCCGAAGGTGATCGCGGCCTACCTGGGTGCCGATGAAGAGGAACTGGTATGAGTGGACCTATCCTCGAACTCAAGGAGCTGGACGTGTTCTACGGGCCAATCCAGGCCCTGAAAAAAGTCTCGATGCACATTGGTGAAGGCGAGACCGTGAGCCTGATCGGCACCAACGGGGCCGGCAAGTCCACGCTGCTGATGTCGATCTTCGGCCAGCCGCGTGCCGCGGGCGGGCAGATCATCTACCAGGGCGTGGACATTACCCACAAGTCGTCGCACTACATTGCCTCTAACGGCATTGCACAGTCGCCGGAAGGGCGGCGGGTTTTCCCGGACATGACCGTCGAGGAAAACCTGCTGATGGGCACCATTCCCATCGGTGACAAGTACGCCAGTGAAGACATGCAGCGCATGTTCGAGCTGTTTCCACGGCTCAAGGAGCGCCGCAACCAGCGGGCCATGACCATGTCCGGCGGCGAGCAGCAGATGCTCGCCATCGCCCGGGCATTGATGAGCCGGCCAAAGTTGCTGCTGCTCGATGAGCCGAGCCTGGGGCTGGCGCCAATCGTGGTGAAGCAGATCTTCGCCACCCTGCGTGAGCTGGCGTCCACCGGGATGACCATCTTCCTGGTGGAGCAGAACGCCAACCACGCCCTCAGGCTGTCGGACCGGGCCTATGTGATGGTCAACGGCGAAATTCGCCTGACCGGCACAGGCAAGGAGTTGCTCGCCAACGAGGAAGTGCGCAACGCGTACCTGGGCGGGCATTGAGGCGGTTGTTGCAATGAAAAAACCGGCGAGTGATCGCCGGTTTTTTTATCTCTCTTTCCAAACCCGCCTTCACCCTGTGGGAAAGTCCAATGTGGGGGCGAGCTTGCTCGCGATGACTTCGGGTCAGCTTGCATCAATGCTGAATGCCAGACCGCATAGCGAGCAAGCTCGCACAGGGGGGATTTCCAGTTTTCAAGAATTGTGGACAACAATCCTGACCCCCTGCGAAACCGCGACATAAAGTCGCCGCAAATAGTTGTTTTGTCACGGTTTTGACTTGTCCCCGTTTGCTGTGGAACTGGCTGTGGGTAACGTGGGAGTAGCTGGCTGCAAGCCTTTGAATACGTGGCTTTCAGGCGTGTGGTTGTTTTTTGATCAGGCGTTTTTAGTCAAGCGGGAGTGGCTGTTGTCAACACTTTTATGAACACCGCAATGGGCTCGAAAGACGGTGAACAAGCCTGTGGATAAGTCTGTGATTAAACTCTGGAAAGACCGCGCTGAGTACCGTCGTTACTGGCTTGGAGCCATCGCCCATGTCGCGTTGGCTTATAGCAGATAACTTGCGTTGCACAACCTCAGTTGCAGGGTCAAGCGAAAAAATTTTCCAAATATCCCGCAAAGCCTTATGCACAGCGGCTTGTGGGTTTTGCACTTGCCCCCGATTACTGTGGACGTGCCTGTGGATAAGGTACGGGCAACCGGCTGCGGCCCTTGTTGGACAAGGCCTGGCGTTGATTGGTTGTTTTATGAGCAGTTGTGGGGCAAAAGCCGTGTGCAAGCCTTGCCCCTACCGTGCCAGGGCGGGCATGCTGTGGGCCGATTTCCATTTAATGGCTGTTGAAGTTCAAACAAGGAGAACACGATGTCTGACACCCTGTTTATTACCGGCGCGACGTCCGGTTTTGGTGAAGCCTGTGCCCGTCGTTTTGCCGAGGCCGGTTGGAAACTGGTGCTGACCGGTCGTCGTGAAGAACGCCTCAATGCCCTCTGTGTCGAGCTGTCGAAGCAGACCGAAGTCCATGGCCTGGTATTGGACGTGCGTGACCGCAAGGCCATGGAAGAGGCAATCGCCAACCTGCCGCCATCTTTCGCCAAATTGCGCGGGCTGATCAACAACGCCGGCCTGGCCCTGGGCGTTGACCCGGCGCCCAAGTGCGACCTCGATGACTGGGACACCATGGTCGACACCAATGTGAAAGGGCTGATCTACAGCACTCGCTTGCTGTTGCCGCGCCTGATCGCCCACGGCCGTGGGGCCGGGATTGTCAACTTGGGCTCCATCGCCGGCAACTACCCGTATCCGGGCAGCCACGTGTATGGCGCGAGCAAGGCGTTCGTCAAGCAGTTCTCCCTGAATCTGCGTTGCGACCTGCAAGGTACGGGCGTGCGGGTGAGCAATATTGAGCCGGGCCTGTGCGAAAGCGAGTTTTCCCTGGTGCGCTTCGGTGGCGACCAGGACCGCTACAACGCTACCTACGCCGGTGCCGAGCCGATCCAGCCACAGGACATCGCCGATACGATTTTCTGGGTGCTCAATGCGCCAGCGCACATCAACATCAACAGCCTGGAGTTGATGCCGGTGAGCCAGACCTGGGCCGGGTTTGCCATTGAGCGCAACAAGGCATAAGACCGCGTTATCGTTTATCGCGGGCAAACCTTGCTCCCACCGGCCAGATTTATTTCTGGGAAGCAGGGCTGTCTCCCACCGGCCAGATTTGTCCCAAGGGAGCAGGGCTGTCTAATTTCCTGTGGGAGCAAGGCTTGCCCGCGATAGCGATTTGCCGATCAGCCTAGATAATCGGCGAGCCCGCGATAGCAGGTCAGCAGGTGATACGGCGTGGTGGACGGCATGTCCCGGCGGCTGACGATGCCGTCGGCGTCCAGGCATTCGTTCCAGCCCTTGGCATGCAGGAAATGCTGCTGCAGCGCCTGCAATTGACGCAGCAACAGCCCCTGGTTGTCCGGGCGCAAGGTGAGTGCCCGCAAGTATTCCGCCTGGGCCCAGATACGTTGGGTGGCATCGCGTGGGGCGGCCTGGGATCCCAAGGCAAGCATCGCACACACAGCGCCGGAGTCCTGGGCGACGCCGCGTTGTTCGGTATGGCCAAAGCTGTGCTCCAGGGCTGTGTGCAACTTGCCGTTGCGCAACAAGGGCGATGAGGCCAGCAGGTAATACCATTCGAACTGGTGCCCCGGTTCGAACCAGTTATCCACAGCCTTGAGCGGCTTCTCCATCATCACGCGTTGCTGCGGCTCGATGAAATGCTTGGACATCCCGTCGCACAGGCTCAGCAACGCTTGGCGCACGTTGGCGTCTTCGCGGACCGAAAGGGTGGCGAGGAACGCTTCGGCCAGGTGCATCAAGGGGTTTTGCAACGGGCCGGATCCGGTCGTCGACCAATCGCGCTTGAGGCTGGCGTCGTAGAGACCGTCTGCGCTGGCAAAGCGCTGGGCAATGACCTCCAGGCTCGCGTTGAGCACCGATTCCACCAGCGGTTCGCGGACCTTGCCCCAGTAATGAGCGCAGGCGAACAGGATAAAGGCGTGGGTGTAGAGGTCTTTGCCAGTGTCCAGCGGCGCGCCTTGCGGGTCGATGCTGTAGAACCAGCCGCCATGCTCGGCGTCGTGGAAATGACGCTGCAGTGAGCGAAACAGTGCACCGGCCCGTTCCTCGGCCTGGGGCACTTCGCCGATCAGGCTGGCGAACACATACAACTGCCGCGCACAGGCCATGGCGCGGTAGCGCTGGGGTGGTAGCGGTATATGTTCGGCATCGAGGGATTCATAGGGTAACGCCAGTTCGGCATTCCAGCCCGGGCCTTGCCACATTGGCACGATCACATCGTGAAAATGCTGACGCACCGTTGCGAACAGGGCAGTCAATTCGGGCTGGGGAGCGGGGCGGGAAGCATCGGGCATTGGCGGACGTCGTCACGGCTGGGGGCGATTGCGCGACATGGTAGCAGAGTGACCGACTCCAGAGAGATGGCGCCTGCAAGTCCGTCATCGCGAGCAAGCTCGCTCCCACAGGGGCCGGTGTATGCGATCAAGGTGTGGAAGCAGGCTGGATCCCACGGGGGCCGGTGTACCCGATCAAAGTGTGGAAGCAGGCTGGCTCCCACAGGGGCCGGTGTACCCGATCAAAGTGTGGAAGCAGGCTGGCTCCCACGGGGGCCGGTTTACCCGATCAAAGTGTGGAAGCAGGCTTGCTCCCACAGGGGGCGGTATACGCGATCAAACTGTGGGAGCGAGCTTGCTCGCGATAGCGGCCCGGCAGGCGCTGAAAAGTCAGCCCGCCAGCAACCAAACCCCTGCCGCCGCCGAAGCTGCCCCGGCCAATCGAACCAATGGCGCTGCCACTCGCGGCAACACCCGCACCAGGGCAAACCCGGCACCATGCAGCGCCGCTGTCGCTGCGACGAATCCCGCCGCATAGGCCCACGGGCTCGACATGTCCGGCAGTTCCAAGCCATGGGCCACACCATGGAACAGCGCAAACAGTGCGGTTGCACCGACCGCCAGGCTCAACGGCGGACGCACCGCCAGTGCCACCGCCAGGCCCAGGGCGAGCACCGAGGCGGCAATCGCGCCTTCCAGTGCCGGCAGGTCCAGGCCTTCAAAGCCCAGCAGGCCGCCGAGCAGCATTGTGCCGACGAAGGTGCATGGCAGTGCCCAGCGCGCGGCACCTTGTTGTTGTGCGGCCCACAAACCGACCGCCAACATCGCCAGCAAATGGTCGAGTCCACCGATGGGGTGGCCGAGGCCGGCGATCAAGCCATTGTCGTCATGGCCGGGATGGGCAAAGGCCAAGGCTGGGGTCAGCAGCAGGGCAAGGGCCCCGAGGATGCGTTTGAAGGTCATGGATAAGCTTCCTTGTGGTCAGTCGGAAAGATCAGGCGGCGGTCAGCAGACCCTGGCGCTCGATGAAGGCGATGATGTCGTCCAGGCCCTGGCCGGTCTTCTGGTTGCTGAAGACGAAGGGCTTGCCGTTGCGCATCCGTCGGGTGTCGCTGTCCATCATTTCCAGGGACGCACCCACCAGGGGTGCCAGGTCGATTTTGTTGATCACCAGCAGGTCGGATTTGCAGATGCCCGGACCGCCCTTGCGCGGCAGCTTGTCACCGGCCGAGACGTCGATCACATAGATGGTAAGGTCCGACAGCTCCGGGCTGAAGGTCGCCGACAGGTTGTCACCGCCCGATTCCACCAGGATCAGGTCCAGGCCCGGGAAGCGCCGGTTCAACTGGTCCACCGCCTCCAGGTTGATCGACGCATCTTCGCGAATGGCCGTGTGCGGGCAGCCGCCGGTTTCCACGCCGATGATCCGCTCCGGGGCCAGGGCCTCGTTGCGCACCAGGAAGTCGGCGTCTTCGCGGGTGTAGATGTCGTTGGTGACCACGGCCAGGTTGTAGCGTTCACGTAGAGCCAGGCACAGGGCCAGGGTCAGGGCGGTCTTGCCGGAACCTACCGGGCCGCCGATACCGACGCGCAGAGGTTGTGTATTCATGAGTGTCTCCTAGGAACGGAACAGACGGCTGTACTGGCGCTCATGGGCCATGCACGCCAGGGACAGGCCAAATGCGGCGCTGCCGTAATGGTCAGGATCAATGTTCGAGGCCTCGTGCTGGGCTTGTTGCAGCAGCGGCAGCAGTTCGCTGGTCAGGCGCTGGGCGGCTTGCTGGCCCAGGGGCAGGGTTTTCATCAGCACCGCCAGTTGGTTTTCCAGCCAGCTCCACAGCCAGGCGGCGAGGGCGTCCTGGGGCGCGATGTGCCAGGCGCGCGCTGCCATGGCCCAGCACAGCGCCAGGTGCGGCTCGCTGCGCTGTTGGAGAAAGTCCCGGGCGGCAAGGTCGAGTTCTGGCAGACCGGCGAGCAGTTGCTGCAATGAGTAGCCCATCTGCCGGCTCTCCTGATACAGCTCGCGGGTTTCCCGGCTGGCGCGGTGCGCTTGGCAATGCAGCAGCAGGGCATCCCAATCGTCAGCGGCGGCTGCGCTGCAGTGAGCCAGCAGCAAGGGCGCTTCGAAACGCGCCAGGTTCAGCAGCAGTTGATCGCTGATCCAGCGACGGGCGTCGTCGGGACTCTTCACCTGGCCGTTGTCCACCGCCATCTCCAGCCCCTGGGAATAGCTGTAGCCACCAATCGGCAACTGCGGGCTGGCCAGACGCAGCAGCGCCCAGGCCGGGTTCATGTGCGCACGCCAAACTGATGCAGGCGCGGCGCGTAGTTGAAATCTTCGTCGCCGTGCCGGGAGTGATGGTGACCGCCGCCATAGGCACCGTGTTCCGGCTGGAACGGGGCTTCGATGGGTTCGACGCGGGCGCCCAGTTGTTCGAGCATCGCCTTGAGCACGTAGTCGTCCAGCAGGCGCAACCAGCCATCGCCCACTTGCAGGGCAACATGGCGATTGCCCAGGTGATAGGCGGCGCGGGTCAGCTCGAACGCGTTGGCGCAGGTGACATGCAGCAGTTGTTCGGCGCGGGCGCAAACGCGCACGATGCGCCCGTCTTCAGCTTGCAGGCATTCACCGTCGTACAGCGGCGGCTGGCCTCGCTCCAGGAACAATCCCACGTCTTCACCCTCGGCACTGAAACAGCGCAGGCGGCTTTTGCTGCGGGCGTCAAAGGTCAGGTGCAGCTCGGCGTCCCAGCGCGGTTGAGTGTCGATTCTGCGATGAATCACCAACATCGGAGTGCTTCCAGCAATGAACAGTGCTGTGTTTAGAGCAAGGGGCTTGCCAACCGAAAGAGATGTAGGAAATAGCTGGGATGGCGTTTCAGAATAGGGCGGATTGCGTGTCATGTTGGTGCGCGATGAGATGTCGCGCACTATTTTGATGCCGGTGCAAAAACAACCTGTGGGAGCAAGGGGGCACCAGGGTTATTCGGTGCTACCCAGCCCTTGCCAATGCTTGAGGCCAATAAAGATGAACCGCAGTTGCTGGGTAATCTTCGCCTGGGGCGTGAGGTGTTCGGGGAGGGCTTGGGCGGGTGGGTCGATGATGTCCGGCAGGGTGGCGAATACGCTCTTGACGATGAGGTCGGCCATCACACCCAGGGCGGCCAGGTCCAGGTGCTGCAACTTGGGCATCAAGGCCAGGTCGGCTGCCAGGTCCGAGCTGATGTCTTCGCGCAGTTGGGCGATGGCCTGGCGCACCGGCAGGGAGCCGCCGTATTGCTCGCGGGCCAGGAACAGGAACTGCGATCGGTTGGCCTGCACCACATCGAGAAAGATCCGCACCGAGGCATCGATAATGCCGCCCATGACGAATTCGTTGTGGCGTACCAGGCGGATGGTTTCGCGGAAGGTCTGGCCGACTTCACAGACCAGTGCCAGGCCCAGTTGATCCATGTCGTCGAAGTGCCGGTAGAACCCGGTGGGCACGATGCCTGCCGTCTTGGCGACTTCCCGCAGGCTCAGGCTGCCGAACCCCCGGCCGCACTCCATCAAATGGCGGGCTGCGTCCATCAGGGCAATTCGGGTCTGTTGTTTCTGTTCGGCGCGGGGCAGCATTGCAAGGCTGGCTTCTGATTCACGGGAGCGACGCACTTTAGCAAATCGGCTTTGCCGACGTCGAACGGTAGAGAGGGGTCGGGCGGGAAAACGAAAGGCTTGAAAAGTCAAAAGCCCGATTGCAGGAATCGGGCTTTTTTTGAGGCCACCATGGGCTCAGCTCACTGTGCCGTTGCGTTCGATCGTGCGATCACCACCGCCTTCGGCGAGGGTCTGGCCAGGAGTGCGGTCGGAACCGTCAGCGGCGAGGGTCTGGCCAGGAGTGCGGTCGGAACCGTCAGCGGCGAGGGTCTGGCCAGGGGTGCGGTCGGAACCGTCAGCGGCGAGGGTCTGGCCAGGGGTGCGGTCGGAACCGTCAGCGGCGAGGGTCTGGCCAGGGGTGCGGTCGGAACCGTCAGCGGCGAGGGTCTGGCCAGGAGTGCGGTCGGAACCGTCAGCTGCCACGGTGTCGCCCTGCTTGGTACGGTCATAACCGTCCTCGGCCAGGCCTTTTTCTTCCAGACGATCGCGACCGCCCTCGGCAACCGTTTGGCTGTAGACAGAGTGGCTGTCCTTGACTTGGGGCGTGGCTTGTTCGGAAGCTGGCAATGCAAAGGCAGTCGAGGCCAGCAGTGAAAGGGAAAGGCTCATCAGTAATTGGCGTTTCATGATCGTTGCTCCTCAGGAGGGCGATAAAGTGGGTACGTGGGCAATGCTACTCTCGATAAGTCGATATAAAAGTTCATAAACGCAATGGTAATAATCAACGGAATTGATTGTTCGGGGCGAAGGCTCTAGAACGGGCCTTTCCGAGGTGCGGATTTGCACTGCGGTGGGTATTTTGTACCCATCGACGCCTCGCAAAAGTGCGGGTGCGGTAACAGTTTGTTGGCTGATCGGTCAGGATTGTTGCGTTTTTTTGTACCGTTCATCGGCACCTGTTGGTCGTTCTACCAGTCCAACCCTTCATAACGTGCCGACTGCTGGTTCGTGTTTCCAAGGCGTCGCAGTTGCGCACGCTGATTTGTTCATCAGGAGTTTTGTGCATGACGCGCACCTCGAAAATCCTCGCCTGGAGCTTTGCCAGCCTTGTTGTCCTGCTGGCCGTGCTGGTCCTGGTCATCGCCTTCTTCGACTGGAACCGCATCAAGCCCACGCTCAATGCCAAGGTTTCCGAGGAGTTGCACCGCCCCTTTGCCATCAATGGCAACCTGGCGGTGGCCTGGCAGCGTGAGCCAGAGGAAGGGGGCTGGCGAGCCTGGTTGCCTTGGCCCCATGTGGTGGCCGAGGATGTGAGCCTGGGTAACCCGGACTGGTCGAAAACCCCGCAAATGGTCACGCTCAAGCGTGTTGAGTTGCGTATTTCGCCCTTGGCGCTGCTGGCCCGGCGGGTGGCGATTCCGCGCATTGACCTGACGGAGCCTGATGCCAACCTGCAACGCCTGGCCGACGGGCGCGCCAACTGGACCTTCCAGTTCGACCCGAAAGACCCGGACGCCGAGCCGTCCAGCTGGGCGGTGGACATCGGTGCGATCGGCTTCGACAAAGGCCACGTCACCCTTGACGACCAAACGCTCAAGACCCGCCTCGACCTGTTGATCGACCCTCTGGGCAAACCCATCCCGTTCAGCGATATCGTCGGTGACAAGGCTGCGAAAAAAGCCCTGGACCAGGGCACGACACCGCAGGACTACGCGTTCGCCTTCAAGGTCAACGGGCAGTATCACGGACAAAGTCTGACCGGCTCGGGTAAGGTCGGCGGCTTGCTGGCATTGCAGGATGCGTCCCGACCCTTTCCGCTCCAGGCCCAGGCGAAGATCGCCGAGACCCGCATCGAACTGGCCGGCACCCTCACCGACCCGCTGAACCTCGGGGCCCTGGACTTGCGCCTGAAACTGGCCGGCAACAGCCTCGCCCATCTCTACCCGCTGACCGGCGTGACCCTGCCGGATTCACCGCCTTATGCCACCGATGGCCGCTTGATTGCCAAGCTGCATGAGCCGGGTGGGGCGCTGTTTCGCTATGAGGCGTTCAACGGCAAGATCGGCGACAGCGATATCCATGGCGACCTGGCCTATCTCGCCAGCCAGCCCCGGCCAAAACTCAGTGGCGCGCTGGTCTCCAATCAACTGCTGTTCAGCGACCTGGCGCCGCTGATCGGTGCCGACTCCAATACCGAGCAAAAAGCCCGGGGCGGCGCCAGCAAGCAGCCGACGGGCAAGGTCTTGCCCGTGGAAGCGTTTCGCACCGAGCGTTGGAGCGTGATGGACGCCGATGTGGAGTTCACCGGCAAACGCATCGTCCATAGCGAGCAGTTGCCGTTCACCGACCTTTACACCCATCTGGTGCTCAACGATGGGCAATTGAGCCTGGAGCCCCTGCGCTTTGGCGTGGCCGGTGGCCGCCTCGATGCGCAGATTCGCCTCAACGGCCATACCCAGCCCCTTGAGGGCCAGGCGAAGCTGACGGCGCGCGGTTTCAAACTCAAGCAGCTGTTCCCCGGTTTTGAACCGATGAAAACCAGCTTCGGCGAACTGAACGGCGATGCCGACATCACCGGGCGCGGCAATTCGGTGGCGGCGTTGCTGGGCACTTCCAACGGCACACTGAAAATGCTGATCAACGATGGCGCCATCAGTCGTGAGCTGATGGAGCTGGCGGGGCTGAACGTCGGCAACTACGTGGTGGGGAAAATCTTTGGTGACAAAGAAGTGAAGATCAACTGTGCGGCGGCTGACTTCGACATCAAGACGGGCCTGGCGACCACGCGCCTGTTCGTGTTCGACACTGAGAACGCGATCATCTACATCGACGGCACGGCGAACATGGCGAATGAACAGTTGGACCTGACTGTCACCCCCGAGTCCAAGGGCTGGCGCCTGATTTCCCTGCGCTCGCCGTTGTACGTCCGGGGCCCGTTCGCCAAGCCCGCCGCCGGGGTCAAGGCAGTGCCGCTGATGCTGCGCGGCGCCGGGATGGTGGCGTTGGGTGTGATCGCTGCACCGGCCGCCGGCTTGCTCGCGCTGGTAGCGCCCAGCGGCGGTGAGCCAAACCAGTGCGCGCCGTTGCTGGAGCAGATGAAGGCGGGCAAGGCGCCGGTGACGGTCAAGCCCACCCGGTAGCCAATTCTTGCAGTGAGGCTACTGGCCCCATCGCGAGCAGGCTCGCTCCCACAGGGGACCGCGCTGTGTCTGAAAGTGCGGCCGAAATGTGGGAGCCAATTCTTGTGGTGAGGCTACTGGCCCTATCGCGAGCAAGCTCGCTCCCACAGGGGACCGCGCTGTGTCTGAAAGTGCGGTCGAAATGTGGGAGCCAATTCTTGCAGTGAAGCTACTGACCCCATCGCGAGCAAGCTCGCTCCCACAGGGGACCGCGCTGTGTCTGAAAGTGCGGTCGAAATGTGGGAGCCAATTCTTGTGGTGAGGCTACTGGCCCTATCGCGAGCAAGCTCGCTCCCACAGGGGACCGTGTTGTGTCTGAGAGAACGCGGTCAAAATGTGGGAGCGAGCTTGCTCGCGATAACGGTATCAGAGGTCGGCCAAAATATCGGCCATGTCATCGGCATGCTCTTCTTCCTGGGCCAGGATGTCTTCGAAGATGCGCCGGGTGGTCGGGTCTTTTTCGCCGATGTACTGGATGATTTCCCGATAGCTGTCGATGGCGATTCGTTCGGCCACCAGGTCCTCGTACACCATTTCCCTGAGGGTGTTGCCCGCCACGTACTGGGCGTGGGAATTGCGGGTCAATAGGTCGGGGTTGAACTCCGGCTCGCCGCCCAGTTGGACGATGCGCTCGGCGAGTTTGTCGGCGTGTTCGGCTTCCTGATTCGCGTGCTCGAGGAACTCGCTGGCCGCCATGCTGGCCTTGAGGCCGGTGGCCATGAAGTAGTGGCGCTTGTAGCGCAGCACGCAGACCAGTTCGGTGGCCAGCGCTTCGTTGAGCAGGCGGACAACTTCCTGCCGATCGGCGCCGTAGCCTTCGGTCACTGCACCGTTCTGCACGTTCTGCCGTGCACGTTCGCGCAGGGTGGTTACATCGGATAAGTGCATGTCGCTCATCTCGTTCTCCTGGAGGCTGATCCGGTGGGGGCGTCACGCTCTGATGGCGCGATCGCTCTAAGTCTGAGTGACACGGTCCTGAAAAAGTTTTACCGAGTTTTTCAGCGCATAGCCGGACAGTCGCGCTTCCTCCCCTAGCCACTGGAAGAACGCCCGCACCGGCGGATGGCGTTCGCGGCCTGGCACGCACAGGGCACTGTAGCCGGCGCCATTGACCTGGATGTCTGGGCGGTAGCCGACCAGCAAGCCGCTGGCGATGCTTTCGGAAGCCAAGATATTGCTCGCCAGCACCAGGCCTTGTCCGGCAATCGCGGCTTGCAAGGCGTAATGCTCCTCGTCGTACTCGCGCATGCACGGCTGCCGGGTGAGCCAGGTTTCCCCGGCCTGGGCGCACCAGGCATCCCAACCGTGGGCGTAGAGCTTGGCGTTGTGCCAATGCACGCTGATCAGCGTCGGCATCTGCCGGGCCGCCAGGGCCACCTGTTCAGGCGAGCCGTAGACCCCGAAACTTTCATCAAACAGGCACATGCCGTACAGGTTCGGGTAGGCATCCAGGCTATAGCGCACCACCAGGTCGACGCTGGCGTCCTGGTGCAGGTCAATCACCTCGCAATGGGTATCCAGGCGCACGTTGATGTTTGGGTGGCGCGCATAAAAGCGTCCCAGGCGAGGCACCAGCCACAGGGCGGCAAACGCGGCGGTGGTGGACAGTGTCAGGTGGCTGGTGCTGCGTTGCGGGCGCAGGGTGTCGACGCTTTGCGCTACCTCCAGCAATGCCCCGTGCAGGCTGTGGAACAGGCGCTGCCCGCCGTCGGTGAGGCGTACCTGGCGTGGCAGGCGTTCGAACAGCACCAGCCCCAGCCACGTCTCCAGGGATCTAATCTGATGGGAGACCGCCGTCGGCGTCACCGACAACTCCGCTGCAGCCGCCTTGAAACTGAGCAGCCGCGCTGCTGCCTCGAAGGCGCGCAGGGCGTTGAGTGGCAGGTTGGCGAACATCCTGAATCTCCTGAAGTGCGATGGATGAAACTAACTCATCCAGATGAACTAACGCTCATTTGTCTGCCAGCGGCTACGAGCTTCAAGCTGCAAGGCACAAGCAGTGTTGATTGTAGCCGCATAAAAGGAAATTCAGATGAGCAAGATTCTTGTGGTGCATGGCAGTCCCCGTGGCGAGCGTTCTCATTCCCGGCGCTTGGCCGAGGGCTTTGTTTCGGCTTGGCAGGCCGCCCATCCGCAATCCCGATTGACCCGTCGCGAAGTCGGACGGACAGTGATTGCGCCGGTCAACGAAGCGTTCATCGCTGCGGCGTTCTACCCTGAACCCCAGGCTCGACCGTTGATCATGCAAGCGGACCTGGCCCTGAGCGATGCCTTGGTCGAGGAGTTGCAAGCCCATGACCGATTGGTGATCTCCGCGCCCATGCACAACTTCAGCGTGCCCAGCGGCGTGAAGGCCTGGATCGACCAGATCGTGCGCATCGGGCTGACGTTCAACCACAGCCTGGATAATGGCGTGTCGAACTACGAGCCGCTGGTGTTGGGCAAGAAGGCGCTGATCGTGACCAGTCGTGGTGATTTCGGTTTCGGGCCTGGCGGCCAGTTGGAAAGCATGAATCACGCCGACACGCTGTTGCGCACCGTCCTTGGGTTTATCGGAATCACCGATGTGACGGTGGTGGCGGCAGAAGGCGAAGAGTCGGCCGAGCGCAGTTTTGCGTTGTCCTGCGCCGAAGCCGAGGAGCGTTTGCTGGCGCTGGCGCGGACTTTTTGAAAAAGGGCTGCTGCGCGGCACAACGGGCGCAATCTTTGACCACGGGTCCATGGCAGTGACACGGGTGTCATGGACGGGTCATCATCAGTACTGATGATGACTCCTCTCGATCACAAGGATGTCGCCATGTCGCAACGCTGCGCCACTCGTTATCCGCTGGTACTGGTCCCGGGTATGCTCGGGTTCATACGCCTGGTGTTGTATCCGTACTGGTATGGGATCGTTTCGGCGTTGCGTCGCGGCGGGGCCGTCGTCGTGGCGGTGAAGGTTTCGCCGCTGCATTCTTCCGAGGTGCGCGGCGAGCAGTTGCTGGCACGGATCGAGGAGATCCTGCGGCAAACCGGTGCGCAGAAAGTCAACCTGATCGGCCACAGCCAGGGCAGCCTCACCGCCCGCTATGCGGCCGCCAAACGCCCGGACCTGGTAGCGTCGGTCACCTCGGTGGCCGGCCCCAACCACGGCTCCGAACTGGCGGATTACCTGCAACTCCACTACCCGGCCGACAGTGCCAAGGGGCGTGTGCTCAGTACCGTGCTGCGCCTGATCAACGCCCTGATGAGCCTGCTGGACACCGGCTATCGCGGGCCGAAGCTGCCGGTGGATATCCACGCTTCCCATGCCTCCCTGACCAGCGTCGGGGTGGCGCTGTTCAATCAACGTTATCCACAGGGCCTGCCGCAGATCTGGGGCGGGCAGGGGCCGGAAGAGGTTAATGGCGTGCGCTATTACTCGTGGTCCGGCACCTTGCAGCCGGGCAAGACCGACAAGGGGCGCAACCTGTTCGACGGCACTCACCGCAGCTGCCGTTTATTTGCTCGCACGTTTGTGAGGGAGGCGGGGCAATGCGACGGCATGGTCGGACGCTACAGCTCGCACCTGGGCACTGTCATCGGCGATGACTATCCGCTGGACCACTTCGATATCGTCAACCAATCGCTGGGGCTGGTGGGCAAGGGGGCCGAGCCGATCCGCTTGTTTGTCGAGCATGCCGAGCGGTTGAAGGCGGCCGGGGTGTAGCCCGTTGGGCCGCGTTATCGTTCTTCGCGGGCAAGCCCCTACAGTAGATTGGTGTTGCTCGGTTCATAGTGGGAGCTTGCTCGCGATGGCGGTAGATCAGGCCGTGCGGGACAACCTGGTGAAGATGTAACAGGCTTTGTCTACACTGCATTTCATCGTCACACCCTCGTGTGGCAGTCAGGAGAACCACCATGAAGATGCTTCGTGTCCCTTTATTGATGATCGGTTTGCTGCTGTGTTCCCAGGGCTTCGCCGCGACGGCGCAGCAGACCAAGATGACCACCTGCAACGCCGACGCTACCGCCAAGGCGCTCAAGGGCGACGAGCGCAAGGCCTTCATGAGTAACTGCCTCAAGGCCACCCCTGCTGCGCCGAGCACGCCTCAGGCACGCATGAAGACCTGCAACGCCACGGCGACCACCCAGGCCCTGAAGGGGGACGCCCGCAAGGCGTTCATGAGTGATTGCCTGAAGAACAAATAAGCGTTGAATCCATGGGCGTTATCGCGAGCAAGCTCGCTCCCACAATGGACCGGGCACCACTGATCTACTGTGGGAGCGAGCTTGCTCGCGATGGGGGCGGCGCAAAAGTTACAAAAAAACCCTGAACTGCGACCAAGGTCGGCCGACACAATGCCTAGTGCTGCCAGCGGATCGCTGGCAGACTGCCGATCCTTTCACGCCGTTTTGTCCTGAGGCTGTATGCCAACGTTTTCTCAGCGTCATGTGTTGTTGGTGATCAGTTGGGTGATCATTTTTGGTGGGCTGTTGCTGGTGCTGCCGCTGCGCCTGTTGCCGAGCTTGCTGGCCGGGCTGCTGGTGTTCGAACTGGTCAACATGCTCACCCCGCAATTGCAACGATTGATCGAAGGCCGTCGTGCTCGCTGGCTGGCGGTGGCGTTGCTGGGCACGCTGGTGGTCAGTGTGCTGACGTTGATCTTCGCCGGTGCCTTCAGTTTCCTGCTGCATGAGGCGGAAAACCCAGGCGCGTCCCTGGACAAGTTCATGACCGTGGTCGATCGCGCCCGTGGGCAATTGCCGCCGTTCATCGACGCCTACCTGCCGGCCAGCGCCGCTGAGTTCCGGGTGGCGATTGGCGACTGGATGAGCAAGCACCTGAGCGAGTTGCAACTGGTGGGCAAGGACGCGGCCCACATGTTCGTGACGTTGCTGATCGGCATGGTGCTGGGGGCCATCGTTGCCCTGCAGCGCATCCCCGACCTGACCAAGCGCAAGCCCTTGGCGGCCGCGTTGTTCGATCGCTTGAACCTGCTGGTCAAGGCGTTTCGCAACATCGTCTTCGCCCAAATCAAGATTTCCCTGCTCAACACCTTCTTCACCGGGATTTTCCTGGCGGTGGTGTTGCCGCTGTTCGGGATAAAGCTGCCGCTGACCAAGACCCTGATCGTGATGACCTTCCTGCTGGGGCTGCTGCCGGTCATCGGCAACCTGATGTCCAATACCCTGATCACCATTGTCGGCTTGTCGCTGTCGATCTGGGTCGCCGTGGCGGCGCTGTGTTACCTGATCGTGATCCACAAGCTCGAATACTTCCTCAACGCCCGCATCGTCGGCGGGCAGATCAGCGCCAAGTCCTGGGAATTGCTCATGGCGATGCTGGTGTTCGAAGCCGCCTTCGGTCTGCCGGGGTGGTGGCGGGACCGATCTACTATGCGTACCTCAAGAGTGAGTTGAAACAGGTGGGGATGGTTTGATCCGGTGGGTGTGGCGTCTGATCTGACGCCATCGCGAGCAAGCTCGCTCCCACAGTCAACCGCATTCCTTCTGAAGAACCCGGTCAACTGTGGGAGCGAGCTTGCTCGCGATGCTGGCGCCTCGGTGTCAGGTCAGGCCTGCGTGCCGTAGCGCTTCATCGCCTCGATCGCCAACCCGCTGCCAATACTGCCGAAGATGTTGCCTTCCACATGCCGCGCCTGGGGCAGCATCGCCGAGACGCTGTTGCGCAGCGCCGGGATGCCGCTGGAACCCCCGGTGAAGAACACCGTGTCAACCTGATCGACCCTCACGTTGGCATCGTTGAGCAACTGCGTGACGCTGCCGCGTACCCGCTCCAGAAGGCCGTCGATGGCCGACTCGAACAAGGCCCGGCTCAGGTCCACGCTCAGGCCTGGTTCGATCCGGTCCAGCGGCACGTGGCGCTGGACGGCGTGGGTCAGCTCGATCTTGGTTTCTTCCACTTCCATCGCCAGCCAGTGCCCGGCGCGCTGTTCGATCAGTTTGAACAGCCGGTCGATGCCGCCGGTGTCTTCGATGTCGTAGCGCATGCTGCCCAGGGCCAGGGTGGATTTTTGCGAGTACACCGCGTTGATGGTGTGCCAGGTCGCCAGGTTCATGTGGTGGCTGGTGGGCATGTAGGCGCCGCTTTTCATGCGGCTGCCGTAGCCGAACAGCGGCATCACACCCTGCAAGCTCAGTTGTTTGTCGAAATCGGTGCCGCCGATGTGCACGCCACCGGTGGCGAGGATGTCGGCGTGACGGTTGTCGTGGGTGCGACGCTCCGGGGACAGGCGCACCAGGGAGAAGTCCGAGGTACCGCCGCCGATGTCGACGATCAGCACCAGCTCTTCTTTCTCGATGGTCGACTCATAGTCGAAGGCCGCCGCGATGGGTTCGTACTGGAACGAAACTTCCTTGAAACCGATGGCGCGGGCGACGTCTACCAAGGTGTTTTCCGCTTCCTGGTCGGCCATTTCATCGTCGTCGACGAAAAACACCGGGCGCCCCAGCACCACTTCTTCGAATTCCCGACCGGCGGTGGCTTCGGCGCGTTTCTTCAGCTGGCCGATGAACAGCCCCAGCAGATCCTTGAAGGGCATGGCCGTGCCCAACACGCTGGTGTCGTGCTTGATCAGCTTGGAGCCCAGCAGGCTCTTGAGCGAGCGCATCAGCCGGCCTTCGTAGCCTTCCAGGTATTCGTGCAGGGCCAGGCGACCATACACCGGGCGACGTTCCTCGAGATTGAAAAAGACCACCGAAGGCAGGGTGATCTTGTCGTCCTCCAGCGCGATCAACGTTTCCATGCCGGGGCGCAGCCAGCCGACAGTGGAGTTGGACGTGCCAAAGTCGATGCCGCAGGCACGGGCCGGGGATGCGTTTTTCATGTCTTTCGGGTTCCAGTTGAAAAAACGGCCGCGCAGTGTATGTCAGTGCGGCGCGGATTCGAAGGCCGGTTATCCGCTAATTCACAAACCTTGGCCTTGAAAGCGGCCCTTTTACCCCCAAACTTGCTGGCATGGGCCTGGTAGCCACAGGGCGAGCACAAGAACCGCGACCGGCTGCCGATAAACTTCTGATGCGCCGCCCGGTCACAAACCTTGAGATTGGTCAAACTCCGGGGCTTGTACCACGAGCATGCTGTGCATGGCGGTGCTATATCGATAATGGATGGTGATCCTTCAATGGACTTCAAAGACTATTACAAGATCCTGGGCGTCGAGCCGACGGCCGACGACGCCACGATCAAGGCCGCCTATCGCAAACTGGCGCGCAAGTACCACCCGGATGTGAGCAAGGAAAAGGACGCCGAGACCAAGTTCAAGGACGTCTCCGAAGCCTATGAAGCACTGAAAAGCGCCGACAAGCGCGCCGAATACGACGACCTGCGCCGCTACGGCCAGCACGGCCAGCCGTTCCAGGGCCCGCCGGGTTGGCAGAGCCGTGGTGGTTTTGGCGGCCAGGACACCGGGGACTTCTCGGACTTCTTCAGTTCGATCTTTGGCAATCGTGGGCCGGGTTTCGGTGGTGGGCAGTCAGGTCGCAGCGCCGGCCGTCGAGGGCAAGACGTGGAAATGGAATTACCGATCTTCCTGGAAGAGTCCCTGTCGAGCGAGTCGAAAAAGGTCAGCTTCCAGGTGCCGCAGTACAACGCGGCCGGCCAGCACGTGAGCAACACCAGCAAAAGCCTGAATGTGAAGATTCCACTGGGGGTGACCGACGGCGAGCGCATCCGCCTCAAGGGTCAGGGTGCGCCGGGCATCGGTGGTGGTGCCAATGGCGATTTGTACCTGACCATTCGTTTCGCGCCGCACCCCAAGTTCGACGTCGAAGGCCAGGACCTAATCATCACCTTGCCCCTGGCGCCGTGGGAATTGGCGCTGGGTACGGAAGTGGCGGTGCCGACCCTCACCGGCAAGATCAACCTCAAGGTCCCGGCCGGCAGCCAGAACGGCCAGCGCATGCGCGCCAAGGGCCACGGCCTGCGCAACAAGGCCGGCGAGCGCGGTTATCTGTTCGTGCAGCTCAAGGCCGTGATGCCAAAGGCCAGCGACGAGGCGGTCAAGGCGTTGTGGGCGGAACTGGCGAAGAAGGCTGCGTTCGATCCGCGGGAAAATTTCTGATTCGACAGCGCCTACACTCGACGGTTAAAGCATTGGGAGAAGCAGACCATGAACAACCCGATCATTGAACTGACCCTGACGGAATTCTGCGAGGCCGCCGCGTTGGCGGATGTCCATGTGATCGAGATCGTCGCCCATGGCATTCTCGAACCCCAAGGCGCGGCCCCGACGGATTGGCGTTTCACCGACTACGAACTGGTCCTGGCCCGCCGTGCGGCCAAGCTGCGCCGCGAGCTGGAGCTGGAGTGGGAAGGCGTCGCCCTGGCGCTGGACCTGCTGGAGGAAGTGCAGCAACTGCGCAGCGAAAACCGCATGCTCAAGCAGCGGTTGGGGCGGTTGGTGGAGTGAAAAACGGTCAATGAGCAAGCGCCAACCTGTGGGCGCAAGCTTTGCTCCCACAAGGCTTGCTCTCAGGTCCTCATTCCATTCAAAACAGAAAGTACCGCTGCGCCATCGGCAGCACGTCAGCCGGTTCACACCACAGCAACACCCCATCGGCCTTGACCTGATAGGTCTGCGGATCGACATCGATGCTCGGCAGGTAGTCGTTGTGGATCAGGTCGGTCTTCTGCACATCGCGGCAACCCTTGACCACGGCGATTCTCTTCTTCAGCCCAAGCTGCTCCGGTAGCCCCGCCTCGGCGGCGGCCTGGCTGATGAAGGTCAGGCTGGTGGCGTGCCGCGAGCCGCCGTAGCTGGCGAACATTGGTCGGTAGTGCACTGGCTGCGGCGTCGGGATCGAGGCGTTGGCGTCGCCCATCAGGCTGGCGGCGATGGCACCGCCCTTGAGAATCAGCGTCGGCTTGACCCCGAAAAACGCCGGGCGCCACAGCACCAGGTCGGCCCACTTGCCCACTTCGATGGAGCCCACTTCATGGCTGATGCCATGGGTGATCGCCGGGTTGATGGTGTACTTGGCGATGTAGCGCTTGATACGGAAGTTGTCGTTGCCTTCGCCGTCGCCGGGCAGGGCGCCGCGTTGCTTCTTCATCTTGTCGGCGGTCTGCCAGGTGCGGGTGATGACTTCGCCGACGCGACCCATGGCCTGGCTGTCGGAACTGATCATCGAGAACGCCCCCAAGTCGTGGAGAATGTCTTCGGCGGCGATGGTCTCGCGGCGGATGCGGCTTTCGGCGAAGGCCACGTCTTCGGCAATGCTTGGGTCCAGGTGATGGCAGACCATCAGCATGTCCAGGTGTTCGTCGATGGTGTTGCGGGTGAACGGTCGGGTCGGATTGGTCGAGCTGGGCAGCACATTGGGGAAGCCGCAGGCCTTGATGATGTCCGGCGCATGACCGCCGCCAGCGCCTTCGGTGTGGTAGGTGTGGATGGTGCGGCCCTTGAACGCGGCGAGGGTGGTTTCGACGAAGCCCGATTCGTTGAGGGTGTCGGTGTGGATCGCGACCTGCACGTCGTACTGGTCGGCCACGCTCAAGCAGTTGTCGATGGCGGCCGGGGTGGTGCCCCAGTCTTCGTGCAGCTTCAGGCCGATGGCGCCGGCCTTGACCTGTTCGATCAACGGCTCCGGCAGGCTGGCGTTGCCCTTGCCGGTGAAACCGATGTTCATGGGGAAGGCATCGGCGGCCTGGAGCATGCGCGCCAGGTGCCATGGGCCGGAGGTGCAGGTGGTGGCGTTGGTCCCGGTGGCCGGGCCGGTGCCGCCGCCGATCATGCTGGTGACGCCGCTCATCAGCGCTTCTTCGATCTGCTGGGGGCAGATGAAGTGGATGTGAGTGTCGATGCCGCCGGCGGTGAGGATCATGCCTTCACCAGCGATCACTTCGGTGCTGGCGCCGATGGCGATGGTCACGTCGGGCTGGATGTCCGGGTTGCCGGCCTTGCCAATGGCCGCGATGCGCCCGTCCTTGAGGCCGACATCGGCCTTGACGATGCCCCAGTGGTCGATGATCAGCGCGTTGGTGATCAAGGTGTCGACGACCTCGGCGGCCAGCAACTGGCTCTGGCCCATGCCGTCACGAATCACCTTGCCGCCGCCGAATTTCACTTCTTCGCCGTAGGTGGTGAAGTCCTTTTCCACTTCGATCCACAACTCGGTATCGGCCAGGCGGACCTTGTCACCGACGGTGGGGCCGAACATGTCGGCATAGGCTTGGCGGGAGATTTTCATATGCTTGCCTTGAGATTCAATTGATTTCGGAACCGTTCGCTTCGCTCACTCATCGCGAGCAAGCTCGCTCCCACAGGAAAGCGCGGTCAAATGTGGGAGCGAGCTTGCTCGCGATGAGGTCCGTGCAGGCCCCCATGACTTAAAGGTCGCCCATGACCCGCCCGGCAAACCCGAACACCCGGCGATGCCCGGCCAGATCCACCAGTTCCACCTCGCGGCTCTGGCCTGGTTCGAAGCGCACCGCGGTGCCGGCCGGGATGTTCAGGCGCATGCCTCGGCTGGCGGCGCGGTCGAAGGTCAGGGCGTCGTTGGTCTCGAAAAAGTGATAATGCGAGCCGACCTGGATCGGCCGGTCGCCGCTGTTGGCGACGTTCAGCGTGAGCGTGCGGCGGCCGACGTTGAGTTCGATGTCGCCAGGCCGGACCTGGTATTGCCCTGGAATCATTGCGGTTGCCCCAAAGTCTTGTAGTAAATGGCGGTCGGTGTGTAGGTCCCGTCCGGGCTCTGGCAGTAGTCCGGCAGTTCGCCGACGCGGATGTAGCCCATGGCGCGGTAGAACGCCTCGGCCTCGGAACCGGCCTCGGTATCGAGGTACAGCAGGCCACGCTTGTGCTGACGGGCGCCGAGCTCCAGGGCGCTCATCAATTGCTGGCCCAGGCCCCGGCGGCGGGCCTCGCCGCGGACCAGCAGCTTCTGCACTTCGGCGCGATTGAGGCCGTTGGGCTTCTGGCACAGGGCAAGCTGGACGCTGGCCTGCACCTGTTCATCCTTGACCACCACCCACAGCAGCAGGTGGCCCTGGTTGAGGCTGGCCTGGACCTCATCGAAATAGGCGCGGGCCTGAACGGCATCGAGATCGGCCATGAACCCCACGCTGGCGCCGTACCCAACGGCGTCGAGCAACAGATCGATCAGGCCTTGACGATAGTGCGCAAAGCTTTCGGTGTGGACTCGACGCAACTGGGCAGCGTTCATTGGTTTTTCACTCCTTGTTGACGGCAGGCGCCGGGGCACCGGGGTTGAGGATCAATTGCATGAAAGTCAGGTCGAGCCAGCGCCCGAACTTGATGCCCACCTGGGGCATCTGCCCGGTGACGGTAAAACCGGCCCGCTCGTGCAGGCGAATCGAGGCCGCGTTGCCGCTTTCGATGGCCGCGACCATGACGTGTTTGCCGCAGGTCCTGGCACGTTCGATCAGCGCCGCCATCAACCTTGGGCCCAGGCCATTGCCGCGCTGGTCGTTGCGCACGTACACCGAATGTTCCACGGTGTGTCGATAACCGTCGAAAGGCCGCCAGTCGCCGAATGAAGCGTAGCCGAGCACGTTTTGCTCGCCATCGACGATCACCAGCACCGGATAGCCCTGGGACTGGCGAGCGCTGAGCCAGGCTTGGCGATTGCCCAAGTCCACGAGCTGTTCATTCCAGATGGCGGTGGTGTTCAGCACCGCATCGTTGTAGATCTCGCGGATTGCCGGCAGGTCTGTGGGCAGCGCGTTACGAATGGCGTAGGTCATGACGCGCCTCAGGCGATAGGTTGATGGACGGTGACCAGTTTGGTGCCGTCGGGAAACGTCGCCTCGACCTGGATCTCCGGGATCATTTCCGGGATGCCTTCCATCACCTGCTCGCGGCTGAGCAATGTGGTGCCGTAGTGCATCAGCTCGGCGACGGTCTGGCCGTCACGGGCGCCTTCGAGCAGGGCCGCGGAAATATAGGCCATGGCCTCCGGGTAGTTGAGCTTCAAGCCGCGGGCCAACCGTCGTTCGGCGACGAGGCCGGCGGTGAAGATCAGCAGCTTGTCTTTTTCGCGTGGGGTCAGGTCCATGTGCAATCCATAAGGGCAGATAGAAAAATTTTGCGGTAAACACATTCCCCTGTGGGAGCGGGCCTGTGGGAACAACACCCGTGAGAGCAGAGCCTGTGGGAGCAAAGCTTGCTCGCGATTGCCGCGACTCGGTTGGTCAGAAGGACCGCGTTATCGTTCATCGCGAGCAAGCTTTGCTCCCACAGAAAGTCATTGCTTCCACACCATTGCTCCCACAGAAAAGCAGATTCAGGTACTCCAGATCCTGGGTGGCATGGCCTCTCTTCCCAGCAATGCAGGCCTGAGCAAACGCCACAATGCAATCAGCCACCCCCGCGCCAGCAACGCTTCGCTCGCCAGACAGCGGGCCACGACCAGGCCGGGCAATTGGGTCAGGTCGCCACGTACGTCATGGCCCAGGGAACGGCATTGTTCCAGCAGCTCGCTGTCGATTTCGCCGGTCACCAACAACGTGGCGAACACCGGATCGCCGCCCAACCCGATGGGCGAGTCGAGCAATCCATCGCCGCCCACAATGCGCTGGCGTTCATGCCACAGCAACTGGCCGTCGCGGCGAATGTCCAGGCGCGACTGAAAATGCCCCAGGTCGAACCGCTCGCCGCTGGCCGGGCGGCCGAGGGCAACCATGTCCCAGTAGAACAGGCGCCCGTCGCCCAGCAGGTCGATGCTGGTGCTCAGTTCGGCCTGGGCCGCGCTGAAGACGATGGTTTCCTGGGGCAGCCATTCCAGGGTCGCGCCGGCGGCCACGCTCAGGGTCAACTGCTGGTACGCCGGGCCGGCGGCGCGATACCACTTGGCCGCGCCGGGGCTGGTCAACTGCGCCCAGGCGCCCGGGCCGACATGGGCTGAAATGTCCAGCCGGTCACCGCCGGCTATCCCGCCGGGCGGATGGACAATGATGTGCTGGCACACGCCGGGGCCTTCGGCGTACAAGTGCTTCTGCACCCGCAGCGGGCCTTTATGGCGACGCTGTACCGGGCGCGTGCAATCGCCGAATCGGGCGTAACCCAGTTCCAGCTCGGCATGCCAGCTGGGGGTGAAGAGGGCCGAAGGTGTCAATGAAGAGACAGGTAGATTCATGATTTCTGATTATCGTCAGGACGCTACAGACTAGATCGTAACCAGCCCGCGCACACCCTCGGCTTCCATGTTTTCTCCGCGGCCCTGCTGCACGATCTCGCCCCGGGACATCACCAGGTACTGATCGGCCAGCTCGGCGGCGAAGTCGTAGAACTGCTCCACCAGCAAAATCGCCATGTCGCCCCGGGCCGCCAGTTTCTTGATCACCACGCCGATCTCCTTGATCACCGAGGGCTGGATGCCTTCGGTGGGTTCGTCGAGGATCAGCAGGCGTGGACGGCTGGCCAGGGCCCGGCCAATGGCGAGCTGCTGTTGCTGGCCGCCGGACAGGTCACCGCCCCGGCGCTGTTTCATTTGCAGCAGCACCGGGAACAATTCGTAGATGAAGGCCGGCACCTCCTTGGCTTCGGAGCCGGGAAACCGCGACAGGCCCATCAGCAGGTTTTCTTCCACCGTCAGCCGCCCGAAAATCTCCCGGCCCTGAGGCACGTAGGCGATGCCGGCATGCACCCGTTGGTGTGGCTTGAACGTAGTGATGGCTTTGCCTTCCCAATTCACCGCGCCTTCCTTGGCCGGCAACAGGCCCATCAGGCATTTGAGCAGGGTGGTCTTGCCCACGCCGTTGCGCCCCAACAGGCAGGTCACCTCGCCGACCTTGGCGTCGAAAGACAGGCCGCGCAGGATGTGGCTACCGCCGTAGTACTGGTGCAATTTGTCGACTTGCAGCATCTTCCAGATTCTCCTCAAGTCCCTTGTGGGAGCGAGCTTGCTCGCGATAGCGGTGGGTCAGTCAGCAATGATGGTGAGTGTTCAATGGCTATCGCGAGCAAGCTCGCTCCCACATAAAAGCCAGCTTCGGTCGCCTCAACGACCGAGATACACCTCGATCACCCGCTCATTTTCCTGCACCTGTTCCAGCGACCCTTCGGCCAGCACGCTGCCCTGGTGCAACACTGTCACGTGGTCGGCGATGCTGCCGACGAAGCCCATGTCGTGCTCCACCACCATCAGCGAATGCTTGCCCGCCAAGGATTTGAACAGCTCGGCGGTGAACTCGGTCTCGGCGTCGGTCATGCCCGCCACCGGCTCGTCGAGCAGCAGCAATTGCGGGTCTTGCACCAGCAGCATGCCGATCTCCAGGAACTGCTTCTGCCCGTGGGACAGCAACCCGGCGGCACGGTTGACCGAGGTGGTGAGGCGGATGGTCTCGAGCACGTCGCTGATGCGATCGTGCTGCTCGCCAGTGAGTTTGGCCCGCAGGCTGGCCCACACCGACTTGTCGGTCTTGAGCGCCAGTTCCAGGTTCTCGAACACGCTCAATGCTTCGAACACCGTGGGCTTCTGGAATTTGCGACCGATGCCGGCCTGGGCGATCGCCACTTCGCTCATGCGGGTCAGGTCCAGGGTTTCGCCGAACCAGGCCTTGCCATGGCTGGGGCGGGTCTTGCCGGTAATCACGTCCATCAGCGTGGTCTTGCCGGCGCCGTTGGGCCCGATGATGCAGCGCAATTCGCCGACGCCGATGTACAGGTTCAAAGCGTTCAAGGCCTTGAAGCCGTCGAAACTGACGCTAATGTCTTCCAGGGTCAGGATGGTGCCGTGGCGTGTGTTCAGGCCCACGCCAGCTGCTTGGCCGAGGCCGATGGCGTCGCGGCTGCTGCCGGCGTCCTGGCTGGGTTGCGGCGGAAAGAAAGCGGGTTCGAGCATGAATTCGGCACTCGCTGTCACTCTCATTGTTCACCTCTTTTCTTCAGCAGACCGATCACACCCTTGGGCAGATACAGCGTCACGACGATGAACAGCGCGCCGAGGAAGAACAGCCAGTACTCCGGGAAGGCCACGGTGAACCAGCTCTTCATGCCATTGACCACGCCGGCGCCCAGCAACGGCCCGATCAGCGTGCCGCGCCCGCCGAGGGCGACCCACACGGCAGCCTCGATGGAGTTGGTCGGCGACATTTCGCTGGGGTTGATGATGCCCACCTGCGGCACGTACAAGGCCCCGGCCAGGCCGCACAACACCGCGCTCAACACCCAGACGAACAGCTTGAAGCCACGGGGATCGTAGCCGCAGAACATCAGGCGGTTTTCCGCGTCACGCAGGGCGGTCAATACCCGGCCGAACTTGCTGCGCGCCAGGCGCCAGCCGATGAACAGGCTCGCCACCAGCAACAGCACCGTGGCCAAAAACAGCACCGCCCGGGTGCCCGGCTCAGTGATACCAAAGCCCAGGATCGAACGGAAATTGGTGAAGCCGTTGTTGCCGCCAAACCCGGTTTCGTTGCGGAAAAACAACAGCATCCCGGCGAAGGTCAGGGCCTGGGTCATGATCGAGAAATACACACCCTTGATCCGCGAGCGGAAGGCGAAGAAACCGAACACCAGCGCCAGCAAACCCGGCGCCAGCACCACCAGGCACATGGCCCAGAGGAAACTGTCGGTGCCGGCCCAGTACCAGGGCAACTCGGTCCACGACAAGAAGGTCATGAACGCCGGCAAGCCATCGCCGGCGGCCTGGCGCATCAGGTACATGCCCATGGCGTAGCCGCCCAGGGCGAAGAACAGGCCATGGCCCAGGGAGAGCAGGCCGGCGTAGCCCCAGACCAGGTCCAGCGCCAGGGCGACGATGGCGTAGCAGAGAATCTTGCCCACCAGGGTCAGGGTATACGCTGAGACTTGCAGCGGATTGTCCGCCGCCAGCAGCGACAGTAGCGGCAGGCTCAACAGCACGGCCAGGATCACCGCGCCGACGGCGAGGGTAACTTTGGGACCGGCCTTTTGCGTGGCCGTGAGCATCAGGGGCTGGTTCATCAGTCGATTACCCGTCCTTTGAGCGCGAAGAGGCCTTGCGGACGCTTCTGGATGAACAGAATGATCAACGCCAGGATGAGGATCTTGCCGAGCACCGCGCCGATCTGCGGTTCGAGGATCTTGTTGGCGATGCCCAAGCCGAACGCGGCGAACACGCTACCGGCCAACTGGCCGACGCCGCCGAGCACCACCACCAGGAACGAGTCGATGATGTAGCTCTGGCCCAGGTCCGGGCCGACGTTGCCGATCTGGCTCAGGGCCACGCCACCCAACCCGGCGATGCCGGAGCCGAGGCCGAAGGCGAGCATGTCCACCCGCCCGGTGGGCACGCCACAGCAGGCGGCCATGTTGCGGTTTTGGGTCACCGCGCGCACGTTCAGGCCCAGGCGCGTCTTGTTCAGCAACAGCCAGGTCAGCACCACCACGAACAGCGCGAAGGCGATGATCACGATGCGGTTGTACGGCAGCACCAGGTTCGGCAACACCTGGATCCCGCCTGAGAGCCAGGCCGGGTTGGCGACTTCGACGTTCTGCGCACCGAACACCAGGCGCACCAGTTGGATCAACATCAGGCTGATGCCCCAGGTGGCGAGCAGCGTTTCCAACGGGCGCCCGTAGAGGTGGCGAATCACCGTGCGCTCCAGGGCCATGCCGATGGCGGCGGTAATGAAAAATGCCACCGGCAGGGCGATCAGCGGGTAGAACTCGATGGCGTTCGGGGCGAAGCGCTGGAACAGCAACTGCACCACGTAGGTGGAATAAGCGCCCAACATGAGCATCTCGCCGTGGGCCATGTTGATCACCCCCAGCAGGCCGAAGGTGATTGCCAGGCCGAGGGCGGCGAGCAGCAGGATCGAGCCCAGGGACATGCCGCTGAAGGCCTGGCCCAGCAACTCGCCCACCAGGAGTTTGCGCTTGACCTGGCTGAGGCTGGTTTCAGCGGCGGTGCGCACGGCGGCATCGGTTTCGACGCCGGGTTCAAGCAGACCTTCCAGGCGTGTGCGGGCCAGCGGATCGCCGGTTTCCCCCAGCAGCCGGACGGCGGCCAGACGTACGTTCGGGTTGGCGTCCACCAGTTGCAGGTTCGCCAGGGCCAGGCTCAGGGCGGCGTGTACATCTTCGTCCTGCTCGCCGGCCAATTGTCGATCGAGAAACGCCAGTTGTGCCGGGCGGGCACTTTTTTGCAATTGCTGCGCGGCAACCAAACGTACGCGAGCATCGACGGCGAGCAGTTGATGGCTGGCCAGTGCGGTTTCAATCAGCCCGCGCAGGCGGTTGTTCAGGCGCAGGATCTTGGGCTGGCCGTCGACGGTCAACTGGCCCTGTTGCAGGGCATTGATCAGTTCGACACGCTCAGGCTCCGGCTGCGCGGCCCAGGTTTCCAGGAGCTTGGCCTGCTGGGTCGGGTTGGCGGCGACGAAGTCT
This sequence comes from Pseudomonas sp. St316, assembly GCF_018325905.1. Classification (NCBI taxonomy): domain Bacteria; kingdom Pseudomonadati; phylum Pseudomonadota; class Gammaproteobacteria; order Pseudomonadales; family Pseudomonadaceae; genus Pseudomonas; species Pseudomonas sp. St316. Next base: position 5,955,926 of record NZ_AP021901.1, on the reverse strand, counting down.
TCGGCGTCGTCGGCGTGGGCTCCCAGTGGCAACAGCAGCACCAGGGCGAGGATGAGGCGGTAAAGGGCGGTGGGCATAGAGAGTCGCCTTGCGCGGACAATGTGGGAGCGAGCTTGCTCGCGATGGCGGTGGGTCAGTCACGCATTGTTGAATGTGAGTCCGCTATCGCGAGCAAGCTCGCTCCCACAGGGGTTTGTGTCGGACCCAAGCGTCATGCTCGGGCCGACACCCATGGGCTCAGTTGCTCTTCACCGCATAGTCAGGCTTCTTGTCGTTGCCGGCGATGAACGGGCTCCAAGGCTGGGCGCGGATCGGGCCTTCGGTCTGCCAGACCACGTTGAACTGACCGTCGGCCTGGATCTCGCCGATCATCACTGGCTTGTGCAGGTGATGGTTGGTCTTGTCCATGGTCAGGGTGTAGCCCGACGGTGCGGCGAAGGTCTGGCCGGCCAGGGCTTCGCGGACTTTGTCGACGTCGGTGGACTTGGCTTTTTCCACCGCTTGCGCCCACATGTGGATGCCGACGTAGGTGGCTTCCATCGGGTCGTTGGTCACGGCTTTGTCGGCGCCTGGCAGGTTCTTGGCCTTGGCGTAGGCTTTCCAGGACTCGACGAATTTCTTGTTAGCCGGGTTATCCACCGATTCGAAGTAGTTCCACGCCGCCAGGTTGCCTACCAGTGGCTTGGTGTCGATGCCGCGCAGTTCTTCCTCGCCCACCGAGAAGGCCACGACCGGTACGTCGGTAGCCTTCAGGCCCTGGTTCGCCAGTTCTTTATAGAACGGCACGTTGGAGTCGCCGTTGACCGTGGAGATGACCGCGGTCTTGCCGCCGGCCGAGAACTTCTTGATGTTGGCCACGATGGTCTGGTAGTCGCTGTGGCCGAACGGGGTGTAGACCTCTTCGATGTCCTTGTCCGCCACCCCTTTGGAGTGCAGGAACGAGCGCAAAATCTTGTTGGTGGTGCGCGGGTAGACGTAGTCGGTGCCCAGCAGGAAGTAGCGCTTGGCGCTGCCGCCTTCTTCGCTCATCAGGTATTCCACCGCCGGAATCGCCTGCTGATTCGGCGCGGCGCCGGTGTAGAACACGTTCGGCGACATCTCTTCGCCTTCGTATTGCACCGGGTAGAACAGCAGCCCATTGAGTTCTTCGAACACCGGCAACACCGATTTACGCGACACCGACGTCCAGCAGCCGAACACCACCGCGACCTTGTCCTGGGTCAGCAACTGGCGACCCTTTTCGGCGAACAGCGGCCAGTTCGACGCCGGGTCCACGACCACCGCTTCAAGCTTCTTGCCGTTCACACCCCCCTTGGCGTTGATCTCATCAATGGTCATCAGCGCCATGTCCTTGAGGGACGTCTCGGAGATCGCCATGGTGCCGGACAGCGAATGCAGGATGCCGACCTTGATGGTCTCGGCGGCCTGTACGGTCCAGGCCATGCCCATCGCGGCAATGCTTGCCGAGAGTGTAAAAGCCTTGATCAAGCTACGACGCTTCATGGTGCGATCTCCGTGGTCTTTTGAGTTTTTTTCGAGGGCAGATGCAAACGCTGAAAGCGCTTTTGCAAGGGGTGTGCCCGGTCGGCAAAAGGCATTGGAAATGCGGGGTTGGTGTGGGATGCCCGCGAGCTAATGCACCATGAATGAACGCATTGCGGGGACTGGTGCGAGGAGGTGCGCCACATTAGGGCGAGAGGGTTGCAAGTCCCCTGTGGGAGCGAGCTTGCTCGCGATGGCGGTGTGTCAGTCACTTCTGATCTGATTGATCTGCCGCTATCGCGAGCAAGCTCGCTCCCACAGGTTGTTTGGCAAGTCAGGTAGCGCTCAGCGGCGGCGCATCAGGCCGATGAAGAACAACCCGCCGATGGCGGCGGTAGCGACACCGATGGGCAAGTCCTCGGGGGCGATCAGCGTCCGCGCCGCCACATCCACCCACACCAGGAACAGGCTGCCCAGCAGCACGCAGGCCGGCAACAACCGACGATGCTCGGCGCCCACCAGACGCCGGGCAATGTGCGGCACCATCAGCCCGACAAAACCAATCGAACCGCTGATGGACACCAGCACGCCGGTCATCAGCGAGGCGATCAAGAAGATCCACAGCCGCACCTTCGTCGCGTTCAGGCCCAGGGTCACGGCGGTCTGCTCGCCGGCCATCAGCGCGTTCAACGGTCGGGCCATGCCCAGCAGCAACACCAGTCCCAGCACCACACTGGCGGCCGGCACGGCCAGCAGTTCCCAGCGGGCCAGGCCCAGGCCACCGAGCATCCAGAACATGACTGCCGAACTGGCGCGATGATCACCGAGGAACAACAGCAGATTGGCCGCCGCCATCATCACGAAGGACACCGCCACGCCGCACAGCAGCAGCCGATCACTTTCCAGGCGGCCCTGGCGGGCAGCGATGGTCAGCACCAGCAGCATGCTCAGCAGTGCGCCGATGAACGCCGCCAGCGGCAGGGTCAGCAGGCCGATGATCTCACCGACATGCAACACCACGATCACCGCTCCCAAGGTCGCGCCGGAGGTGACGCCCAGCAAGTGCGGATCGGCCAGGGGGTTGCGCGTGACCGCTTGCAGCACCGCGCCGATCAACGCCAGCCCCGCGCCGACCAAGGCACCGAGCAACAGTCGCGGAACACGGATCAGCCAGACGATATGTTCCTGGCCGGGCGTCCAATGGACCTCGCCCGCACCGAAGGCCTTGTTCAGCAGGATGTCCCAGACCACGGTCACCGGCACCCGCGCCGGCCCGAAGCCCAGGGACACCACGCACGACACCAGCAGCAGTGCGCCGAGGAGCATCAGCAGGGCGCCATAGCGACGACCGTTCATTGGCCGCGAAAACCCTGGGCCAGGGTTTGCACCGCCAGCACGTTATCGATGCCAGGCGTGGCCTGCACGTAGGGAATCACAATGAAGCGCCGTTGCTGGATCGCCTCCACCGATTGCAGGGCCGGGTTGTTCAACAAAAATTGCTGTTTCTGCTCGGCGCTGACTTCGCCGTAGTCGACGATCACGATGACCTGCGGGTTGCGCTCGACCACGTTCTCCCAGTTCACCCGGGTCCAACTGGTTTCCACGTCATCGAGGATATTGCGCCCACCGGCCGCGTCAATCAGGGCCTGGGGCATGCCCAGGCGCCCGGAGGTCATGGCGCGGTCTTCGCCGCTGTCGTACAGGAACACGCGCGGTTGCTGGGTGGGCAGGTGTTTGCGCACTTCGGCCACCTGGGCCTGCATCGTGGCGATCAGCGCGTTGGCGCGATCCTGCACGTCGAAGATCTTCCCGAGGTTGCGCAGGTCGTTGTAGGTGTCCTCCAGCGAGGCCGCTGGACGCTTCATCACGAACGCGCAGGATTCGGTCAGTTCGTAGACATTGATGCCCAGCGGTTGCAGGGTCTGCGGGGTCAGGTCGCCACCCACCCGCATGCCGTAGTCCCAACCGGCGAAGAAGAAATCGACGTTGGCATTGAGCAGGGTTTCCACCGACGGGTACTTGGCCGCCAGTTCCGGCAGGCCATCAAGGATCTTCGCCATCTGGGGCGTCACCGATTTCCAGCCACTGATGCCGCTGTAGCCGACCATGCGCGGCTTGAGGCCCAGGGCGAGCATCATCTGGGTCATGTTGATGTCATGGCTGACAGCGTGCCGAGGTGCCTCGTTGAACACCACCTGGCGGTTGCAGCTTTGTATCGTCAATGGGTAGCGCGTGGCCTCGGCCAGGGCGTGAGTACTGCCCAGCAGCAGGGCAAGCGATAGCAGGGAACGCAAGGTCATGGTTGGGTTATCCAGGTGATTCGTGGGTAGCCGGACAGCGGGTGTTCATCCACCAGGGCGTCGATGCCGAACACCTCGCGCAACAGCTCGACGGTGAGAACGTCCTTGGGGGTGCCGCTGGCGACGATGCGTCCGTGTTCGATCACGTACAGGCGATCACAGAACGCGGCAGCCAGGTTCAGGTCATGGAGGCTGGCGAGGGTGCCGATGCCCAGGCCCTTGATCAGTTGCAGCAACTGCAATTGATAGTGGGGGTCGAGGTGATTGGTCGGTTCGTCGAGGATCAACAACTGCGGTTGCTGGGCCAGTGCCCGGGCGAGGATCACCCGTTGCTTCTCACCCCCCGAGAGGGTGGCGAATGCATGGTCGCCAAAGCCGGCAAGCCCGGCCGATTCCAGTGCCTGGAGCACCCGCCGGCGGTCGTCATGATTGTCGCCGTCGAACAGACCTTTATGGGGCATGCGGCCCATGGCGACCACTTCCTCCACCGTCAGGCCGAAGGCGTCGGGAAACTCTTGCAGGACCACGGCGATGCGTTGGGCGCACCAGCGCGAGGACTGCTTCCAGACGTTGTGATGCTCGAGTTTTACCTCGCCCTGTTCCGGCCGGCTGAAGCGATAGGCGCAGCGCAACAGGCTGGTCTTGCCGCTGCCGTTGGGCCCGATCAACCCGACAAACTCTCCGGCCGCCACCTGCAACGTCACGTCACGCAGCTGGAACTGGTGATGACAGTGGCCATGGCCCAGGGGCGTCCAGGCGAGGTGGGAGAGGGTTAGCGAGGTCATGAAACTACTCAAGTCGTTGGGGGCGCGCACATCCCCTGTGGGAGCGAGCTTGCTCGCGATAGCGCTGGTTCAGCTTGCATCTTTGTTGAAGTGGTGCCGCCATCGCGAGCAAGCTCGCTCCCACAAGGGAGGGTGTCTATAGCTTGGAAAGCGGGCGCGATTGTAGAGCTTTCGCGCCGCCTTCCGTTAACGCACTGGCTTCAGTTTGAAGATGAGGCAATCTCAGGCTGGCGATTGAGCCGGGTGACGAGCCGGTCCAGCCACCACACCACCACCAGTGAAGCCCCCACCAACGGAAACACCAGCGCCAGGGCCAGCATGATGAACACCCCGGTCTTCCAGGTCGGCAGGTCGTGACGCAGCGGCGGTACGCCGAACTTGCCCTGGGGCCGGCGCTTCCACCAGATCACCAGGCCACTCACGGCGCTGAGCAGGATCATCAGGCAAATCAGCAGCACGATGATCTGGTTCAGCGGGCCGAACATCTTGCCTTCGTGCAGCATCACGCCGGTTTCGGTGGCACGGGCAACGACGCCGTAGTGCTCCCAGCGCACATCGGCCAGGACCTTGCCGGAGTACTGGTCCACGTGCAGCGTGGCGTCGTTGCGCGGGTCGTCGGCAAACACGGCGACGGTGAACACGCCGCTGGCCGTGGTCGGCAGGGTGATGCTGTAGCCGGGCGTGACCTGGCGTTCAGTGGCGATGTCCTGCACCGCTTGCAGGCTGACCGTCGGGGCGGCGGGGCCTTCATGCATGCCGCCGTGGCCCATGTGCTCGGCATGGTCGCCGGACATCGGCATCGGGGTGTTTTCCACAGCCCATGGCACGGTCTGGCGGTGGGCGTTGTTGAGGCTGCCGGCCTCGACGTCGGACTTGGGCACGTCATTCCACATCGCTGCCGGGAAGCGGTTCCAGAGGTCTGCGTATTGCTTGCCCCAGAAGCCGGTCCAGGTCATGCCGCTGAGCAGCATCACCAGCAGCAATGCCGCGCCCCAGAAACCGACGACCACGTGCAGGTCGCGCCAGAACAGCCGCCCGCGCGCGCTCCAGCGCGGCCACAGCACGCCGGCCGACGATTGCCCGCGCGGCCACCACAGGTACAGTCCGGAGACCACCAGCACCACGCCCCAGCCGGCGGCCATTTCCACCAGCCGGTCACCGACGGTGCCGATCAGCAGTTCGCCGTGGATGGCCCGGGCCATGGCTTGCAGGTTGTTCTTCGCATCCTGCTCGCCGAGGACATCACCGTGGTATGGGTCGATGAACACATTCAGTTCCCGACCCTTGTCGATCACCACGAATTGCGCACTGCGCTCGGCATTGACCGGAGGCAAGTACTGTTTGACCTGAGCTTCGGGGTAAGCCTGGCGAACCTGCTTGAGCAGGTCGTCCGCCGCCAGGGTGTGATGGCCGGCGGGCACGTTCAACAGGCTGCCGTACATCAACGGGTCGAGTTGCGGTTTGAACAGGTAAATGATCCCGGTCAGGGCCAACATCACCATGAACGGCGCCACGAACAGCCCGGCATAAAAATGCCAGCGCCAGGCCAGGTTGTAGAAATTGGGTTTCGGTTGGCTCATTGCAAAGCGCTCCGCAGGGCAAATGGGGTTGTTATGTTTTTCGGTTGCGGGGCAACCGATCGCGGGCAAGCCTTGCTCCCACAGTATTTGTCATTGCGGTGGGGCAAGTTGTGCTCCCCAGCAATGGAATACCTGTGGGACAAGTTGTGTTCCCTCAGCAATGGAATACCTGTGGGAGCAAGGCTTGCCCGCGATGCTTTTAGAAACTCATGTCCACCTTGGTCCAGAGCGTGCGCCCCGGTTCGTTGATGGCCTGCGGGTCGCTCGCCGGGTAGCCGAACCCGGCGTTGCCGGCCAGGTTCAAGTGCTCGGCGTAGGCTTTGCCAAACAGGTTGTCGACGCCGCTGCTGACCTTCCAGTGCTTGTTGATGCGATAAGCGCCATTGAGCGAGAAGACCCCGAAGCCCGAGCTTTTGCCGTAGTCCTTGCCCACCACGTTGCCGCGGTTTTCGTCGACACGATTCTGTGCCGCGACCACGCGCCACAAGGCGCCGGCGCTCCAGCGGTCCTCGCTGTAGGTCAGGCCCAGGCGTGCATCCAGGGGGGGCATCTGCGCCAGGGCGCTGCCGTCGCTGCTGTTCTTGCCCCAGGCGTAGGCCAAGGTGGCGTCGGCCTTCCAGTGCTCGGTCAGCTGGTAGGCCGCACCGAGTTCACCGCCCATGATCCGCGCGTCGATGTTCTCGGCCCGGGAGGTGGTGCCCATCATGCCGGGGGTGTAATCGAACAGGATGTAGTCGCGCACCTGCCCGACATAACCCGACGCCCAGGCTTCGAGGGTTTCGCTCTTGTACTGCAGGCCGAAGTCGAGCTGGGTGGTTTTCTCCGGCTTGATCGCGTCGAAGGCATTGAGCGAGCCGCTGGGGCCGACGTTCGCCGAGAACAGCTCCCAGTAGTCCGGGAAGCGTTGCGCATGACCCACGCCGGCATAGAGGGTGGTGGGGCTGTCGTCCAGGTCGTGTTCGTAGCGGACGAAACCGCTGGGCAGCGTGTCGGCACGGGTGTCATCGGCGGTAGGGTTGGGCCGGGCCGACATGCCGGAACCGATGCTCTGGCGGTAGTCCTTGGCCGAGGCACGGTCGAGCCGGGCGCCGGTGATCACCCTGTCGCGGTCGGCGGCGTACCAGGTCAACTCGCTGAACACGCCGTAATTGTGGAAGTCGGCGTCCTTGGTGTAGGGCAGGTCCTTGTAAGTATCCACGCCCATGGCGCTGCGTTGGCGATGCTCGTTGGTCTGCGCGTCCAGGCCGCCGATCAACTGCACGTCGGCCCAGCGCCAAGTGGCCTTGACGCGGGCGCCGAGGGTACGGCGGTCGACGTTGGAGGCCATGGGCCCAGCCATCATCCCGGTGCCGGACGGCGTGCGCAGCGTGTAGTTGTCCATCACGTGGTCGGCGTAGTTGTAGTAGACCTGGGCCTCGACCTTGTCCAGCACCTCGCCGATGTTCGAGCGCTCGAAACGCAGCCCGAGGCTTTCGCGCTTGAACTGCGAGCCGTCCATGCCACGCCCGGCGTATCGCGCTTCACCGTCGCCCTTGCCGGCCGTCAGCTCCAGCAGGGTATCGGCGTCCGGCGTCCAGCCGAGGGTGATGTCGCCATTCCACTTGTCATAGCGCGACGGCACGCTGTCGTTATTGCCGTCGCGGTAATCGTCCGAATGCGCGGTGTTGCCGATCACCCGTACATACCCCAGCGACCCACCGGCGGCGGCATCCACCACTTTGTCGAAACGACCGTTGGAACCGGCCAGCACACTGGCGTTGACCCGGGTGCCCAGCTCGCCGAACTGTTCCGGCTCGCGCTCGAACAGCACGGTCCCGGCCGATGCGCCGGGGCCCCAGAGCACGGTTTGCGGGCCTTTGATGACGGTGAGCTTGTCGTAGGTTTCCGGCGAGATGTAGGAGGTCGGCGCATCCATCCGGCCTGGGCAAGCACCCAACAGCATGCTGCCGTTGGTGAGGATGTTCAGCCGTGAGCCGAACATGCCGCGCAACACCGGGTCGCCGTTGGTGCCACCGTTGCGTACCAGGGCGAAGCCAGGGATGGTCTTGAGGTAGTCGCCGCCGTCACTGGCCGGCACCGGTTGACGCGGGTCCTTGGGGTTGGTGACGACGGTCAGGGGCGAACTGGGGGCGATGGCGGTGATGACCGTCGGGCTCAGTTCTTCGACCTGATGGTCGTGATGGTCGTGCTCATCGGCGAGTACGAGTGGGGTGAGCAGCAGTCCGCACAGGGCGGCAACGGTTTGGCGTAAACGAACCCGTGGCTCGTTCAGGGAGCAGCGAGCCTGGGCAGCGCCCAAAGCGATGTCAGCAGAAAACCTGGACATGATGATTCCATCGAACAGACGTAGACGACACGGTCGGGCAGCCTGAAGCTGTCTTGTGCGACCGGGGTGAGGTAAGTGTCGGGCTTACGCGTCGAGGGGCGGTGCGCGGGTGCGGGCACCGGGGAAAAACGCTGGCCGGGCATGGCCCAGGCGTGGGGAGGGGCTGGTGTAGGTGTTGGTGTGAGGTGTGTCGAAGACCGCGAACGTGTGACCGCCAGGCAGCGCGGGGCAATTGAACAGCAGGCTGCAATAACCGCATTTTTCCCAAAGCGCATGATGCTCGCCCTGGGGCGGGCAATGTTTGGCTGCCGGCGCTTCGTGCGCCGTCATGTCCATGCTCATCTCCATGCTCATGGACACAGGCATGGACATGCGCTGATCCATCGGCATCGACTGGGAAATCAGCGGACCGATAAAGATCATCAGCATGGCGAACAGGCTGATCCAGCTGCCGCGTGTCAGGCTCATGGGCTGACGGCGGGGCATGGACGGCCTGGTGCGAAGCGGTTGCACGGACGGCTACGTCTACTGGGCGTGCATGTGCGTGTTGGTGCCGTCAGGGGCTTTTTTCTGCACCGCGACGTCGACCGTGACATCCCCCGCTTTTTCAAAATGCAGGGTCATGGCAAAGCGTTTGCCATCGCTGAGCAGGCTGCGGTCCTTCAGGTCCAGCAGCATCACGTGATACGCCATCGGCGCGAAGGTGACGGTCGCACCGGGGGCGATATCAACGACGGGCACCGGCTGCATTTTCATCAGGTCGTTTTGCATCACGTGCTCATGGAGTTCGGCCTTGCCGGCAATCGGCGAGTCGACGCTGAGCAGTTTGTCGGCGGTGGTGCCGCCGTTGTGAATCACGAAATACGCGGCCACGGTCGGTGCGTTGGGCGGCAGCTCCTGGGACCACGGATGGGCGATTTCAAGCTCGCCCACCTTGTACTGGTGAGCTTGGGCGAAGCCTGTGGGAAGCAATAGGGCAGCCAGCAGGATAAGTCTGTTCAACATGGCAATTCTCCGGAACGATTCAAGGCGCAGTTTTATGCGGGAAGAATCAAGCCAGAGGCGAAGCGCGGGGATTGAGGCTGGGCCATTGCTGGCGTGGCGTGGGGCTGTCGAGCGTTGAATGGACGGCACCGCGATGGGCCAACTGTGCATCCAGATACAACTGCGGGACATGCCCGGCGAGCGCCACCAACGGCGCTGAACCTGAGCAGCACCAGCAATGCTGCATCGTCGAGTGATTGTCTTTTTGCGGTGTGTCTTGTTCGAGTTTGCCCAAGGAAATCGCCAGCATCTTCGTGCCGCTGGCGGAACAGAAACTGCCCCACAACACCTGGTCGGCCGGCGACTGGGCCTGCGCATTCGCCATCGCGCCAACGCTGCCGGAAAGCGGCATGGCAAGCATGTTGAACAGCACTGCGAAGCAGGCGATCCAGGCAAATGCAAGCCGTTGTCGGGACATGTGGCAATCCGCTCGATGGGCGATCAGGTGGCGGTATTTAGCCTGATCGGGGGTGAGAAGTAAAAAAGCCATGTGCGGTGTAGGGTCGCAGGGCTGGTGTTAACAGTAGCAACAGATCGTCGAGTGAGTGTTGTTGTCGCGGGGAAGCTTACCCTCGCTGTGCGACGAAGCGGTCCTCAATCCTGATACAGCGTTTGACAGGGAGTCGCATCTGTTGTTTTTGGCGTGGCAACAGAACAGGCAGTCAGGCCAACTGCCGTAGCCCCTGCAACACCTCATCCACCGTCCCAAACCCCCGATCCACCCCCGGCAACACTGGCCGTTTCAACACCAACACCGGCACCCCTCGCTCCCGCGCTACCTCCAGCTTGGGCTCGGTAGCCGTGCTGCCACTGTTCTTGCTGACCAGCACATCGATCCGTCGCCGTTCGAACAGTTCACGCTCGCTTTCGATGTGAAACGGCCCACGGGCACCTATCACTTCGCAGCGTTCATTGCCGGGATAAACATCCAACGCACGCAGGGTCCAGAATTGCCCTGGCGGAATTTCGTGCAGGTGTTGCAGCGGTTCGCGACCGAGGGTGAACAGGGGACGGTGGAAGGGTTTCAGGGCTTGGATCAGTTCGGCCCAGTCGGCCACTTCACGCCAGTCATCGCCGGGCCGGGGTTGCCAGACCGGGCGGCGCAGGGCCCAACAGGAGATGCCGCAGGCGCGTGCGGCCTGGGCGGCGTTATGGCTGATCTGGGCGGCGTAGGGGTGGGTGGCGTCCAGCAACAGGTCGATGCCCTCGGCGCGGATGAAGTGCGCCAACCCTTCGACGCCGCCGTAGCCGCCGACCCGTACTTCGCAGGTCAGGTCGGTGGGGATGCGGCCGATGCCCGCCAGGCTGTAGATGTGCTGTGGCCCGAGGGTGCGGGCGATAGCCAGGGCTTCGGTGACGCCGCCCAGCAGCAGGATGCGTTTCATTGAAAGGCTCCGGCGTGACCGACGATCCCGCCCTGGCGGTCGATGGCGAAGACTTCGACCTGGACCCCGGCCGGTACCACACTGCGGGCGAAGGCCAGCGCATGTTCACACACCGCGTCGCCGAGGGCGATGCCGGTGGCGCTGGCCATTGCCAGGGCTTGCTGGCTGGTGTTGGCCGCGCGGATACCTTGCTGCAACGCCTCATCGGCACCGATGGCGGCGGCCCACTCGGCCAGTTGTGGCAGGTCGATGCTCGAATGACGGCTGTGCAGGTCCATGTGGCCGGCGGCGAGTTTGCTGATTTTGCCAAAGCCGCCGCAGAGGCTGAGTTTTTCCACCGGCACCTTGCGCACATGCTTGAGCACGGCGCCGACGAAGTCGCCCATTTCGATCAGGGCGATTTCCGGCAGGTTGTAGACCCGGCGCATGGTGTCTTCGCTGGCGTTGCCGGTGCAGGCGGCAATGTGCAGGTAGCCGTTGGTTTTCGCCACGTCGATGCCCTGGTGGATCGAGGCGATGTAGGCCGCGCAGGAGAACGGCCGGACGATGCCGCTGGTGCCGAGGATCGACAAGCCGCCGAGGATACCCAGCCGTGGGTTCATGGTTTTCAGCGCCAGGGCTTCGCCGCCCTCGACATTGACCGTGACTTCGAAACCGCCGGCGTAATTGCTTTCCTCGGCCAGCCGACCCAGGTGGTCGTTGATCATTTTGCGCGGCACCGGGTTGATCGCCGGTTCTCCGACGTTCAGTACCAACCCTGGTCGCGTCACCGTGCCGACGCCGCGACCCGCGACGAAACGTACACCGGGCTCGGCGATCAAGCGCACCTGGGAAAACAACAGCGCGCCGTGGGTCACGTCCGGGTCATCGCCCGCGTCCTTGATCGTCCCGGCTTCGGCGCCCTGTTCGGTCAGTCGGCAGAACTCCAGGCGCATCTGCACCTGCTTGCCCTTGGGCAGTACGATTTCCACGGCATCGGCTTCGGTGCCGCGCAGCAGTAATCGCGCGGCCGCCAGGCTGGTGGCCGTGGCGCAACTGCCGGTGGTCAGGCCGCTGCGCAAGGGGGCGGGTTGTTCGGCGGTTTCGTCACGCATCGAGAGATTTCGTCAGGTCCAGCAAGGTGATCGGCAAGGCCTGGCGCCAGGTGTCGAACTCGCCCAATGGCTGGGCCTGGGCGATGTGGATGCGGGTCAGTTCACCGCCGTGACGTTCGCGCCAGTGCATCAGGGTCGTTTCGCTTTGCAGGGTCACGGCGTTGGCGACGAGCCGACCGCCGGGTTTGAGTTGGGCCCAGCAGGCGTCGAGCACGCCTTCACGGGTGACGCCGCCACCGATGAACACCGCGTCCGGTCGCTCCAGGTTTTCCAGCGCCTGGGGGGCTTTGCCGCGAATCAGTTGCAGGCCGGGCACGCCGAGGGTGTCGCGGTTGCGTTCGATCAAGCCTTGGCGGCCTTCGTCGGCTTCAATGGCCAGGGCCCGGCAACTGGGGTGGGCACGCATCCATTCGATGCCGATGGAACCGCTGCCGGCGCCGACATCCCAGAGCAGTTCGCCGGGCGTCGGGGCGAGGCGGGCGAGGGTGATGGCGCGCACGTCGCGTTTGGTCAACTGGCCGTCATGCTCGAAGGCGGTGTCCGGCAAACCGGCCAGGCGTGACAGGCGTTGTGTCGACGGTTCGGCCCGGCATTCGAGGGCGATCAGGTTCAGGTCGGCGACGGTGTCATCGGACCATTGCGCGGCGCAACCGTCGATCCGTCGTTCCGCCGCACCGCCCAAATGCTCCAGCACGGTCAGGGTGCTCGGGCCGAATCCCCGCTCGCGCAACAACGTCGCCACGGCGGCGGGACTGTGGCGATCGTTGCTCAGCAGCAACAGTCTGACGCCTGTGGATAAATGCCCATTGAGCACCGCCAGGGGCCGCGCCACCAACGACAGCGTGACCACCTCTTGCAACGGCCAGCCCATGCGCGCCGCGGCCAGAGAGCAGGAGGAGGGCGCGGGGATGATCAGCATCTGATCACTTGGCACCTGTTTCGCCAGGCTGGCGCCCACGCCGTAGAACATCGGATCGCCGCTGGCCAGCACACACACCGGTTCACCCCGGCGCGCCAGCAGCGGCTCCAGGGAGAACGGGCTGGGCCACAGCGCTCGTTCGCCACGGATACACAGCGGAAGCAGCGCCAGTTGCCGGTCGCTGCCGACAATGCGTGACGCCCGCAACAAGGCATGGCGAGCCGTTCGGCCCAGGCCCTTGAAGCCGTCTTCACCGATGCCCACTATGGTCAGCCAGGGGGTCATCTCTGTTCCTCGAATAATTGGGTTGATCGACAGGCGTGTTGCCGCCGCGAACCGGGCCGCCATCATACCGCGCCCCGGCGGATCAGGCGCCTGGCGCAACATCATCTTCACCGTCAGATCGCTATCGCGAGCAAGCTCGCTCCCACAGGGGATTTGGGGTGAACACAGAATCTCCCACAGGGATTTGGGGTGAACACAGAATCTTCCACAGGGATTTGGGGTGAACACAGAATCTCCCACAGGGGATTTGGGGTGAACACAGAATCTCCCACAGGGGATTTGGGGATGGACACAGAATCTCTCACAGGGGATTTGGGGTGGACACAGAATCCGCGCACAACCTGATCAAAACTGTGGGAGCGAGCTTGCTCGCGATGGCGGCATAACAGACAACCTCATTGGATCAGGCAGCCCGCGTTCTTGAGCCCTCTCGCTTCAATCCGACCGGCAAGCTTTTCATGACCCCCGGCAAAGCAGGCATAATGGCGGTCCTTCGCCGATGCGGCGTGTCTTATTTGTCGGTTTTCCCTTGAACGAACATCCATCCTCCAACGTCGTACGCCCCTCCGGTTGCCCGGGGTTGCTGCGTGTCGTCCAAGCGCTGGACGGTGGGATCTGTCGGATCAAGCTCGATGGCGGTGCCATCCAGGCGGATCAGGCCGACGTCGTGGCGTCGGTGGCCGAGCGGTTTGCCGGGGGCGTGATCGAGGCGACCAACCGGGCCAACCTGCAAATTCGTGGGATCGGTCCCGGGCACGACGCGCTGATCCAGCCATTGCTGGCCGCCGGGCTTGGCCCGCGCAAGGCGGCCGGCGATGACGTGCGCAACCTGATGCTCAGCCCTTCGGCCGGGATCGACCGGCAGATGCTGTTCGACACCCGCCCGTTGGCGGCCCAGATCCTCTTCACCCTGCAAACCCATGAACGCTTCCCTGAGTTGTCGGCCAAGTTCGCCGTGCAGTTGGACGGTGGGGAAGCGTTGGCGATGCTCGAACATCACCACGACCTGTGGTTGTCGGCCCTGGTCCGTGATGGCGAGCCTTGGCTGGCCTTCGGCTTGGCCGGTTCCCCATTGGATAAACCGGCGGGCAGGGTGCCCCTGGCCCAGGGGCATGCCTTGATGGTGGCGGTGCTGGAGCTGTTTCTCGACTTGGCCCGCCCGGACCAGATCCGCATGCGTCACTTGCTGGCTGAAATCCCCACCGATGAATTCATGACCCGATTGGCCCGCCGCGTGTCGCTGCAAACTTGCCTGGATTGGCAACGGGACGGGTCTATCGACGGACTGCATATCGGTATTCATCCCCAGCACGACGACCGTTTCTACGTCGGTGCCGCAGCGCCCCTTGGCCGGCTCGATGCGGTCATGCTGCGGGGGGCGGCGCAGTTGGCGCGGGAGAAGGGCGACGGCAGCCTTCGCTTCACACCTTGGCAAAGCCTGCTGCTGCCCAACGTGCGCCGCGAGGACGCCGACGAAGTGCTGGCGCGACTTGAGGGGTTGGGCCTGTTGTGCTCGGTCGATCAGCCCCTGGCACAGCTCATCGCCTGCACCGGCTCCAGTGGCTGCGGTAAAGCCCTGGCCGACACCAAGGCCGACGCCCGCCAACTGGCCGAGCTGCTGCAACGCCAAGGCCATGCCCTGAAGATTCATCTGTCGGGCTGTCCGCGTTCCTGCGCGGCGGCCCATATCGCGCCCGTCACCTTGCTGGCGGTCGCCCCCGGTCGTTATGACCTGTACTTTCGCGATGCCACGCTGCCGGGTTTCGGCGCGTTGCAGGCACACAATCTGACTATTGAAGCGCTCGGCCACTGGCTTGACGCTCGCCCCCGGAGCCCCCTTGATGCTTGATTACATCCGCGACGGTCAGGAGATCTATCGCAACTCCTTCGCGATCATCCGCGCCGAAGCCAACCTGGCGCGCATTCCGGCCGACCTGGAAAAACTCGCGGTGCGGGTGATCCACGCCTGCGGCATGGTCGAGGCCATCGATGGCTTGCAGTTTTCCGAGGGCGCGGGCACGGCCGGGCGCCAGGCACTGGCCGCCGGCGCACCGATCCTGTGCGATGCGCGGATGGTGTCCGAGGGCGTGACCCGGGCGCGCCTGCCGGCCAACAATCCGGTGATCTGCACCTTGCGCGACGAGCGCGTGCCGGCGTTGGCCCTGGAGCTGGGCAACACCCGTTCGGCGGCGGCGCTGGAGTTGTGGCGTGCGCACCTGGAAGGCAGCGTCGTGGTCATCGGCAACGCACCGACCGCGCTGTTCTATCTCTTGGAAATGCTTGATGCCGGCGCGCCGAAACCGGCACTGATCCTCGGTTTTCCGGTGGGCTTCGTCGGTGCCGCCGAGTCCAAGGCGATGCTGGCGGCCAACAGCCGCGGCGTGCCGTTCGTGATCATGCAGGGCCGCCTGGGCGGCAGCGCCATGGCCGCCGCTGCCGTCAACGCCCTCGCTACGGAGATTGAATGATGCAGCAGTCTGGACGTCTGATCGGTCTCGGCGTGGGCCCCGGTGACCCGGAACTGATTACGGTCAAGGCCCTGCGCCTGCTGCGCGAATCGCCTGTGGTGGCGTACTTCGTCGCCAAGGGCAAGAAGGGCAACGCCTTCGGCATCATCGAGGCGCATTTGCAGGACGCGCAGACGTTGCTGCCACTGGTCTACCCGGTCACCACCGAAGCGCTGCCGGCGCCGCTGTCCTACGAAGAGGTGATCGCCGACTTCTACGACACGGCCGCCGAACAGTTGGCCGTGCACCTGGATGCCGGTCGCGACGTGGCCGTGATCTGCGAGGGCGACCCGTTCTTCTACGGCTCCTACATGTACCTGCACGATCGCCTGGCCGAGCGTTATGAGGCCCAAGTCATTCCCGGTGTGTGCTCGATGCTCGGCGGCGCCTCGGTGCTCGGTGCGCCGCTGGTCTATCGCAACCAGAGCCTGTCGGTGCTCTCCGGCGTCTTGCCCCACGACGATCTCAAGCGGCGCCTGGCCGATGCCGATGCGGCGGTGATCATGAAGCTGGGGCGCAATTTTCCCAAGGTTCGCCAAGTGCTTCAGGAGCTGGGCATGGACGGGCGAGCGCTGTACGTCGAGCGAGCGACCATGGCCAACCAGAAAATCGTGCCGTTGGATGAAGTCGAGCCGATGTCGTCGCCGTACTTCTCGCTGATCATCGTGCCGGGCGAACGGTGGCAGGGTTGATGACTTCCAGCGCTCCGGCCATCGTCATCCTCGGCCCGGGCAGCCTTGCCACGGCCCGACGGATTCAGCAGCTCTATCCCGAAGCCGTGATCCACGGCCTGGCCGGGCGGGTCGAGGACACGGACCGTCAGTACCTCGAGTTCGGTGCGACCTTGCGCGAGCTCTATCAACACGGTTCGCCGATCATCGCCCTGTGCGCGGCCGGCATCGTCATCCGCACCCTGGCGCCACTGCTGCTGGAAAAAGGCGTCGAGCCGCCGGTGCTGGCGGTGGCCGAGGATGGCAGCGCGGTGGTGCCGCTGCTCGGTGGCCTGGGTGGCGTCAACGTCATGGCCCGTGACATTGCGGCGGCGTTGCAAGTCGCCCCCGCGATCACCACCAGCGGCGAATTGCGTTTTGGCACTTGCCTGCTCAATCCACCGAGCGGCTACAGCCTCGGCGACCTTGAGCAGGGCAAGCGCTTTGTGTCCGACCTGCTGGCCGGCGAATCGGTGCGCATCGACGGTTCCGCGCCGTGGCTGGATCAGGCGCAGTTGCCCGAGGATGAACAGGCGCGGCTGGCGATCCGTATCGACAGTGCGGCGGGAACACCAGCGGCGGATGAGCTGCGTATTTATCCGCGCAATGTGCTGGTGGCGTTGAGTGCAGGGGCGTCGCCGGACATCGGCGCGCTACTGGAACAGGCTGACCTCGCGGTGCAGTCGCTGGCGTGCCTGTTGGCGGCGGACAGCGACATGGCCCGTGCCGAGTTGCACGAAACGGCTTCGGCGCTAGGGGTGCCGCTGCGTTTTGCTGCGGCCACTAGCAACCTCGAAACGTGGCTGAGCGACGCCCTCGGTCAACCCGCATCGCTACAGGTCATGGGTAGTCATGCTATCGCCGTGACCGAGCAGCCCCTCGATCCGCAGCAGATCGGTCGTGCGCGCGGGCGCCTGGCGGTGATCGGCCTGGGCCCGGGCGCTGCCGAGTTGATGGTGCCGGCGGTGCGCGCCGAACTCGACCGTGCCAACGATGTGCTCGGTTATGAAACCTACGTGCGCATGGCCGGGCCCTTCCGGCCTGATCAGGTGCAGCATTGCACCGACAACCGCGAAGAAATGCAGCGGGCTCGCCATGCTTTCGAACTGGCGGCCCAGGGTCGCTCCGTGGTGGTGGTGTCGTCCGGCGACCCGGGCGTGTTCGCCATGGCTGCCGCGGTACTGGAAGCATTGCATGAGTCCACGGATACCCATTGGCACAACGTCGACTTGCAGGTCCTGCCGGGTGTCTCGGCCTCCCTGGCCACCGCCGCCCAGGCCGGTGCGCCATTGGGGCATGACTTCTGTGTGATGTCGCTGTCGGACAACCTCAAGCCTTGGTCGATCATCGAAAGACGCCTGGATCTCGCGGCTGAAGCCGACCTGGCCCTGGCTTTCTACAACCCGATCTCCCGGTCCCGGCCATGGCAATTGGGCCGGGCACTGGAGATCGTCGGGCAACATCGCACCGCGCAAACGCCAGTGGTGCTGGGTCGCGATATCGGTCGTCCGGGGCAGACCCTGCGTGTCACGACCCTGGGGCAGTTGACCCCGGATCAAGTGGACATGCGCACCATGGTGCTGATCGGCTCCTCCACCACGTGCGTATTTCCACGCGCCCAGGGTGGCGACTGGGTGTACACACCGCGTTGGTATGGCAACAAACCTGTTTGATCAAACCCGGTGGCCTGTTCGGGCCACCGTCACCTGAGCCCATGATGTTCTGGCCTCTGCATGGGCAAGTCTGTTCAATGACTGCTTGGATAAAAACTTCCCCGTACTGCACTTATTGTGTGGTGAAGAAACAAGCTTGAACACTGAGTGATTTGAAACTTATTGAATTCCTTGTTAGTTGAGCTGCGTGTCAATGACCGTTATGTTTCTGTCCCGCCCATTGGGAAGAACTGTTGTTTGAGTTGATTGGCATTTTTAGCCAGGTAGCCAGCCCTCAATGGCCCGGCCGCGCATGGATGCGTGAAGTTTTTCTTGTCTCTATACAATAAATGGAAGTGTTGTTTATGAGTGAATCCAAATTTTCACCGACGGATAACTACGTCGATTTTGTGGGGTTATTGAAACTCAAGGATCTTGAACAGGCATTAATTTCCTACAAGGGCTCCGAACAATATGATGCGGTGCTTCGGTATTACTTCGGTTGTATCGCCTTGTTGGATTCGCCACGCATGTTGGAACCGCTGGGGCTGCTCAAGCAGGCGGTAGGCGCCTTGCGGGGAAGTAGCCGGCCTCGTCGTGCCGCAGGTCCGTTGAATTCGGAGGGCGCCAGGGCTGCGGAACTGGTGCAGACGTATAACAAGATAGAAGGGTTCGAAACGCGTCTGCACAACAGTTTCGAACAGTTGAAACTGCCGGCCAGCGAGGTGCCGAAAATCCTGCATTTTGTCTGGCTCGGGGGCGGCGTCGGGGCGATTCAGCGTGATTACATCAATGTCTGGAAAAAGGTGATGGGCGCAGAGGGTTATCGCCTCAACCTCTGGTACGACAGCGACGCGCTGCTGGCCCATGAAACCAACCGGATCATCGTCGAAGCCGCCAAGGCCGATGCCATGCTCAATGGCGCACAGGCCAGCCGCGATGCGTTGGTGTTGGGCGACCGTTATGAAGAGCGCGCCATCGTCCTCAAGCAGCAGATGTACGCCCATATCAAGAAGGCGGTGGAAAGCGGCGCCAGCGCCGACGACGCGAGAATCGATCTGCTGGTTCGGGCCTATGGGCAGGATAAGGCACGGTTGAAGGCCTTGATGAACGCAAACCGTCTCAGCCTCATGGCCTTGGTTGGGGACGGCCTGGCACTGCGCGACGTTGCCCCCGGTGAAGCGCCGTTGCATTTGCGGGACATCTACGAACGCGAGATCTGTCTGCGCGGCATGTTGGCGGGTGGCTCCGATATCGTGCGGATCGAAGCCTTGCTCAGCGAGGGTGGCAGCTACGTCGATATCGATCACCTGCCGCCCCTGTTGGACACGCTGGGCGAGGTGGACATTCGCGGGTTCAAGACCGACGCACGCCTGGGCGTGCTGCAGTTGTTGCTTGATCGAAATCCCGAATGGATGCCTGGCCGCCAGGCCTTGCGCGGTCAATACACGGATTATTCCAGCGCGATCCCGGCCGAGCATCGCGATGCACTCGAGCGTTTCGCCAGAAGCCGACCCGAGTTGAACCGCGTTTTCTGCCCGCCAGCGCAGCGCCTGGCTCGTCCATACGAGCTGCGAGCCGTGACGGTACGAAACTCGTTGAGCAACGCCTTCCTGATGGCCCACCCAGGGGCGGCGATGCTTAACAGCGTACTCGAGCGTTTCAGGCGCAATTATGCAATCGTCGATGCCACCGCGCGCCTGGCCGACGAACACAATGTGGCCCTCACCGATGTCGAGGCCATGAGCGGCCTGGCGCGGCAGGCCGCGACGCAGGTTTTTGGTGCGTTCCATGAGTTGCCGCCGGAAGCGGAAATGGGCGCCGCTTTTCTGGTCGAGGCGGCCGCCGCTTACTACAGCGATGGCATCCGTCCCCAGAGCGAAGGCACGATCTATCTGACCGGGCCCAGCGCCATGCGTGAGGGCCTGGCGCAGTACCTGAACGCACACTTTACGCCTCGAACCGCTGAACAGTGGCGGGAGGGGGCCGCCATTGCCGCCATCGGCACCGTCAATAGCGCCACCGAGGAGGAGCTGGATCATTCCTGGAAAGAGAACCAGAGTGACACCCGGCAATGGCTCAACGATGAGATAAAACGTTGGCAAGAGGGTCAGTTCAAGGCGCGTTATGCGGGTGAGATGGCGCAGTTGCTCAAATATCGCACCCTCCAATTCGATGACGGCTGGCCGGTGGTCGAGGGGCGGTATGTGCTGTCCACCGAGCTGTTGCAACACCTGGCCGATGAGCTGGGTGAGCCGTTCAAGCAGAGCATGAATCTTAGCCATGACGGCGTGGTGACGTTCGACAAGGCCATACCGCTGGGCTTTGATGAGCGTCAGGCGATTCTCGCCCAAGGCGTCGATGTGTTGCCGCCTGCTTCGTTGGGTGACGCGAAGACGCGGCAGTTGTCCATCGCCGAGCTCCTGAAGCAATTTGCCGAAGGGCGTTTCGAAGTCGCGCAACTGAGCCCCCTGCAACGCTTGCTGCTGGGTGCCTTGACCGGTGCGAAGACCTTGGATAATCGCAGCTTCGACGCGGTTCGCCCGCAGTTGGATAACCTGGCCAACAACCTCGCTACCCATGGCACCGCTGGCCGCTACGCGACGATTGAGCAGGCGTTGTATCAGCATAAGGCCCCAGCCTTTCTGGCCGGGCTTGCCAGCGCTACCGATGATCCGCCAGGCCATGACGAAACGGCCTTGGGGCTGAAGAAAGCCGCGTTGGAACAACCTTTGACACTGCGCCAATGGGGCCGGCAGGTGGCCCGCATCCGGCAGGTGGCGCAGCTGGAATACCGTGTCCGGATCGTGGAGCGCCTCGGTACCGTCCTGGACGATTTCGAAGCTGACACGATCAAGCTGGTGCCCCAGGATCTACTGCTCCAGGGCGAAGGCGACAGGGTCGGCGGACGTTGTTATCCCCTGGCCCTGGCAATGGCGGCGGCCTTGTCGGAGGGCAAGGCGGCGGTCAACACCCTGCGCGAGCGCTTCTACCTGGGGGTTATCGAGCCGGGGGCCAGCGATTCGGCGACCTTTGTACAGTGCGTGGAGTCGTTGCGCGATGTGCAGATCGGCGATGTCGGCAGTGCGCTGGCTCGCTCGGACCTGCATGCGATCGTGGACATTCTGCAAGCCAGGACAGCCACCAGCACGCTGATGCTCAATTCCGATAATCACGCGATGCTGGTAGCCAAGACCCTGGAAGGCGAGCGCAGCACTTATCACTTCTACGATCCGAATTTTGGGCTATTCGAATTCGAGGATTCGACTCGGTTCAGGCAGGCATTGGAGCAGTTCTTCCTCCAGCAGAAGATGGCCAGTCATTACGCGGCGTATGGCGATGCGGCGCGCCCGACGTTCGACCTGATCGAACTGGACGGCGCGCGGGTGTCGCGGATGACATTGGCGGGTGCCGTCCAGGTCTCGAAACTGCTGCAGCCTGGCGCGTTGCCCGGCCACGTGCAGCGTCCTGTCCGGCAGCGGTTGATCAACGCTCGTGGGCAGTCGCTGCAGAGCAATCCGCGGCTGGGCAACTGCCTGCTGGTGCTGGATGGTCACTGGTGGGGCGAGCAGATTGAGCATGTGACGAGCGGCCTTCGGCAGACAAATCAGTTGGCCCCCCACTTTGTGCCGTTGTTCGAAACCCTGGAGGTCATGTCGAACGGATCGTACCGGATAAGCCTGATCGATCCTGCAAATCCGGAGCACCTGGTGCGGGCCGTCACGAACGACCATCGACTCTTGCGGATAAAGAACTACCTCTCGGAACGTTTTTCAGCCTTGGCCAATAGACCCTCCATAGCGAGCGATCCGACCGAGGTGGGCAGCGTCCATACCCTGAACGCCGGCTTCGCCATACAAGCGCTGATGAACGCCTTGCGGGGCCGAGAGGGGCCTGATCGGCCCCTGAGCCTGGCGGTCCGCTTGCATGCCTATGTCAATTACGCGCAGTTGGTGCATGGCAACGTGGCCGATATCGCCGGCTTGGTCGGCCTGGTTCGACAGGCACTGGCCCAGGAGAAACTGATTGCCCACACCGTTGCGCCAGTGGTCAAGGCGGCAGTGGGGAGCAGCGTGAGCGAAGCGACCGGAGGATTGCTGCAACTGGCGAATGTCGGGTTCGACATCTACCAGTTGTCGACTGCACAAAACGCCGTTGCACGTGCTCAGTTCGGTACTCAACTGGCGTTCGACTCGGCCAGCCTGATGTTGTCGGTGGGCGCCTACGCCGCCGGTGCCACCACCGCTGGAGCGTTGTTGGGCGGTGCTGCCGTGATGTTGGGCGGGTTGGCGGTGGGGGTGGCGGCGCTGGCCCAGGGCTTCGCCACCATTGCCGAAGAAGCCAAGCAAGTCGGGCTGTTTTTCGATGAAGTGGCAACCGCCCATCTCCAGCCCTATCGGTCCGATGCCAGCGGTGCTGCATGGCTGCCGCGTTCGTCGCTGATCGTGCAGACGCTGGACCTGACCCGCGCCGAGTTGATGCTGGACAGCCCCAAACTGTACCCGCTGCGCGATCATTTCGGGGTGCCCACCTTCGATGACGATTACGAGCGGGCGATTGATATCCGTCGACAGCTGAATCTGCCAGGTCGAGCTCGATTCACGCCACCGACAGGCTCGGCCATCGTCCTGCCCTGCACGCCGCAAACCTGTTACCGCTACGAGTACAAGGCATTGCCCTTCGCCAGGCTGCGCCATGACACCGGGTTCGACACGGCACGGCGCCTGGAAAAAAAGACGGCGCAGGGAGGATGGTTGTTTCTGTTTTCCTTCTACTCCTTCCCCAGTGACTACATCCTTTATCGCCTGGTCCCGGATTATCGGCCGACGGTGCTCAAGGTGTTGCTCGATGGCGTCGATCGCTCGCTGGTGGTACCCGTGCTGCCGCCGAGCTGGCACGGAAAAATCACCTATGAGATCCAGGGCGCCGGCAAGCGCTGTGCGGTGGTGCTCCATCCCGGCGTGAGCCTGACCCTGGATACGACGCGCCCGTTGAACTCGAGTTGGGTGTTGGACGCCCCTTGGGCCCAGGAGAGTGATATCCGGCTCGAGCGTTACACGAGACTGTTCATCGGTGATGTCCAGGTGACGCTCACTGGAACGGGGCGTCATGACGTGCTGCTGCGGATCGCCCAGAATCAAGTGTTCAAGGTGGAGGCGGGCAAGCTCGTGGTTGTCGAGCAGGATGTACCTGCGGGCATGGATCGGCAGGCGTTACAGGAGCACTTCAGGGCCCTTGCCAGGCAGCATCGCCTGGCAATGCCGTATACGCCGGTTCATCGTTACCTGGTGCCGTTCGAGAAGCCGGACGAGCCTCGCTACGTCACGGCCTGGTATGACGCCAAGGATGACCGTTTCCTGTTCATTCGCGACGAGTTACCGGGCGTCGATGGGGCGGTGCTGGGGGCGGTGGTAGGCGGCGCCTGCTATTTCTACGACCCACAGAATCTGATCATCTGGCAAGCCGACGCGGTCACCGGGTTGATGAGCCATCGCTATTGGTTGCGCAGCACAAGGAATGCGACCGCCATCATCCAGCGTGTCGAGGCGGATGCGCAGGGGGTGATCCATGTCGTGCAGCAGCTCACTCGCGAGGATCAGACCCGCGATGTACTGGTGTATGTGATCCACGAAGGGCAACTGCTGCTCAGTTCGGTCACACGGGATCTGGATCCGGCGTTGGAGTCCATTTTCAGCGCCAGCGAGACACTGGCCGATTGGTCTGAGGTATTGGGCAGCGATTACCCCTTTGTCCCGTCTGTTCGCAACGAGGACACCTTTGCCACCGTCAATTGGCAACCGGCCCCCTTCGTTTCGGTCTGCTGGAAGAGCGATGCGCAGTTACGGGACATGGCCTGGGTTCGCCACAAGGACGGCTTGATTATTCGTCCTGCGTCGAGACGTGGCCATCCCCGTGGCTGGGCCGACTCGATCAAGAACATGACGGACCTGACGCTGCTCCCGCTGGCGGACGACAGCGATAGGTTTGTTGTGTATGACCGGCTCGCGAAGGAGCTGTGCCGCAGGCAGCGAACCTTGGTCGCGGGCCAGGGGCAGTGGTCCAACAGGTGGTTGCAGTCCGACAGGCTGGAGAATGTGATCGCTGTCGAGAGCGGTTATGTGGCGCTGACATCCGATGGCCGGTTCTTCAACCTGACGAGCCAGGGCGACCTCGCGCTGGGCGGCGTGAACGAGGCGTGGTTCAAGGATCGGGGGCATTGGTGGCAGGCATTGGAGTCGCTGGCCCGGCGATACGCAAGCGAGCGCTTTGCCCTTATCGGTTTGCGCAACTTCAACGAAGACGCCAAGTTGTGTGCCTGGTACGTCGGCAACAGGCTGTTGCTGGCGGGACTGGGCGACGCAAAGGAAGTACGCCTGCTCGGCGCTACCCCGGATGGCGAGGCGGCGTGGTTATTCGATGTTTCGAGGGGTGACGTCTATCGTCAGGCCTTTATCGATCCGCAGAAACTGGAGGTGGCGTTTGGTCAGGGTTCACACTTGCTGCAGGCCAATGCGCTACCCAGAGCGCAGCGTGAGTGGGCGCCCTGGCAGTTTGTCGAGCTGGCGGTTGAAGGGGCAGGGTTGCGTGGCGTGACATTCGAAGGGGTGGTGGTCGCGTTACGAGACCGGGAGCCAGCCTCGATTGCCGGCGTTACCCATCAATGGCTGCTCGCTCAAGATGGCCGGGTGCAAGAGGGGCTCAGGCAGTTGACCACCCAGGCGTTTCACAGGGCACTGCTGTCGGTGGAGGAGCCCGGTAGCCTGACATGGTTCGTCGCCAAGACCGGACGTATGATCCGGGTTCCCAGGACCGCCATTGCGCAATCTTTCGAGTTGTTGGGAACCCAACGCCAGACCCAGGTATTACTGCATGAAAGCACGAATGGAAAGCTGTTGACCTTGCCGGAGGCGGGGCACGTGGGGCCACTGAGTTATGTCCAGCGCGAAGGCGAGGTGCTGGTTGTCGAGGGCCAGGACATGAAGATCGACGATCTGCTGGCGCTGATGCCGGATGATGTCACGACCCTGATCCTGCGCATGGGGCAAGGCGCGGTGAGTTACCGGCTGTCAAAAGCGGCCTGGCGGCGGGTCAAGTCTGTCATCCTCGACTGCCGGCATGCCTTGGGCAGCACGGCGACCATCCCCGGCAAATTGATCTGGGAGCTGGATGAGCCTGACCAGTTGTTGCTCAGTCGCGTCGAGGAACACCTGGTGATCATTGATCCGGACAGTGGGCACAGCGTGATTGTTCGCGAGGTGTATGCGGCCGATATCAACTTGCGTGGGGAAGCCCTGCTCAGTTTTGGCGGGAATCGACATTATCCCGTTTCGGCCCTGGTCCAGCGTTTGGACACCCAGCAGAACGTTCAGAACGGCGTCCCGCTGAAACAGTTGTCGGACGAATCGTCTGGGGTGGAAATCAATGAGGTGGGTTGATCGCGGGCCTTGCTACGGCACCAGATAGCCTTTGACCCCGGTAAAGATGATCTGCGCGGCCAGCGCACAGACAAACAGTCCCATCAGGCGGCTGACGATCTGCAGGCCCTGGTCGCCCAGAATCCGCTCGATGCGGCTGGACAGGTACAGCACCACGCCCACGGTGAAGCTGGCCAGGGCGATGCTGATGATCGCCATGAGTTTGTCGTCCCAGTGCGGTTGACTCACGCCCATCACCAGCAGGGCGCCGATGGTGCCGGGGCCGACGGTCAACGGAATGGTCAGCGGGACAATGGTCACGTCCTGCTGAACGCTGTCAGTCTGGACGGCCGACTTGCCTTGGGCCATGCCCAGTGCCGAAATGAACAGCACGCTGCCAGCGCCAATACGGAACGCGTCCACGGTGATGCCGAACACGCTGAAAATCACCCGTCCGAACAGGTACAGCAAGACGCTGGACACCAGCGTCGCGGTCGCGACCTTCCAGGCCAGGCGGCGTTGTTCCTTGCGTGAATAACCGCGAGTCAGGCCGATAAAACACGACAACACGAAGAAAGGGCTGTAGAGCACCAGCATCTTCAGGTAAACGCTGAACAGCACATGGAGCATGGTCGAAGCTCACGACGAATGAAATTGCCGTGGAGTTTATCAGGCGCCGAGGTGTCTGTCGGCTCGCGGTGAACATGAAGTTTTCAAATGCCGAAAAGCTTCGCCTTATTGCGAACTGTCGTTGAGTTTTTAATGTGGCGGGCATTATGTGTGGTTACAGTTTTGAACTTGTTGCCTGAGGTGCGTTGGCTCATTTTATTCCCTCGGGCCCATGGAGGGCTCTAATTGAATAAAGGATATATTCTATGAGTGTCAAGTTTGATTCGGTTTTAACGCTGGCTGATCGTCTTGATCGGCTGACTACTTATGACGTGATGCCGGAAAACGTGCTTGTTTCTTCGCGCACTGTCGCAATCAATTCTGTCGGATATAAAGCGGCCGTGGAAAAACCGGACCGTGCTTCGATTGTCGGGGAAAGTATCCTGGCATTTGTCTCGGGCATGACTGAGCAAAATCAGGTGGATATCCAGCATTCCTATCTGTTTGCGTCGCTGGTGGCTAACAGGCAATACCCGCGGGATGAACAAGGCAAGGAATGGTATCAACTGTTCCTTCAAGTCATGCAGGATTGCGGCTGGACTATCCTGCAACGTTACTACGACTCGGTTGCGGCCTCTGGCAAGAGCTTCAAGATGGATCAACTGGTGTTGAGAGTCCTGGGTTCGGCCGTGGCCGCCGCCGCAGTTCCCGGCCCCACCTCGCTGCTCATGCTTAAAGTGGCCGGTGATGCCATTGCTGCGCTGCAAAGCAGTGGCAAGCCACTTCAGCTGTTTGATCAAAATATCAGGGAGTCCGGTGCGGGTGGCTTTGGTGTGGCGACCTGTCATGAAACCCCACAGGGTGAAGTGATGCTGGCCTTGGGCGCCGTGCGTTTCATCAACCGGACGAATCAGACCCGGATTCTGTTCGTGGACTGGGACAGCAGTTCGGTCGATCTGTATCGCGGCGAGTGTCACATGACCATGGTGCCGGCAATTATTAACCGTACCCGAGCCACGATCATTGCAAGGCTGGGTGATCGTGCGCAGAAAAAGATCGAAGAGTATGAGATTTAATCTCGGGTGATCCCTTGGCGACTACACAGTGGTCGCCATCCATTAGCGAATCAGGTAATTATAATGAGTGATCATTGTTCGGTTTTTATCAATGCCGGGGCGGTTGTCTTGTTGTCAGCGGATATGCTGGAGCAGGAGAAGTGCGATGTAATGAATTCGGTATTGTTTGCGCAACTGGTAGCCGACAAGAAATATCCGGCTCTTGCGTCGTCGGGTGAATGGTATGGGGCATACCGGGAAGTATTGCAGAATGGTTGGTTGCAAAAAGCAGTAATGTGGGACAACTTTACGCTCGATACCCCATCGAAATACGCCATGATGTCTTGGGTGGAAAAGCGAATGGCGGCGTATGTTGATCAAACTAAAGTGACTGAATTCACGCGCCTGTTGAATCGTGTCGCTCAATTACCCTGCAGCTTGCCGGCCATTGAACGATTGCGCGAGCGGGTTCAAGGCCCTAGGTCCCCGGAGCCGTGCAGGGTCAGGCTGCAAGTCATCCTGGCCCAGCGCGGGCCTGTGCTGAACAGTGTCTGCGTGGAGTTTGAGGCCGGGCACATTACGGGCAATCCTCTTGGGCCGCTTTTTTCCACCGATCCTGTACCGGGCACAATTCAATTGCGGTGCTTCCAGGCGAGTTTGTCTGATGCACTCTATGCGCCCGTTCGCGATGCCATTATCAAGAAACTGGGGGATAGGGCTACCCAGAACATCTTTGATATTTCCGACGCGGTCGAGCAAGAGGTGACGGGGGCTGTGTCTTTATGAATGACATGGGGAGGCAACCGGTCAATGGGCAGGTACTTCGCCGCAGTGGCACACCGGGCGCTGCCGTGGTGGGCGGGAGTATCGTGTCATTCGATGAGGGCCTGTCCCTCCAGGATCGAGAAGATATCTACTTGAGCAACCTGTACGCGCAACTGGCAACACGTTCGGCCTACAAGGACGGTTTGGTCGGCAATTGGTTTGACTACTACAGGAATAAACTCAGGTATCTGGGCTGGGATTCGGCGCGCCCTGTCAGTGCCGGACAGGCTGGGCAGGGGTTAATGGCCGACAGCGTTTTGCGGCAAGTATCCCGGTCATTTGATCAACGTTTTTCCCGGCAGGCACGCCAGGCGTTAGGAACCCTGAGGCAGAGTCCCGATGCGCTTGAGGTATTCGAGAGAACTAGCCTGCTGCGTGATATGGGATTCTTCCAAGTGATCCCTTGCACGGCCAAGTCTGCCGGGAGAATAGAAATAGGCCTCTACCATAAACAGTTCCGCACCCGCAGAACGGTCTCGGGATTTCTGTTCTGGCCGATAGAGGAGGTGGTGGAAAACAGCCTGGAAGAAATGGCGGTCGTAACATTCAGCACGCTGCACTACGCAGCGTTCAGAGAAAAAGTCGCGGCCGCGGTGATGAGCGAGACAGTCCGCCATCTGCATGCGTTGGAACTTTGAACGGAACGGCAGCGCCCGTTGCCCGTCCAGTCACCGCTTAGGATGTGTGCGCCGCAGACCTGTTCTGCTGATCACGCTGGGCCACCCAGTGCTCGATCAGCTCACGCAACTGCGACAGCTCCACTGGCTTGGCCATGTGCCCGTCCATCCCGGCCTGGCGTGCTCGCTCTTTATGCTCGGCCAGGATGTGTGCGGTGAGTGCCACCACGGGGGTGCGGGTCCGCTGGTTGCCCATTTCCCAGGCGCGCAGTTGCTGGGTGGCGGAAAATCCGTCAAGGATCGGCATTTCACAGTCCATCAGGACCAGGTCGTAGCGCTGTTCCTTCATGGCCTTGAGGGCTTCTTCGCCGTTGCTGGCGGTGTCGGGTTGCAGGTTGAGCTTGCCGAGCATGCCGCGAATGACCTTGGTGGAAATGCTGTTGTCCTCGGCCACCAGAATGCGGAAATCGCTCGGCACCTTCACTGGCACGGGCGGGCCGGCGTTAACCTGCACATTCGTCGCCTGACCCCTGTTGCGCTGGTTCAGCTCGTCCGCCAGGGTAGTCTTGAGGGTATAACCGGCCACCGGTTTGGCGAGGATGCGCTTGACCCCGCTGTTGCGCGCCACGATCTTGCTCGGCGCATTGCTGATACCGGTGAGCATGATCAACAGGATGTCGTGGTTCAGGCTCGGGTCTTCCTTGATCTTGGCGGCCAGTTGCATACCGGTCATGCCCGGCATGTTCTGGTCCAGCAGCACCACGTCGAAATAATCGCGCAGGTGCGCCTTGGTGCGCAGCAGCGCCAGGGCTTCCTTGCCCGAGGGCACCGCGCTGACGTTCAGGCCCCAGGCGCTGCACTGCTGCACCAGCACTTTGCGGCAGGTGTCGTTGTCGTCGACGATCAACACCCGTGCCCCTTGCAGCGGGCCATCGAGGTCGGAAGTCGGGTGTTCGAGACGATCCGGATCCAGCGGCAAGGTCAGCCACAAGGTACTGCCCTGGTTGCTGCCGCTTTTGATACCGAACTCTCCGTGCATCAGGACGATCAGCTGGCGGGCGATGACCAGGCCCAGGTTGCCCCCCAGGCGCGTGGCCGAGAGGAAATTCTTGCTGTGCAGCTCGGCATGCATCAGGGTGTCGCGCTCTTCAGCGTCCATCGGCGTCCCGCTGTCCTGCACGGCGATGCGCAGGCGCGGCTGATTACTGCGCTCGTCGAGGGCGACGACGATCAGCACTTCGCCCTCGTCGGTCTTTTTCAGGGCGTTTTCCAGCAGGCTCAGCAGCGCCTGGCGCAGTCGCGTCGGGTCGCCACTGATCACTCGCGGCACCTGGGGCTGGATGAAACTGATCAGCTCGACATTCTGCTGTTCGGCCTTGGCACGGAAGATACTCAGGCAATCCTCGATCAGTGCATTGAGGTCGAACTGCACATCGTCCAGTTCGATCTGCCCGGATTCGAGCCGGGAGATGTCGAGGATCTCGTTGATCAGGGTCAGCAGTTCATTGCCGGCGCTGTGGATCGTCTGCACGTAATCGCGTTGCTTGACCGACAACGGCGTACCCAGCAGCAGCTCGGTCATGCCCAGCACGCCGTTCATCGGAGTTCGGATCTCGTGGCTGATCTTGGCCAGGAACTCGGCCTTGGCATTGATCTCGGCATTGCTCGCCGCCAGGTCGCGGCTGATGCTGAACCGGCTTTCGTTGATCGAGCGCTGGCGCTCGCCCAAGGCGACACTCATCAACAGGCCGCTGATGCAGATGAAGATCAGCAGGGTGATGATCAAGCCTTGGGGAGGAACCTCCGTGAGCCCTTGCAGTGCCGGAAGGATGATCAGCGTGCCCAGGTTGAAGACCACCATGGCCGCGACGAACAGCCGGGCCGGGCGGTAGCCCTTTTGCCAGTGCCAGGCGCTGACGAGCAGCATACTCAGGCCGGCCAGGGCCACGAGGGCGTAGGTCATGATATTGAGCGGCAGCGTGTTGACGAACAACAGCAGCAGGCTGCACAGCATGACGAGCACGATGTCCCCCAGCAGCAGCCGATTCAACGGGTGCGGCCCCAGGGGCGCGAAGAAACGGTAGGCGAACATCAGGCCGCAGGGCGCCGTCAGCAGCAAGGCCAGGTAGGCCCCGGGCGTCTGGACGGCTGGCCAGTCGGGTAGCCAAGGGCCGCCCAAATTCAGCAACAGCGCCAGGCTGAGCATCAGCAGTCCTTCACAGGCGGCCAGCCACAGGCAACTGCGTGAGCGGGTGTAGGCATAGCGGGTGAGGTTGTGCAGGACCAGCATGGTGATGCAGCCGAACAGCAACCCATAGATCAGTGTCTGGTTCTGATCGGCCGCGGCCACCACTGCCGATTGCAAGGTGATGTAGGGGCGCAGTTCATGGCGCGAGGACAGTCGCAGGTAGACGTCCAGCGATTTGTCGCTGCGTGGCAGGGGCAGCATGAAATCGCTGCTGGGTACCACAGGTTCGGTGTGCGGCATGGCATTGCCGCTGATTTGCTGGTCAACCAGAACATCGCCGTCCAGCACGTAGAGGTTCAGGCGTGACAGGTCGGGCGCGAAGATGCGCAGGATCTGTTCATGCCGGTCGGGGGCCAGGCGGAAGCGCAACCACAATGCCCCGTCGGGCTCGGCGGCCTTGAGGCGGTCCAGGTCGATGGGGCTGAATTGATTGGTGTAGCGGGCTGAACGGATGTCGCTCAGCGTCAGGTCGCCCTGTTCGTCGAGCAATACTGCCCAGCCACTGCCTGGCGCGGCCTGGGCCGGGAGCATGCAGAGCAACGTCAGCAAGGTGACGGTAAGGCCTATGGCAATCCTGAGCCAGCGCACGGCGAAATCCCTTCGTAGGTTGATGCCAGATTATAACTATGCGCGGCGCCGGAACAGTCAGGCAAGGGCCGCAGACCCTTGCCTGGCTGAATGGCTGGGTTACTCCAGATTTTCGCCACGCTCGCGGGCAATGGCGCGATAGCCAATGTCCTTGCGGTAGAAGCAACCTTCCCAGTCGATCTCGGCGGCAAGCTTGTAGGCCTGCTGCTGAGCTTCGTCGACACTGGCGCCCATGGCGGTGGCGCAAAGCACACGACCGCCGGCGGTGACCACTTGCCCATCCTTCAACGCGGTGCCTGCATGGAAGACCTTGCCTTCCAGGCGGGCCGCGGCGTCCAGGCCCTGGATTGCGCTACCTTTGGCGTAGTCGCCCGGGTAACCGCCAGCCGCCAATACGACACCGACGCTTGGGCGCGGGTCCCACTGGGCTTCGACCTTGTCCAGTGCCTGGGCCAGTGCGGCCTCGACCAGCAGCACCAGGCTCGATTGCAGGCGCAGCATCACCGGTTGGGTCTCAGGATCGCCGAAACGGCAGTTGAATTCGATGACTTTTGGGTTACCAGCCTTGTCGATCATCAGGCCAGCATAGAGGAAACCGGTGTAGACGTTGCCTTCCTCGGCCATGCCGCGCACGGTCGGCCAGATCACCTGGTCCATGACGCGCTGGTGCACTTGGGCGGTCACCACCGGGGCCGGGGAATAGGCACCCATGCCACCGGTGTTCGGGCCGCTGTCGCCGTCGCCGACACGCTTGTGGTCCTGGCTGGTGGCCATTGGCAGGACGTTCTTGCCATCGACCATGACGATGAAGCTGGCTTCCTCGCCGTCGAGGAACTCTTCGATCACCACCCGGGAGCCGGCGTCGCCGAAGGCATTGCCTGCCAGCATGTCGCGCACGGCGTCTTCGGCTTCGACCAGGGTCATGGCGACGATCACGCCTTTACCGGCCGCGAGGCCGTCGGCCTTGATCACGATCGGTGCGCCTTTCTCGCGCAGGTACGCCAGGGCCGGTTCGATTTCGGTGAAGTTCTGGTAGTCGGCGGTCGGGATCTTGTGACGCGCCAGGAAATCCTTGGTGAACGCTTTCGAGCCTTCCAGCTGCGCGGCACCGGCAGTCGGGCCGAAGCAGTCCAGGCCACGGGCGCGGAACAGATCGACCACGCCGGCGACCAGCGGCACTTCCGGGCCGACGATGGTCAGCGAGACGTTCTTCTCGGCGAAATCAGCCAGTTGTTCCAGGGCCAGCACGTCGATGGCGACGTTTTCGCACTTGGCTTCGATGGCAGTGCCGGCATTGCCCGGTGCCACGAAAACTTTCTGCACACGCGGATCCTGAGCCACTTTCCAGGCCAGGGCGTGTTCACGGCCACCGCTGCCAATGATCAAAACATTCATTTCAAAAACCTCGGATGACGCTAATTCTGTTGAGCACCACAGGGGGTGCTTTTCTGTGGGAGCGAGCGGGTGTGGGAGCAAGGCTGTGTGGGAGCAAGGCTTGCCCGCGATAGCATCACCTCGGTTTGCCTGATGGACCGAGTTGCCTGCATCGCGGGCAAGCCTTGCTCCCACAGGGCCTTGCTCCCACACACATCCAGCTCCCACATTTGATCGATGTTAGTGACGGAAATGGCGCATGCCAGTAAAGACCATGGCGATGCCGGCTTCATCAGCAGCGGCGATCACTTCGCTGTCACGCATCGAACCACCCGGCTGGATCACCGCGGTGATACCGACCTTGGCCGCGTTGTCGATACCGTCGCGGAACGGGAAGAACGCGTCGGAAGCCATGACCGCGCCCTGTACCTGCAAACCGGCGTGTTCAGCCTTGATCGCGGCGATGCGGGCCGAGTTCACGCGGCTCATCTGGCCGGCGCCGACGCCGATGGTCTGGCGGTTCTTGGCGTAGACGATGGCGTTGGACTTGACGTACTTGGCGACTTTCCAGGCGAAGATCAGGTCGTTGATTTCCTGCTCGCTCGGGGCGCGCTGGGTCACCACTTTCAGGTCTTCGCTGCCGATCATGCCGATGTCGCGGCTCTGGACCAGCAGGCCACCGTTGACACGCTTGTAGTCCCAGGCCGGCGCACGGTCGGCCGACCATTGGCCGCAGGCCAGCAGGCGGACGTTGGCCTTGGCGGCAACGATGGCGCGGGCTTCTTCAGTGACCGAAGGGGCGATGATCACTTCGACGAACTGACGCTCGACGATGGCCTTGGCGGTCTCGGCGTCCAGCTCACGGTTGAAGGCGATGATGCCGCCGAAAGCCGACTCGGTGTCGGTGGCGTAGGCCAGTTCGTAGGCCTGGCGGATGCCGCCCTCGGCGTCCGGGCTTACCGCCACGCCGCACGGGTTGGCGTGCTTGACGATCACGCAGGCTGGCTTGACGAAGCTCTTCACGCATTCCAGCGCGGCGTCGGTGTCGGCCACGTTGTTGAACGACAGTTCCTTGCCTTGCAGCTGGGTGGCAGTGGCGATGCCGACTTCGGCCGGCTTGGCTTCCACGTAGAACGCCGCGCTCTGGTGCGGGTTCTCGCCGTAGCGCATTTCCTGGGCCTTGACGAACTGGGTGTTGAAGGTGCGCGGGAATTCGCTGCGGCCTTCGGTCGACAGCGTGTCGGCCGCCTGGTTCACGGTGCCCATGTAGTTGGCGATCATGCCGTCATAGGCTGCGGTGTGTTCGAAGGCCTTGAGCATCAGGTCGAAACGCTGGGCGTAGGTCAGGCCACCGGCCTTGAGGTTTTCCAGGACGCCGGCGTAGTCGCTGGCATTGACCACGATGGCCACGTCCTTGTGGTTCTTGGCCGCCGAGCGGACCATGGTCGGGCCGCCGATATCGATGTTCTCGATGGCGGTCGGCAGGTCACAGCCGGGCTTGTTGATGGTGGCTTCGAACGGGTAGAGGTTGACCGCTACCAGGTCGATCGGCTTGATGCCGTGTTCGTTCATGATGGCATCGTCGATGCCGCGACGGCCCAGGATCCCGCCGTGGATTTTCGGGTGCAGGGTCTTGACCCGACCGTCCATCATTTCCGCAAAACCGGTGTAGTCCGCGACCTCCACTGCGGCAACGCCGTTGTCCTGCAGCAGCTTGAAGGTCCCGCCGGTGGAAAGAATCTCGACGCCCAGCTGTTGCAGCTCGCGGGCGAATTCGAGGATCCCGGTCTTGTCGGAGACGCTGATCAAGGCGCGGCGGATCGGCAGGCGGGTGGTCTGGTCGGTCATTTCAATTTCCATCAAAAGCAAGGGAAGTCAGCAAAAAAGGCGACCGTTTTTAGCGGGCGCCTTTCTGGTTTGATTGAATGCTTACAGCAGATCGTACTGCTTGAGTTTCTTGCGCAGGGTGCCACGGTTCAGGCCCAGCAGCTCACTGGCCTTGGTCTGGTTGCCCTTGACGTAGTTCATCACGCTTTCGAGCAGAGGCGCCTCGACTTCGGAAAGCACCAGGTTGTACACATCCGTGACGGCAGCGCCCTCAAGGTGGGCGAAATAATTGTGCAGCGCCTTCTCGACACTCCCGCGAAGGGTCTGGCCTTCTTCGCTGGGCGTATTGAGGTGCTGTTTCAAATTCACGTTGTCGCTCACGGGTGTTGTTCCACTCACTAAAGTCTCGGTCATCATCGTCATGCGGCCACCCCTTCGTCCCCTGTCAGGCTCTTGTAACGTTCAGCGAAGAAAGCCTGAACGTCGGCGCATTGTGCTTGCGTACCATCCAAACGATTGAAGCAGGCGCGAAACTCCCTGGCGCCCGGCAGGGTTGCGAGATACCAGCCCACATGCTTGCGTGCAATGCGTACACCCATGACTTCTCCATAGAAGGCATGCAGCGCGGCCAGATGCTCTAGCAGAATACGTTCCACCTCGGACAATTGCGGCGCCGCGAGCTTTTCACCCGTGCGCAGGAAGTGTTCGATCTCACGAAAAATCCATGGCCGCCCCTGGGCGGCCCGGCCGATCAACAGGCCATCGGCACCGGTCGCGTCCAGCACGTACCGGGCCTTCTCGGGCGAGTCGATGTCGCCATTGGCAAACACCGGAATCGACACCGCCTGCTTGATCGCGGCGATGGTGTCGTACTCGGCCTCGCCGGTGTACAGGTCGGCACGGGTGCGGCCATGGACCGCCAACGCCGTGATGCCCGCCTGCTCGGCGATCTTCGCCACCACCAGCCCGTTCTTGTTCTCCCGGTCCCAACCGGTGCGGATCTTCAGGGTCACCGGCACATCGACTGCGGCGACGACCGCCTGCAGGATCTCGGTGACCAGTGCTTCATCTTTCAACAGTGCCGAGCCTGCGGCCTTGTTGCAGACCTTTTTCGCTGGGCAACCCATGTTGATGTCGATGATCTGCGCCCCCAGCTCGACGTTCGCCCGGGCCGCTTGCGCCAGCATCTGTGCGTCGCCACCGGCGATCTGTACCGAGCGGGGCTCGGGATCACCTTCGTGGATCATGCGCAGACGCGATTTGCGGGTGTTCCACAAACTCATGTCGCTGGTGACCATTTCCGAAACTACCAATCCAGCACCCAGTCGCTTGCACAGCTGACGAAAGGGCTGGTCGGTGACCCCCGCCATAGGGGCGAGAATCAGGCCGTTCTGCAATGTATATGGGCCGATGCGTACCGCCGACATAGGACTTCCCTGAAGTGGGGCCGGATCATGAGACTTCGAAAAAGGGTTGGCATGATACCCGCTCTCGATGACTGGATAAAGATCGAATTGGATAAAATCTGAACAGCTATTTTGTTATCGCCAGCGGTTTGGTCTGGGTGGGGTCAGTCAGAAAGCTGCCGTCAATTGGCCGACCCTGGCCGGCTTTATTCGGGGGAGTGGAAGCTCAGACTGTAGTTCACCGCTTTGGCGCCAGGGTCCAGGATGTCCAGCGCGATGTGAATGGGTGTCTGGGGCGGCATTTCGCCGCGGTCCTCGAGGTCGCCACCCAGGTACTCGCCGGGCTTGAAGCGACGGCTGGCGATCAGGTGCCCGTTGAGGTCGGCAAAACGCAGTTCCAGCAACGGGAAGGGTTGGGAGAAGGGCGCACGGTTGTAGATGATCGCGTCCACCACCAGGGCACCGCTGAACTCCGGATGGCTGCGCACCACCAGGTTGCTGCTCTTGATCTTGGCGATGTCGACCTTGGACGGTACTTCGCAGCCGATGGTCGGACAGATTTGCAGGAACCATGGCCGGTACTGGTCCTGGCGGGCCAGTTCTTCGAAATGGTAGGCGATGTACTGGCCGCCCAGGGCTGCGGCGGCGAGCAATATCAGCAACATCCACAACAAGCGTCGGCCCCAGGGCGAGCGGCGTTTGCGCCAGTCCAGTTGCAGCGGGTCATCGTCCAGGTCGTGGAGGGCTTCGGCGCGTATCCCCGGCTCCTGGCGTTCCCGTGACTTGCGCAATGGCGCCAGTTGCTCGGGTTCGTCGTCGTGGTCGTCGGTGGCAGACAGGCGCTCGAGGTGTTCGTCGGGCTCGTCGTCCGGCGCCAGATGGAGCGTGGCGACAGGCTCGTCGTCCGGCTCCAGGGGTTCAAGGGCCAGGGACAGGGATGGCTCGGTGCGCGGCGGTCTGGCCGGTTCGTGGGGTTCGAACGGTTCGATGGGGTCCTGGAGGACGGCTTCGGCACGCTCGCTGGAAGATTCGCTGTACAGGCTGTCGGGCCAGGCTTGCTGTTCGCTGGAGAGCGAGTCGCGTTGCGCGCTCAGGTTGTCTTCCCGGCGCCGGCCGGTATTTCCTGGCGCGCGATTGTCGCGGCGTTCCAGGCGTGCCAGCTCCTTGTCCAGGTCATCCAGATCCAGCTCGGCGGCGCTCCACTGTTTCTGGCTGATCGCCCGGGGCGGGGCTTCGACAGCAGGCGTGGAGGTCGGCGCGACGACAGGCGCCGCTTGCTTGGCAGTGCGTTGTTCCAGCAACTGTCGCGCGGCATTGAACACTTGCAGGCACGAGCCGCAACGAACCACCCCGCGGGCCACGCTCAATTGAGCATGGCTGACGCGAAAACGGGTATGGCAATGCGGGCACTGGGTGACGAAGCTGTCAGTCATGCGGCAATCCGGTGGATACAGGCGCTCATTCTAGCGCCGACGTCCGGTGATGCGCACCCAGCCATCGCGATTGGCGATCGGGTCCAGGTCAAAGTCCGCGGCATAAGCGGCGGCGACTTCTTCGCCCTGTTCGGCGAGGATGCCCGACAGCGCCAGGCGTCCGCCCGGCTTGACCAGGCTCGACAGTTGCGGCGCCAGGGACACCAGCGGGCCGGCCAGGATGTTGGCCACCAATACGTCGGCCTGGACCTGTGGCAAGTCCTGCGGCAAGTACAGCGGGAACAGGCCTTCGGCGATGTTGTTGCGCCCGGCGTTGTCGCGGGAGGCTTCCAGGGCCTGGACGTCGATGTCGGTGCCGACCGCTTCCCGGGCGCCCAGCAGGAGCGCGGCAATCGCCAGGATCCCCGAGCCGCAGCCGAAATCGAGTACGTTGCAGCCCTTGAGGTCCTGGCCGTCGAGCCATTCCAGGCACAGTGCGGTGGTCGGGTGGGTGCCGGTGCCGAACGCCAGGCCCGGGTCCAGCAGCAGGTTGACCGCATCCGGCTCTGGCGCGGCGTGCCAGCTTGGGACGATCCACAAGCGCTGGCCGAAACGCATCGGCTGGAAGTTGTCCATCCAGCTGCGTTCCCAGTCCTGGTCCTCGATCACTTCGCTGTGATGCTCGGGCAGCGGGCTGCCGGTCAGCAGTTCGAGATGGGCCAGCACACTGGCCGCCTCGGTGCCGCCTTCGAACAGGGCCAGCAGGTGGGTGTGGGACCACAGCGGGGTGGTATTGAGCTCCGGCTCGAAGATCGGCTGGTCTTCGGCGTCCATGAAGGTTACCGACACAGCGCCTACTTCAAGAAACGCGTCTTCGTAGGTTTCGGCTTGTTCCGGGCTGATGGCCAGACGTACTTGCAGCCAAGGCATGGCGGGCACCTTTGGAAAAATCTACAGGGGGGCAGCGCGGGGCTGCAAAGGCGCGCAGTGTACGCCAGGTCGCCGTCAAAGTGGATAAGCGAGTCATGCGCCGTCCAGGTTGGTGTTTCGATATATATATGTATGACATGGGGAGGCTGGCGGGCGGATAAGGTGCGGGTCCACACAACAGGGAGGAATGTGATGGACAACACGGCCGAGCGGCAAAGAAACGTGAGCGGCAGGGAGTCGATATCTTCCCCGCAGGCGGCAACGGTACAAGCCGTCCTGGAAAAACTGACGCGCTGGCAGGCAGTCATCGACCCTCGACTGCAAGCCCAGATGAGCGTGCTGGAGGTGCTGGAGGAGTATCTGCTGGTCGAACTGCGCACCCATTATTACCAAGGCAACATCGATCCGCACTTCATCGGCACCCTGCTCGATACGGTGTTGCAACGCTTGATCGACCAGCAGCCTGTCATGCCCGACGAAGAGCGGGACGCGCCCTACCGTTGGCCCGACGCGGCTGATCGGGGGATGGCGGTCGAGCGCCAGGAAGTCATCGCCCAGGTGGTGGAAAGCATCGCTTCGGGCCTTGTCAGCCATTATCGGGCCTATCTGCGACGGCATTGGCGAATGGTCGAGGGCGAAGCCTCTTTGATGGAGTTGATCAAGCAACGGCTCGAAGATCACATGGCCGACGTCGTCATGATTTTCCAGCCGGACCGATTGGCAGGTCTGGACGTTGATGCGCTACGGGGCCAGCTTGAAGAGCTTCAGGAGGGCTGGCGTCGGATGAGCGAGCTGGTCGCATTGGCGAGCGCATCGCAGCGTCAGAGTTTGCAAGCGCTCGCCCGTTCGCAACTGCCTGACTGGTTGCGGGGGCTGGGCGAAGCTGACCGTAGGCAACTCGAGCTTTTCCAGGACCGAACCACCCAGGCGCAGGTGCTGGTAGACAGGTTGCTCGAGGGCCTGGGGTCATTGCGGGCGTTCGCCCGGCAGTTGGCCCAGGACTATGTCAGGCATGAGTTGGACATGGAGGTCGAACCTGACAGCATTCGGGTGCAATTGCAGTGGCGAAGTGTAATGGGCCAGCCGGTGCGCACCCATAGCCTGAGTGAGTTGCTGGCAGCCGGCCCGGTCAGGCCGGATGCCGTTTCGGTGTTCTTGGTGGAAAACGGCGCCATGCTGCGCAACCAGCCGCTTACACCCGCATTCATGAGCCAATTGCTGGCGGACGTCGATGCCCCGGCGGGGTACTGGCGAGCGCTGCACGAACCGTATGCTCGGGGGGATCTGAAAGACGCCCTGCTCGATTGGTTCACGGCCCGGCTGCAGCAAAGCGCATTCGTTGCTCGCTGTGCGGGTCACCTGAAGCAGGCGAACCATGAGGCGGTCAAAGCCTTGTGGGAGAGCGAGGTCCCGGCGCAAGCCACTAGCGCCTGGCGGGTCAGTTGCGTGGTGCTTGCGAATGCTCTGCGTTGCGCCGATTTTCTCCTGTTCTATCGTCAGGACCTGCAAGGCGACCTGCTGCTGTATGCCCCCGACAAGCCGGATGGTCAGGAGTGGATCGAGTTGCCTTCGTTATGGGCCGTCAGCGTGGAAATGGGCACATGGACCCGTAGCGAAGCCGGTCGCGCGTACTTGCTGCAGCGTATTTCTCCAGTCGAGCGGAGCGGGGCACGGGAGTACTTTGCCAGCGTGGTGGACAAGCCGATGACCTGGGATTCGAGCAAGGATCCCCGGGGGGCGGTGAGCGGTTTCAGGGCTTGCCTGGAAGACCTCGTTGCGATGGGCCTGAACAACAACCTGGCACAGGTGGAGGCGGATGAGTCGCCTCGCTGGTACGCCGCCTTGCCGCTTGAATCCCGGCGAAACATCAGCAGCCTGAGCCAGGAGCTTCTGGTTCACCAGGAGGTGTTCAGCCAGCAGATGGAGGGCTACGAAGTTTTCGTGGATTTCGCCAAGCGTATCGTCACGCAAGCCATTGCCCCTTATATGCGCAGCAAAGGTGTGCAGGGGGGCGTCGATCCTGCAACGGTGCTGATCGACTACAGCCCGGGGTTGGCCGATGGCAAGACGAAAGTCGCCAGCCTGCTGGAGCTGGCCATCTACGGCTATGACGACAACTGGGGCATCGACAATCCGCGAAAAGGCGTGCGCTCGTCGATGGGGCAGGACCTGGGGCAGGTCCGCAGTGCGGAGTTGGCGTCCTATCTTCGGCGGGCCTACGTGGGTGAGCAGTATGCGCGGCAGATCCGTGCCCGGTTCCTCGACGCCCATGCCACTGAATACACCCTGCGTCGCAATGCCTACCGTAACCTGTTGCTGACCCGGATGGACCGTGACCTGCGTGTCGCAATGGGCCAGTTCCAGTTGAGCGCGACTGAGTTCTGGTGGCTCACTCGACAAGTCACCCTCCTGAGTGAAGCGATGCCGGTGGTCGGTCCGGTGTATTCGGGGGCTGTCGTGCAGCGTGAAGGGGTGGTCAGGTTTTCCGTTGGCGGTCATATCGTGCTGGGCGTCTACGTCTTCACCTACTTCGATCCGAAGGGCTCGTCCTGGTTGTACACGCCTGACGCTCCGGACGGTGTCGCGTTTCGCCGCTACCAGGACTTTCCCGGAAAGGTCGCCGCGCGCCTGCATGACTACGTGCTGGAGCGGGTCGGCCTCGGTGCCCGTACGGCAGTCAGGCGTTCACTGATGGCTCTGGCGGCGGCGAACATCGGCGTCGATACGTTGCGCGAGTTCAATCGAGTGAGCGATATCCAGGCAGAGTTCGATGCTTACATCGAGCGGGCTGTCACCGATGTGGAAGACGTCACCCAGAGCCGTGCCGAAGTGATCAGGCAGCAGGTTATCAAGGGGTTGCTGTTTGCATCGGCGCCGGTGTGCCTGGTTTATCCGCCCTTTGCTCTGCTGCTGGATGCAACCTTGATTGCCGCCAGTGTCAAGCAAGCTGCCCAGGCGCATGGGCAGGGGGATACGGAGAGCGCGCTGGGCCACTGGTTGATGGCCTCTTGGGGGGGACTGTTCGCCGCGTTGGGAGCAGGACCCCTCGCTTCGATACTGGGGCCTGCGGCCAGAAGCCTGAAGCTTGTCGTGAAGTCCATGCCATTGTCCGGGCAGCGCTTGAAACGCATGACGCCGCTGATGGCCAAGGAAACCGGACCGATCATCCAGCCCATGCGCTTCAAGCCGAAACAGGCGGTCAGCAAAACCCCCGAGAACCTGGAGCGGGTGACCGAAGAGGGCATTTACCAGGGGACCTATCGCAGCCCGTCCAGTGCATCGCAGCCGCTCAATACTTATTTCATACGCAGCAGGGGCAAGTACTACCAGGTGAAGGAAGATCCTCATTTCGGCGGTTTGTGCCTGGTGGATGCCAGTCGCCCCGGCGCTCTGTACAACCTGCCCATCCGCAGAATGGGAAATGGCCAATGGACGCACAACTCAGTCGGCTTGAAGGGGGGCAATGAGCAAACGCTTGTCCTTGGGCGAGTGAGTGATTTGCGCGAGGCGTTTGCGGGTCATGTCTTCCCGGATGTATCGAGGGGTGCGTTGCAGGGCGAGGCCGTGGTGGCGAGGTTCAGTGAGGCGACGGCGGACAACTATCTGTTCTCGTTGAATGCGCAGACGTGCGTGATCGCGTCGTTGTACAACCCGGCCACCAAGGCGGGGGCCGTTATCCATTTCGATCACAATATCCGCGCGCTGATCGAGCGCAGCCTTCGCGATATCACCCAGCGCCTGGGCGGAACGGCGCGGGACATCCGTGTCTCCCTGGTAGGCGGGGACTGGTTGACGGGCGCCGACATTGGCGGGCGGGTCAGGTCGGTGATGAGGCGCCAGGGCCTGCGACCCACTTGGGATCATTGGTCGTATTCTTCCTGCTTCGGCAATACCTACGGCGTGTCGCTAGACCTGCGCAGCGGTGTCACCTCGGTGTTCAAGACCTCTCGGAATCAGGTCGAGCGCTACTACATACCGGTGTTGGCGCGTGCGAAAAAGAGCTCTGATCCGGTGTCGCTACGCGCGCGCGGGTTTATGACGCGCTTGCGCAGCGATCCCCTGGTCGCCAATGCCACTGGTGCCGTCAGCACTGTCCAGGGCAGGCCAGCGACTGCGGCGCAGATCGAAGCCCATGCATTCCCCACGGTCGTGCTGAGCTGATCCATTGATCGGCATCCTGCAAGCAGGCAAAAAAAGACCCCGGCCAATGGACCGGGGTCTTTTCTACATCACTTGAAACGTCAGTGCTGGCTGCCCAGCTTGTGTTCCAGGTAATGGATGTTGACGCCGCCTTTGCAGAAGCCTTCGTCACGGACCAGGTCGCGGTGCAGCGGGATGTTGGTCTTGATCCCGTCTACCACGATTTCGTCCAGCGCATTGCGCATGCGCGCCATGGCTTCGTCACGGGTCGCCCCGTAGGTGATCAGCTTGCCGATCAACGAATCGTAGTTCGGTGGAACGGCATAACCGCTGTACAGGTGCGAATCGACGCGAACGCCATTGCCGCCCGGGGCATGGAAATGCTTGACCGTGCCTGGGCTTGGCATGAAGGTTTTCGGGTCTTCGGCGTTGATCCGGCATTCCAGCGCGTGACCGCGGATGACCACGTCATCCTGGGTGAACGACAGCTTGTTGCCAGCGGCGATGCTAAGCATCTCCTTGACGATGTCGATACCCGTGACCATTTCCGAGACCGGGTGCTCCACCTGAACACGGGTGTTCATTTCGATGAAGTAGAAATGACCGTTCTCGTACAGGAACTCGAAAGTGCCGGCGCCACGGTAGCCGATGTCGATGCAGGCCTTGACGCAGCGTGCCAGGACTTCTTGGCGAGCCTGCTCGTCGATGCCCGGTGCCGGCGCTTCTTCGAGAACCTTCTGGTGACGACGTTGCAGCGAGCAATCGCGGTCGCCCAGATGGATCGCATGGCCCTGGCCGTCGGACAGCACCTGGACTTCGACGTGACGTGGGTTGGTCAGGAATTTTTCCAGGTAGACCATCGGGTTGCCGAACGCCGCGCCCGCTTCGGAGCGGGTCAGTTTCGCCGAGGAAATCAGGTCTTCTTCCTTGTGTACCACGCGCATGCCGCGACCGCCGCCGCCGCCAGCGGCCTTGATGATCACCGGATAACCGACTTCGCGACCGATGCGCAAAGCGGTTTCTTCGTCTTCAGGCAGCGGGCCGTCGGAACCCGGAACGGTCGGTACACCCGCTGCGATCATGGCGTGCTTGGCCGAAACCTTGTCGCCCATCAGGCGAATGGTGTCGGCTTTCGGGCCAATGAAGGCGAAACCGGAGTTTTCGACCTGTTCGGCGAAGTCGGCGTTTTCCGCCAGGAAGCCGTAGCCAGGGTGAATGGCGGTGGCACCGGTCACTTCGGCAGCGGCGATGATCGCCGGGATGTGCAGGTAGGAGTGCGCAGCCGAC
The DNA here is from genome assembly GCF_018325905.1 of Pseudomonas sp. St316. Taxonomy (NCBI): domain Bacteria; kingdom Pseudomonadati; phylum Pseudomonadota; class Gammaproteobacteria; order Pseudomonadales; family Pseudomonadaceae; genus Pseudomonas; species Pseudomonas sp. St316. The sequence continues at coordinate 5,912,124 of NZ_AP021901.1, read as the reverse complement.
GCCGGACCGATGCAGACGGATTCGTCCGCCAGGCCCAGGTGCATCAGTTCTTTGTCGGCCTTGGAGTAAACGGCGACGGTCTTGATGCCCATCTCTTTGCAGGCACGCAGAATCCGCAGGGCGATCTCACCGCGGTTAGCGATCAGAACTTTTTCCAACTTCGCAGTCATCAAAGGCTCTCCGCGGTTCAAACGATGGTGAACAGCGGTTGGTCGTACTCAACCGGCTGGCCGTCTTCGACGAGGATGGACTCGATCACACCGCTGGTTTCAGCTTCGATGTGGTTCATCATCTTCATGGCTTCGACGATGCACAGGGTGTCGCCTTTCTTCACGGTCTGGCCGACTTCAACGAAGGACGGCGAGGATGGCGAAGACTTGCGATAGAACGTGCCCACCATTGGCGAACGAGCGACAGTGCCGTTGAGCACTGGTGCCGCCGGTGCGGCTGGCGCTGCGGCGGCAACCGGGGCTGCTGCTGGAGCAGGCGCGGCGGCTGGAGCCTGCATCGGTGCCGGTGCATAGAACTGCTGGGCAGGGGTCTTGCTGTGGCGGCTGATGCGTACGGACTCTTCGCCTTCCTTGATCTCAAGCTCGTCGATGCCGGACTCTTCCAGCAATTCGATCAATTTCTTAACTTTACGGATATCCATGAATCATCAACTCCCAAGGGTCGGTCAGGGGCGTTTAACGCTTGTTGTTCAAGCCGTTGCCGGTCTTTCAAGCTGCTCTAGGGCGGCCTCCAGAGCCAGTCGGTAACCGCTGGCGCCAAGGCCGCAGATCACTCCCACCGCTACATCGGAGAAGTAGGAGTGATGGCGGAAAGGTTCGCGTTTGTGCACGTTGGATAAATGCACTTCGATGAATGGGATGCTCACCGCCAGCAGCGCGTCACGTAATGCGACACTTGTGTGTGTAAAAGCTGCTGGATTGATCAAAATGAAATCCACGCCTTCGCCACGGGCGGCATGGATACGGTCGATCAATTCATATTCGGCGTTGCTTTGCAGATAGAGCAAATGATGGCCGGCGTTGCGGGCCCGCTGCTCCAGGTCCTGGTTGATCTGCGCCAGGGTCACGGCCCCGTAGACGCCCGGTTCACGGGTGCCCAGCAGGTTCAGGTTGGGTCCATGCAGGACCAATAGGGTCGCCATCTGCTGTTCCTTGTTATCTGTGAGCAGGTATCAGAACCTGGCGACTATGCCGCAAAGCCTTTATGACTGTCCAGTTCTCTGCAATAGCCAGCACGATGACCGATGTTTGCGCGAAATTTGTGACCCTGGCCCGTGATCCGGTCATCCCGACGGAAATGAACTCGTGGGAGCTTGCTCGCGACGGCGGCGACACATCCAACATTGATGCACGCTGATGCACCGCCATCGCGAGCAGGCTCGCTCCCACAGGAGATTCGCGGTGAACATCAGTTCCCGAGTCCCCCGAATCAATGTGGCAGCGAGCCTGCTCGCGATGACGGCGGTACATTCAACACCGGTGCAAGCTGACCCGGCGCTTTCGCGAGCAAGCTCGCTCCCACAGGAGATTCGCGGTGAACATCAGTTCCCGAGTCCCCCGAATCAATGTGGGAGCGAGCCTGCTCGCGATGACGGCGGTACATTCAACACCGGTGCAAGCTGACCCGGCGCTTTCGCGAGCAAGCTCCCTCCCACAGGAGATTCGCGGTGAACATCAGTTCCCGAGTCCCCCCGAATCAATGTGGGAGCGAGCTTGCTCGCGATGACGGCGACACATCCAACATTGATGCAAACTGATGCACCGCCATCGCGAGCAAGCTCTCTCCCACAGGGAAATGGGGTCGGGATCGCTGTCGATTACACCCGGAATGCCTGCACCGCCGTGTGCAGCCGCCCGCCCAGTACCAGCAGGTTGTCACCCTGTTCCCGGCCTTGGCCGATGCGCAGCAGGTTGTCGCCGCCCAGTTGGTGGATTCGTTCGCTGTGGTCGCGGATTTCGCTGACGGCGCCGCTCTGTTGGGCGGTGACGTCGGCGATGCGCACGGCGGTGTCGGCGATGGTCTGGATGGCGCCGACGATTTCATCCAGCGCACCGTCGGCCGCTTGGGCCTGGTTGGCGGTGGCTTCGGCGTGTTCGACCTGGGCGCGCATGCCATCCACCGATTGGCGCGCGGCCAGTTGCAGGCGGGCGATCAGTGTCTGGATTTCGGCGGTGGCACCGGTCGTGCGTTGGGCCAGGGAGCGGACTTCCTCGGCCACCACCGCAAAGCCCCGGCCCATCTCCCCGGCGCGGGCCGCTTCGATGGCGGCGTTGAGGGCCAGCAGGTTGGTCTGGTCGGCGATTGAGCGAATCACCGTCAATACGCCGCCAATGGTGGCCGATTCCTCGGCCAGTTGTTCGATCATCTGCGCGTTGCCTTGCACTTCCCCCACCAGTGCGTGCAGGCCGGTGAGGCTCAGGCCGATGACTTTCTGCCCTTGCTCCACCGCCTGCCCGGCGCTGCGACTGGCGTCGGCGGCCTGGCTGGCATCGCCGGCCACTTGCTGGATCGTCGCTTCCAGTTCGCTCAGGGAGTCGCGGATCAGCGCCGTGTCGCCGGCCTGGTCCTCGGCACCGCCGTGCAACTCGCCGCTTAACTCGGCCAGGGCTCGGCTGCTGCCGGCAACCTGCTCGGCGTTGACGCGAATGGTGCCCACCAGATCCACCAGATAAGCCCGCAGCCGATTGAGCGACGCTTCGATGTCCTGCAACTCGCGGTTGCTGGCGCCCACATGGATGTCGCGGCTGAAATCGCCCTCCGCCCAGGTCGACAAGGCTGGCGCCAGGTGGGTCAAGGTCCGGGCGAGGCGGCGTTGCAAAGTGTCGATGAGCAGCGCGATCAGCAGGATCAGGCCGATCATCACCCCCTGGATCATCCGCACCTCACCCTGGATCTGCCCATGTTGAGCACGAACCGCAGGCTCCATGGCATCGATCGCCTGTTGTACATCGGTAATTTTCAAGTGCGTGGCGCTGCTCAGTTCGCTGCGCTTCTGGATCAGCTCGCGGGTGCGTCCCAGTTCGGAGGGGTAGCGGCCGAGCAGGCTGTTGAGTTCGCGCTTGAGGGCGATGCCGGCATCTTCGGCGGCGGTTTTTTCCTGGGTTTGCAGGCCCATCAGCGCGGCGAAATCATCGCCGGCGGCTTCACTGCTGGCCGTCACGCCGAGCAGCGGCAGGCCATCGAGTTGGGCGGCCTGGGTGCGGATGTTCTGCAGCTCCCGCTCGACGTCGGCGGCCATTTCGCTGCGGCCGCTGCTGACCAGTTTGTCTCGGGTGAGTGAAAGCCGGCCCAAGTGCTGCGAAGCGGCGAACAGCGGTGGCAAGTAGGCCGGGGCGCCCTGGGCGTATTGGGCAAGCTGGTCGAGGCTGGCACTCAACTCACGTTCGGCCTGGAGCAGCAGGGCCTGAGGATCACCGGCCAGTTTGCCGGCGCCCAGCAGGTCGGTCTTGCTGAAACTGTCGAGGTTGGACAGGCTCGGGCGCAGGGTCCTGGCCAGCTCCGGCGGGAACTCATCGAGTTCCTTTCGCAAGGTTTCCAGGGCCTGGGTCGCGGCGCTCAGGCGCAGGGCATCGCCGCTGTTCAGGTATTGCTCGATGTTGCGGGCCACCTCGGCCTGAAACTGCCGCGACAGACCCAGGTAGCGTTCCATCAGCAGATAGGGGCGCTCCAAGGCGATCTGCGACCACCACAACGTGGCCCCGAGGCCCAGGCATACGGCGACTAAAAGAAGGGTGTTGAGATTGGTCAGCAACTTCAGGCGCATCAGGGGTCTACCCAGGGCAGAATCGTAAGTGCCTGAAGTTATTGCGTTTGGGTTACAGGTTTATGACCGAATCGGTGGATTCCGATGAAAAAGTGGCACTTTGCCTGGCTGCCTGCACGCGATTGCGCCCGGCATGCTTGGCGCGATACAGCGCCTCGTCCGCCTGGCTCGCCATCATCAGGCTGTCGAAGTCATCGCTCATCTCCACCACGCCGGCGCTGAAGGTGCACCACAAATCATGGGGCTGGGCCGGGTAGTGGATTTCGGCAAAGCGCTGGCGAATTTCATCCAGCACCTTGCAGGCCGCATCGATATCGGTATCGGGCATGACGATGGCGAACTCTTCACCGCCGTAGCGGCCGATGAAGTCGGTCTTGCGCAGGCGCTGCTTGAGAAACAGCGCCAGGCTCTTGATCACCCGGTCGCCCATGGGGTGGCCATGGCTGTCATTGACCCGTTTGAAATGGTCGATGTCGAGCATGGCGAAACTCAGCGGCTTGCCTTCGCGGCGGGCGCGGAAGCTGCAGTCTTCGAGCAGTTGCAGGATGTGCGTGTGGTTGTACAGCCCGGTGAGGCTGTCGCGCACCATCCGCGCCTTGAGATTGCGGGCCCGGGCGGCACGGTTGCGCACCGTGGTGATCAGGTGCCGGGGCTTGATCGGCTTGGTCAGGAAGTCGTCGCCACCTTCGCTCATGGCGTCGAGTTGCTTGTCCAGGTCGTCTTCGGCGGACAGGTAAATGATCGGCACACTGACGTAGCGGTCGTTGTGGCGAATGACCTTGGCCAGTTCCGTGCCGGTGCAGGCCGGCATGTACATGTCGAGGATGATCAGGTCGGGCTGGAAGTCCGCCAGCTCGGCCATGGCCTGAATCGGCTCGATCAGCGTGCGGGTGATGATGCCGGCGCTGTTGAGCAGGCGTTCGGTATGCATGGCCTGGGCACGGGAGTCATCGATGATCAGCACTTTGTACGGATCGTACTGGGCGACGCAGGTCAGCACTTCGATCTTTTCCAGCAGGCTCGAGGCTTCGAGGGTGCCGGTGAGAAATTCCTGTCCACCGGCGCGCACCGCGGCCAGGCGTGTCGGCGTGTCGGTTTCCAGCAGGCTGAAGAACAACAGCGGCAGCGGTTGCTCCAGGCCTTCCTGGGCTTCGGCGGCCAGTTTCAGGCCAGCGCCGGGGCCGCTGAAATCCACATCCATGACAATCGCCGCCGGCAGGCGCTCGACCATCGAGGCGCGGAACGCCGCGACACTGTCCAGCGCCTGGGCGCTGAGGCCGAAGAACTCCAACTGCTTGGCCAGGCGCTCGGCGCGGTCATGGTCCTGCAGCAACACGTAGATGGGTTTGCGCAGCGGCGGCAGGAAGGTTTGTTCAAGTTGGTCGCCATGGCGCAGGCCGGTACGAGACAAGCGCTGCATCAAACGGTTGATTTCGGTGATCAGGTGGCTGCTCAGGCGCCCGCGATTGGCGTCCACCGCTTGCAGCGATTGGCTGATGCCTTGGGCCAATTGGGAGTGCTCGGGCTGTTCGAAGCGCTCGGCAAAGCGCAGCAGGCGCAGGTTGGCTTCGCTGAGTTCCGACAGGTCGGTGCTTGACCACTCGCTGCGTTGCAGGCGCTGCCAAATCTCCAGGATCTGACGAGCCTGGTGAATTACCCGCTGGGCAAAGTGGTGCTTGAGGCGCTCACGGCTGGGGTCTTCTGGCTCGGTCATATCCTGACTACTAGTTAGGGTGCATGCTGAGATCGACTGGTGGCTCTATGCTAGCACCTCTTTTCGTTTGCATGAGTGTCATACGTCAATATTCTGTCCAGTCGCGAAATTCAGTTTGTGACTGGCCAGTCTCATAGGCCGATGGCAACGCTTCCTTTATAGTGCTGTTCGATTGCCCTGTCGCACCCGGCATGATTGGCGCCGCATTATCGCGTTTCAAATCAGGCACGATGGCGTAGGGTTGTGGTCGAACCGAGAACTCAAGTGATTGAAGGGATATCACCATGCTGGACTGGAAAAACCGCGCGGGCAGCGCGCCTGAACGTGCCGCCGAGCCGAAATCGGACACCCGCAGCTACCTGGGTGGGCTTTTTTTCAGCCGCGCACTGGCGACGCTGATCGGCCTTTACCTGCTGGTGACCATTGCCGTCGGCTGGTATTGGAGCCAGGAACCCGCGCTGTTCCCTGTGCAGCAGAACGCCCAGGCCGCGGCCGAGAAAGATGGCCGGCAGATGGTGGTGGGCTACACCACGGTCGAAACGCTCAAGACGGTGGCCGGGACCCTGCTGAGCAAGCCGGGTGGCTACATCTCCAACGACCGCTTCCCGCCTGGCCTGTGGATGGACAACATGCCGAGCTGGGAATACGGCGTGCTGGTGCAGGTCCGCGACCTGAGCCGTGCCCTGCGCAAGGACTTCGCCCGTTCCCAGTCGCAGTCCGCCGAGGACGCCGACCTGGCCAAGGCCGAGCCGCGCTTCAACTTCGACAACCGCAGTTGGGTGCTGCCCTCCAGCGAGTCCGAGTACCAGGAAGGTATCAATTCCCTGAGCCGCTATCAGGCGCGCCTGTCCGACCCGAGCCAGAAAAGCGCACTGTTCTACGCCCGCGCCGACAACCTGAACAACTGGCTGGGGGATGTCGGCACTCGCCTGGGTTCGTTGTCCCAGCGCCTGTCAGCCAGCGTTGGCCGGGTCAAGCTCAACACCTCGCTGAAAACCGAAGTTCCGGCCCCGGGCCAGGTGCCACAGGTGGACGAAGAGGTGGTCGAGACTCCGTGGCTGCAAATCGATAACGTGTTCTATGAGGCCCGTGGCCAGGCGTGGGCGTTGTCCCACCTGCTGCGCGCCATCGAAGTGGATTTCGCCGATGTCCTGGCGAAAAAGAACGCCACGGTCAGCGTGCGGCAGATCATTCGTGAGCTGGAAGCGTCCCAGGAACCGGTCTGGAGCCCGATGATCCTCAACGGCAGCGGCTTCGGTGTATTGGCGAACCACTCGCTGGTCATGGCCAACTACATTTCCCGAGCCAACGCAGCGGTCATCGACTTGCGGCAACTGCTGAACCAGGGTTGATTCATGAGCGAAAGCCCCCGGGAGGTCGCTCATCGAGTGGCCTCGGATGCCGAGCTGATTGCGTGGGTCGATGAGCACGACAACCTGCTCGGCAGCCTGGTGCGTTCAGAGCTGCGTGAGCGTGGCCTGATCGGCCGCGGCACCTACATCATGCTGTTCAATTCGTCCGGTGAGCTGTGTGTTCATCGGCGTACCCTGAGCAAGGCCATTTACCCCGGTTTCTGGGACGTGGCGGCGGGCGGCATGGTGCAGGCCGATGAGACCTATGCCGAATCGGCTGCCCGTGAGCTGGCGGAAGAGCTGGGCGTGAGCGGCGTGGAACTGACCGCCCACGACCATTTTTATTTCGAAGACCCTGGCAGTCGCCTGTGGTGCTCGGCGTTCTCGGCGGTGTGGGACGGCCCTCTGGTCCTGCAGCCTGAAGAAGTCCTCGAAGCGCGTTTCCTGCCCCTTGAGCAGGTGCTCGATGAAATCCAGCGCAAGCCTTACTGCCCGGACTCTCTGGCGGCGCTTGAACGCTATTTGCGGGTCCATGGCGGCAGCGTCGCAAAGAAGCTGTAAATTGGCGCTGATTGGCCCTTAGCAAGTCGGCTTTTTGCCGTTACACTGCGCGACTTTTCAAGCTGAACCGTGTCTGCGGTCCAGTAGCGCTGCCCCTGCCTGAGTGGGGTTTCGCGGTCGAGGCATGTTCCCCCTCGACCAGTCTTTGTCCTCCCAAGAGGATTGCCGGTGGCCAAAAAAGCCGCATCCTTCGCCGCCCTGGGCGGCCTGGTATTTTCTACCGACGCCGGTCGTCATTGTCCTGATTGCCGTCAGCCGGTGGATGCCTGCATCTGCAAACAGACCGCCATCCCTGAAGGTGACGGCATTGCGCGCGTGCGCCGTGAAAGCAAAGGTCGCGGCGGCAAGACGGTGACCACGATCACCGGCGTGCCGTTGGCCGAAGACGCGCTCAAGGAGCTGGCCACCACGTTGAAGAAACGTTGTGGCACCGGTGGTGCGTTGAAAGACGGCATCATCGAGATCCAGGGCGATCACGTCGAGCTGCTGCTGGCGGAACTGGTCAAGCACGGCTTCAAGGCAAAGAAATCCGGCGGCTAGCAGCCTCTGTGAAAACCACCCTCGGCTTGACCCGAACCCCACGTTCGAGGTCGCCCGCATGGTTTTCACAGAGCCTGTTAAGAACGGGTTTCTAAACTCATCGCTGGGAGCAGGGTCTACCTTGCTAACAGGCAATTCGTCATTTTCACTCTCTAGACTGCCCCAGCCTCCGACCGGATGGTGCATTTTGACTTCTTTATAGGGGACTTCGATGTCCGTACGACGCACACGCAAAGACGATGGCAGCCAATGGACAGTTGCGGACAGCCGCAGTGTTTACGGGATTCGCCATTGGGGGCCGGGTATTTCGCGATCAATGAAGCCGGTCGCGTCGAAGTCCGTCCGAACGGTCCCGACAGCTCGCCCATCGACCTGTTCGAGCAAGTCGACCAGTTGCGCCAGAGCGGCCTGTCGCTGCCCTTGCTAGTGCGCTTCCCCGATATCTTGCAAGACCGTGTGCGCCAGCTCACCGGCGCCTTCGACAGCAACATCGCGCGCCTGGAATACCAGAGCAAGTACACCGCGCTCTATCCGATCAAGGTCAACCAGCAGGAAGCGGTGATCGAGAACATCATCGCCACCCAGAACGTCTCCATCGGCCTGGAAGCCGGTTCCAAGCCGGAGCTGCTGGCGGTCCTGGCCCTGGCACCGAAGGGCGGGACGATCGTCTGCAACGGCTACAAGGACCGCGAGTTCATCCGTCTGGCGCTGATGGGCCAGAAGCTCGGTCACAACGTCTTCATCGTCATCGAGAAAGAGTCCGAAGTCGGTCTGGTGATCGAAGAGGCCGCAACGCTCAAGGTCAAGCCACAGGTCGGTTTGCGCGTGCGCCTGTCGTCCCTGGCGTCGAGCAAGTGGGCCGATACCGGTGGCGAGAAGTCCAAGTTCGGCTTGTCGGCCGCGCAACTGCTGTCGGTGGTCGAGCGCTTCCGCGAGGCTGGCCTGGACCAGGGCATTCGCCTGCTGCACTTTCACATGGGCTCGCAGATCGCCAACCTGGCGGACTACCAGCACGGCTTCAAGGAAGCGATCCGTTACTACGGTGAGCTGCGCAACCTTGGCCTGCCGGTGGATCACATTGACGTCGGCGGTGGCCTGGGCGTGGACTACGACGGCACGCACTCGCGCAATGCCAGTTCGATCAACTACGACATGGACGATTACGCCGGTGTCGTGGTCGGCATGCTCAAGGAGTTCTGCGATGCCCAGAGCCTGCCGCATCCGAACATCTTTTCCGAAAGCGGCCGCTCGCTGACCGCTCACCACGCCATGCTGGTAGTACAGGTGACCGACGTCGAGAAACACAACGACGACGTGCCGGTGATCGACAACAAGCAGGAGCTGCCGGAAACCGTGCAATGGCTGGTCGACCTGCTGGGCCCGACCGATATCGAGATGGTCACCGAGACTTACTGGCGCGCCACCCACTACATGAGCGACGTGGCGACCCAATATGCCGACGGCAAGTTGACCCTGGCCGAAAAAGCCTTGGCCGAGCAGTGCTACTTCGCCGTCTGCCGTCGCCTGCACAACTCGTTGAAGGCGCGCCAGCGCTCGCACCGCCAGGTGCTGGATGAGCTCAACGACAAGTTGGCCGACAAATACATCTGCAACTTCTCGGTGTTCCAGAGCCTGCCGGATACCTGGGCCATCGGCCAGGTGTTGCCGATCCTGCCGCTGCATCGCCTGGACGAAGAGCCGCTGCGCCGCGCCGTGCTGCAAGACCTGACCTGCGACTCCGACGGCAAGATCAAGCAGTACGTCGACGAGCAGAGCATCGAGACCAGCCTGCCGGTTCACGCGCTCAAACCCGATGAAGACTATCTGCTGGGCATCTTCCTGGTGGGCGCCTACCAGGAAATCCTCGGTGACATGCACAACCTGTTCGGTGACACCGACTCGGTGAACATCTACCAGAACGCCGATGGCAGCGTGTACCACGCCGGTATCGAAACCCACGACACCATCGAGGACATGCTGCGCTACGTGCACCTGTCGCCGGAGGAGTTGATGACTCACTACCGCGACAAGTGTGCCAGCGCCCGCATCAGCGCCGCCGAACGTACCCAGTTCCTCGATGCCTTGCGCCTGGGGCTGACGCGTTCGTCCTATCTGTCCTCTTGATGGGAAGTGAGCGCTCGCCCAGCACAGGATTTCTTTTGTGGCGAGGCTCACCCTTTTAACTGATCGGCACCGCCCTCCGGAGCTGTCAGAAAAGACACCGCATGTTGCGGGTTTTTTCGGATAGTTCCGGAGGGCGTTTTTGTTTACGCCACGGCTATTTTCTCCCTCCGGTGCGTTTAACCGGCGATGTCCTTATTTCGTGTAGTCCCTTTCCTAACTTGTACTTGGCCCCTCTACTCGGCCATGGCTCTCGGCGAGAATCCCCGACCGCCCCTCCTGTAGAGAAACGCCGATGTCCGATCCAGCCAGCGAGCCAGCCTTTCGTCTGGAGATAGCCGGTCTGCCCGAGCCTGTTGACGTCGTGGCCTTCACGGGTAGCGAAGCGATCAGCGAGCCCTTCGTCTATGAAGCGCAGCTGTTGTTGCCCGATGCGAACCTGGATTTGGCGAGCCTGCTGTACCGCAGCGTCTGGTTGAGTTTCGGGGCCCCAGGCCGGGGCATTCATGGGCAGCTTCATGAATGGGTCCAACACCATCATGGCGCCGGCTGCCGGGTGCGCATCGGGCCGAAGCTGGCCTGTCTGGCGCAGCGCTTCAGCCAGCGGGTCTTCAGCGCCCGCTCGGTGCCGCAGATCATTCGCCAGGTGCTCAAGGCCCATGGCATCAGTGGTCGCAGCCTGTGCCTGGACTTAAGTGGTGATTATCCACCGCAGGACTTCTGTACCCAGTATTGGGAATCGGACTTGCAGTTCCTTCAACGCGTATGCGCCCAGGCGGGTATCCACTTTCATTTCGAACACACCCGGGACGAGCATTGCCTGGTGTTCGCTGATAATCCGCACAGTTTTCCCGCTGCCGGTAAGGCGGTCTACGCGGACGACGACCCGGTTGCCGCGGTGCGGTCCTTCAGTGTGCAAGCCGATGTGTCGGGGGAGCAGGTCGCCCAGGGGCGCAGCGACTTGATGAGCCTGCACGGTGGTCAGGTGCTGACGCTGACGGCCCATCCGTTTGCCGATTGGAACCGGCGCTGGCTGCTGACGAAGGTCGAGCATCGCGCACAGGCGGGGGTGTACGGCAATCATTTCAAGGCCATTCCCCGGGGCGTGCTGTTCATGCCGGACGAGGTCCCGGCAAAACCGCGCATGGTGAGCCGGCAACGTGGCTGGGTCGTGACGGTGGACGAGCCGTCGGAGCTGGGAGCGGGGCGCGTGGCGGTGCAGTTCGACTGGCTCTACCAGGGCGAAGGTTCCAGCCCCAGTCATTGCTGGCTGCCCTTGGCGCCCGAACTGGCCAAGGGCGTGGCGGGTGCCTTGAGTGACGGCACCGAGGTGCTGGTGAGCTTTATCGAAGGCGATCCGGATCGGCCAATGATCAGTGCCTTTCTGAATGCGCCTGCCCCAGTCGAGGTTGTGGAGGAGTCATCCACAGGCGAAACACATGGGCCATCCGTTGCCGATCCGCTCCTGTTGGCTGCAATCCGGGATGCCGAGCCGCTGGTCTTGTTGTGCTTGTTGCCCGAAGGCGGGCCTTTCAGCCCCTGCGCCCAACCGCTATGCACCTGCCGTGCGCTCGTGGGGCGCGGCGCGGGCGTTGCCCGATGAGTGCCGCTGCCCTGCCCGGATCAGCTCCGCAATGGCTGTTGCTCGACGTACCGAGTGCGCCTGCTGCTGCGCAGCTTGTGCACGCGCAGTTCGCCAAGGTGCGTTGCTTTGCCCTGTTTGAAGGTACCGAGCTGCATGGGCTGCGAGAGCACGGTCCGCTGCTGGTGGAGCTGCGCCACTCGCCTGCGCTGGTCAGCCTCTGTCACCTGGACCCACGTTCCTGGCCGGGGCTGCTGTTGGTCAGCCCATCGCCCGCCGGGCAATTGCTGGCGCATCTGCGGCGCATGCTAACGGTGACGCTAGGCCTGCACCACAAAGCTTTGTTGAGCTACTACAACCCGCACATCGCCAGCTATTTCTTCGACGGTTGCGACCCTCAAGAGCTCAGTTGCTGGCTGGGCCCGATCAGCCTGTTGCGCTGGTTTGGTGGCACCTGGGCCGACCGGGCGATCGGCAGCCAGGGTTGGCAACAACTGTCCAACCCGGGGCTGCCGGTGGCGGCGCTGGAGAAAGAGCACGGCCTCAGCGACCGACAGCAGGACCAGTTGCAACGATGCCTGCTGGAACGTCACGCCTGGCAATGGTCCCGTGCCACCGGGCGTGATTACCGTCTCCTCTGGGAAGATTTGCAGCAGGGACTGACGCTGGGGTTTACCGAGCGGGCGGTGCTCGATGACTGGCTGTGGCTGCGCCTGCAATACCCCGATGCCCGGCCAGTGCCAGGCCTGGTGGGTGATTCGCAGCGCGAGCGGTTCGAGCATCTGCGCAGGCGCTGGCAGGGCAGCCAGGATTGAACGCTAGAGGGCTGATGCGCCGAGCCAGCGGTCGTGCCGCTGCAAGTGCCAGGCGAAAGCGCCGAGGGTCAGGCTGCGCAGGGCCATGAACAGCAGGAAGGTGATCCACAGCCCATGGTTGCCCATTCCTTGCAGCGCCCAGGCAATGGGCAGCACCAGCAGTAGGGTCAGCAGCATGCCGTTGCGCATTTCCCGGGCACGGGTGGCGCCGATGAACAGCCCGTCGAGCAAGTAGCTCCAGACCGCAATCAGCGGCAGGGCCGCCAGGTAAGGCAGGTAGTGGTAAGCGGTATCGCGCACGTCGGGGATATTGGTTTGCATGTCGATGAACAGGTGGCCGGCAAGCAGGAACAACAGTGCAAAGCCCAGGCTCGCAATCAACGACCAGCCGCACGCCACCACCAGCGATCGGCGTAGCGCCAGGCGGTCGCGGGCGCCAATGGCATGGCCGCACAGCGCTTCGACGGCATGGGCGAGGCCGTCCAGGGCATGGGCGGTCAGCAACAGGCCATTGAGCAGCAAGGCATTGGCCGCCACGGTCGCATCCCCCAGGCGTGCGCCTTGCACGGTGATCAGGAAAAACACCGCTTGCAGCGCCAGGCTGCGAATGAAAATGTCCCGGTTCACCGCCAGCAGCGGGCGCCAGCTCTGCCACAGCCCCAGGGCGGCCCAGGCGATCTGCCCGGGCCAGGCGCGCAGGGTGTTGCGGGCCAGGGCCAGGCCGACCAGCGCGCCGGTCCACTCGGCAATGACCGACGCCCGGGCCGACCCGGTCACGCCCCAGTCCAGGCCGATCACGAACCACAGGTTCAGGGCGATGTTGACCAGGTTGGTGACCAGCAGGATCGCCAGCGGGGCGCGGGCATTCTGGGCGCCGAGGAACCAGCCCACCAACGCATAGCTGGCCAGCGCCGCCGGCAAGCCGAAGAGCCGGGTGTGGAAGAAGTCACGGGTCAACTGGTTGAGCTCGGCGGACGGCTGCATGAAGTGCAACGCCACGTCGCTCAATGGCACGCCAACGGCACCGAGCAGTACCGCCAACCCTATGGCCAACAACAGTCCTTGCAGCAACACTTGTCGCAACGCCGCCCCATCACCACGCCCGGCGGCCTGGGCGGCGAACCCCGTGGTGCCCATGCGCAGGAAACCCATGGCCCACGCCAGCACCGTATACAAACTTGCCCCGACCGCCACGGCGCCCAGCTGATGAGCATGGGGCAAATGGCCGATGACGGTGCTGTCCACCAAGGCCACCAGCGGTACGGAAATGTTCGAGAGAATCATTGGCGCAGCCAGCGCCCAGACCCGGCGATGGGTAAGACGGTCGCGCCAGTCGGTGGTCAGGTTGGACATGCGGGCTCCTTGATGGAGCGCGATTGTAGCGGGTTATTGTTTGATCATTCTCCAGGGGATCCCGGACTCGTTGTGGCGCCGCTCGGTGGGAGCAAAGCTTGCTCGCGATACAGGCGCCGCGGTTCCCCGGGAAACCGCCTCATATTCATCGCGGGCAAGCCTTGCTCCCACAGAGCATCTTCGCCACAAGGGGGGCTGGCGCAGTATCGATCCCGGCTTTAGTGAATGATCCAACTCAACAACCACAACCCCAGCACCAGCCAGATGATGCCCATGACGATCGAGGCCCGCATGAACGCGCGGATGGCCGAGTAGAGCAGCATCAACCCGAGGATCAGCGCGATGATGCTGATGATCGAGGTGTCCATGCCCAGGGTGCGTGACAGCCCGTCGACAAAATTGCCGCCGGCATTGGCCAGGGTGTTGAAGAGACCGCTGAGCAGGTCGACGATAAAACGGATCACCGAACCGAGCGCCTGGCCGAGCCATTCGAAAAAGCTTTCTGCCTGCATATGTGCATCCTGATGGGAGGGGATCTGAGTTGAGCCGTTGGCTCCTGATTGTAGGAGCTGTGGCGGCCGGGTTGGTTCGATTATGGGGCAAACCGTCGCTTCGTACCGAGACTCTTGCCTTCCCTGGTCATCCCCCTGAAGCTATGCGCACTCAGGAGAACCCGATGAACCTTGTTGAATTGACCGAACGCCTGCATGCCATTCGTGACCGTAACGACTGGCGGCCATTCCATAGCCCGAAAAACCTCGCCATGGCTGCCAGTGTGGAAATGGCCGAACTGGTGGAGATTTTCCAGTGGCTGACCGAGGACCAGTCGCGCCAGTTGCCGGCGGACAAACTGGCCCACGCCGGGCAGGAGGTCGGTGACATCGTGTTGTACCTGTTGCTGCTTTGCAGCGAACTGGGCCTGGACATGGACGCCGTGGTGCGCAGCAAGCTGGCCGACAGCGAACGGCGGTTCGGCCAATGAGCGACCGTCATTTCGATCAGCTCGCCACGCGTTTTGCCGAAAAAATCTACGGCGGGGCCAAGGGCGCGATCCGCCTGGCAGTGCTTCAGGCCGATCTGCTGGAAACCTTGCCACAGCGTCCGTTGCGCGTGCTGGACATCGGCGCCGGCCTGGGCCACATGTCGTTGTGGCTGGCCGAGCGCGGTCACCAGGTGACCCTGGCCGAGCCTGCCGAACCCATGCTTGAAGGTGCCCGCCAGCGTTTTGCCGAGGCGGGCCAGAGCGCCACGTTCATCCAGGCGCCGTGGCAGGACCTGCTCGGCCAGCTCACCGAGCCTTACGACCTGGTGTTGTGTCACGCGGTGCTGGAATGGCTGGCCGAACCTCACGCTATCCTGCCGGTGCTGCATCAACTCACGGTTCCGGGCGGTTGGTTGTCCCTGGCGTTCTACAACCGCGATGCGCTGGTCTATCGCAACCTGCTCAAGGGGCATTTTCGCAAGTTGCGCAAAAATGCCATGGCTGGCGAAAAACAGAGCCTGACGCCGCAACAACCTCTTGATCCGCGAGAGTTGGCGGCGCAACTTGAAGGCCTGTGGCAGGTCGAAAGCCAGAGTGGCGTGCGGGTTTTCCATGACTATATGCCGGTGGAGTTCCAGGGCCGGGTGGAGCTTGCGCAGTTGCTGGAAATGGAACTGGCCCACCGTCGCCATCCGGCGTTTGCCGGGTTGGGACGTTATCTGCACTGGATCTGCCGTCCAGTGTGACCGGAGCGCGAAATGAAAGGTCGTTCAGGGTTGTTGATGCTGTGCCTGGGGCTGGCGGCCTGCCAGGGCAGCAACCCCTATGTCGCCACGTCCAATCCGCTGCCGCCGGCGCCACCGGAGGCCGCCACGGTGTTCGACCGCAGCGCTTACCCTGCGCCGCCCCGTGACTACGGGCGCTATCGCAGTTGGGCCTGGCGCGACGGGCGCCTGCCACCGGGCACTGCCTGGGCGGATTCGGCCCAGGTGGCCGAAGCGGTGAGCAATGCCCTGGACCAGCGTGGCCTGCGCCCACTGCATGACAACCGCCCCGCCGACCTGTTCGTCAGCGCCGAACTGCGCCTGGAAACCCGCTTGCGCCAGGTCCGGGACGACTATGATGCCGGTTACTACGGCGGCTATAACCGTCATGACCGCTATGGTCCGGGTTATGGCATGTACCATCCGGTGCCGATGGTGCGTACGTATCAGGAGCAGGTCGTGGTGGTGCGGGTGGATCTGTTCGATGCCCGCACGGGGCAACCGGTGTGGAGCGCCAGCGCCGAGACCGGCCAGCGGGGCAGCCAGAGCGAGCGCACCGACGCCATACGCGAGGCGGTGGAAAAAGCCATGTCGGCGTATCCTCCTAGTTGATTTCGCAACGGAGAAAATCCATGTTTCGCCGTCTTGTTCTACTGGCCTTCACCCTGTTGTTGGGCGCTTGTGCCTCTAACCAGGTCAACCATGATTTCGACACCAGCCGCGATTTCGCGGCGTATCGCAGTTGGAGCTGGAAAGACCCGGCGCTGCAATATCGTCCTGATGACCCACGCATCAAAAGCGACCTGACCGAACAGCGGATCCGCCAGGCGGTTGCCGATCAACTCGACCAACGTGGCCTGCGTCCGGCTGCGGCAGGCGGACATGGCGATGTCCTGGTCCAGGCCTATTTGATCGTCGAGGATCGCCAACAGCAGGTCACCACCAACTACGGCGGTGGTTGGGGCGGCCCTTGGAATGGCTATTGGGGTGGGCCGATGCACAACGAAACCCGCAACATCAGCTACAAGGTCGCCACCGTGCAGATCGACCTGCTCGACGGCAAGGACGGCAAGCTGGTGTGGCGTGGCAGTGACGAACAACTGCTCAGCAATTCCCCCAACCCGGCTGACCGTGACACCGCTGTGCGCGAGACAGTGGGGCGGATCCTGGCCAACTACCCACCGCGTTGAACTTGGTGCATTCACGATGAATGCAAGCTGACACACCGCCATCGCGAGCAAGCTCGCTCCCACAGGGGGATTGGCGGCGGACGTCAGATCTGTGGACACCCGGGAGCCAATGTGGGAGCGAGCTTGCTCGCGATGACGGCGGCACATTCAACATCCATGCAAGCTGACCCAGCGCTATCGAGAGCAAGCTCGCTCCCACAGGGGTATTGGCGTCGGACGTCAGATCTGTGGACACCCGAGAGCCAATGTGGGAGCGAGCTTGCTCGCGATGACGGCGGCACATTCAACATCCATGCAAGCTGACCCAGCGCTATCGAGAGCAAGCCCACTCCCACAGGGGGATTGGCGGCGGACGTCAGATCTGTGGACACCCGGGAGCCAATGTGGGAGCGAGCTTGCTCGCGATGACGGCGGCACATTCAACATCCATGCAAGCTGACCCAGCGCTATCGAGAGCAAGCCCACTCCCACAGGGGGATTGGCGGCGGACGTCAGATCTGTGGACACCCGGGAGCCAATGTGGGAGCGAGCTTGCTCGCGATGACGGCGGCACATTCAACATCCATGCAAGCTGACCCAGCGCTATCGAGAGCAAGCCCACTCCCACAGGGGGATTGGCGGCGGACGTCAGATCTGTGGACACTCGAGAGCCTATGTGGGAGCGAGCTTGCTCGCGATGACGGCGGCACATTCAACATCCATGCAAGCTGACCCAGCGCTATCGAGAGCAAGCCCGCTCCCACAGGGGATGGGTGTGGAGGCCGTCATTCTGTTCAGGCCACCGGCCGCCACTCTCCTACCATATGCTCCAAACCTCCAGCGCCCATCAGTTGCAGTTGCCCACTGGACCCCGCCGCGCTGGCCAGTAGTGTGACCTCACTGGGCAGGCGCACCGGTTTCTTGAAGGTCACATCGATCTCGATGTTGGCCTCGGGCAGGTGGTCATCCAACGCAGCCAGGGTCCTGGCCTTGTTCCACAGGCCATGGGCAATGGCGGTGGGGAAGCCGAACAACCGGGCGCTGATGCCGCTCAGGTGTATCGGGTTGTAGTCGCCAGACACCTTGGCGTATTGCCGACCGATGTCCGCCGGTGCAGTCCAGTGCGCGACTTCAATCAAGGGTCGGCTGGCCTGCGGTGAATCCTCCACAAGTGCCCCGTCGAGCTGGACACCTTTGCAAAGCATTTGGCTGCGTGCCTCCCATAGCGGCCCCAGTTGATCGTCGAGGCCGGTCACCAGATCGAATACCGCGCCCTTGGGATGGGCCTGCAGGTTCTCGACGTTGACGCTTGCCCGCACCTGTCCAACCCCGCCCATGGGCCGCAAGACACGAATGCGATTGCTCAAGTGGATCAGCCCCAACAGCGGAAACGGAAAGTCGCGGCCAGTGAGCAATTGCATTTGCAGGGCAAACGCCAAGACGTGGGGATAGGTCGGCGGCAGCAGTCCGTTGTCAGTGAAACCGCAGACTTTGCGATAGGCCGCCAGGCGTTGCGGATCGACCTGAAGCATTTGCCGCAGGCCTTCCTCGGGCAGGGTCGTACCGGTGACCTTGCGCCGTGTCGCCGCTTTTGAATACAGCCCGGACATGGACGGCGGGCTGCTGATCTCATGCCATTGGATTGTCATGGTCACGCTCCCAGAAGGCTTTGCCCGCATACCCGCAGGGCCTGCCCGGTCACGGCACCCGTGCCCGGTTGCGCCAGCCATGCGACGGCTTCGGCGACGTCCTGGGGCAAACCGCCCTGGCCCAGCGAACTCATGCGTCGCCCGGCTTCGCGCAAGGCGAAGGGAATCTCGGCGGTCATGCGCGTCTCAATGAAACCGGGCGCCACGGCGTTGATGCTGATGCCGCGTGGCTGCAGCAGCGGCGCCCAGGCCTGGGCGAGGCCGATCAACCCGGCCTTGCTCGCCGCATAGTTGGTCTGCCCACGGTTGCCGGCAATGCCGCTGATGGAGGCCAGCAGAACGACCCGGCCGTTGTCGCGCAGGGTGCCGCTGTCGAGCAGGGCCTTGGTCAGCACTTGCGGGGCGTTGAGGTTGACGGCCAGTACCGCGTCCCAGAACTCCGGGGTCATGTTGGCGAGGGTCTTGTCCCGGGTGATGCCGGCGTTGTGCACCACGATGTCGACGCCGTCGGGAAGGTGTTCGATCAACTGGGCGGCGGCATCTTCGGCGCAGATATCCAGCGTGACGCTACGTCCGCTCAAGCGTGCCGCCAGGGCGTCGAGGTCGGTCTTGGCTGGCGGGACGTCCAGCAAGATCACGTCGGCGCCATCGCGGGCCAGGGTTTCGGCGATGGAGGCGCCGATCCCGCGGGCTGCGCCAGTGACCAGTGCCTTGAGCCCCGTAAGCGGTCGGGTCCAGTCCTGGACTTGGGTGTCACAGGCGTTGAGGCGAATGACCTGACCGGAGATGAAGGCGCTCTTGGGCGACAGGAAAAACCGCAGCGCACCTTCCAGCTGGGCTTCGGCGCCGTCGCCGACGTACAGCAATTGCAGTGTCCCGCCGAGGCGCAACTCTTTGGCCAGGGAACGGCTGAAACCCTCCAACGCTCGCTGGGCACTGGCGGCGAACGGGTCGGCAAGACTTTCTGGCGCGCGACCGAGGATGACGACATGGGCGCTGTGGTCGAGGTTTTTCATCAGTGGCTGGAAAAATTCCCGCAGTTGCTTGAGCTGGTCGGCCTGCGCCAAATGGCTGGCGTCGTACACCACCGCCTTGATTTTCGGGCCGTGGCCGGGGATCCACTCGGTGGCCAGCGTCGGCTCGCCGCCGTAGATGAAAATGCTGTCGGTCAGGCGTTTGGCAAACGTGCCGATTTGTTCGGTCAACGGCCCGCCGCCCAGCAGCAGTGCGCCTTCGATCGGCCGCAGGCGCCCGGCCTGCCAGCGTTCCAGGCGTACCGGCGATGGCAGGCCGAGGGACCCGACCATGCGCCGGCCAATGGGCGAATTGGCGAAGTCGATATAACGGTCAGACATGGAACACACTCCGGCTGATGAGGTTCCAAGTGTGGACCATGATTGGCAATCAGTCGTTCGATCGGCCAGATAAAGCCTAAGCTTGAGCGAAAGCGCTTTTTCCAGGGCACCGAAACCCTGTGGGAGCCAAGCTTGCTCGCGATGCAGGCACCGCGTTTTTCAGGGCGATCGCGTCATCGTTCATCGCGAGCAAGCTCGGCTCCCACAGGGGGCGGTTGAGTTTTCTTAGTGCATTAGACCTACAGGGGAGTTCTTTATGGCACAGCTACGCCGCGTCGCGATCATTGGTGGTAACCGCATTCCTTTCGCTCGTTCCAACGGGGCCTATGCCACCGCCAGCAACAAGGCGATGTTGACGGCTGCCCTCGAGGGGCTGATCGAACGCTACAACCTGCATGGCTTGCACATTGGCGAGGTGGCTGCCGGTGCGGTGCTCAAGCACTCCCGGGATATGAACATGACCCGTGAATGCGTGCTCGGTTCGCGGCTGTCACCGATGACGCCGGCCTATGACGTCCAACAGGCCTGTGGCACCGGGCTGGAGACAGTGCTGCTGGTGGCCAACAAGATTGCCCTGGGCCAGATCGACAGCGGCATTGCCGGCGGCGTGGATACCACGTCGGATGCGCCTATCGCGGTCAATGAAGGGCTGCGCAGGATCCTGCTGCAAGCCAATCGCGCCAAGACCACTGCCGACAAGATCAAGACCTTCCTGCAATTGCGTCCCCAGCACCTCGTCCCCGACCTGCCGCGCATCAACGAGCCGCGCACCGGCCTGAGCATGGGTGAACATTGTGAATTGATGGCCCAGACCTGGCAGATTCCCCGGGAGGCGCAAGACCAGTTGGCCCTGGAAAGCCATCAGAAAATGGCTGCGTCCTATGCCGAAGGTTGGCAGAACGACTTGATGACACCGTTTCTTGGCCTGACCCGGGACAACAACCTGCGCCCGGACCTGACCCCGGAAAAACTCGCTTCCCTCAAGTCGGCCTTCGAAAAAAGCGCCAAGGGCACGTTGACCGCGGGTAATTCCACGCCACTGACCGATGGCGCTTCGTTGGTGTTGCTGGGCAGCGAAGAGTGGGCCAAGGCCCGAGGCCTGCCGATCCTGGCGTACCTGCGCGACGGTGAAACGGCAGCGGTGGATTTCGTCAATGGCGCCGAAGGGCTGTTGATGGCCCCGGTCTACGCCGTGCCGCGCTTGTTGGCACGCAACGGCTTGACCTTGCAGGACTTTGATTACTACGAGATCCACGAAGCGTTCGCCGCCCAGGTGTTGTGCACACTGAAGGCCTGGGAAGACCCGGACTACTGCAAGACCCGCCTGGGCCTCGACGCGCCGCTGGGGGCCATCGATCGCGGCCGGTTGAACGTCAAGGGCAGTTCCCTGGCCGCCGGGCATCCGTTTGCCGCCACGGGCGGGCGAATTGTCGCCAACCTCGCCAAGTTGCTCGATGCCGCCGGGCGAGGTCGCGGCTTGATTTCCATCTGCGCCGCCGCCGGCCAGGGCGTGACGGCGATTATCGAGCGCTGAGGACGGCGCCGTCCTGGCGCGACGCCAGTTCCCGGTGATGGCTGGCGTAGCGCTCGGCGAGGATCGAGCAGACGATCAACTGCAGCGGGTGATAGATCATGATCGGCAGCAGGATCAGCCCCAGGCCGGGATGGTTGCCAAAAATCAACGCCGCCATGGGCACCCCGGCGGCGAGGGATTTCTTGCTGGCGCAGAACACTGCGGCAACTTCATCGGCGCTGCTGAATTTCAGCGCTCGGGCGGTGCGGGTGGTCGCCCACAAGATGATTGCCAGCAGCACGGCACTGCCAATCACGGCGCTGAGTAACACGCCGTGGCCCTGCTGCTGCCAGATGCCGGACACCATCGAGTTGCAGAACGCCGCGTAGACCAGCAGCAGGATCACCAGTTTGTCGATGATGCTGGTGTAGCGCTTGTACCTGCCAAAAAAACCGGCCAGCCAACGTCGCAGGAACTGCCCTAATACCAATGGCAGCAACAACATCATGCACAGGTCGAGCAGGGTCGAACCCAGGTTGATGCCACCGGCGCCGCTGCCGACCACGAAACTGACCAGCAACGGGGTCAGGACAACTCCCAATACACTGGATAGGCTCGCATTGAGAATCGCCGCCGGCACGTTACCGCCGGCACTGCCGGTCAGCGCCACCGAGGAAGAGATGGTCGAGGGCAGGGCGCACAGGTAGAAGAAGCCCAGCATCAGCAGCGCCGGCACATGGCTGCCGACTAGCCAGTGGCTGATCAGCCAGAGCAACGGAAACACGCCAAAGGTGAAACCCTGCACCATCACGTGCAGCCGGATGTTCTTCAAGCCGTGGCGGATCTGTTCGCCGGACAGGTTGACCCCGTGCAGGAAAAACACCACGAAGATGCCGATGTTGACCACCCATTCGGCATGCATGGCCCCGCCCGTGGCGCCAAAGGTTGGAAAGAAGTACGCCAACAGCGTGGCGAGCAACATGCCGCACAGGAACCAGTCGGTCACCACGCGTTTGAGGTGTCTGAGGATATGCATAGGGCACCGCAAGTTGTAAGAAAAGTCGACTTAGCCTAACGTCGTCCCTATCAGTCGTCTTGCGACATAAGGCCAATCAATGCCGCCTAACGGACACCAACAGCTCGAACGTCGCATTCCCGATCTGGCGCATTTGCCGAGGCCGCTGTACGCCCGTGTCGAAAGCTTGAGTGCCGGTTCCTGGACGCAAGCCCATCGTCATGACTGGGTGCAGTTTTCCTACGCCATCAGTGGCGTTCTCGGCGTACACACCGCCGCGGGTAGTTTTTTTGCCCCGCCACAACGGGGCATCTGGATCCCGGCCGACCTCGAACATCAGGTGGTGACCTCCACCCGGGCGGAAATGCGCAGTCTGTATGTGCATCGCCACGCCTGCCCCTGGGCCGATGAACGCTGTCGGGTGCTGGAAGTCACGCCACTGGCCCGTGAGTTGATCAAGGTGTTCTGTCAGCTTCCGGTCGATTACCCGCAAGGCGAGACCCCGGAACAACGGTTGGTGCAGGTGTTGCTGGACCAACTGGCAACCCTGCCGGAGGTGGGATTCTCCCTGCCGCTGCCGCGACATCCCCGTCTGCTGGGGCTGTGTAACGAGTTGATCGAACAGCCTGAGCAGAGCGTCACCTTGCACGCCTGGGCAGAGCGCCTGGGCACATCGGAAAAAACCCTGATGCGCCTGTTCCAGCGCGAGACCGGCCTGAGCTTTCGCGCCTGGCGCCAGCGCATGCGCTTGTTGTCGTCCCTGGGCTCGCTGGAGCAGGGCGACAGCGTCACCAGCGCCGCGTTGTCCTGTGGGTATGATTCAACGTCCGCGTTCATTGCGGCGTTCAAGGGGATGTTCGGGTTTACGCCGGGGGAACTGTTCAAGCATTGAGTCGTCGCACTCTCCTACAACCGACGGTAGACATGACTGTCAGCTCTTGTCGCAAATGCCTGGGCATTCAATTAGCAATGCCAGGTTCGGTCTCGGCTATGATTCGGCTCGGTCGAGTGATCCGGCACATTGTGTGCATCACAGGTTCATAGGTCGGCAACCCCTCCCCGTGGAGGAAGGATTGCCGTATAACGACTGTCATTCGCGTGTTTGGTAATAAAGGACCCACAATAAAAGCTGATGAAGACTCCAAAACGCATTGAACCCCTGATCGAGGACGGTCTGGTCGACGAGGTGCTGCGCCCACTCATGAGTGGTAAAGAAGCAGCTGTTTATGTGGTGCGCTGCGGTAACGAGCTACGTTGCGCGAAGGTCTACAAGGAGGCGAACAAGCGAAGCTTTCGTCAGGCGGCCGAGTATCAGGAGGGCCGCAAGGTCCGCAATAGCCGCCAGGCCCGGGCCATGGCCAAGGGCTCGAAGTTCGGGCGCAAGGAAACCGAGGACGCCTGGCAGAACGCTGAAGTGGCGGCGTTGTTCCGCTTGGCCAGCGCCGGTGTACGCGTGCCCAAGCCGTACGACTTCCTTGAAGGCGTGCTGCTGATGGAACTGGTTGCCGACGAGTACGGCGATGCCGCGCCGCGTCTGAACGATGTGGTGCTGGAACCGGACCAGGCCCGTGAATATCACGCCTTTCTGATTTCCCAGATCGTGCTGATGTTGTGTACCGGTCTGGTGCACGGCGACCTGTCGGAGTTCAACGTCCTGCTCACGCCAACTGGACCTGTGATCATCGACCTGCCACAGGCGGTGGATGCTGCGGGTAACAACCATGCCTTCAGCATGCTGGAGCGGGACGTGGGCAACATGGCGTCCTACTTCGGCCGGTTTGCCCCGGAACTCAAGCGCACCAAGTACGCAAAGGAAATGTGGGCGCTGTACGAAGCCGGCACCCTGCACCCGGCCAGCGTGCTGACCGGCGAGTTCGACGAGCCGGAAGAACTGGCGGATGTCGGCGGGATCATGCGTGAGATCGAGGCCGCTCGCCTGGACGAGGAACGCCGCCAAGCCGTTCGCGCCGCCGACGATGCCCCGCCCGGCAAGACCGAAGAACCACCGCCGCCGTGGATGCAATGATCGGCTGACAACAAACCCGGCCATGGCCGGGTTTTTTGTGAGCCCCAAAAGCCACCCCACCACGAATCCCCTGTGGGAGCTGAGCTTGCTCGCGATAGCGGTGGGTCAGCTTGCATTGATGCTGAATGTGCCAATGCCATCGCGGGCAAGCCTTGCTCCCACACAAATCCGGCGACCGCCGAAAATCCCCTGTGGGAGCTGAGCTTGCTCGCGATAGCGGTGGGTCAGCTTGCATTGATGCTGAATGTGCCAATGCCATCGCGGGCAAGCCTTGCTCCCACAGGGGGATTAGTGGTGGGGCATCAATTTTGGCAGCACCCCGACGCCAGTTCCTTGAGGATCGGGCAATCCGGGCGGTGGTCACCGTGGCAGTGCTCTACCAGGTCTTGCAGGGTGTCGCGCAGTTCGGCCAGTTCGCGGATTTTCTGGTTCAGTTCTTCGATGTGCTGCCGGGCCAGGGCCTTGACGTCGGCGCTGGCGCGTTGGCGGTCTTGCCAGAGGGTCAGCAGTTTGCCGACCTCTTCAAGGGAAAACCCCAAGTCGCGGGAGCGTTTGATAAAGGCCAGGGTGTGCAGGTCATCGGTGCCGTAGATCCGGTAGCCGCTGTCGGTACGATGGGCGGTCTTGAGCAGGCCGATGGATTCGTAATAACGGATCATCTTCGCGCTCAGGCCGCTCTGGCGGGCCGCTTGACCGATGTTCATCGCTTGTCCTCCAGTTGCTTGGGTGTCCAGAACTTCAACAGTAACGCGTTGCTTACCACGCTGACGCTCGACAGCGCCATGGCCGCGCCGGCCAGCACCGGGTTGAGAAAACCGAACGCCGCCAGGGGGATGCCGATCAAGTTATAGACGAACGCCCAGAACAGGTTCTGGCGGATCTTGGTGTAGGTCCTGCGGCTGATGTCCAGCGCCGCCGGCACCAGTCGCGGATCACCGCGCATGAGGGTGATGCCCGCGGCATGCATCGCCACGTCGGTGCCGCCGCCCATGGCAATGCCGATGTCGGCGGCGGCCAGGGCTGGGGCGTCGTTGATGCCGTCGCCCACCATCGCTACCACCGAATGGCGCTTCAACTGTTGGACGATGGCGGATTTGTCCGCTGGCAATACCTCGGCATGGACATTGGAGATCCCCAGCGCCTGGGCCACTACCCGGGCACTGCCTTGGTTGTCGCCGGTGAGCAAGTGGCTGGCGATGTGCTGTTCATTCAAGGCCTGTACTGCGGCGAGTGCACCGGGCTTGAGGGTGTCACCGAAGGCGAACAGGCCCAGCACCCGAGGCGTCGCGCCTTGTTCGATCAGCCAGGACAACGTGCGGCCTTCGGTTTCCCAGGCCTGTGCCGACTCGGCCAGCGAGCCGGGCTCCAGGCCCAGTTCGTCCAGCAGGCGTCGATTGCCCAGGGCCAGGCGGCGGCCGTCGAGGCTGCCGGCGATACCGCGTCCAGCCAGGGACTGGCTGTCGCGGACATCCGCCACGTCCAGGCCGCGCTCGGCGCAGCTGTCCAACACGGCTTTGGCAAGAGGGTGCTCACTGCCGCGTTGCAGGGCGCCGGCCATTTTCAGCAGCGCGTCTTCATCACCCTCCAGGGCGGCCGAGTGGGCGATGCGCGGCGTGCCGGAGGTCAGGGTGCCGGTCTTGTCGAATACCACGGTGTTGACTTCATGGGCACGCTCCAAGGCCTCGGCGTCCTTGATCAGAATCCCGTGGCGCGCGGCCACGCCGGTGCCGGCCATGATCGCAGTGGGCGTCGCCAGGCCCAAGGCGCAGGGGCAGGCGATCACCAGCACGGCGACGGCGTTGATCAGCGCGGTTTCCAGCGGCGCGCCGTACAGCCACCAGCCGATCAACGTCGCCAGGGCCAGCACCAGCACTACCGGAACGAACACCTGGCTGACTTTATCCACCAGTTTCTGGATCGGGGCCTTGGCGGCCTGGGCGTCTTCTACCAGGCGAATAATGCGCGCCAGGACGGTTTCGGTACCCAGGGCCAGCGTGCGTACCAGCAGTCGGCCTTCGCCATTGATGGCGCCGCCGGTGACTTTGTCGCCGGGCTGCTTGGGGACCGGCAGGCTTTCGCCGCTGATCAGCGCTTCGTCGGCGTGGCTCTGGCCTTCCAGTACTTCGCCGTCCACCGGGAAGCGTTCGCCGGGCTTGACCAGGACCCGGTCATTCAAGCGCAGGGCGCTGATGGCAACGTCCCGTTCCTGGCCATCGATCACCTGGATCGCCCGTTCCGGGCGCAAGGCTTCGAGGGCGCGGATGGCGCTGGCGGTTTGCCGCTTGGCGCGGCTTTCCAGGTATTTGCCGAGCAGTACCAGAGCAATCACTACGGCCGAGGCTTCGAAATACAGGTGCGGCATGCCGCCAGGGCGGGCGATTACCCATTCATAAAGGCTCAGGCCATAGCCGGCGCTGGTGCCCAGGGCCACCAGCAGGTCCATGTTCCCGGCTCCGGCACGCACGGCCTTGAACGCGGCGACGTAGAAACGTGCACCGAAGATCAATTGCACCGGCGTCGCCAGGGCGAACTGCACCCAGGCCGGGAGCATCCAATGCACGCCGAACGGCTGCAGCAGCATGGGCAGCACCAGCGGCGCGGACAGCAGGATCGCCAGTACCAATACCAGGCGTTCACGGTTCAGACGGTTGGCCTGCATGTCAGCGGGCTGTTCGGCCTGCCAGACAGTGGCGTCATAGCCGGCGCGCTTGACCGCATCGATCAGGTTTTGCGGATCCACCTGGCCGAGCAGCTCGAGGTGGGCCCGCTCATTGGCCAGGTTGACGCTGACCCTGTTCACACCGTCGACCTTGCCCAGCGCCCGTTCGACCCGGCCGACACAGGAGGCGCAGGTCATCCCGTCGATGTTCAGTTCCAGGGTTTGCACGGGGACGCTATAGCCGGCCTGTTCGACGGCCTGCATCAGGGCCGGCAGGCTGCCTTCGGGTGCCTTGACACGTGCCAGTTCAGTGGCCAGGTTGACGCTGACGGCGCTGGCACCGGTGACTTTGCTCAAGGCCCGCTCGACCCGCCCGGCGCAGCTGGCGCAGGTCATGCCGGCAATCGGTAGATCGAACGTAGTGGATTCGGACATTGGTCAGGCTCCCTGTAGTGAATGACTACAGGATCAACCTTGCCATGCGGGCAAGGTCAAGCGCCAATCGAAAAGCTTGAACGCATCTCTGATGTGGGAGCTGGTGTTGTGGGAGCAAAGCTTGCTCGCGATCCAGGCGCCGCGGTCACCCGGAAATCCGTGGTGTTTTCATCGCGGGCAAGCCTTGCTCCCACAGTGGCTCGCAGCCACACAATTAAGTGTGGTGTGTCAGTAACCGAGACCAGCCTGCTTGAGGTACATGCCTTGATCATTCATGGCGATGCGGAACTTCAAGATGTCGCCGGCCCTGAGGGTGATGGTCTGCGAGCCCGGTGCGAGCATGCCCGGGTTGCAACCCGGGGCTTGCCCCGGTAGCAGTTTCAGGCGCAAGGAAACCTCGCCCGGTGGCAGGTTGAACGAGGTGCTTTGCTCCTGGAACAGCCTGGCCGAGAGCTGATCCTGGATGTAGATGCCGATTTCACAATTGGTCGCCACTTCCAGGCGCTCGCGAGAAATGATCAACACGCCGTAGTCTTCGCCGGCGGCCGATGCCTGGGGCGCCACCGCTGAAAAACCGAGCATGCAAAACAGGCTGAACGCTGACCAGCGCATGGCTGAACCTCCGGTGTTAAATCCTTGATGTGTGCAGCTTGGCTGAGCGCGATGCCGATTGCCAGCCCGGCAGTTGTTGTCAGAACTTGACCTTGCCATGATGGCAAGCTTGAGACTGCTGGCAACCTCAATCCCAAGGAGTTATCTCATGCAAACTTTCAATGTCCAGGGCATGTCCTGCGGTCACTGTGTCAAAGCCATCACCCAGGCTGTCCAGGCCAAGGACCCGGCGGCCGACGTGCGCATCGACCTGGGTAGCAAGACTGTCCAGGTCCAGAGTTCGTTGCCGGCCGATGCCGTGGTCGAGGCCATCAAGGAAGAAGGCTACGAGGCCAGTGTCGCCTGAATTTTTTAATCGTTAGCGACCTATCGGAATGTTCAAGAGCGCCCGGCACGGCTAGACTGTCGGGCTGTCGAACGACGCCTGAGCTGGACGCCCGATGAACCTTCGTACCATTCTGATTCTTGGCGCCTTGAGCGCTTTCGGTCCCTTGGCGATCGACTTCTACCTGCCTGCCTTTCCGGCGATGGCCACGGCCTTCGGTACCGATGAAAAACACATTCAGTTGACCCTGGCGGCTTATTTCCTCGGCTTGTCCATTGGGCAACTGGCCTATGGGCCGGTGGCAGATCGGTTCGGGCGGCGCATTCCGCTGCTGACCGGCGTCGGCTTGTTCACCCTGGCCTCCCTGGCCTGCGCCTACGCGCCGAGCCTGGAATGGCTGATCGGCGCTCGCTTCGTCCAGGCCCTGGGGGATGCGCCGGGATGGTGATCTCGCGGGCAGTGGTCAGCGACAAATGCGACGCGGTGGGTTCGGCCAAGGTGTTTTCGCAGTTGATGCTGGTGATGGGCCTGGCGCCGATTCTCGCGCCGATGCTGGGCGGGTTGCTGGTGAACCTGCATGGTTGGCAGTCAATCTTCATTGCCCTGACCGTGTTCAGCGCGGTGGCGTCGACGGCGGTGGCCTTGTGGCTGCCGGAAAGCTTGCCGGACTATGTGCCTCGGCAACCCTTGTCGGGGGCGTTGCGCCAATATGGCCGGTTATTGACCGACGCGGTCTTCCTCGGCCATGCGCTGACGGGGGGCATCGCTATCGCTGGGATGTTTGCCTACATCGCCGGTTCACCTTTCGTTTTCATCAAGCTCTACGGGGTACCGGCCGAGCATTTCGGTTGGCTGTTCGGCACCAACGCGGCGGGCTTCATCCTGGTTGCCCAGGTCAACGCCCGGCTGCTGTCCAAGCGCGGCCCGGCGTTCCTGCTGAGCCGCGCGGTATGGGTCTACCTGATTGCCGGGCTGAGCCTGTTGGCGGTCAGTTCATTGCAACCTGTGCAGTTGTGGCCGTTGCTGGTCCCGCTGTTCATTTGCATCGCCAGCCTGGGTTGCATCCTTCCCAACGCGTCGGCTTGCGCCATGAGCGGGCAGGGCGCCCGGGCCGGCAGTGCTTCGGCGATGCTGGGGTGCCTGCAGTTTTCCGTGGCCGCCGGGGCAGCCGCGTTGGTGGCAGCGCTGCATGACGGCACCGCCGTGCCAATGGCGCTGGTCATCAGCCTTTGCGGGCTGTTGGTGGTGGGTGCAGCGATGCTGACCCGTCGCCTGCAAAATGCCCGGGCGCTGGCCCAGGCCGGTCACGAGGGCTGACTCAGCCGGCCGCGCGCTGCTGCTGTTCGGGGAAATGATGGGGCGCGAGGATCCGCGCTTGCAGGGTGTTGGCGAAGGCCTGGGCTTCAGCCTCGGTACGGAAGGTGACGACGTGCTGGTCAAGGCGCACTTGCCATTGGGATCTTGCCACTTCTTTTATCAGGATCTTCATTGCTGACCTCCTCACGAAAAGATTGCGTTGCAAAGGCCTCGAGTGTAGACCCGAATGCGATCGCAATTGTGACAAGAGTCAATTCTCGGACTGACGGTGCAGTCGCAAGTTAATGCAACACCTGTGGGAGCGAGCTTGCTCGCGATAGCGGTAGACCCGCCGACATCAATGTTGCCTGACCTGGCCCCATCGCGAGCAAGCTCGCTCCCACAGGCATGTTTGCAGGGCTGCTGCCCAGCGCAGTCAGAAACCTTCGAGCACAACCTTGCCCTTGGATTTTCCGCTTTCGAGCAAGGCATGCGCCCGGCGCAGGTTCTCGGCGTTGATGGTGCCGAAATGCTCGCCAACCGTGGTCTTGAGTGTGCCTGCGTCGATCAGGGCGGCCACGCGGTTGAGCAGTTTGTGCTGTTCAAGCATGTCGGCCGTCTCGAACAGCGAGCGGGTGTACATGAACTCCCAATGCAACGACAGGCTCTTGCGCTTGAGCTTGGTCACGTCCAGCGCCTTGGGATCGTCGATCAGCGCCAGTTTGCCCTGGGGCGCGAGCGCTTCGACCAACTGGTCCAGATGCTGGTCGGTCTGGGTCAGGCTGGCGACGTGCGTCACCTGGGGCTGGCCCGCTTCTTTCAACACTTCGCTCAATGGCTGGCTGTGGTCGATCACCAGGTCGGCACCCAGGCTGCGCACCCAATCCTGGGTCTGCACACGGGACGCGGTGCCAATCACCTTCAGCCCGGTGAGTTGGCTGGCCAGTTGCGTCAGGATCGAACCCACGCCGCCCGCAGCGCCGACGATCAACAGGCTCTGGCCCAGATCGTTTTGGCCTTCCTGGATGTGCAGGCGCTCGAACAACAACTCCCAGGCGGTAATGGCCGTCAGCGGCAGCGCCGCCGCTTCGGCGAAACCAAGGGTCTTGGGCATGTGGCCGACGATGCGCTCATCCACCACGTGTCGCTCGCTGTTGCCGCCGGCCCGGGCGATGGAGCCGGCATAGAACACCTTATCCCCGGCCTTGAACAGCGTGACCTCGCTGCCCACCGCCTTGACCACGCCGGCCACGTCCCAGCCCAGCACCTTGGCTGCGCCGTCTTCGGGCTGGACGTTCTGGCGGACCTTGGTGTCCACCGGGTTGACCGAAATAGCCTTGACCTCCACCAGCAGGTCCCTGGGACCGGCGACCGGTTCCGGTAGCTCGATGTCCTGGAGCGATTGCGGGTCAGTGATGGGCAACGAGTGGTAGTAGGCGATGGCTTTCATGAAGCGGCTCCGTGAGATGAGTTCGATGAAGGCCATGTTTAGCTATTTATCGTCGAGATAAAACCGGCTAAAAGAACAGGCTCTTTCAATATTTTTTTGATAATGGAGGCGTCATGCTTCGCTTCGATGACCTGCAGTTGTTTGTCCGGGCGGCAGACCTGGGCAGTCTTTCGGCGGCGGCCAGGGTCATGGACCTGTCGGCGGCAGTGGCCAGTGCCGCATTGAAACGCATTGAGCAGCACCTCGGCGCGCGGCTGTTGGCCCGCTCCACCCGTAGCCTGCGCCTGACGGCTGAAGGGGAGGGCTTTCTCGACTATGCCCGGGCCGCATTGAGCAGCCTGGACGAAGGTCGACGGTTGTTGACCAGCGGCCAGGATCAGGTCAGTGGGGTGTTGCAGTTGTCCGCCCCATCGGACCTGGGACGCAACCTGCTGCTGCCCTGGCTGGATGCGTTCCAGCGAGAGCACCCCGGGCTGACGGTGCGGCTGTTGCTGGGCGATCGCATGGCCGATCTGTTCAAGCAACCGGTGGACATCGCCTTGCGTTATGGCGATCCGGAAGATTCGAGCCTGGTCGCCCTGCCTATTGCCGCGGATAACCGCCGGGTGTTGTGCGCATCGCCGGACTATCTGGCTCGTCAGGGTGAACCCCATCAGCTGGAACAACTGGCCCAGCACAACTGCCTGTTGTACATGCTGGGCAGTCGGGTCCATGACCGGTGGCGTTTTCATGACGGTAAACGGGAAGTGAGCCTGACCGTCAGTGGCGACCGCTTCAGTGACGACGCCGATGTGGTGCGACGCTGGGCGGTGGCGGGTGCCGGGATTGCCTATAAATCGTGGCTGGATGTGTCCACCGACGTGCTGGCCGGGCGCTTGAAAATCCTCTTGCCGCACCTGCAATGCGAACGCGCGCCCCTCAATCTGCTGTGTGCCCACCGGGCGCAATTAAGCAAGCCCATCAACCTTTTACGGGACATGCTCCAGGACCGCTGCGGTGAGTTGACGGCTCGTTTTCCGGTCTCGACGGGGGCCGGCCATTAGTCGCGGGCAAATAGAGAATTTTCCCTCAGCAACAATCGCCTCCAAAGGTTTCCGGAGGACAGGAAAGCTCGACCGCCCCGCTTATACTAGCGGCCGCCTGCGCCAGAGCAGTAGACGAATGATTCAACAGGGAGTGAATACATGGAACATGCACCTTGCATCAGCCAGATCGCCACGCTGCTGGCTGACCCCAAGCGCAGCGCAATGATGTGGGCCTTGATGGACGGCACGGCCCGCCAGGCCGAGGAGTTGGCGTTGCTCGCCGGGTTGTCGCCGTCCTCGGCCAACGCGCACTTGGGGCGCTTGTCCGCCGGAGGCCTGTTGAAAGTCGAAGCCCGGGGCCGCAAGCGGTTTTTCCGCCTGGCAGCACCTGAAATCGGCGCTGCCGTCGAAGCGCTGGCCAGCGCGACGCTGGTCAGTACGCCGCGGCAGATTCCAGACGTCTTCAAGCGCCGAGTCATGCCCACCAAGGCGCCGTCGGCTCCCGCTTCGTTGATGCGGGCCAGGCTTTGCGACGATCACCTGGGGGGCACCCTGGCGGCGTATCAACGCCTGCTGGATGCCGGGTGGATCGAGCAGTTCGAGCAACGGGTGATCGTCACCCACAAAGGCGCCAATCAACTGGCCGAGCGTGGCCTGTTCATCCAGGCCCTGGCCCATCGCAACGCCCGCATTGCCTGTCCCTGCCCGGACTGGAGCGAGCGTCGTCCGCACCTGGGGGGCGCGCTGGGGGCGGCATTGCTGCAACTGTTCATGCAGTCGGGTTGGCTGACCTTGCCCAACGATTCGCGAGCCTTGCAGGTGACGACGCTCGGCCAGCAGGAAATCCACCGGTTCGCCCGGCAGGACACGGTGGAGATGGCAATCTAGGGAACGCGCCTGATGCGTCGCTCAGGGCTGTCGGCAGGTCGTATCCAGCAATAACTGCCTGCAAGGTTCGCGCACACTCGGTCCGGGGAATTATCGGATTGGGGAGACAGCATGGACACTCACGGCTACAGCGCGGCGGAACGATTGGAACGGCTACCCATCAGCGGTTACCACCGGGTCATCTTCATCATCATCGCACTGGCGTTTTTCTTTGACTCCATGGACCTGGCGATGATGACGTTCCTGTTGGGATCGATCAAAGCCGAGTTCGGCCTGAGCACCGCCCAGGCCGGTTTGCTCGCCAGCTCGAGCTTCTTCGGCATGGTGGTGGGGGCGTCGCTGTCGGGCATGCTGGCCGATCGTTTCGGGCGCAAGCCGGTGTTCCAGTGGAGCATCGTGTTGTGGGGCATTGCCAGTTACTTGTGCTCCACGGCCCAGGACATCGAGACCTTGACGCTGTTTCGCATCCTGCTGGGCATCGGCATGGGCATGGAATTTCCGATTGCCCAGTCGATGCTTTCGGAGCTGATCCCGGCCAAGCGTCGGGGCCGCTACATCGCCTTGATGGATGGCTTCTGGCCGCTGGGTTTCGTGGCGGCGGGGGTGCTGTCGTATTTCCTGCTGCCGGTGATCGGCTGGCGCGACATCTTTTTGGTGCTGGCGGTGCCGGCGGTGTTTGTCCTGGCGATTCGCTTCTTCATTCCCGAGTCGCCACGCTGGCTGGAACAGGCCGGTCGGGGTGATGAAGCGGACACGGTGCTCAAGCGAATCGAAGACAAGGTCCGGACCTCGCTGGGGCGTCGCGACCTGCCGGAGCCGATCCGTTTGCCAAGGGTTGAGAGTACGCCGGGTAATTTCTTTTCGGCCCTGGCGCAGATCTGGTCACCGCTGTATCGCCAGCGCACGATGATGATCTGGAGCGTCTGGTTCTTTGCCTTGCTCGGTTTCTACGGCCTGACCTCCTGGCTCAGTGCGTTGTTGCAGCAGTCGGGGTTCGCGGTGACCCAGTCGGTGTATTACACCGTGCTGATTTCCCTGGGCGGGATTCCCGGCTTCTTGATGGCGGCCTGGCTGGTGGAGCGCTGGGGGCGCAAACCGGTGTGCGTCATCACGCTGTTGGGCGGTGGCGCGATGGCGTTTCTGTATGGGCAGAGCGCGGTATTTGGCGGCAACGTCGGCCTGTTGATCGGCACCGGGCTGCTGATGCAGTTTTTCCTGTTCGGCATGTGGGCGGTGCTCTACACCTATACGCCAGAGCTGTACCCCACCTCGGCCCGGGCCACCGGCTCGGGGTTTGCTTCGGCGGTGGGTCGCGTCGGTTCGCTGCTCGGCCCGCTGGTGACCGGGCTGGTATTTCCCATCACCGGCCAGGGTGGCGTGTTCGCCCTGGGCGCACTGTGCTTCGCCGTAGCGGCGGGGGTGGTCTGGTTGTTCGGAATGGAGACGCGGGGCAAGACGTTGGAGGAGTTGAGCGAAGCGACAGTCGCCGATTAAACACTATCCCCTGTGGGAGCGAGCTTGCTCGCGATAGCGGTCCGATATTCAACATTGATATCGACTGATACATCGCCATCGCGAGCAAGCTCGCCCCCACAGGAATTCGGTGAGGCTCAGGGTTTTACTAGCCGCGCATCCAGGCTGTTCTGGGCCAGGCGCTTGGCCTGGTCCTGGGTCATGCCCAGGTGGGTGTGCAACGCGTGGAAGTTCTCGGTGACGTAGCCGCCGAAGTACGCCGGGTCATCGGAGTTCACCGTTACCTTCACGCCGCGCTCGAGCATGTCGAGGATGTTGTGCTGCGACATGTCGTCGAACACGCACAGCTTGGTGTTGGACAACGGGCACACGGTCAGCGGAATCTGCTCGTCGATGATCCGCTGCATCAGCCGCTCATCTTCGATGGCCCGCACGCCGTGGTCGATGCGCTGGATCTTCAGCAGGTCCAGGGCTTGCCAGATGTATTCGGGTGGACCTTCTTCACCCGCGTGGGCGACGGTCAGAAAGCCTTCGTTGCGCGCGCGGTCGAATACGCGCTGGAACTTGCTCGGCGGATGACCCATTTCCGAACTGTCCAGGCCGACGGCGACGAACGCGTCGCGAAACGGCAGCGCCTGGTCGAGG
This sequence comes from Pseudomonas sp. St316, assembly GCF_018325905.1. NCBI lineage: Bacteria > Pseudomonadati > Pseudomonadota > Gammaproteobacteria > Pseudomonadales > Pseudomonadaceae > Pseudomonas > Pseudomonas sp. St316. The sequence continues at coordinate 5,877,030 of NZ_AP021901.1, read as the reverse complement.
GTTTTTTCGGCCTGCTCTTCGCTGAGGTGGCGCAGAAAGCTCAGGATCAGGCCGCTGGTGATGCCCAGTTGCTGCTCACCGTCCTTGAGGGCGGCGGCGATGCCGTTGAGCACCACTTCGAACGGGATGCCACGGTCGGTGTGGGTCTGCGGGTCGAAGAACGGTTCGGTGTGGATCACGTTCTGCGCCTTGCAACGCAACAGGTAGGCCCAGGTCAGGTCGTAGAAATCCTGGGAGGTGCGCAGCACATCGGCGCCTTGGTAATACAGGTCGAGGAATTCCTGCAGATTGTTGAAGGCATAGGCCTTGCGCAGGGTATCGACGTCGCTCCAGGGCAGGGCGATCTTGTTGCGTTCGGCCAGGGCGAACAGCAGTTCGGGCTCCAGCGAGCCTTCCAGGTGCAGGTGCAGTTCAGCCTTGGGCAGGGCGTTCAGCCAGTCGTACATGGTCTTTTCTCATCAGCGAATCAATGGCGGGCATTCTACAGGCGCTGGCCGCCTTGTCGGGTAAAACCTGACCGGCTGATCCACTACACGGCGAGCGACTCACGCCGGTAAGCATAGGTGTCGGCGAAACGCGACAGCAGGAATTCGGCGCAGGTAGTCGTTGGATACTTTGGCGGGTGCGCGTCATCCTGGCAACCGGGCAGGCATTGGATCAGCGTGTCGGGGTGCGGCTCGGCAAAGAACGGCATCGAGTACCGATCCACTCCCAGTGGGCTGATCACCCGATGGGGCGTGGACAGATAACGGTCGTTGCTCCAGCGCGCCATCATGTCACCGAGGTTGACCACGAAGGTGCCGTCGATGGGCGGCGCATCGATCCACTGGCCGTTGACGTTACGTACTTGCAGGCCGCCGGCGGCGTCCTGGTAGAGCAGGGTGATGCAACCATAATCGGTATGGGCGCCTGCACCTTGCTGCTCGGCGCTGCTGGCGGTGTCGCGGGGCGGGTAGTGGATCAGGCGCAGCACGCTCACTGGCGCGTTGAAGCGGGTGTCGAAAAAGTCCCGTTCGATACCCAGGGCCAGGGTCATGGCCCGCAACAGGGTCTGGGCAAGCGCCTGCATGTCGCGGTAATGCTGCTCCATCACGTTTTCCCAGCCCATCAGATCCGGGTGGCGGTTGGGACCGCGCAGGGGTTTTTCCGCCAGCACGTCGGGGTGATCGGCCGGCAAGTGCAGGCCCATGTCGAAGGTTTCCTTCAGGTCGCTGGGTTTGGTCGGGTCCAGTTGTTCGGTGGCGACAGCGCCATAGCCACGGTGGTGGCGGGTCTGGGTGATGTCGATCTTAAGTTTTTCTTCGACGGGCAGGGCGAAGAAGCGCTGGGCACAGCCCAGTATCTCGGCGATGCGCGCCGGGCTGATGGGATGGCCCTTGATGTAGAAAAAGCCCCATTGGCGGCAGGCGCGGTCGATCTGTTCGGCGACCGATTGCCAGGCGTTGGCATCGTCGGTGTAGAGGGGGCTGATGTCGATAATGGGAAGGCTGTTCATACTGCTTTCCTGACTTTGAAATGGAGCCCCTTGTGGGAGCGAGCCTGCTCGCGATAGCGGTGTGTCAGTCGACATCAATGTTGAATGTCGGTCCGCTATCGCGAGCAAGCTCGCTCCCACAATGGGTTTTGGGTTGGTTTTTGGGCTGGGGTTTATTTCGGGATCTCAGCCTTCATGCCTTCGACGTAATAATTCATCGACGCCAGTTCCGCGTTGGTAGCGCTCGCGCCCGCCGGGATTTTCTCGACGCCGGCCTGGTCCTTGATCGGGCCGGTGAACGGGTGGAAGGCACCGCTCTCGATGTCGGCGATGATCTGCTCGGCTTCGCCTTTGACCGCTGCCGGCACCAGGTCGCTGATCGGCAGTTTCACCGTGCCTTCCTTCAGGCCGCCCCAGTAGTCCTGGGATTTCCAGCTATGGTCGAGCACGCTTTGGGTCGCCTGGATGTAATGCGGGCCCCAGTCATTGACGATGGACGTCAGCACCGCCTTGGGACCGAAGTGAGCCATGTCCGAAGCGTAGCCTACCGCATAGACGCCGCGTCGCTCGGCGGCCTGGATCGGAGCCGGGCTGTCGGTGTGCTGGAACACCACGTCCACACCCTGGTCGATCAGCGCGTTGGCGGCGTCGGCTTCCTTGCCCGGGTCGAACCAGGAATTGACCCACACCACTTTGATCTCGGTGCCAGGGTTGTACTTGTTCAGGGCCAGTTGGATGGCGTTGATGTCGCGGATGACTTCCGGGATCGGGAAGGAAGCGACGTAGCCGATCTTCTTGGTCTTGGTCATCTTGGCCGCGAGGAAACCACCGACGTAGCGGCCCTCATAAGTGCGAGCCAGGTACGTGCCCAGGTTCTTGTCCTGCTTGTAGCCGGTGGCGTGTTCGAAGATCACCTTGGGAAACTGCTTGGCGACCTTGAGCGTTGGGTTCATGTAGCCGAAGGAGGTGGTGAAGATCAGGTCGTACTTGTCCTTGGCCATGTTGCGGATTACCCGCTCGGCGTCGGCACCCTCCGGCACGTTCTCCACGTAGTTGGTGGTGATCTGCTCGCCGAATTTCGCCGCCAGCTCCTTACGCCCTTGTTCATGCTGATAGGTCCAGCCGTGGTCGCCGATCGGGCCGATGTAGACGAAGCCGACCTTCAGCGGGTCGGCGGCACTGGCATTCAGGCCGGCGCCCAGGCCGACGGCGGCGACGACGGCGCAAAGCAACTTCTTCAAGGGGCGTTTGTGCATGAACTCGAACTCCATTTTGTTGTGAGGTTGGCTGTGCAGCACCAATGCAAAATGCTGACCAACAGGACAACAAAACCTGCGATCCTTTCGAGGCAGCCATCGCGAGCAAGCTCGCTCCCACAAAGACAGTGCACAACCTGTGGGAGCGAGCTTGCTCGCGATGAGGCCGTCCGGATCGATAAAGGTGCACCCGCCCGCCACCCGCCATTCCCTGGTGCATCACACCGAACGAAACGTTCACCGCCCCCTATAGTCAGTAGCACATGACCCCGCCCATGGTGAAAGGCCTGCGATGCTCACTTTGCTCAAGCAAGAAAAACTGCTGTTGCTGGCGCTGATCGCCGCGTGTATCGCCTATCCGCTGGAGCACTGGCTGCTGGGCAGCGGGCAGGTGGTGGCGTTGACCGGCGGCCTGGTCCTGATCGGTTTCATCGTCGCGGCGTCCATGCGCGTGGCCCATCACGCCGAACTGCTGGCGGAAAAGGTCGGTGACCCTTACGGCACCATGATCCTGACGCTGTCGGCGGTACTGGTGGAGGTGGTGATCCTGGCGATCATGATGAGCAACGAGGCTTCGTCGACGTTGGTGCGGGACACGATCTACTCGGCGGTGATGCTCGACATCAACGGCATCCTCGGGCTCGCGGCGCTGATGGGCGGGATTAAGCATGGCGAGCAGGCTTACAACGACGATTCGGCGCGCACCTACAGCGTGATGATCCTCACCGCCATGGGCGTATCGATGGTGGTGCCCGAGTTCATTCCCCGCGAGAGCTGGAAAATGTATTCGGCCTTTACCATCGGCGCGATGATCGTGCTGTACACGTTGTTCCTGCGCATGCAGGTCGGGCCTCACAGTTACTTCTTCAGCTACAGCTATCCGGAAAAACGTCGCAAGAAAGAACCGGTGGAAAACGAACCGCAACCCATCAGCCTGACGCTTTCCATCGGCGCGCTGGTGTTTGGCGTGGTGGTGATCGGCGCCCTGGCCGAAGTCATGTCCAAGGCCATCGACCTGGGGTTGGAAGGCTCGGGTGCGCCGCCGGTGGTCACGGCGATCCTGGTGGCCGCCATCTCCGCCGCACCGGAAATCCTCACCGCCCTGCGCGCGGCCCTGGCCAATCGCATGCAGTCGGTGGTGAATATCGCGCTGGGCGCCTCGCTGTCCACCGTAATCCTGACCGTGCCGGTGATGGAGGCCATGGCCCTCTACACCGGCCAGCCGTTCCAGATGGCAATGACCCCGGTGCAGACGGTGATGATCTTCATTACCCTGATCGTCAGCGCGATCAACCTCAACGATGGCGAAACCAATGCCATCGAAGGCATGACCCATTTTGTGTTGTTCGCGACGTTCATCATGTTGTCCCTGCTGGGGCTCTAGAAGAGCATCGCGGGCAAGCCTTGCTCCCACAGTGAATGGTGGGGGTTTATGAGGGCAACCTTGCCGCGAGACCTGTGGGAGCAAGGCTTGCCCGCGATGGCGTCCGGTCAGGTGCCGGCGATCAATTCTCGCGCCGCCTGGCTGTGATCGGCAATCAAGCCCTTCAAGTCCAACCCCTCGACCTGCCCGTCGATGACTCGCCATTGCCCACCGATCATCACCCGATCCGCCCGATCCGCACCACACAGCAGCAGTGCGGAAATCGGATCGTGGCTGCCGGAGAAGCGCAGCTCGTCGAGCTTGAACAGCGCCAGGTCGGCCTGCTTGCCCACCGCCAATTCACCGATATCGCTGCGCCCGAGAAGTTGCGCCGAGCCCCGGGTCGCCCAGCCCAGCACGCGCTCCGGCGTGATCGCTTGCGCGCCGTAGCGCAGACGCTGGATGTACAGCGCCTGGCGGGTTTCCAGGATCATGTTCGAGGCATCGTTGGACGCCGAACCGTCTACCCCCAGGCCCACGGGAGCGCCGGCGGCGGTCAGGTCCAGGGTCGGGCAAATGCCCGAGGCCAGGCGCATGTTCGAACTTGGGCAGTGACAGATGCCGGTGCCGGCAGCGCCGAGACGGGCGATTTCATCCGGGTTGAAATGAATGCCGTGGGCCAGCCAGGTGCGCGGGCCGAGCCAGCCGACGCTGTCCAAGTAATCCACGGTGCGCAGGCCGAAGCGTTGCAGGCAGAAGTCTTCTTCATCAAGGGTTTCGGCCAGGTGCGTGTGCAAGCGTACGTCGAGTTTTTCCGCCAGCTCGGCGCTGGCGCTCATGATCTGCGGCGTGACCGAAAACGGTGAGCAGGGCGCCAGGGCAATCTGGATCTGCGCGCCGTCGCCGCGCTCGTGGTACTCGGCGATCAAGCGCTGGCTGTCGTCGAGAATCACCTGGCCCTGCTGCACGGTCTGCTGCGGCGGCAAGCCACCGTCGGCCTCGCCCAGGCTCATGGAACCGCGGGTCAGCATCGCGCGCATGCCCAGTTCACGAACACTCTGCACCTGCACGTCGATGGCATTTTCCAGGCCTTCGGGAAACAGGTAATGGTGGTCGGCCGCCGTGGTGCAGCCCGACAGCAACAACTCGGCCAACGCCACTTTGCTGGCCAGGGCCAGTTTTTCCGGGGTCAGCCGCGCCCACACCGGGTAGAGGGTCTTCAGCCAGGGAAACAACGGCTGGTTCACCACCGGCGCCCAGGCGCGGGTCAGGGTCTGATAGAAGTGATGATGGGTATTGATCAACCCTGGCAGGATCACATGTTCGCGCGCGTCGAAGAGGTTGTCACAAGGCTGCGCGGGTTGCTGGCCGGCGCTCAGCAGCTCGACGATCACACCGTCCTGCAGGACGAGGCCGCCACGGGCATCGAGGTCGTTGGCGGTGAAAATGGCGCGGGGATTTTTTAACCAGGTACGGGTCGCAGGCATGGTGGCCGGCTCCTCTGAAAGTGGGTTCAGGTTAGCCAGCTCAGTGATGCCCTGTCTGCTGATCCAGGGTCGCCCTTTGGGGGGCGAGGTGCAGAGTTTACTCAGGTTGCCTGGCACATTTCCAGCGCCCAACCGAGATCAACTGTGGGAGCGAGCTTGCTCGCGATTAGCGACAGGTCAGTCGACATCGAGGTTGGATGTGAGCCGCTATCGCGAGCAAGCTCGCTCCCACAGGGGGATTGGTGTTCCACAGGTTATCGGAGTGGTCACCAGGGAATCGTTTCGCCCCTGTAGTTGACGAAGTGATGTCCGCCTTTGCCGGCGAAGGCATTCACCTGGTCGATCAACCCGCGAGTGCTGGTCTCGACATCGATGTCCGCCCCTTCACCGCCCATGTCGGTCTTCACCCAACCCGGGTGCAGCGACAGCACGGTCAATGCCTGCTCGCCCAATTGGCTGACAAAGCTATTGGTCATGGAGTTGAGCGCCGCCTTGCTGGCCTTGTACAGCGCCAGTTCCGGCGCGTCGGGCATGGTCACGCTGCCCAGCACCGAACTCATGAAGGCGAGCACGCCGCTGCCGTCGCGGATCTGGCCGACAAAGCGTTGAGCCAGGTTGATCGGCGCCACGGCGTTGGTGAAGAACAGCTGGCCGACTTCGGCCAGCGTCGCGCCGCCTGGACTCTGGTTGTCCGGGCCCTTGACGCCGGCATTGACGAACAGCAGGTCGAAGGTCTCGCCCTTGAGTTGTTGGCTCAAGGCAATGACCGCTTGCTGGTCGTCCATGTCGAGCTTTTCAATCCGCACCGGGCCCAGGGCCTTCAAAGCCTCTGCGTGCTGCGGGTTGCGCACGGTGGCGGTCACGTTCCAGCCATCGCTGAGCAGTGTCTTCACCAGGCCGAGGCCCAAGCCTCGGGAGGCGCCGATGATCAATGCGTTTTTTGCCGAATTCATGAAGGCATCCTTGAGTGAGAAGGTCACGGATTTAATGGACAACGTTGCCCCAGCCGTTGTTTCAGCTCGTGACGCAACGCGTCGAGTTCGGTGATCCGGGTTTCGATCAGGTTCAGTTTGTCTTGCAGCAATTGCGTCACGGCGCAGTCGGGGTCCTGCGCCTGCCACAGGGCGGCGACGCTGGCGCCGATCTCGCCCAGGGTAAAGCCCAGGCGCTGGGCCGTCTTGATGTAGAGCACCAGTTGCACCATATCGGCGGGGTAGTGGCGATAGCCATTGGCGCTGCGCTGCGCCGCGATCAGGCCACGCTGCTCGTAGAAGCGCAGGGTGTCACGGCTGACGGCGCAGGCTTGGGCGAGTTCACCGATGCGCATGTTGGGTCTCCGCAGGGCTTGACCTTGGAGCATACCCCAGGCTTTAGCCTCTTTGCTTCCCAATTATCTGGAGCACGCTGTATGTGGACTTTGACGCAATATCGCCGGGTGGTGCGCGGCAGTGCCTGGTACGACCTTATCGTGTCGGCTGCGCTGGCCACGCCGTGGAGCTTTGCGGCGTTGCATGGTGTGTTGACGAGCATGACTCAGCTATTTGACCTGCCTGGAGAACTGCCGCCGTTTGCGCCGGCGCACGTGCTGATGGTGAATCTGCTGGGTTCGATTGTCTGCGTGTGGTCGGTGCTGCGAATTCGGGACCCACAGCCGCTGTATGGGCGTTATGACGCAGTGGGGCGGTTTTTGTTTGCAACCTGGATGCTGTATGCATTGCTTCATGGGGCCAATGCGGTGTTGTGGGTTTTCCTGTTTTTCGAAGTGGTGTGGGGCTTGGTTCAGGTATTGCCTGTTCGAGACTCATCGCGAGCAAGCGCGCTCCTACAGGAGGCCTGAGTCGGAACTGCCGGCCGGTGTGGGAGCTTGCTCGCGATAGACGCGCCGCGGTCTGTATCAATGCCCCGCCTGCCAAGGCTGCCCCAGGGACACCGGCGCATACAGCCGGGTGCGCACGGCGTCCCGGGACAACAGCACCAGCACCACAATGGTCGCGGCATACGGCAGCATCGCCAGCAGACTCGATGGAATCGCCAGGCCCAACCCCTGGGCCACCAGGTGCAGGATGCTGGCGAGGCCGAACAGGTAGGCGCCCAGCAGCAGGCGCCACACCCGCCAACTGGCGAATACCACCAGCGCCAGGGCGATCCAACCGCGCCCGGCGCTCATGTTTTCGGCCCACATCGGCGTGTAGGCCAGCGATAGATAGGCGCCGGCCAACCCGGCCATGGCGCCGCCAAACAATACCGCCAGGGTTCGCACCCGCAGCACCGGCAGGCCCATGGCGCTGGCGGCATCGGGGTTTTCCCCGACGGCCTGGATGATCAACCCGACGCGGCTTTTCACAATCATCCACGCCACCAGGGCAAACAGGGCGAAGGACAGGTAGACCAGCAGGTCCTGGGCAAACAGCATCCGCCCGATCAGTGGAATGTCACTCAAGTAAGGAATCGCCAGCGGCTCGAACCCGGCCAACGGCTTGCCGACCCAGGCTGCCCCGACAAAGCTCGACAGGCCCACACCGAAAATCGTCAGCGCCAGCCCGGTGGCGACCTGATTGGCGTTGAATACCAGCGCCACCAGCGCGAACAACGCCGACAGCAGCATGCCGGCAGCCATCGCCAGCAACACGCCGAGCCAGAGATTGCCGCTGTTGAATGCGACGATAAAACCGATCACCGCACCGAACAGCATCATGCCTTCCTGGCCCAGGTTGAGGACGCCGCTTTTTTCGCAGACCAGTTCACCCAGGGCCACCAGCAGCAACGGTGTGCCGCAGCGGACCATGGCGTAGAAAATATTGCTCAACAGGTCGATATCCATCACAGCGCTCCTGCCTGCACGGCGGTGGTTCGGGTGCGCCGGGCCCAGCGCAGGTTCAGGCGTGGTCGGTACAGAATCAGTACGTCGCAGGCCAACAGGAAAAACAGCATCATCCCCTGGAACAGTTGGGTGATTGCTTGGGGAAGGTTCAGCGACATCTGCGCGCTCTCGCCACCGATGTACAGCAGGGCCATCAACAGGCTGGAAAACAGAATGCCAATGGGATTGAGGCGCCCCAGGAACGCCACGGTAATTGCCGCATAGCCGTAGCCCGGCGACACCTGCGGCACCAGTTGACCGATCGGCCCGGTCACTTCGCAGACGCCGGCCAGCCCGGCCAGTGCCCCGCTGATCAACAACGCCAGCCACACCAACGGTTTCTGGCGAAAACCGGCGAAACCGGCGGCGCGGGCATCGAGGCCCAGCACCTTGATCTGAAAGCCGACGAAGCTTTTCTGCAGCAACACCCACACGGCCACCAGCGCCAGCAGGGCGAAATACAGCCCGGCATGGACCCGACCATCCTCCAGCAGCAACGGCAGGCGACTGGCCTCACCGAACATTGCCGACTCGGGGAAGTTGAACCCCGCTGGGTCTTTCAACGGTCCGTGAACGCAAAACAGCAACAGGTTCAGGGCGATGTAATTGAGCATGATGCTGGTGAGGATTTCATTGGCATTAAAGCGCGTGCGCAGCCACGCCGTGAGCCCGGCCCAGGCGGCGCCGGCCAGGGTGCCGGTCAGCAGGATCAGCACCAGTGCCCAGCGGCTTTGCATGTCGATGATGTTCACTGCCAAGGCACTGCCGGCCAGGGCGCCCAGCAACAGCTGGCCTTCAGCGCCGATGTTCCAGATTCGCGCCTGATAGGCCACTGCCAGGCCGAGGGCACACAGCAGGATCGGCAGGGTCTTGACCAACCACTCGGACACACCGTACAGATCGCTGATCGGGGCGATCAACAAGGTGTACAGCGTTTGCAGCGGATCGTGCCCCAGGGCGATAAACAGCAGTGAGCCACAGGCCAGGGTCAACACGGCGGCCAGTAGCGGTGAGCACCAGAGCATCAGGCGCGATTGCTGGCCGCGAGGTTCGAGAGAAAGCAGCATGGAGAACTCCGTTTAAACCGGTGCGGGGGCAGGGAATTGAGGGGCGTCGAACTGGCCGGCCATCCAGCCGCCGACGTCACTGAGCCGGGTCTCGACGGTAGGCCTCAAGGCCGACAGACGCCCACCGCACAAGGCGCCGAGGCGGTCGCTGATCTGGAACAGTTCGTCGAGGTCTTCGGAGATCACCAGAATCGCCGCGCCTGCATCGCGCAGAGCAATCAGGGCGCGATGGATGGTCGCCGCCGCGCCGACGTCCACGCCCCAGGTCGGGTGAGCGGCCACCAGCAGCTTCGGTTGTTGCAGGATTTCCCGACCGAGAATGAATTTCTGCAGGTTGCCTCCCGAGAGGCTGCGCGCTGGGGTTTTAGTGTCGGGTGTCTTCACGCCAAAGCGACGGATGATCTCCTCGGCCAGGTGTTCGACCTTGCTGCGGCGAATCAGTCCGTGGCTGACCAGGCCCTGTTGGAACGCGCTGAGCAAGGCGTTATCCGCCAGGCTCAATTGCGGCACGGCGCCATGGCCCAGACGCTCGGCGGGGACAAATGCCAGCCCGAGCCGGCGACGGGCGTCGGGGCGTAGATGAGCCACGGGTTGCCCGTCGAATCGGATCGTTTCGCCTTGCTGGCGGGCAAGCGGAGTTTCTCCGCTGAGCAACGCCAGCCATTCGTCCTGACCATTGCCCGCCACCCCGGCGATGCCGACGATTTCGCCGCTGCGCACCTCCAGGTCGATCTCCCGCAACGAGCAGCCGAATGGGTCCGGGTTGTGCCATGACAGCTTGTTGATTTGCAGGAAGGTTTTGTTTGCGCTGATCTTGGGGTAATCCGTGATCAGTCCGGCCGCTTCGCCAACCATCAGTTGCGCCAGCTCCCGGTCCGAGCAGTGTGCCGGCGTGCAATGCCCTGACACCCGCCCGCCGCGCAGCACCGTGGCGCTGTGGCACAACGCTCGCACTTCCCCGAGCTTGTGGCTGATAAACAGGATGCTGCAGCCCTCGCTCGCCAGTCGGCGCAGGGTCACGAACAGTTCTTCGGCTTCAACGGGTGTGAGCACGGAGGTCGGTTCATCGAGAATCAGCAGGCGAATGTCCTGCATCAGACAGCGAATGATCTCCACCCGCTGCCGCTCGCCAATCGACAGGCTGTGAACCAGCCGCTGCGGCTCCAGCGCCATGCCATAGCGCCGGGAAACCTCGCGGATCCGGGGTTCCAGCTGCGCCGGCGTACCGGCTGCCGCGCCCATTGCCAGGGCAATGTTCTGCGCAACGGTGAGGGTTTCGAACAGCGAGAAATGTTGGAACACCATGCCGATTCCCAGGCTGCGGGCCTGGGCCGGGTTGCGCAGGTTGACGCGCTGGCCTTGCCAGATCACCTCACCCGAATCGGCAGGGGTGACACCGTAGATAATTTTCATCAGGGTGCTTTTACCCGCACCGTTTTCCCCGAGCAGGGCGTGGATCTCGCCGGGCTGGATACTCAGGTCGATGGCGTCGTTGGCCAGGCAACCGGGATAGCGTTTGCTGATGTTGCGCAATTGCAGGCGCGCGATGGAATCGGGGTTGGACATGACAGGCTCGGGCCGATGACAGGAATGCCTGTGGATAAAGCAATTTCCTGGCCATCAGGTCAGGAAATTGCTCCAGCCCTCTCGCTAGAGCCCTCTGCGTGAGGCCTAGGCACCCGCCATAGGAACATTTTGCACCGGCTTGGCGCGCGCGGATTGGGTGCAGGCATCGGTTTGCCCTGAAATGGGTGGTTAAAAATTGAACAAGCGGCTGCGAGCCATGCGCTTCTTGGGGTGGCAGGAGCCATGAACGGGTTATCCACAGGTTGCTCCACAGTTATTGTGCGCAAGCCGAAAACTCGGGCATAAGCACTGCGAGGCTTTCTTCTAAAGGTGATAAACCGTTGCAAGCGGTTGTTTTGTGTATGGATTTGTCGCTTGGACAGGACTTTGGATGAAAAATGAGCAACGCTCTCAAACCCGCATGACAGAAGGGTTACAGGGGGATGTGCTCAGGTTATCCACAGTCGGGTGCACAGTGGATGTGGGCAAGTTGAACGATTGCGCGGCGCCCAGAAAGGTTGCAAGCGTTTGAACTCAACGCCCTAACAGAATCCGTCCCCGGCTCAGGTCGGCCAGTTGCGTTTGCAATGTTTCGATTTGCGCTTCACCCACGGCCAACTGCAGGTCGACGCCATTGGCCGTAAAGCGCTCTTCATTGATCAGCCCGCCACATTCGGCGACACGCAGTTTCACCAGGACCAGTTCGGCGAACCCGCAGGAACAGCGCAGCGCCACGCGACTGATCAATTCGATTTTCTCGGCGTTTTGCAGGCATCTGTTCGCGCCGCCGCCATAAGCCCGGGCCAGCCCGCCCGTACCCAGTTGAATCCCGCCGTACCAGCGGATCACCAGCACCGCGACCTGGTCGCACGCTTGTGCTTCGATCGCGGCCAGGATCGGCCGCCCGGCGGTGCCTCCCGGCTCGCCATCGTCGTTGCTGCGGTATTGGTCGCCGAGTTTCCAGGCCCAGCAATTGTGCGAGGCATTCAGGTCGCTGTGCCGGTCGATAAAGGCCTGGGCGTCGGCGGGGCTGCTGATGGGCGCGGCGAACGTGATGAAGCGGCTTTTGCGAATTTCTTCGCGATATTCGCAAAAGCCGGCAAGGGTAAAAGGCATGGCGATCTTAGAGGGTCGGTGTCAGGCCGCAGCCCTTGAGAATGATACGGATCAGGTTGTCGCCAGCCTCGATCATGTCCTGCTTGGTCAACTTGCTGCGACCGGTCACGCGACAGATCTGCGTGGCGAAGTCGGCGTAATGCTGGGTACTGCCCCACAACAGGAAAATGAGGTGAACCGGGTCGATCCGGTCCATCTTGCCGGCATCGATCCAGGCCTGGAATACGGCCGCCCGACCACTGAACCAGGTGCGATAATCCTGGTTGAAATACTCGCTCAGGCATTCGCCACCGCTGATCACTTCCATGGCAAACAGGCGCGAGGCCTGGGGTTGGCGACGAGAGAACTCCATTTTGGCGCGGATATAGCGGGTCAAGGCTTCGGCCGGATCATCCTCGGCGGTGAGGGTATTGAAGGTGCTGTCCCACAACTCGATGATGTTGCTCAGCACCGCCACGTACAACCCGAGCTTATTGGTGAAGTAATAATGCAGGTTCGCCTTGGGCAGCCCGGCCTTGAGGGCGATGGCATTCATGCTGGTGCCTTTGAACCCGTGACGGGCGAATTCATCTTCGGCAGCCTTGAGGATCGTCTCTTCGTTCTTTTGACGAATGCGGCTGGTGGGCTTGCCACCGTGGGCAGGGACTTCAAAGGTCATGGGCGTTTCCGGGCTGGGTCTGTGGGCAAGCAAATGCGTTGATAGCGCACCGGCATCAATCCGACAAGTGTCATCACACTAAAAGCTGGCTAAACACCTGTGGGAGCGAGCTTGCTCGCGATAGCGCAGGGGCATTCAGCATGGGGGCGACTGATACACCGCCCTCGCGAACAAGCTCGCTCCCACAAAGGAAGGGGCACATGGGATCAGCGGGTGGCCGCCAGACTTTCGAGAAAACTCTCCAGCACCAAGTGAGGCCGACGCCCCTTGCGCGTGACCGACGCCAGGCTCAAATCATAGAACCGTGCCGCAGGTTTCAGTGCCCGCAACCGACCTTGCTGGACCCACAGGCTGGCGTAGTGATCGGGCAAGTAACCGATGTAGCGTCCGGTGAGGATCAGGAACGCCATGCCTTCGCGGTCCGATGCGCTGGCGGTGCAATTGAGCGCTTGGTAGTGGGCCTGTATCTCGGCGGGCAAGCGGAACGTGGGGGCGATGGCGTCCTGGCTGTTTAGGCGAGCATCTTCGAGCTGCTGGTCATCGACATAAAACAGCGGATGCCCGACCGCGCAGTACAGCAGCGATCGTTCACTGTACAGCGGTTGATATTCCAGCCCGGACAGGACACTGGCCTGGGGGACTACGCCGACATGCAGGCGCCCATCGAGCACGCCTTGCTCGACTTCGTTGGGGGCGATCATGCGGATCTGGATCTGCACGTCGGGCCCGCGTTCTTTCAATTGCGCCAAGGCGTGGGTGATGCGCATGTGGGGCAGGGTGACCAGATTGTCGGTCAGGCCGATGGTCAATTCACCGCGCAAATGCTGGTGCAAGCCGTTGACCTCGGTGCGAAAGCTCTCCAATGCGCTCAATAGTTGTAACGCCGATTGATACACCTCGCGGCCTTCCTCGGTCAGGGAAAACCCCGCGCGCCCGCGCTGGCACAGACGAAGGCCGAGGCGTTGTTCGAGATCGCTCATCTGCTGGCTGATGGCCGAGCGGCCGATGCCAAGCACGGTTTCAGCGGCGGAAAATCCACCACATTCCACCACGCTGCGGAAAATGCGCAGCAGGCGGATATCAAAGTCGCTGACCTGGGCCAGTGGATCGGGACGACGAACGCTCATAGTTTAGTGATCCACCGACTGAAGGTTACAAAAGTTGGATTTCACCGACTTTATCGCCGTGGCAATTTAGCTGCAAGAACGCTTTCGATCCCCTGTCGCTTATGACCTGCGAGGTTTTGTCGATGAACATGCCCGAACACGCTGCCGGTTCCCTGGCCAGCCAGCTCAAGCTGGATGCCCACTGGATGCCTTACACCGCCAACCGCAATTTCCAGCGCGATCCGCGCCTGATTGTGGCTGCCGAAGGCAGTTGGCTGGTGGATGACAAGGGGCGCAAGGTCTACGACTCGCTGTCGGGCCTGTGGACGTGCGGTGCCGGGCACACGCGCAAGGAAATCCAGGAAGCGGTCGCCAAGCAACTGGGTACCCTCGATTACTCGCCGGGTTTCCAGTACGGTCATCCGCTGTCGTTCCAACTGGCAGAAAAAATCACCAGCCTGACCCCGGGCAATCTCAATCATGTGTTCTTCACCGATTCCGGCTCCGAGTGCGCCGACACCGCGGTGAAGATGGTCCGCGCCTACTGGCGCCTCAAGGGCCAGGCGACCAAGACCAAGATGATCGGTCGTGCCCGTGGTTATCACGGTGTGAACATCGCCGGCACCAGCCTCGGCGGTGTCAGCGGCAACCGCAAATTGTTCGGCCAAGCCATGATGGACGTCGACCACTTGCCCCACACCTTGCTGGCCAGTAATGCCTATTCCCGTGGCATGCCGAAGGAGGGCGGGATCGCTCTGGCCGATGAGCTGCTGAAGCTGATCGAATTGCACGACGCCTCCAACATCGCTGCGGTGTTCGTCGAACCGATGGCTGGCTCGGCCGGTGTGCTGGTGCCGCCAGAGGGTTACCTCAAGCGCCTGCGGGAAATCTGCGACCAGCACAGCATCCTGCTGGTGTTCGACGAAGTGATCACCGGTTTCGGTCGCACCGGTTCGATGTTTGGTGCCGACAGCTTTGGCGTGACGCCGGACCTGATGTGCATCGCCAAGCAAGTCACCAATGGTGCGATCCCCATGGGCGCGGTGATTGCCAGTTCCGAGATCTACCAGACTTTCATGAACCAGCCGACACCCGAGTACGCGGTGGAATTTCCCCACGGCTACACCTACTCGGCGCACCCGGTGGCTTGCGCGGCTGGCCTGGCGGCGCTGGACCTGCTGCAGAAGGAAAACCTGGTACAGAGCGTGGCCGAAATCGCGCCGTATTTCGAGAATGCATTGCACGGCTTGAAGGGCGCGAAGAACGTCATCGACATTCGCAACTATGGCCTGGCCGGCGCGATCCAGATCGTCGGGCGCGACGGCGATGCCATCGTGCGTCCGTTCGAGGCCGGCATGGTGTTGTGGAAAGCCGGGTTCTATGTGCGGTTCGGCGGCGACACCCTGCAGTTCGGGCCAACGTTCAACAGCAAGCCGCAGGATCTGGATCGCCTGTTCGACGCGGTCGGTGAAGTGCTGAACAAGCTCGACTGATCCGCTCTTCTATATAGCTTTCAATAACAGGCGTCCGGTCGCGGGCGCCTGTGGATAATTTTGGAGTCCCCATGAGTCTCATCCCGCATTTGATCAATGGCGAACTGCTGAGCGACAGCGCTCGCACTGCCGATGTGTTCAACCCGTCCACTGGCCAGGCCATCCATAAGGTGCCATTGGCTGATCGCGCGACCATCCAGCAAGCCATCGACGCTGCCAAGGCAGCTTTCCCGGCCTGGCGCAGTACACCGGCGGCCAAGCGTGCGCAGGTGATGTTTCGTTTCAAGCAATTGCTGGAACAGAACGAGTCGCGCATCGCGCAGTTGATCAGTGAAGAACACGGCAAGACGTTGGAAGACGCGGCCGGTGAGCTCAAGCGGGGCATCGAGAACGTAGAGTTTGCCTGCGCAGCGCCGGAAATCCTGAAGGGCGAATACAGCCGTAACGTAGGACCGAACATCGACGCGTGGTCAGACTTCCAGCCGTTGGGGGTGGTAGCCGGTATCACACCGTTCAACTTTCCGGCGATGGTGCCGCTGTGGATGTATCCGCTGGCGATCGTTTGCGGCAACTGCTTTATTCTCAAGCCGTCCGAGCGCGATCCGAGTTCGACGCTGCTGATCGCCCAGCTGTTGTTGGAAGCCGGTTTGCCCAAGGGCGTATTGAGCGTGGTGCACGGCGACAAGGCGGCGGTGGACGCACTGATCGAAGCGCCAGAAGTGAAGGCGCTGAGTTTTGTCGGTTCGACGCCGATTGCCGAGTACATCTATGCCGAGGGCACTCGGCGCGGCAAACGCGTCCAGGCGCTGGGCGGGGCAAAGAACCATGCGGTGCTGATGCCGGATGCCGATCTGGACAATGCCGTCAGCGCACTGATGGGCGCGGCGTACGGTTCGTGCGGGGAACGCTGCATGGCTATTTCGGTGGCTGTGTGTGTCGGCGACCAGGTGGCGGATGCCCTGGTGTCCAAGCTGGTGCCGCAGATCAAAGCGCTGAAGATTGGCGCGGGTACATCCTGTGGGCTGGACATGGGGCCGTTGGTGACGGGGCAGCATCGTGACAAGGTCAGTGGCTATATAGAAGACGGCGTGGCAGCGGGTGCTTCGTTGATTGTCGATGGTCGCGGCTTGAGTGTGGCCGGGCACGAGGAGGGCTTCTTCCTCGGTGGTTGCCTGTTCGATCGTGTGACTCCTCAGATGCGCATCTATAAGGAGGAGATCTTCGGGCCGGTGCTGTGCATCGTCCGGGTCAATAGCCTGGAAGAGGCGATGCAGTTGATCAACGATCACGAGTATGGCAACGGTACCTGTATCTTTACTCGCGATGGTGAAGCGGCGCGGTTGTTCTGCGATGAGATCGAAGTCGGCATGGTGGGCGTCAACGTTCCATTGCCGGTGCCGGTTGCGTATCACAGCTTTGGCGGCTGGAAGCGTTCGCTGTTCGGCGACCTGCATGCCTACGGCCCGGACGGTGTGCGTTTCTATACCCGTCGCAAGGCCATTACCCAGCGTTGGCCGCAGCGTGCCAGCCATGAGGCTTCGCAGTTCGCTTTCCCCAGCTTGTAACTGGTAAGCGAAGAGGCCG